>CAJTJP010000009.1 GCA_910576855.1 Erysipelotrichales bacterium
CCCGTTCGCCACTAAGTCTGTCAAAAGCAAGCTTTCAACAGTCTTCGTTCGACTTGCATGTATTAGGCATGCCGCCAGCGTTCATCCTGAGCCAGGATCAAACTCTCCATTTGATTTAGCTCAAGCGCTTTGCGCTTTTCTTTTTTTGTTTTCCGAAATATCTTTTGATATTTGAAATTGACGTTTCCTGTTTAGTTTTCAAAGACCGGTTCGCGCTTTTTGGCGCTCGTATATGATACAACACTCTTCTTTCTCTTGTCAATCTTTTTCTTTACTTTTTTTGGTATTTTTAGTCAGAATATGACTGAATAAATATGTAAAGCCCTTTCATTGAGTGATTTCGATCCCCATAGATATTTTATACATGAAAATCTCTGTCGTTTTACATTCGATTTGATGTCAACAACATCGATTCTATTGATTATTTTAGATCACTCTTTTCACGACCCGATGATTATTCATCGATAAAGCCTGCGATCATCATACCTATCAAACGCTGCAACTACAAAAAAAGAACGCTATAACAACGACAGATAGCGATCATACAGCTCCCATATTTCTTCCTCATTGAACGGAGAAACACCGCATTCTATTTTATGAATCAATTCCTCCATTTCACTGCGCAGAATAAAATCAAGTTTTTCACTGTATTTCATTTTTATAGAATGCTGCGCATATTCATCCTCATCCAAGATGAGAATTTTGCCGCTCGGTGTAACCTTTACATCTAAATCATAATCAATATTTTTAATTGCCTCTCCGTCATAAATACTTGGAGATGCCATATTACAGTAATAGTGAATACCGCTTTTTCGAATCATACAAATCACATTATACCAGTGATCCGGATAAAAAAAGCATATGGCCGGTTCTCTTGTAACCCAACGGCGTCCATCCGCTTCACTCACCAGTGCACGATTGGTCACCGCAACGATGCGTATCGCATTCGCTTCAATCACAAAACCCTTGGCCCATGTTCGATGCAAACTTCCGTCATGCTTATAGCTTTGTATATAAACTCGCTCTTTTTCTTTCACAATCACCAGAACACTCCTTACCGTCAATCAATTATACCATATATCAACTCATTGTGTATAAAACTTATCCTTTCTCCCATAATAAAAATAAAGCAGAAAGGAGGACATGACATACTTATTGTCATGGCAAATGATAATGAAATCTCAAAACTCGTTTATGTTAACTGCAAAGGATGTTCTGTATTTATCAGATATTCTTGATCAAACGCTCGTATTGAATAAGCGTGTTGCAAATGATCTTACAATGATTAAAGATAAAGACGTGGAAAAGTGTTTTCAGCATGTGAACGAAGTGCTTTGCGAATGTTATCGCAATCTGTTAAAGCAATTAGAAAGAGAGGCAAACTAATATGGCAAAAAGTAAATACGCAGATAAAGAAATTGCCACAAATCTGTTGGTTACACTGAAGCATATGAAAGCGGAATTAAATCTGTTCACTCAGGAGGCAAGCAACGAGGAATTGTTTCAGGAAATCAATCAAGTCTATACGCAGATTTCAGATGTACAGCGTGAGGTCTTTCAGATGATGTGTGCACAGGGATGGTATAAGATGAAATCGGATACTAAGGACAGCATCGCTAAAGCTTATAAAAAATTCTCTGACAGTGAAAGCGATTTATGTGAAGGCGATTAAAGCCTTCTTTTTTATTGAGTGAACGAACTACGGATATAGATAGGCTCGGCTTATTAATGGATTTAAAGGCATTAAGCAAATTATGCTTATTTCGCTTTTTTACGGTATAGGAAAGAACACAAATATTTTTATTGTGTATATTTATGATATAATATGGCATAGTTTTATAATCGATTCTCTATATAGCATAATAAAGCCGATAACGATTCAAATAATGTCTTGCTTAAATATGCCATAACGGGATATATCATATATATAAGGAGTAGAGCTCATGAATAAGAAAATCGCTTATACCGAAATCACTAAACAGCTAACCGCACTTTTAGATGATGAACATGATCTAATCGCTGTTATGGCAAATACAAGTGCTTTGTTGTATCAAAGCTTACATGATATTAATTGGGTGGGCTTTTACCGCAATGTTAATCAAGAGTTGTTGCTGGGACCGTTTCAGGGAAAGCCGGCTTGCTTTCGTATTCCGTTTAGTAAAGGAGTATGCGGAAGCTGTTTCATGAAGCGTCAAATCATGCGCGTTGACAACGTAAAGCAATTTCCGGGACATATCGCTTGTGATTGTGCCAGCTTATCGGAGATTGTGCTACCTGTTTATCACAAGGGAGAAATTATCGCCGTCTTAGACATTGATGCACCGATTTTTAATCGCTTTGATGCGGAAGATGAAGCCGGACTTTCTGAAGTTGTTAATATTTTGGAGCGCTCATTAAAATAGCCTCATTACATACTGAGTACATAAACTCATTATAAGCATTAAAGCTGATTCAGCGCAATCTGCAAGGGATATCGGGAATATTTAAATTGTTTCCCTTCATTTGAATTTGTGTCATATAAAAGTAAACTAATTTCTTATAAATAAAACGAATGTAATCAACAGTCACCATGATCCCTAATGACTTAACGTACATTCGTTTTTGGATTTATTTATATCGTCATCGAATATTCATAATGTTAAATGAAACACGTCTTATTTTCTGTTACTTGATTATAAATCAGTTTCATGACCGCTCATAATACATTGATTCATCTCAATTAATATGGAAATAAGCGGTTGCGATATTCACTGCTTCACGAGCGGAAAAGAAGCGACAGCGGGCTGTATTCAAATACATATTCTTCACGATTTTGCGTTCTTCCATCACCTGACCGATTACTTCAAATCCGCTGTTTTCCAATTCCAAATCAAGCATGTCTTTCCATACCATTTTGTTATTTTGTTCAATCGGTGCGGAAAGAATCTTTATCGGCAGTTGGTCTCCGCTGTAACGTGCCAACTGAAAAGCTGTACAATCATCATATCCGCATCCCAACAACAAGGAATAGCCGTTCAATTCCGCAAGTTTTCCGAGCGGGGATTCCTTAGATAATCCAAAATGCAGCGGATGCTTATCGCAAATAATTTTGGCATACTTGCCCCATGCCGCAAAGGAATAAATCGGATGATAAGACCGTATAACTCCCTCATTGCGTAAGAACTGATGCACCAATGCGTCCTTAGTATCGGGTTCACTGAGCTTACGATGAAACGGCAATGCGTGATCTCTTACCAAATCCCAATTTTCACGTGCAATCCGCTTTGATCCATGACATGCCGGATCAAGATTATCAGAATTAAAAGCAGGCATGACGATTGTTCCTTCATAACCAACCGTTTCAATCAATGCGTCTATCAATACCTGTGCACCACCGTTGATATATCCAAGCTTGGTGCAGTCGGCATCAATCATCAGCAGCATACCGCGTTGTACTCCCAAATTTGATAATTGCCTCATGATATCGGCCTTGGTTATGATATCTACTATCTCATCGTCTTTTCTCAGTACATCTTCAATAACTTCAGCCATTCTCGATAAGTCTCCAATTCTATATAATTACGCTTTATATTATCTTTTTTCAATACGCCCTTATCAAAATAATAGGTCATAGGCAAAGTATCTATATCGCCGAGCGTTATTTTTAATTCCTCCAGTTTGTCCTCATCTTCATTATCTACATCAATATAGTAAAGATCGAATTTCTTTTCCTTTTGCAGCTCCTCTACTACCTTCGCATATTCATCACAGGAGTAACAATTACCGGCGGTCAACACAAGTAAAAAGCTGTTTTCTCCGTCTATTTGGGTACGACGAATCACCTCATCGGCAGATGTTTTTTTCATACTTTCACTGCCCGCAGAGGAACAGGCACTCAACAACAATACCAATGAACATGCAATCAACCATTTCTTCATAATCATTGCCTCCTTACTGCCTGTATTATACCGTAAATCGCAATTTAAGAAAAGAGCTTATGCTTATCTTTTCTGCAACTTTACTGATACACACTTAAATACAGCACTATCACAGACTATGGGCAAGCTTACCTGCCGCTGCAGCCGCAATCGCACCGACGATATCATCGAGAAAGGTGTTGCATTGCTTTCGATGGGCATTCAGCTGTCGTATGATTCCGGGCTTACAGCGATCGATATATCCGTAATTCGTCAAGGCAATCGAACCGTATAAATTACAGATTCCGTATGCGAGCACTTCATCAATACCGTACAGCGGTGAATCGATTTTTAAAATATCGGTCAGCTGTTCATCTGCCAGCTTATTTTGTTCGGCGGCAATATCAAGGCAAATTCCGGTAATTACCGCATGCTGAACCTCACGTTTATGCAGAACCTCTTTGATTACCTTTTCACAGATTGCTTCATTCAGTTCCGGATGATAATCTTTCTGAAGAAACAATACACATTGGGCAATGTCATGGATTGTTACACCTCGGGAAGCTAAATAGGATACGCATTTATCGTACATAATATTCCTCCTGTCTTACTATGTATTGTATCCAATAATACTTCATTATATGAACAGTTGATATAATCACAGGATTAAATGAATAAGTGTTTTGTTTCATAGAAAAGAGTATGTAACGCATTAATATGTGTCCATACTCTTTGATATTTATCTTTATAAATAATTGATTAATTTTCTTCGGCCGCTGCTTTTGCCTGTGTGATAATTCGCTCGCTGAGGTTTTGCGGGACTTGATCATAACGTTCAAATACCTGTGTATAGCTGCCTCTACCTTTTGTCATCGCTCTTAATTCAATCGGATATTTCTGCATTTCTGCTAACGGAACCTGTGCATTGATGATTTGATAGCCGTCTGCCATATCCATACCTATGATAGCACCGCGCCGCTTATTGAAATCACCGATGATATCACCGGTATATTCATCCGGTACTCTGACATGTACATTCACAATCGGCTCTAAAAGAACAGGCTTTGCCTTTGGCATCGCATCCTTATATGCCAAATGGGCTGCAAGCTTAAATGCCATTTCACTGGAATCGACATCATGATATTTGCCGTCTAACAGGGTTGCTTTGATATTCACGACCTTATACCCGGCTAAAACGCCCTTTTCCATGCATTCCTTTAAGCCTGTTTCAACCGCAGGAAAATAACCCTTAGGGATAGCTCCGCCGAATACTTTTTCCTCAAATACCATTTCAACCGCTTCCTCGTTCGGTTCAAATTCGATAAATACATGACCGAATTGTCCGTGCCCGCCGGTTTGTTTTTTATGTCTTCCTTCCCCAATGATTCTAGCGCGAATCGTTTCTCGATAAGGAACGCGCGGTATCTTTAATTCGACCTCAACTTTATAGCGGGCTTTTAATTTGTTCAAGGCTACCTCTAAATGCTGATCGCCGACACCGTACAGCACTGTTTGTTTGGTTTCCTTATTGTTTTCTAAACGCAGTGTTGCATCCTCCTCACAGATACGCGCCAATGCGTTGCTCATTTTATCTTCATCGTTTTTCGATTTCGGATATACCGCCATGCCCAGCATCGGCTCTGAGAACGGAATCGGTTCAATCGCATAGTGATTTCCCTTTTCACACAGCGTATCGTTTGTTTGGGTTGCCTGAAGTTTTACCACTGCTCCGATATCTCCCGTAAACAGCTTACCGACAGCGGTTTGATGCTTGCCTTTGACGATAAAGATTTGTGAAATTTTTTCCGTCTTATCCTTTTGGGTATTATAAACAGCAGTATCACTGCTTAATACACCGGACATTACCTTTAAATAAGAAATTCTGCCGACAAAAGGATCTACGATCGTTTTAAACACCTGTACGCTCAATGCTTCTTTTTCATTGGTTTCCAACACGATCGCATCATTTTTTTCCTGATCGAATGCAATAAAGCTGCCTGCTTCACCGTATGCAGGGAAATATTTAATAATTAAATCCATTAAGCGCTCAATACCGACAGTCAGATTTGCGGAACCGCTGAATACCGGACGTATTTCACCGCTTCGCACGCCTAAACGAACTCCTTTGGTAAGCTCTGCTTCACTGAATTCCTCACCGTTAAAGAATTTTTCCATTAATTCATCGTCGCCCATTGCGACTGCTTCGGCAATCTGATCCTTGTATGCCTTGACCTGTTCGACCATATGCTGAGGCACCTCACAGGCCTTATTCGGATCGGCCTTTTCACCTTTAAAGTACCATGCCTTGTCTCTGAGAATATTTACGGAACCGATGACCTCATCGTTTTCAATGATCGGTACTTCAAAGGGAATCACACTTTTCCCGAACACTTCGCGCAGCTTTGCATAGGCTGCGTCAAAAGAGGCATTTTCCTCATCGGTTTTATTGATAAAGAAGATCGTCGGCAGCTTCCGCTTCTGTGCTTCCTCCCACGCTCGAATCGTTCCGCTCTGTACCCCTTCCTTCGCTCCTACGATAATCAGGGCGTTATCCGCGGTTGCGATTGCTGCTTCCTTTTCACCGCAGAAGTCGGCATAGCCGGGTGTATCTAAAAAATTGATTTTACATTCTTTCCATTCGATAGGCACGATAGAGGTGTATACAGAAATACCTCTGCGAATTTCCTCCGGATCATAATCGATCAGTGAACTGCCTTCGCTTGTATGACCGAAGCGATCGCTCGCTTTGGTGAAAAACAGCATGCTTTCCAAGACTGCTGTTTTGCCGGCGCCGCTATGTCCTAAAACGGCTACATTCCGAACCTCATGTGCTAAATAATCACGCATGATGCTTACCTATTTCAACAGTGGCTTTAACTGGTCTAAGCATTCGCCACGGACATAATGGACTGCTTTTCGACCTTCTTTATCGATCAATTCCTTATCGGCACCGTTCGCAATCAAATCCTCAACCAAGCCTGCATAACCGCCGTATGCTGCACGCATCAATGCAGTACAGCCGTTATTATCGCCGAGGTTTACATCGGCACCTCGCTCCAACAATAAGCGAATAACATCTTTTTTAAAGGCGATGCACGCTTCCATCAATGCGCTTCGACCTGTTTCATCCTGAGCATTGATATCCGCACCAGCATCTAGCAGCACCGTAACACAGCGGTCTCTGCCTAAAAATGCCGCGCGCATCAATGCTGTTCTGCCGCGATCGTCTTTTTTATTCACATCGGCTCCCGCTTCAATCAGCTTTTTACAAATCGTTTTGTTGCCTTTTTTCGCAGCTCCCATAATAGCGGTTTTTCCTTTATTATCCTCTGCATTTACATCGGCACCGTTATCCACCAAATAGCGAACGATATCCTTATGATCGCGCTTTGCCGCGCGCATCAATGCCGTTCTTCCGTCACCGTTTTGATAATTGATATCAGCGCCTTTCTTTACCTCTGCGCATACGGTTGTAAAATCACCGTTCGCACACGCTTCCCAAAATGTCTTGATGTCAATCTGATTCATGTCTCTTACCTCCTTGTATTATGATAACCGGACAAATAAAAACGGGTATTTTACATGATCCCGTTTTCTTTCAGATAAAAACTAATGTGCTTTGGCACAACCGCAATGTCATTTTTGAAGCATACGTTTCCTCGTTCCATGGCGGTGCACCTCCTCACATATTCATTATACCTATATTGTAATGGATTTTATGTTTGGTGCAAGCGTTTTCCCGCTTTCTTTCAGTGTCTGTCCCTAATCGGTCAT
This sequence comes from Erysipelotrichales bacterium, assembly GCA_910576855.1. Lineage (GTDB taxonomy): Bacteria > Bacillota_I > Bacilli_A > Erysipelotrichales > Erysipelotrichaceae > C-19. The sequence goes on from CAJTJP010000009.1 coordinate 7,671, forward strand.
ATTATGGCATAATCGGTAGGATAGGATTGCCATATTTCGATATCTTGATTCATATACTGTAAACGGTGAAGCTTATGAATGTGGAGAAAGAGCGTGCTGCTATCATACATTTTTTATATTGGGGGATCGTGCTTTGTGTGCTGTATTTCTTTTTTAACTATGTGCTGTATGAAATATTGCCGCTGTTTATCGGTTTCTTGATTGCCTTCTCACTGCGTCCGGCCATTCGCAACACTGCTAAGATTCTGCCTTTTCCGCAAAGGTTGATTGCGTTTTTTTATTTGATTTTGTTTTATGGTACGATCGGTACGGCGCTTACCGCATTATGTGTTTATTGTTTTCATTATCTGTCTGCCTTTATCATTCATTTGCCTTCTTTGTATGAAGCTGATATCGCGCCGATGCTGGATCAAGGATTTCATTATTTAGAGGGGGAGCTGTCGAGGCTTCCGATTACTGCCGATATTGATATGAATCAATTTTTTTCACAGGCGTTGGATTCCCTTCGCTCATTTACCGTTTCTTCAAGCGCTTCCTTATTTTCGTTATTTAAAACGATTACCGCATCACTGCCCGGTATCATTGTTTCTTTTTTTATTACGTTATTGTCATCGATCTTTTTCACCCTGGATTTCACTGTACTCTCTCATTTTATTATGCGGCAGATCCCGAAAAAATCACATGAGCGGTTTTATCGTATCCGTATGATCGTAACGGATACGATTGCGCATTATTGCGGTGCTTACGGACGCTTGATGCTGATAACGTTTTGTGAATTGTCAATCGGATTGATGCTGTTGAAAGTGGAGTATGCGCTGCCGATTGCTTTTCTGATCGCATTATTTGATATTTTTCCGATTTTGGGGACGGGAACTATTTTGTATCCTTGGATCGCGATTGCCTTTTTCAGACATCAGCCAAGGCTTGCGGCAGGCTTGTTGATTTTACATTTGATCATCAATGTCATTCGTCAGATTATTGAACCGCGCATCGTGGGTAAGCAACTGGGAATTCATCCGGTATTGATGCTTGCGTGTATGTTTCTCGGAGTGAAGTGTCTTGGATTCTTAGGGATATTTATCGCACCGATCTTATTGCAGATTGTGATACAGCTTAATCGGGAGGGCTTCATTCGATTGTATCGGTGACGGTGCCTTCAATCTTTTAGCACCTTCTGATACAGGTATCCCCCCCTGTTATCTCATTCACATAACAAATGCGTTCTTATAAATATTTCAAAGACAACCGGCTGTTTTCATTTGTCTTTAAACGCCTGCAATCTTTCTAATATATGACTGTAATTCAGAGGAAAATCCAAGCTGCGAAGAATATCGCTATGGGCGTATGTAGTACCGTAGCACCTTGCTTGGGAAGCAACACCGACAGTATCTTGTCGCTTCGATCCATGTCTTCGGCGACATTAAAAGGCATTCGCTACTGCTGTTTTTAAACTCCTCTCTAATTCGAGGAGTTCAAAATATGGATTATGCAATTTTCTCATAGTCCCGGAAATTCTATAACATCACTTCGCTGTCTCATATCCTATATCGCCTTCTGCGCATCATACATTGTCATTTCTGCGTTGATTTGCGGTATAAAAGCACGATACTTCCCACATGGCTCGATACGTGCTGATTGATGTCGCTATATTAGAAGATTCAGCACATTTTGAGCAAAAATCCGATAGTTCGCCGAAACATATCAATAGGCGTATTTTGCCCTTATCCAATCCGCAACCTAAACCCTTTTCGTAAGTGGAAACATATCCGCAATTCCACATTTCTACTATATATAGCCAGAACTGAATCCATCTACTGTCTCAATCCATGATAGGTATTTTAGGAAATTGGTCATCGTAGAACTATTTCCACATAAAAGGCATCATCTCAACCTTATATTTAGCACTTATTTATTAAGCTTGTTTGCCAAATCAGCTTCAAATTCAACAATCTCCTGCATACAAGAATCAAGCTTAGCAACAATTGCATCCTTGTCTAATTCATCGCCAAGTTCAATGGTTGCAGTCTTGAATGGAGTTCTCCATTGCCAGTCGTCTTTACCCATCTTTGCTGGATAATAATTATTAATGTTGTCACAAATATCCCTGAATTCATCGGTGATATTCTTTGAACTGATAGCCAACTGAATATATGTTGTTTTTCCATTGCGATTAATTATCTCATAGAAATGGTGATTATCTGTATTCCATCCACTTGGAGCATCAGGAATATCAGGGAGTATCGAAGTCATTCTATCTGTTGTAAAACGAGTATACGTTCTATTGCATCTTGCTATATCAAGGTGAGTCCCTTCCTTCGACTGTACCCATTCTCTAAAAATAGCTATGATAGCATTAAATCGCTTTTCTTCGTCGCTCAATAAATATTCTAACATCACGCTGCAATTCTTATCACTCCACTCAGCATGAAACTTAGCCATTCTTGGCCAGTCGGCTTCGTTAGTAATACTTACGCCTTCGAGGTGATAGCACATCCATGATGCTTTATTATTGTCTGCTCTATCCCAAGCAAGTGCGATTCCCAGCTTACTTTCAATTTCATTCTTATGCTTATAAAGCATGTCGAAAGTATCTTTATTCTTCTTGGTGTCTCCATTACCCAAGTAGAAGTCAATTCTTGCATTATCGTAATTAGCAATGCAGCTGATGCAGAAACCACTAATACCAAAAAATCCAGACTCTGTATTAGATGTTGTAGGATTGCATCCACTGAAAGTTCCTCTATGTAAGTGTTGCTCCTGAATGATGGAAGAGCATATTCCCAATAGCGTCTTCTAATTTCGTATCTGCCTGCATCTGAAGCTTCTTTAGTCTCTGTCTTTAAGATAGAATACTAAATCCATAGGGTCGGCTTCATACAATGCAAAGATTCTACGAAGAATCGACATCTTAAGTGTTGTGCTTGTATTCTTCTCAATATATAAGTTTTCATCAATCTTCAAAGCACTGCGCAAATCTGCTTCATTGTATGTAACATACGCAGCAAGGTCTGTGTTTTCCTTCTTACTATATGCAAGCGACATAAGTACAGACTTGTCCTTCTGATGAAGGAATTTAACAATATGCTCGAACATATCAGTCCAGCTTGTCACAGGCTGTTCTGTTGTTAAGTAGCTGTACTTAGCAATATCTCTACCAGTCAGGTCAAAGTTCTCATCATCTAAAGTGCATGAATCAAACTCTTTCTCTGATGATACAAAGTCCGTTTCTGGATAAGCCCAGATTTCCATAGCCAATTCCAGCATTTCTTTGCTACGTTCTTCAAGCTCTGCTAATCCCCATGTATCCTTCGTAGCAATCTTCTGGTTCATTTTTAATCCGCTGGCTTTATATCCGCCTTCTTTAGCATCGCGTTTTTCAACAAAAGTGTTATTGCTCAGGTTTGGATTATATCCAGTTAAAGTAAGGTTAGCTAAACGATGAAGCCATGTTGTATGGATTTCTGCGGCATTAGCACCTAAGCTCTCATTCCAAGCTGGAGTTAAATGCTGTGGCATAATATGCTCAATGGTATAAACATTATTATCAAGATGTGTGTAAACATCCTTTGTTTCAATTGTTCCGTAGTTTTCAAAGCGCTCAAACAAATAGGCTTTATATTTACCACGCATCTGATATACCTGCTTTTCAGAAAAAGCTAATCCAAATTCCTCATCATCAGGGAATCGACCACTTTCCTTCTTAGAAAGCAAAGCATAAATGAACTTTGAAACATAATCATCTGCTGTATTATCGTAGCGGATGATTTCTTTATTTAAGTTCAAGAAAATCTTGTTTAATGCGTTAGTAGGCACTTCACAAATATTTCTTCTAAACAGATAATTCTCTGTAATCAAGAAAATTCTTAACACATCATCGTTTGTTAATTTACCATCCTGATGTAGTCTCAATACTTCCATCAAGAATGGACGAGTAACAACAATCTCCAGACGCATCAAACGATACAAACAGTCGTCAAGCTTCTGCTTTTTTAATCCGCTCTTGCATGTAAGAAGCTTCTCAAAGAATCTTGCATAACGGAGCAGGTCTGTAAGGAGTGTATCAATCGGAAGTGATACAGATTCCGCATAGTTCTTGAATGCCCTATAAACGTTGCTGACAGTAGGAGTAACCTGCTGCTTGATGCTTAAATAGTCTCTTACAAATCCACTTACATCATTAGCGGTGTACTTTTCAATCTTAGCCCAATATGTATCGTAGTACTTTGTCTGATTCTGAGCTGGAAATCCCATCAATACATAGTTTCTGATTTTGTCACCTTCAGTAAGTGCAAGACCAGTAGAGTTTAGGCTTTCAAAAATAAGCTGCGCATTATCTCCTTGGTCTAATGTAATGCTGATGATTTCAAGCTTTCCAATAGCCGCATATAAATCTGCTACCGGAACTTCTTCCTTCATCACCATATCATAGAAGAACTGATAATTTATTGTAAGGTTAGAACCGAGGTCATAGTCCTCTTCATCACCAAACAATTTTACAAGAGCCTCTCTGTCACTCTTAACCGGACGTAGCTTAATCTTATCATCTTCACTGGCCCAAGGCGAGATAAGGAAACGCTGGCTTATCTGTTCATCAAGCTTGCCTTCATCTGTCTTTACTTTTCCCTGAGCTATAAGATTGCGAATTGCTAAAAGCAATAACGTGATAGTCGTTAATCTCTGCTGTCCGTCGATGATGTGATATTCGATTTTACTGCCATTAGGAACAACAGCAGAAACGATGCTACCAAAGAAGTGGCTGTCTCTACCGTCGATTACAATTTTCTTTAAATCATCGTATAACTGGCGGCAGTTTTCATATTTCCAATCATACTTTCTCTGGTATACCGGTATTACATAGCGCTTATCAGCACCTTCCATGAAACCGGTCATTTTAGCTTCTGAACCTTTCATAAGCCCTCCTTCTTAAGTTCTGTCTATCAATCGACGCTAGAACTTCCAAGCGGCTCATAACCGCAGGACTCTAACATTTCGTTAATTTCATAGATGCTAGTTTCAGCACATGCACTCAATGCGCATCTATATGCATTGTTTTGTGGTGTCGTCGGTTTTATATTGAAGTCCGTTTTATCGATTAGCATTTCAGCTTCAGGAACGGACAACTTTAAGCCATAACATAATCCCATAACAGTTTGAACAGTTGTAGGATACTCTTCATTGTTTCTTAATCTTTGAATTGTCTTCTCGCCAACCAAAGATGAATCGGCCAACTTCTTATTAGACAGTTTTCTTTCATTCATAAGTTGAACTAATGTTTCAGAAAATGCTCCCGGATATAATCGCATAGCATCTGCACTTTTTTTAGCTCCTTGAATCAGTGCTAACAATGTTTTGTTATGATGGTTCATCTCAAATGAATATTCCTGAGCATTAGGCTGCCCTGGAGTTTTATACATCATTTGAGTGTAATATTTCTGCCCTTGATACTTGGATTCGTAGCTATATCCCATATCAAATACAAGACAGCATTCATCCATATGCGCTAGAGCATATTGCGTAAGCTTGATTTGTCCATCTGAGTGTATGATGTATTTTTCATCATTAAGACAGACATGGCCTTCAATATAAACAAACTTACCAGTATCAATTGCTTTTCTAAACTCTTTATTTAAGCAGTAGGCTTTAAACAAATCCGTGGCTGCAATAGTAAACGACTGATTATCAGATAAAGCTGAAGCATCAAATGTAAACGGAGTAACATACTGTCCGTTAACATATGTGAATGCGCCATCCACTTTTGAATAACCCATTTCTCGAATACGCATCTTGACAACTTGTTTTGATAAACCATAGAAATCCGCAAGTTCTGAAATCATCTCTTCTATTCTATAGCCATCAGTTCCATCAAAAATGATTTGATATTTTCTAATTAGTTCCACAATTTTTACCTTTGCTGTCTTGGTTGGCATAAGAATATGAGGTGCTACTCCGTTAGCCTGCCACTCCATCCAGTCAATAGGTTTCCACTTTTCTGTGTCTTTACCATTGCTACCAATCGAACACTGAATAATCTTTCCAAGTTCATCATCAGAGCCAAGCATTTTCATTAGTGCATGGTATGGCTGATGTCTAAACCAATGAAAACACTCATGCGCAACAGTGAAATTTACAGTTCCTAGAGTACGTTCAAAATACACACGAGGGTCAATAAAAATCATTCCACGCTTTGCATTACGTATGACAATGTTTTTGTTTTTATCTTGGACGTTTCCGTCTTCGAAAACAACTAAGCCAAATACATCCAATTCAGAAGAAAGGAGTTCTTTCTCCGTGATAGTTAACCCCATATCCTCAGCAATAGTTCTGATTGGCACGGTTACCGGCTCTTGAAGTGCAAGAGGATAATATTTCTCTAAAAACTTCGTAGCTTCATCATCAAATGAAGTACGTGAGATTATAGGTACCAACTCACCAGAATATTTATCGTTATCTGAATCTTCCTTCTGTTCACATTCTGAGATAGACACAATTTCAAAATGGCTAAGTTCAACTCCTAAAAGCACTTTGCAACGGACACTTAACCATCTTTCTGTGAAGGATACCTTGCCACTTTTCGATACAGAATGTTCAATGTAACAAGATACAATTACAGAAAAGCCAATAGCTCCATCTTCCACTTGCTCAATATGAATAACATTTTGAATTTCAATATCAGATAATGTCGCACGATTTTCTTTTACTTCAGTAGCTAAATGATTTAATACCGCATCCTTAATTTCATCATAACGATTCTGGTCTATTAACTTCTGCAAAGGACTTTCATCTTGAGCATCATAATAGTCCAACTTAGAATCATTTAACTGTTTCCTAATAGCTCGCCAATCTTTCATATACAAATCCATGTAAGCTATGAAAGTGGAGTTATGCGTACGCTCCCTCAGATGAATCAATTCATGTAAAATGACATAATCCAAACACTCTATTGGTTTTTGTGCCAACTGAAGATTGAACCATAATCTCTTCTTATCAGTGTTGCATGTTCCCCAACGAGTAACCATGTATTTTGTCTGCCACGAATCACATTTCAAACCAGTGATAGTCTCCCATTTAGGAAGAAGCCTTTCGATTTCACTTTTTAACAGCAAACGATATTGTTCACGCACATAATTTTCTCGCTGTCTCACAGTACTATCTTCTCTCATGGAAAGCAGAACTTTATCTCCCTGAATTTCGAAGCTGTTCTTTTGCGAATCCGGAATAAAAGTTAAATAGTGCTGTTTGCCCCAGATATACATTGTTTCTCCACTTACATACTGACGCTTAGCACTTCGAGGCTGCTGTTGAAACTTTTCAATCTGCTTTTTTATCCAGCTGAGATTAGTTCGAGCATACACCTCGATAGCCTTATCATCCATAGATGTTGGCGCTGAAATCACAACATGCCCATCAGGTGGTTTCACCTGAAGGTGCATATTCTTAATATTCTTTTTTTGAATATCAATCGGTATGCGCGAAATCACAATTCTCATCTATTAATATTCCTCCTGTTTCTCAATGATTTTGAAGAGACGCTCAACTTCGACATCATCATTGAGAATAGCGAATAACGCTCTTTTAATACGATTTTCCTTTATAGAATCACCACGAAATCCGCTCATCTTGCTACCCATAACAGCTTTATGAAGTTTAATTGCAAGAGTTTCATCATCACCTACGTTATCATATAAAGCCTGCATTGCTTTGCTCTTTCTAACGCTTTCAGGGTAGTCATCATTCTGTTCCGGATGATCTACATTTTTTGCCAATTTAATGTATTCTTCAAGAAGTTCTTTATACGAAAGCACTCCTTGCTGTCTATCCTGAATCAACTTATCCAGAATAGCTGACATCTTTTCATAGTATTTCGGATTGACGGTAACCTTCTCCACCATCTTACGACGAATATTATTTTCGATTGCTTCAGCGGCACCTTCTTTTTGTCCAGAAGGAGTCTCATCGTCTGTCATTGTTTCACCTTGGTCGACAACAAAATCGAGCAATGTCAAATCATCGAATTCGCCAATCTTAATACTGTCGGATGCAACAATATAATTATCAATGAGTTTACGCATATCAGGTTCATAAGCCTTGAAATCCAAGAAATCTCCGCTCTTGTTTCCGATAGTTTGTTTTAACTCAATGTAGAAATGCACCTTATTTTCATAAGCATTTAATTCTATTGCAGAGCAAACGTCTACCATGTATTGTTTTGCTTCTGCGAATGCACGAACCAAACTACTTACGAGTTTATATAATTTTTCACGAAGGCGAGCATAGATTTCATCCATGTCTTCGCTCATGCCAGATACACCACAGAAATAGTGAAGATACTGTAAATCTTCTCTAGGTGCTTCGACACCTTCGCACAATTCTTCCAGTTCTTCATAAACTTCTCTGAAATGTTTAATTGCCTCATCGCCTCTATCTTTTATGAGTCCATCAACATCTTCAGGGTCATAGTTTTCAAATGCACCGGACGTGTATTTGTCCATAGCATTCTTCAAATCACCGAAAAGCTGCTTATAATCAACAATGTAACCAAACTCTTTAGTATCACCATCAAGTCTGTTTACACGACAGATAGCTTGGAAGAGTCCATGGTCTTGCATGCTCTTATCAATATAGAGATACGTACAAGGAGGAGCATCAAACCCAGTAAGAAGCTTATCAACAACGATAAGCAACTTCATATTTGCTGGCTCATCGATAAACTTTTCCTTTACCTCTTTCTCGAAGTCTTCAACTTTCTTTTGGATGGATACCTTCTCCGGAAGATTGTTAGGGTCAAGTCCTAGCATTCGAAGATAAATATCGTACTTTTCAAAAGTCTCTGTTTCTTCATCTGCACTTACAGTATCTGTTCTAAGGTCACCGGCTTGCGGTGTATAAGAAGAGATAATAGCGCACTTCTTGAAACCACGCTGCTGGAAAATTTCGTAATACTTACAAGCTGTATAAATAGAATCAGCAACAAGAATTGCGTTTCCATTTCCATCCATCAAACGAGGCTTCAAATCGAAGTCCTGAATAATATCCCAAGCTACCCGTTCAAGTCTTGAACGGGAACTATAAATCTTCTGCATGCTGGCCCATTTTTCTTTCAATTTAGCTTTAGCTCTAGTTGAAAGTGTACGGGTCTTAACATCAAACCACTGGTCAATTCTGTCATGCGCAGTAATGTCCTGCGGAATATCTCTGTATTCATATCTTAAGTCAAGAACGACACCATCACGAACACCTTCATTGTATCTATAGCTATGAATGTATGTTCCAAACACTTCGATACTTGTTTTTTTATCTTTCTTTAATAACGGTGTTCCGGTAAAGCCAATAAAGATTGCCTTTGGCATAATCGCCTGCATTGCAGCATGAAGTTTACCGGATTGTGTTCTATGACACTCGTCAACAAAAACAAAGATTTTACCTTTTGCTTCAAAATCTGCTGGAAGCGCTTTTTTCAATTCATCAATGTACTTATCGTAATCCGAATCAGTAGCTTCTCCACCGCGACGTCCAAACTTATGTATCAGCGAACACAAAAGCGAGCTATCATAAGAATTCAATTTCTTAAGCAAATCATCGCAACTCTTTGTTCTGGTTATTTTTTCATCAACACCAATATAAGTCTTTTCAATCTGCTCATCGAGTTCATCTCGGTCAGTAACGATAAGCACACGAGGATTTTCTTCTTTGCAGTTTGCGAGAATCCATTTTGAGAGCCAGACCATAGTAAGTGTCTTACCACTGCCTTGTGTATGCCAGATAATACCACCGCGCTGATTTGCTAATCGGTTCTGTGTACGCTTAATTCCATAAAACTGATTGTAGCGACAAACCTTTTTGATTCCTTTGTCATAAACAACAAAGTTCTCAACTAAGTCAATAAAGCGTTTCTTGTCAAACATCTGGTAGATTTGCTGTAAAAGAAGGTTATCCAATCTTTCACAATAAGCCATGATTCGTGCATCTTCGGGGTCACGCTCACCTTCGTTTTCATGGAACCCATCTGGTTTCCATACCATATAATATTTTTCGCCAGTAAGAATTGTACCGTAACGCAATCCTTCTGTTTCGTTACCGGCCATACAGAACTGCATTGTAGTGAAGAAAGGTGCAATAAAACCATTTTTCTGGTTCGTCAAATTCTGTCGAATGCCATTTGAAACAGATACACTACTTTTCTTCAATTCAATAACTGCCATCGCAATACCATTCACATAGATTACGAGGTCTGGTCTCTTTTCCTGACGGTCAACTACTGTAACTTCTTCTGCAATTGCAAAATCATTATTAGTAGGTGTTTCAATATCCATAAAGTAAACAGTTTTAGGCGCTCCGTCAGCTGTTTCCTTAACTTTTGCACCATATTTCAAAAGCGAATAAACCTTATGATTTGCATCGTACAAACCATGTGTCATGTCATCAGCTGCTTTTACCAATTCAGCAACAGCACCATCAATCAACTTCTGACAGTAACCGCTAAGGCGTAAATACGCACGCAGGCGGTCTTCACGGATATTTTTATTTGCAACATCTTTCAAGTTTCCCAAGTATTCATAATCAAGGATATCTCTATCCTTAAAGAAACTTACCACACGGTCTTGGGTAGCCCTTTCATTTTCGCCAATACTCATGCGCAATTCCTCCTTAAATCTTATTATTACTTGAGAACAGCTTACTCATCATTCCACTTTTTATAGATAGGTATTTTAAGTATTTTTCTTCTAAAGATTGCAATTCTAGTTCCGAATCCCTCAATATATCAGATATAATTCTCTGGTCATCCTTCTCTGGTATATAAATAGTTGTTTCCGAAAATGCATCTTTAGACAAATTATATCTTGTAGCCCCTTGTGCTAATATACGCATAATTTTTCTTCCTTCCGCGCTATTAAAATAATACGCCATAAATAGCGGTTCTATATCATCTGCACATATTCTCAATCCAAAACAAAAACTATTTAAATAAGTGTTTTGAATTTCATCAAGTACTACTGCGCACATACCCACTTCTTCAGGAGTTTCTGATGAAATGTTGAATAGCAAATCGCCTTTTTTAACCAAATTCTGATTTTCTCCATCATTGATTACAACTGGTTCAAAAGCATTAGTATCAAGCACCGTATTTCCCAATACATTTAAAAATGTTATATAAAATGCATTACCACTTCCGAAATCTTGTTTACTTTTTCCTGATAAGCCATTGTAAAAATACCCCATATTTCCAACAGTGTATTCTTGCCATCCACTATCCGAAACTCTTTGTTTTCCAGAAGTAAGTTCAAATTTGATTCCTTCAAATACGTTTCTCTTTTTTTCAATCAACTGTTTCAATTCACATATAACTTTGTCAATGTCAGTTAATGTTTGAACTATTCTTCTCTGCTCGTCAATTTTAGGAATGACAATCAAAGTATCTTTTATTGCAGTTTTTGAGATTGCTGATACTTTAATACCTGTAACATAAGGCAATACTTGTCCATGATATAAACGAGAATTCATATAATATCCTAAATATCCCGGATAAAAATCCCCTTTCTTTACCCTGCATGGAATAGTATGGAGACCAGAAACTAATTTCCCACTTTCTATCTTTTGTATCTCTACAACTTTTCCGACAGTGTCATCCTCAGCGGTATCCGCAATGATAATATCTCCATCCTGTAATAACTGAGTTGATGAAGTTAACAACGCCAAGTCATTTACATATGGTATTTCTTCTTCACAGCAATTCAATACTTCTGAAAACTTTGTTAAAATATCCCCGTAATGAATATTTCTAACCACACCTGTGCGAAAATTCAGATTATCGCGTGACAAAGAGTTGTTAGATAACACTTTAAATGTTTCTTCAAATGATTGAAGTTCCCAATCTGCCGGGATATCTCCTATCTCTGTATGTTTCATTTTTCTTACCATTTGAAGCCCATCCTTTCAAGGTGACTCTTAACTTTTGCCTCGTAATCAACAGTCTGCTTCATAAGGTCAGGGAAAGTTTTTTCATAACGTTTGGACAATTCATTAATGCGGTCTGCAAGCTGATGTGAGATAGCAGCATATAACTCGTTAATTCCAGCACCGATTGTGTAATACCACTTTCTGTTCACAAGCAGCTCAATGATTTCATCATCTGTTAAAGTTGCATATCTCTCACGAGCCTTCTCATCGAGCTCTTTATCCATATCCTTGATAAGCTTTGTTGAATCTTCCGACTTCTTTGCAAGTTCAAATGCTTTTTTCAGTTCTGCGTAATCATCCTCATATGCTTCCGGTACCGGTGCCTCAGCACGTGCCATCACCAGTGCATAAGCAACTGATGCTTTGGTAACAGTACCTTTATCTGTATAAGCGACTTCTAAGATGATATTGTGGCTAATATAATCTACGTACTCTTTCTTCTTCATAGGAAGCATACTCTGCAACTTGATAAGTCCATCAATAAGCGGCGTATGAACATAGCTCATAATATCATCCATCTTCTCCTGAATATTCTTGCTCTTTACTTTTCCGCCTTCCGCAACTTCTGAAAGCGTAGAACCCTCAGCTGATTCCTCAATCAAAGACATAAGGCGAGACTCAGTTTCTGCAACGAACCCCATAAGGTTATCAATTGCTTTTTTCTCTTCTGGGAAAAGTTCTGAAATTATAAGAGCCTTTGGTATCAGTTTTCCTTCCCAACCTGCAACCTTAAGTTCAGGATTGCCATCTGCATCGGTTTTCTTTGTCTCTTTCATGATGTTTTCAGTTTCTCTTGCAATACCGTAACCGGCTTCTTCTGATACAATCATGCTCACATCATCACTAAGCACTTCGTTCCAGTAAGCAAGAAGCACCTGATATACATCATATTTATTTATAAGGGTGAGCCCTTCAAATTCCTTCATAATAACTTGAGCTAATTCAACTATCAGTTCTTCTGCAGACACACCGGCCTTCAAATTCTTAAGTTTGGAATCTGCATAAGATTTCCAATTTGAGAATGCTTCATCAATCATTTCTCCATAAGCAACAAATTCAGCATTTGAATATATTGTTTGACGGATAACATCCTCTGCAACATTAAGCTTATAGTATCCCTCACCGAATACACCAAGAAGCTCATCTTTGAGTGTGGGGAACGAAGCCCAGAAGCGTTCCAATGCATCAATATCTGCTGCCGGTATACCGCCGTGGATATGTGCATAGATATTCTGAATATCTTCCGAATCAGAAGAATCAATATAACGAGCAATATTCAAGTTATATCCATTCTTTTCCTTAATCTCTTTATTTGGTACAAAACGAGCATATTTAGGGTCTGATGTAATCTGATCATTAAACGTAGAAACAATACGATAAATATCCTGTTCACGAAGTCTATTTTTATTCCCGTCTTTCACATAATTTCTACTTGCATCTATCATGAAAATGCCGGAACGATTCTCTGCACCTTCTTTATCTATTACTAAAATACATGCCGGAATTCCTGTTCCATAGAATAGATTTGCAGGTAAAGTGATAACTCCTTTTATCCATCCTTTATCAATAATTGTTTTTCGTATAGTTCCTTCAGAATTACCTCTATATAACACTCCGTGCGGAAGAATAACAGCAGCCTTACCAGTAGACTTCAATGTTTTCAAAACATGCATTAACCATGCATAGTCACCATTCTTTTCAGGTGGTGTATCTCCATAACCAGAGAATCGACCAAATTCTTTTAAGCCGTCTGACCAGTTCTTAAGTGAAAATGGAGGATTTGCAACGATATAATCGAAACGTTCAAGTTCTGACGGGTCATCAGCTTTTATAAACTGAGGGTCAGAGAATGTGTTTCCTGCCATGATTTTGATTGCGGCCTTATTATGAAGAACTGCATTCATCTTTGCCAAACCTGCTGTTGAGCCATCCTTTTCCTGACCATATCCAGAAATCTCAAATGGTGCTTCGGCTAACGCACGAATCAAAAGTGAACCACTACCACAAGCAGGGTCGCATACTGTAGCATCACGGTCTGTACATTTATCAATTCCAATAATTTTAGCAAGAATACGAGATACTTCTGCCGGAGTGTAGAATTGTCCTTTACTTTTACCGCTCTCCGTAGCAAAGTTTCTCATCAAGTACTCATAAGCATCTCCGATAATATCATCACCTTCTGCTTTATTTCTTGAGAAATCTAATTCTGGGCGCTGGAAAATAGCGATAAGTTTAGTAAGTTTATCAACCATTTCCTTGTCTTTACCTATTTTTGCCTCATCATTAAAATGGGCAATATCAATAACACCCTTCAAGCTTTCGTTTACTTCAGCAAGACGAGCAATTACTTTATCAATTCCTTCACCGATATTCTTCTTATTCTTAAGCGCAATAAAATCGTCGAAAGAACAACCGGTTCTTTTTTCAGGGTCAGAATTCGGGTCGTGTGCTTTATCGAAAACAGTCAAATCTCCGTACTTCTGTCCCTTATATTTATCTGTTACATACTTCATAAACAAAAGTGTCAGTATGTAGTCCTTATATTGTGTTGCATCCATTCCTCCACGTAATGCATCGCAGCTCGCCCAAAGTGAGCTGTATAATTCCGTTTTCTTTACTGCCATAATCCGTTTCTCCTTTAGATTAATATGCCATTAGTCAATAGCACTTTTTCCGCTCTTTACCCACGCATCAAGTTCAGAACATTTAAACTTCCACTGTTTTCCGATTTTATGAGCTGGAATTCCTTTATTGTTACGTATCCAGCCTCGTAGCGTAACCGGTTTAATGCCTAGGTACTCTGCGGCTTCTTCAATATTAATCCATTTGTCATTTATGTTTTTGTCCATATCATTACCTCTCGAAGCTCATAGATACAATACGCCATTTAATATTATACTTACAACGAAGTCGAAAAACAAGGTGTTTGTTAATATTTGTTGATATTTAACACCATTTTCGTTATATTGATTAAACTCAAAAAATTTTACACTTCTTTTTTCAGCCTACCGGACATGCATGTATTCGGTCTTTTTTGTTTGTGTTTTCCTATATTTTTCAAATTCAACTATCTGTTTTCACTCAATTTTCCTCGAAAAAAGGACATAACCATGTCCGAGGTTTTAGTTTTGATATCTGGCATATTTATATCAGTTGATTAGAACTCATCCCGAACATGACGTTAAAAGGTCTAACCAAACTATCAATTCACCATCTTCGTGGCCACGTGGTGTGTTTGCAATTGATAGTAAGGTCTCACAAGTAAATACAGTGCCAGCTTAGCAAACAAGCTGGTCACCAGTTAAGAAGCAGAGATATCCGCATGAGGTGACCAACTATGAACATGAATACTGGCTGCCATGCTCCTTTACTCCGCTTGGAAATTCAAACCAACGTAGGAAAAAAACATGGCAAATTTAGACAATCAGAGTCAAAGATTCATCTACATTCGTTCACTCAAGGAGAAGGTTCCTTGCACTGAACAGCAATTTTGGGAATTCTATCATGAAGCAACTCGTATCCGTAAGAAGGAACAGTACTATCATCGCTGCAAGTGTCCTAAGCAATTTAACTGGGCATGTGATGGTGATTGCGACAACTGTGAACATCATTTAGGTTATGTGCTTCTTTCACTTGATGCTCCTAACACTGTGAATGGCAGCACACTTCTTGAATGAGAAGACCTTGCTACTTCTGACTTAATGAAAAAAGTCATCAGCGACAGAATCTTATTAGACTGCTCTTCCAGCGTTTAAGAGGACTCGACCCGGACGCAGATAAGATTATCGAATACTGGAAAGACGACTGCTCTACCTCCGACAGAGAAATTGCTAAACGCTTAGGTCGTAACACTTTAGACCGCTTGAAATACATCCGACAACTCAAAGACATGAACATTCCTGTTCTGTTTGAAAAAGAGTCCATCAACACGATGGATGCTAAGGGCGAAGTTCTTATTACTATCATGGCTTCTCTGGCCCGGCAGGAATCGCAATCCTTAAGTCAAAATGTCAAGATGGGCTTACAATACCGCTACCAGCAAGGCAAGGTACAAATCAACCATAATCGTTTTCTTGGCTATACGAAGGATGCAGAAGGCAACCTTGTCATCGACCCAGAACAGGCAGAAATCGTAAAGCTCATTTATCGAGAGTATTTAGAAGGACTCAGCATGGATAAGATTGCCGCCGGATTGGAGCGTGACGGTATTCTTACCGGTGCCGGAGGAAAAAGGTGGCACACAAGCACCATCAACAAGATTCTCCGAGATGAGAAATACATCGGCGATGCCCTGCTCCAGAAAAACTACACTACCGACTTTCTAAACAAAACCAGAGTCAAGAACAACGGTCTCGTTCCTCAATACTATGTAGAAGGTAACCACGAAGCTATTATTCCGAAAGACATTTACTTACAGGTACAGGAAGAACTGGTCCGCAGGAGAGTAGTCAAAACCAGTGCCAATGGCAAGAAACGAAGCTACTGCCGCAATCCCTGTTTCTCCCAAATCGTCATCTGCGGAGAATGTGGCGAAATGTTCCGAAGACTCCACTGGAACAATCGTGGAGTTAAATCTATCGTCTGGCGCTGCATCAGCAGGCTCGAATCCACCGGATTGGAATGCCATGCAAGAACCATTAACGAGCTGGTCCTTCAGGATACTGTCGTCAAGGCAATCAACCAGATGCTTGGAGACAAAAGTAGCTATCAGGCACAGCTACAGCTAAACATTGCCGCCGTCATCCGAGCTTCGCAGGCAACCTCCGTTGAAAACATCGATGAGAAGCTGATGGCCCTACAGCAAGAGCTCATCCAGAAGGCTCAGAGCAAAGAAACCTATGACGAGATTGCTGATGAGATTTTCAGGCTTCGAGAACTGCGCCAGCAAACCACCGTCGACACTGCCGCAAGAGACGAGCAGATAAAGCGGATCAATGACCTGCAGGATTATATCGCACAGCAGACTACCCACATCACCGAATTTGACGAATCGCTGGTGCGACGCTGGATCAAGCAGATCACTATCTGTGATGACCGCATCACTGTCGAACTGAAATCCGGTGTTAGTATCGATGTGGATGCATAATTTCATAAACGCACAAAAACTCCCCATCACTGGATAATTTTCGGTGATAGGGAGTCTCTACTTATGCTAATTCTTTTATTGCATATATTGCGACAACAGATAATGGAATCGACATTATTGCAAAAGCAGCTGGCCATCCTGATAGGGATACAGATATATTACTTCTCTTTGCCAATTCCGATACTCCGTATGTCAAATTATCTTCGCACATATTATCCATATTTTACCTCACTCTTATATAATAACCATTTTTCAATATAATCGTACCACCATTTACTGCTCCGCCTAGAGAACCTGATGCCTTTTTCATTGGATAAATTTGATTAGAATATAGCGAAAGCAATGCCGTATATGCGTCAGCTATACTCAATGTACAACCAATGCTCTTAAATACTTGTAATATCATTTTGGGTAACCTCCGTTATTATCATCAATATCTTACTAATTGCATCCATGGCTTCTTCATCAGACCTTTCAAGCAATTTTGCGAATTTCGAAACAGCCTCCAGCCTATCTTCCATACGAAATTTATTTTCAGACGCATCAGGTGCTGCGATTTCTGTATAGCTCAATAAGCGTTTTCCAACAAGATAATTATCATATCTACCATTACACTGCTTAAGTAAATAAGTAGCAACACCTTTTAAATGAGGGCCTATTGCAAATGTGTCCACAATTTTTTCTGGAATTTTGACTTCTACCACCACCTTATCATCACCATAAACCATTGGTGTCTGTATCTGCACACCATATCTCGAATAAAGATTCAGTGATGCACTCCTAACGCCTTCTCTTATATCATAAATAGCGTCAATGGCTTTTATTGTTGAATCAGCGAATTCGATTTGTATATTCTTAGAAATAAGCATTTTTATCACCTCCTTTAGTAATATTTATTATCAGCGTTTATAATAAATATACTATTTTTCAGTTCAACCGTCAATACCTTTTATTACTGAATCTCGTAATATCATTATTAATAAGTTTTTTACACAAAAACCCTCTCGGCTATAATAACCGAGAGGGTTTTGTGAGTTATTTGTCATTTTCTGTATCCGGTACACATAATATCTTCACCTGTTATTTCACATCCTACCTCATCTACAAATTGGTCTAATGCATTATTAATGAATTCATGTAACAGCCAGTTCTGTTTTGATTTCATGTATTTGCTAAATAATTTCGGGTTATATCTGACCAATTCACTTATCCAATGAAACACAGCAAAAATCAATACTGTTGACGGCATATTTGCTAATTTGTCATTATCCGAAACTTCTTTCTTTATGTACCATAATTTTGCCTCACCAAATATGTAAAAAAGATAACCTCTAGTCTTTTCGTGATATTTGTTTAGTGCTTTTTTACGCTCCTCAATTGGCTTGTGAATATCCCAATTGAATCTTTTTTTCATTCTAATAACATATTTATCATCAACACCTAGGTCTTTTTCAAACTTCGATGGCAAATTCTTAAGAGCCTTAGCATTTGCATACCTTCCAGAAACTTCGAATTTAATCCATGCTTCCTTAGAGTCGTCTTTTTTTACGAACACAGGTTTGCTGATAGGAATGAAAATCTCCGGTTTGGAAAAAGTAATACAATATGCTCTATGAACACATGGAATATTATAAAGTAATTCCGCCATTGTGTAATGGCCTGTAACTATATTATGACCGTAATATCTTGACAACTCAGGTAAAACTCCAGCACCTTTTATCGATGTACACGCCTCTTTTATATTTGTCATATTAGTATCATCTCTAACAGACGATATTCCATGGTTTTTTAATTTGCTATCATCAACACCTTTATATCGCAATAAAGCCTTAGCTGCGTTTAAAATACAATAATATGATGTTAGTGGTCGTGCGTTATCTGGAAGTTCCTGTGACGCTAAATAGAAACTATGCGCCTGTTCCCAATAAAATAAGGCATCACTAGCTCCAGTCATTGATTGACGCTTTAAAAACAACGCCACATATTCCCAACATGAATCTGTCAATATAGTCCTACTTCCATATTTAGGTTTATTCACAGATTTCATGAGTTCGCAAGATTTACTGTTAATACAAATATCTTTGAACATTTCAACTCTCTCTTTCAATGTTATCTATTTCACTGCCAAGTCTGCCTCTTAATATCGATTGGCTTAAACTGCGGTCGGCTCTGATAACAATTCCAGTGCCACAACCTATGACATCTAATCCACAGCCTAAACCCTACCGCAATTTTCTAACTATCCACTTTTTCTCCAATCAGACCGAAAAAGTAGATATGTTTCCATACAAGAAAACCGAGCTTTCCGCAAGGCTTCTCTGATGATGCTGACCTCGCAAAAAGCCTGTAAATACGCTACTTTTCGCTATTTATTTCTCTTTTCTTGACATCAATACAACGCTCTCAACATGATTCGTATGCGGGAACAGGTCCACCGGAATAATCGTATTCCCCTCATATCCCAACCTCTTGAACACCGCCAGATCGCGAAGCTGTGTTCTCGGATCGCATGAGATATACACGATTTTTCCGGCCCGTACCCTCGCGCACGCCTTAATAAACTGCTCACTGCTTCCACTGCGCGGCGGATCCATCACCACCACATCAAAGCGCTGTTTCCGCACCGCAGCTTCCTCCATATAATGTGCGGCATCGTCACAAATAAACCGTGCATTCCCAATCCTGTTATTTTTCGCATTAGATATTGCATCACGCACCGCCTGTTTATTGCTTTCCACACCGATCACCTGTTTTACATGCCCTGCCGCGCTCAACGCAATCGTTCCGATTCCGCAATAAGCATCCAACAAGGTTTCCGTACCCTTCAGTTCCAGCGGCGCAAGCGCCTTACGATATAGTACCTCACACTGCTCATGATTGATCTGATAAAAGCTCTTTGACGAGATTTGATAGCGATTGCCCAAAAGAACATCCTCAATCTTACCGCTGCCGTATAATATCCGTTCCTCTTCTCCCAACACCACACTGGTGCTGCGCGAATTGATATTTTGAACAATTGTCGTTATTTCGGGATGCCTTTTCAGCAGCGCCCCTACAAAACCCTTGCGCCCCGGAAAGGAAGCAGCGGCAGTAACAAGCACGACCATCAGCTCCTTACTGACTCTGCCCTTACGTATCAACACATGACGTAAAAAGCCCCTTCGCCTTCTTTCATCATAAGGCTCGATTCTTTGCTTCTCCGCAAGCACGGCAATTGAATTTATCACATCATCCATCAAATCATCATGTAACAAACAGCTCTGATAAGGAATGATACGGTGTGAAAATTCCTCATAGAAGCCCTTCTGCAGCTTACCGCTGCGATCTCGCTGAAAGCTGACGATTACCTTATTGCGATAACCGAAAGGCTTTGCCATTCCGATCACCGGCTGTACCGTCAACGGCAATCTGCTGTTTTTCACCCAATCCTTTACCATTTCCTGCTTAAAAGTTAGCTGCTTCTCATATTCACAATGCAATAGATGACAGCTCCCGCAGCCTTGATAAACAGCACAGGGACTGCTCACACGATGCGCATCACGCACATGCCATTTAACGATTTCACCGACATATCCCTGCTTCAATCGCTTTGTGATTTTCACACTTACCTGTTCCTTCGGCAATGCCTGTTTCACATAAATCGACTCTTTTTGAATACGCGCAAGACCGTATCCGTTATCCGCCAAAGACGCTATTTCCGCTCGATAAATACCGCCTACCTTTACCATAAAGCAGCCTCCCTTTGTGCCTGTGTACAGTTCTCAAAAAGTATCCCCTTCATTCCGAGTGCACACGCATTTTGAATATTCAACAGATTGTCGTCAAAGAATACGCATTCCTCAGCGTTTAAACGATAACGCTTTATCAAAAGCTGATAGATCCGTACATCCGGTTTGATACAGCGATGCTGATAGCTTAAGATCGCTCCGTCCGCATCATCAAAAAACGCATAGCGCTCACTTAAATATTGATGACTTTCCGCTCCGATATTGCTTAATAAGAATACATGAAAACCACGCTGCTGACACTCCTTAAAGTAGGCATACGTATCCTCTTTCAACGCCATCATTTCTTTCCAATGCGCATACACATATTCAATTTCCTTCGTATACTGCGGATGCCTCTGTATATGCTTTCGCTTTGCCTGTTCACAGGTCAGCCTTCCCTCATCGATTTGTTCCCAGATTGAATCAAAAATCAACGGGCATATCAAGCTCATATCACTTTTTGGCAACAAGCGTTGAAAATACGGAATCGGATGAAAATCCACTAAGACATTCCCAATATCAAATATAACATTTTTTATCATCCTACGGCCTCCTCGATCTGAGCGAAAAGCAGTAATGCTTTTTCATTCCTATTTCTTACCAACATTATACATGAGGGAGCCTAAAATAGCTACTTTATACAAATATTAATTCATACCGATGTACAGATATCAACCGATATACATAAGCCTTTTTCTAACGCACCGTACTTAGACCCCATAGCCTTATTTCAACCGTCCCAAGCATACGCAAACAACTCCTTGTTTACTTCCCCTCAACCAATGAGTAGCTGCCTCGAAGCAGCTCCTTCGCTTTTTCAATATCCGTATTACGATCCAACAAAATCGTCACCCAATATTTTTTGTTCATATGATAAGCCGGAAAATATCGCTGTTTATCAATCAACTGTGTAATCAGCGATGGGTTTGCCTTGACATTAACGATATCAATACTTCCCTTGTGCTCAATTCCTAAGGTTTGATAAGGAATACGCATAAAAATGGCATACCACTTCTTTTTCACGGCACTTTTTAAGACACAATGAGAGATCCCTTCCCAAGGATACTCCGGCATCGTTTGAAAGTATTCTTTGGCATAGGATAATAACTCTTGTTTAACTTCGCTTTCCGTAAAGCAATGCTTTAACAGTCGGGCAATAAGCTCATCGACTTCCGCTCTTATCTCGGAAACGAATGCCCCTTGATTCTGCTTAATATAAAACGGCAGGAATTCCTCATGTTCCGCCGTCTCATAAACAAAGACCGACAGTTCGTCATTAACGACTTGAATTTCACAAAGATATTCGCCCTGATGCAGCGAGTATTGACATGAATATCCAAGGGACTGTTTTTGAAAGCCGTGCGCCGTTAAGTTTTCCGCTGTATATGTATATTGAGTCAAGTCTAAATATTTCATCGAAGCTCACCTCTTGATTTTTTCTGCACATCGCATCGCTTACCATTGATTTTTTTAATTATAACATAGAAATAAATCATCCGCTCAGCTAATGCTGACACTTCGTGATTCATCACCTGTATCCGCGCCCTCGTTTATCCCTTTGTCATCACTTGACTCCCCCTACACTGTCACAGCCCCTTCCTCCCGATCAGCTCCTAAATTATTCCTATATTCCTTTCCCACCATACTTTCTTACAACTTTGTAAGCAGTTTGTTACGAAAGGATATGGTAAAACAATCGACCTTTTGGCTATAATATCATTGTCATCAGAAACAGTGCACAAAAAATGACAACACATTCTAAGCCGTCACTGAGACAACGCACTGCCTGCATATCAACACATATGCACCTACACATAAATACAGGCAAGAGCACTCCTCAGTGACAAACCGAAACCCAATCAACTAAATCAGACAAGGAGGAAAAAACAATGACACCGATTTTAGACGTAGTGGATATAGAAAAATATTACGGCAACAAGGGAAATCTCACAAAAGCCGTCAATCATGTATCCTTTCAAGTAGAAAAAGGAGAATTCATCGGCATTATGGGACCGAGCGGTTCCGGCAAAACGACCCTGCTGAACTGCATTTCCACAATCGACAGCGTTACAAGCGGTCATATCTCAATTAACAATAAGGACATCACCGCTTTAAGAAAAAACGCCTTGAGCAAATTCCGTCGCGAGGAGCTGGGCTTTATCTTTCAAGACTTCAATCTGTTAGATACACTGACTGCTTATGAAAATATTGCCTTGGCATTAACGATTCAAAAAAGAAAGCCGAGTGAAATAAAAAAACAAGTCATGAGCGTTGCACAAAAGCTTGATATCGTTGATGTCCTGCAAAAGTATCCTTATCAGATGTCAGGCGGACAAAAACAAAGAGTTGCGAGTGCCCGCGCATTGGTAAGTGAGCCATCCTTGATACTGGCCGATGAACCGACCGGAGCCTTGGACTCAAAATCAAGCCGTGCTTTGCTTGACAGCTTTGAGCGCTTAAACGCAGAATATGAAGCAACGATATTGATGGTAACACACGATGCCTTCACCGCCTCTTATGCAAAGCGTATTCTGTTTATCAAGGACGGTCGGATCTTCAATGAATTAATTCGCGGCAATGATTCCAGAAAAGCCTTTTTCAATCGCATCATTGAGGTTGAAACACTGTTAGGAGGCGACTCATCCAATGTACTTTAAGCTCGCAATACAGAATGTGAAGAAAAGCTTTAAGGACTATATGATCTATTTCTTAACGCTTGCCTTCTCTATCTGTCTGTTTTATTCCTTTAATTCCTTTCAGGCACAACAAGCAGTCATGGAGCTCTCTCAGGGACAAGCGGATATTATTGACTCTGTAATGCTGATCATGAAAATACTTTCAGTGTTTGTTGCGATCGTATTAGGCTTTCTGGTCATTTATGCCAACAACTTTTTAATCAAACGCAGAAAAAAAGAGCTTGGTTTATATACACTGCTCGG
Source organism: Erysipelotrichales bacterium (assembly GCA_910576855.1). Taxonomy (GTDB): domain Bacteria; phylum Bacillota_I; class Bacilli_A; order Erysipelotrichales; family Erysipelotrichaceae; genus C-19. Next base: position 31,418 of record CAJTJP010000009.1, read on the forward strand.
TATGCCAAAGAATCATATTTCACGAATTCTTGTGTATGAAACCTTTATCGTCGGTCTTGTTTCACTGGTCGTCGGTCTGTTGTCAGGCTTCTTTTTATCACAGCTTTTAACCGTAATTACCGCCAATTTGTTTGAAGCTAATCTGAATTATTCCTTTATCTTTTCCTTAGACGCAATGCTTCTGACAATCATTGCCTTTGCGCTGATTTTCTTTGTGATCATGATTTTCAACACATTGATTTTAAACCGCTATAAGCTGATAGATTTGATTCATGCCGGACAAAAAAATGAAACCTTGAAAATCAAGAATATTTATATATCGATCCTATTATTTATCGTATCTTTATTGATACTTGGATATACGTATCATTATGCCTTATCACTGGGAATCAATGCATTAGTTCATCTTAACATCATTGCGCCGCTTGGAATACTTGGTACGGTATTATTCTTTATGTCACTGGCAGGCTTTCTCTTACGCTTTGTCCAAAGCAGTAAATCACTGTATTATCGCAAACTGAATATGTTTGTGCTTCGTCAGGTAAATGCTTCCATCAACAGTAATTTTCTTTCCATGAGTATTGTCTGTATTATGCTGTTGTTTTCTATCGGTGCTTTGGCAACCGGATCGAATTTAAACCGAACCATCAACAATACCCTGTTATATGCGACCCCATACGACTATACGTATTCAGCCTATATTGATCCCGAACATCCGATGTATGCAGAGGATTTTACGCATATGAGCGAACAGCTCAAGTTGAATCCGAAGGATATCAAGGAGGAAGCATTTGTCCATGAATATTGTTCGGATATTACCACAAAGACTTATCAAAAACAAATAGAAGCACTTTTAGGAGAACCGGATAGCTCCTTTTACGAACAAAGCATTGAAGTAATTCCTCTTTCAGAATTTAATAAGCTGCGCAAGCAATATGATTTAGAACCGATCCGTTTAAAAAATGATGAATGTTATTTTTTCACAAGCATAGAAATGCTGAAGGAATTGATTGATGAAATCATAGCTAAGGAAAAAGAGCTGACGCTCTACGGTAAACCGCTTCGCATCAGCAACACCGACTATGAACTGATAAATTTAGGCACCTCTTCCAATACCGGTACTGCCGCTTTGGCTGTTGTCGTAAATGATGACGCAATACCGAAGGGGACCCCTTTATACAGTGTTTATTGGAATGTTACCTTAGCAGATTCCATAGATATACAGGGCTTTGATGATTATATGAATACAAAAATCAGGGCATATCATCAAGCACAAGAGGTAAATAATCAACCTGTTTCCTACAGCTCTGTAACAAGTGAACACGTCAAAGAAAACAGCAAGGGACTCGCCGTTATTATGACATATATCGGTATATACTTGGGATTGATCTTCTTAATGGCCAGCGCCGTTATATTGGCACTTCAGCAGTTATCACAGGCATCCGATAATAAACAGCGCTATTTGATATTGAATAAGCTGGGTGCCGAAAAAAGAATGGTGAATCAATCGATTTTGTTTCAGCTCAGCATCTATTTCTTTATGCCGCTTTTATTAGCTATCGTTCACAGTATTGTCGGTATTCAGGTAGTAAATTCTATCGTTGTCGCATTCGGACGCAGTGACTTATTCATTGCTTCCTTAATTACCGGCGGTATTATTCTGTTGATCTACGGTGCTTATTTCTTTATTACTTATATTGGTTATAAAAGCATTTTATCTAAACGATAAGCAAGCGATACTGTCCTCGGACGGTATCTTTTGTTTTTCAGTATCTTATTTATCAGCTTCGCATTTTCTTATCCTTCCTTATTTGCATGTTTCATCTGCAGCCTGTATAATAAGCATCAGAAATGAGGTATCTTATGGAATTACAAGTATGTAACAACGAACAACAAATTGAAGCACTTGCCGCATGTGCGAAAGAAATATGGAATGAATATTTTACTTCTTTGATTTCTCAGCCGCAGATTGATTATATGGTGGAAAAGTTCCAAAGTGCGCCGGCATTAAAAAAAGCGATCTTTGAGGACAGCTATACGTATTACATGGTGTATGACAATGATAAGCCGATTGCTTATTGCGGTATTCAAGTACAGAAGGATCGATTGTTTTTAAGCAAGCTGTATGTGAAAAAGGCTTATCGCAAACAAGGTATTTCCTCTTGGCTGTTAAAAAGCTGCATCGAGTATGCGAAAAAGCATCGCTGCCATGCGATTTATTTGACCTGTAATAAATACAATGAAAATTCCTTAGCGATGTATCATCATAAGGGTTTTCAAATTATTGATACACAGGAAGCGGAAATCGGAGAAGGCTTTATTATGGATGATTATATTTTAGAGCTTGCCCTTGATTAACGCTTGATTTCAGAAACCGTTACGAAATCACGATAGCTTGAGATATGGGAAAGCGTATCATCATGATTTGCGGCATGAGCACAGGCACAAACACCGCCGTTGAATAAGGCTGCCGCTGCAGAATGGGATTTTTGATATTCACCGATAAAGCCCGCAAGCATTGCATCTCCGCAGCCTACGGTATTGGCTGCTTGAATCGGCTTTTGAGATAAGCGAAGCATGCACTTTGAATCACTGTAGATTGCTCCGTCTGCACCTAAGGATACAAGCAGCGAACGTGAAGCCTTTGAAAGCTCCTTGATATCCTGTAACAGCGTTTCTTCGTTTACCTCACGCTTTAATAATAAGGATAACTCATATAAATTCGGTTTGATGATATCAGGCTGAATTTTTTTCAACAGCGCAAGTGTCAGCATCTCTGTATCCACCGCAAGATACGCTTGTTTGGCTTTGATTCGCAAACACAGCTCTACAAAATCCGCTGTCAAAAAGCCCGGTATCAAGCTGCCGCTGAGTATGACATAATCATCTGCCGTAAGCTGTTCGACATAATCAAACAGTTGCTTCTTTACATCTTGATCGATTGCTTCCCCTGTCGCATTGACGCAAAGAGAGGTATCCCTTTGTAGAAGCTTCATATTGATTCGATTCTCTGTTTTTATCGTAATTTCTGTGACATTGATATGCTCAGCCTTTTCAAGCTCAGATTTTATATATGCACCGCTGAAGCCGCCCAACAATGCAATCGCAGTTGACGGAACCTTTAATGTATCTAACATAAAAGAACAGTTAATGCCCTTTCCTGCTGCCTTGATGCTCTGTGAATCGGCTCGATTTACTTCAATTTTTTGAAGCGGCTTGCTTACGGTGAAGTATACATCAATTGCCGGATTTAATGTAATTGTATAAATCATATTACGCTCCTTTTTGCTAATCTTAACACTTTCGATTTCATGATGCAATAAAAAAGCACCCTTACGGATGCAATTAATCAATACGTTTAAAATACTGTACCGCCTGTGTTCCCTGTCCTGTATGCAACGCAACAACACTGACAAGCGATATCATATGATGATCGGCATCGGGAAACGCTTCCTTCAGCTTGCCCTGCAGAAGCAATGCGTTTTCCAAATCATCGACATGAGCGACCGTAATATCATAGGAGTCGTCAACTCCGTCTGCCTTCATATGATCGATCACCTTATCCATTGCCTTAGACATGGTACGTACCTTATCTAATACATCGACTTTGCCTTCGGTATGCTCATTGATCTGCAGCATCGGCTTGATTTTTAATAATCCGCCTAACGCTGCCGCCAACGGTGTCAAACGACCGCTACGCTTTAAATGCTGTAGATCATCAGGCAGAATCAATGTATTTGTAGAATGCACGATTTTTTCCAGCACTGCTTTAATTTCATTTACACGCTTGCCCTGTTCATACATCGCCTTTGCCTTGCGCACCATATAAGCCTGTACGACTGCCGTTACATAACAATCGACGTATTCAAAGTTTAAGTCGAGTGAGGTTGCACACATTCGTATTGCGCCTAAGGTACCTGACAGCCCTTCACTGATAGCGACCGCAAAAATCGTATCATAGCCCTCATCCTTCAGCTCTTGAAACAAGGCCTCGATTTTGCCTAAGGAAGGAAGTGAGGTAGACAGAATATGTCCCGCTCGTAAACGCTCATACACCTGTTCAATCGTAATGTCCTCTAAGTCGTAGAAATTTTCATCGCCGTCATTGATTTGCAGCGGCAGTGAATAAATGCCCTCCTGTTTCCACAGTGCACTGCTCATTCCTGTTCCGCTGTCTGTAATAAATGCAATTTTCATCTCGTTCTCCTAATTGTGTTAACAACCTGCTACTTTTTTCATATATTGAATTCCTAAGCAACCGATTCCCGTATGAACGGAAATAACTGCACCGATATAACCGAAGTAAATTTCTGTATTCGGTAATGCTGCCTGCAGCTTTTCCTTTAAAGCATTTCCGGACTCAAGTGCATCGGTATGCAGACAGGAACAAATATAATCACCGTCTACATGCTCATTCACAAAGGTATTGATTGCTTTTTCCTGTGCCTTTGACATCGTTCTTACCTTGTCATAGACATCGATTTTACCCTCACATAATTGATTCAGCTGTAACAACGGTTTGATTTTTAATAAGCCGCCTAAGGCTGCCGCAACCGGTGTCAAACGACCGCCGCGCTTTAAGTGCTGTAAATCATCGGGAATAATCAATGTATTGCTTGAAGCTATTGAATCATTCAAACGCTTTACGATTTCCTCAGCTGCGATTCCCTGATCCGCAAGCTGTTTCGCACACATTGCTAAATAACGCTGTAAATAACATGTGCTGTAACAATCAATCAAATGTACCTTAATGCCGATTTCCTCCGCAGTAGCTTGAATCAAAGCCATACTTGAGGATAATCCGGATGTAATCGGTATACATATAATACTGTCATATCCCGCTTCCTTGATCTTTGTCAAGGTTTCCTCGACAAGTCCGATCGGCGGCATTGAGGTGGTAAGCTTTGCCTGTTGCTTCAATAAATCATAGACCTCATGAAGCTGTATGCTTACACCGTCCAAATACTGACGATCCTCATGTAAAACCTGAAGCGGTAAAAAGAATAAGCCCGCTTCCTGTGCTTCCTTTTGGGTTAAGCCGGTACCGCTATCTGTTAAAACTGCTGTTTTTTCCATAATCTACCTCCGTTACTTAACAGTATCATTATATCAGATATAATTTGAAAGTCAAACTAATTAATAGTCCTTCTTGTTAATCATATCACTGTTATAAGAAAAAGTCATCTGTTTATGAAGCTTTTACAGCTGTATCATTTAAGCTATGCTTATTATGAACCGAATGAATTATTTTATTGAAGGATAGACAAAAAAAGGTTTTCGGTTATAATAGTATCAGGTGATATCATGTATCATATACAAGCTGACACAGAAACAGAAATAATCATTAAAAAAAGCCGTTTTATCACTTATCTTCATCAAATAAGCGATGAAGAAGAAGCTAAGGCCTATATCCAAGCGATCAAAAAGCTTCATCCGAATGCCAATCATCATTGTTATGCCTTTGTAATCGGTGAATACGATGAAATACAGCGCAGTAATGATGACAAGGAGCCGAGCGGTACTGCCGGTGTTCCGATGCTGGAATGCTTACGGCAGCGTAAGCTTCAGGATATTCTCGCTGTTACCGTTCGCTATTTCGGCGGCATCAAGCTTGGTGCGGGCGGTTTGATTCGCGCTTATTCGCTCAGTGTGGCGGAAGCGATCAATCACGCGGTGCTGACCGAAAAACAGCGGCTGAATAAATGTCGGATCGCCTTTCCTTATGATATGCTGGGAAAGCTTGATTATTTCTTTCGCAATGAAGGCATGCAGGTACTTGATAAACAATATGAGGAACAGGTCATTTATACGTTTCTTTGTCAAACGATTCCCGATGACGCAATCAATGAATTAAGCAGCGGTACACTGCAGACAGAGCTGATTGAGGAAATCATCGTTGATGTCCCAATAAGCGAGAAAAGCAGCGAATAACACAATTCGCTGCTGTTTTACTCCTATATGATTACTACTGTACATACTGCAATGATAATCTTCTAAAAAGATAATTTTTTATATTTCTCTATATAGCTCATCAAAAAAAGCTTTGCCAAAGAATTCGGCTTAATCATCCGCAATGCTTCATCAAAGGGAAACCATTTCGCCGCATCGATTTCCCAAGCGCTGATATTCGCTAATGATACAGAATCCGCAACTGCCGTAAAACAGCACATCAAGGTATTGCTCGGTTCATAATAAGCGCTTTTCAAATAACGTATGGAAGTAATCTCCCTGCCGATTTCCTCAAGGCATTCTCTTTGGAGCGCTTCCTCAAGTGATTCCGTTTGATTCACATAGCCTGCCACAAGAATATAATCCTTTTTTTGATATTGCTGAATCAACAGCACCTGATCTTGCTTAGGCGATAATAAAATCAATGACACCGCCGTATTCGCATAGGGAAATTGATATTCACAACACTCCTCACAATAAGGTATCGATCCCTCATGCTTCAAGCTGCGCTTCTGTAATTCATTGCCGCATTTCATGCAGTATTTCATTTCAAACTCACTCATAAAAAAGAAAAAGACCGTTATTGGTCCTCCTCCTTATCTTTACGACGTTTCAGCAGTAATATAATCAACAGGAAAATCAATGCCAGCGCCGCAATCGCAAAATACAACGTGATATTTGTTGAATCGCCCGTAAAAGCTCCGGTACGCATATGCAATCCCTCCTTTATTTCTGTTACCATTATAATCTTTTTTCATGTAAAAGAAAAGGATATTTTTTTGATATCCCTATTTTTCTCTATTTTTGCTTGATTTCTTTCACTGTTCGCCATAATTCACTGTAAGATAAAAAGCCGATCGAATCACATTTTTCCTTTGCGCTTTGTCTTTGTTTTTTCACATTGTCATCATGCTCATGTAAATGCTTTTTATCCATCATATACTGAACATATACAAATTTCTTTAATAAAAACCATGTGGCAATCAACTGATTAACCGTCTGTTCACAGTTTTCACTTTCCGCTATCAACTGCTTCACCTCATTTTGAAGCTTTACTCCCAGCGCAAGTGCTGCTTCATACATTTCCTGATAATTTGTAAAAAGCTTTGCATCTAAGCTACGCTGTACGATTCCTGCCTTTTCATTTTGCCAAAAGAAGCGCTCGATTGCCTGATTAGTGATGTCTAAGCAGTTATCCGCAACATTACATGCGATGATCTCATTGCGTGTTCCTTCATATTCATTATCCGGTTCACTGATTACATAATACAGTGCCTTCGCCGTAATATAGGCTTCCTTATCACCCCATGTAAGAATGATTGCTTTTTGCATCTGCTGAAAGCTTCCGTAAATGATATACGGACAAATAATCGTGCCCTTCGGCAGCTTAAACGCATCCTTATAGCGAATAATTTGATTCGCAATCGCATTTTTATTGATATTTAATTTAAGTCCTGCACAAATACGCAAGTCTTCATCCTTTTTCAACAGTGCTTGAAAAAATGCTGTTTCTTTCGGCATCGTTTCCTCAATGGTTGTAACATAATCCTCTAAATAACCGTTAAAGCTGCAGATACCGTCAGGCTCTCTTTGATCCTTTATCTCATGCAGCAGCTCATAAATTGCCATATGAATCCCTTCCTTCTGTTTCCTTGTCCTCTTTATATCTGGCATCATAAATAACAGTTTATTTATACTTTGATCGTTTATCGCTGATTGTATCGCTAAATTATATGATTGGAATAATACAGTTATGCGTTGCCGTTTCTTTATAGCTTCATTTTACAGCTTTATTTAAAAAGAAGCAATATAAAAACGTAAACTTATCCAACAAATTGAAAGCGTTTACGTTTTATGTCTGATTTATTTGTCTTAACAGGTACACTGAGACAGATGATTTTAGAATTGCTTATTGCTGAGCTCTACTTTAAGCATACGATTTTTTATCGGTCGCTTTTGAAGCTGTTCACAAACATAATGTCCCTTGCGATTTAAGATTTCCACATAGCTGCCGTTTTCCTGAATTTCAATCACTCCGATATCATCAAATTCAATGCTTTTAAGCTGACAAATAGCTCCTACGATATCCTTAGCTCGCAGCTTTTTATTTTTACCGGCATGAATATACAGCCGTATAATATCATTTTGAAATGCAGCTCCCTTTGTCTGCTTTTGTTGTCGTTGGGCCAAAAGTTTTTGAAGGGCCGCTTCATCGTCAGCTTGGGCATGGATAACACTCGCATCACATAAGGTGAAGGGACATTCTGTGATTGCTTCAAGCCGCTTCAGCTGTTCCGTGTCTCGTGCATCGGCTAAGGTTATCACATGACCGCTTTCCTTGCCTCTGCCGCTTCGACCGGCACGATGTAAAAAGCGCACGGCATTTTCCGGTAGCTCATAATTGATGATCGTTTCTACCTTTTCTATATCCAAGCCGCGGGCAGCAATATCGGTGGCAATCATGATCTGTGCCTCTCCACGATAAAACTTCGCCAGCTCATTTTCTCGCTGTTGCTGGTTGAGGGCACCGTGATACAATACCACCTGCTTTAATCTTTTTTTGATGTGATGATACAGTGCTTCACTTACTTCTCTCGTATTACAAAATATAATGCTACTGCTGCTTGCCTCATGCAGTAAAAGCTTCCACAGAAAGCTTAGTCGATTCTCATTCTCTGTGATATACAGCTCATTGATAAAGCTGTTTTTCAGCTTATCCTCTTGAACGGAAACTATTTCATAGCTTTTCGCATAGCGATCGGCAAGTGCTTTTACATGCTCATCGATCGTCGCTGAACAAAGACAGTATTGACAAGGGTGGTCTATGTAATCCAATATCTCACATACAGTATCATAAAAGCCCATTGAACAAAGCTCATCGACTTCATCAATCACGATATGTGTAATTGAATTCAATGACAGATTTCCTTGTTTGATATGGTCCGACAGCCTTCCCGGCGTAGCGCTGATGATATGATGCTTCTGCTTCAAATCATGAAGCTGCTGGGCCATCGGCTCTTTTCCGATCAAGGCAACACATTTGATTCGCTTATATTTTCCGATATGCTCCATATCAGCTTTAATCTGCAACGCAAGCTCTCTTGTCGGCGCAATAATCAAGCACTGGGCATATTTGTCCTCCCATTGGATATCAGATATCACACTGAGTCCGTAAGCGCCTGTTTTTCCGCTTCCCGTATCTGCCTGCATAATCATATTTTGATGACTTCGCAATAAAGGAATTACCTTTTGTTGAATCAATGTCGGCTGCTGCCAATTTAATTTAGCGACTGCCTTTAACAGTGCTTCATCGTTTATCAAATCTTTAAAATTCATGATAAGCCTCATTTCTTTCCTTATTATCGCTGATACCGTAGTAAAATGCAAGCGGTTTTTCCATTATAAGGGCTTATCTTTTATATATAGGATTCTGTCTTTGAAGTAAAAAAGTGCGACACACGACAGTTTTCTCTTTACTTTCCCATAGTCTGTATAGTAAAATATATGACATCGGGATGTAGCACAGCTTGGTAGTGCACTGGCATGGGGTGCCAGGGGTCGCAGGTTCAAATCCTGTCATCCCGACCATTACGGATGTTTTTATGAGCTCTGCTTTCATAAGAGCATTTTTTATTTTATGCCGATAATTTAGGTGCATATTTTACATAGCACCTTTTCTTGTTTTTACTGTTATGTCTACATTACATAGCTTCCTTATATAAAATAATCCCGATCATTTATAAAGGGACTGTAATTTTACAGTTTCTCTTTTTATTTGCTGTTAAAACCTCTTAAGAAGTGTTATAATTAAATAACAAAAGTGATGCAGAAACAGTAATTTGTGAGTGAGGGTACTCCGGAGGTAACTATGAAGGAAATAGCAGATTTTATTGTTTTGATAATTTTATATGTTTTCATACTGTATAAAAAATGGAAAGCAAAAGGAAAAGATGTATTACTTGTAAATACTGCAATGTATATATATTTATCATTTGTATTATATTTTACTTTAATGCCGATACTGACAGCTTTGCCGTTTATCTTTAATCACCCGTATACTTCAATGAATGTAGTTCCTTTTATTGATGTTTTAAGTAGCAGAGGAGATTTTATCAGACAAGTCGTATTAAATGTTGTGATGACAATTCCTTTTGGATTTTTATTGCCTTTAGTAAAAAAAGCAAATGTTAACGTGCTAAAAGTTATTTTATATACTTTTTTATTAAGTTTATCCATAGAATTGCTGCAACCTTTAATAAATGATTTTCGATCATCAGATATAACGGACTTAATAACTAATGTAATAGGTGGATTTATCGGGTATCTGATATATTTAATATTCAAGCCGTTAACAACCAAAATATTAAATTATATAAAAACAGTTAAATAATTTCTATGAAAGATTAAAAGCGAATACCGAGTTCTCGGTGATTAGAATAGTTTTCACTTAATAATATACGTAATCGGATGCTCGTGTCCGATTTTTTTAACGGAATACAGACAAAAGAGTTCTGTCCTTTGTATTAATCGTTATATTGAAAATCCAGTCTCAGCAGCTCCTTATGATTGGGCAGACTTTGACTGTGTGTAAGCAGTAGCGTATAGCTCAATTTCTGCATTGCCTCACTCAACCGCTCCCCGTCAATTCGCTGATGCAGCTGCTGCAGACCTTGAAAAGCATCATGATAGGCTGTATTTGAAACCCATTCGTCATCATAATCTATTTGAATAATACATGATATATATTTCGGTTTCACATGACGAATGATGTCTTTAAAGCATTCAATACCGATATATTCGATCAATAAATCTGCGACGATGAAATCAGCATGAGGTAACAGTTGATATTGCGTACACAGGTCAATACATTGAAGCTTTAAAATATTCGACAAATGGGCATATCTTTGAGAGGCTGATTGTAAATAATCCTCATTAATATCAATTCCGTACACAGTTTGAAAATGATCGGGATCAATATGTTCCAAGCCGTTTCCTCCGGCAACTCCGAGAATCATTAATTCTTTGACAGGATAGCTGTTTAACTGCTGCTTCATCATCGCATTCAATGCCTGTAATTGTTTGACATCCTCCTGCTTCATATGTGCTTCATAGATATCCAAGCTGATTTCTTTCCAAGGGTTGTTTGTCATATACTTCACTCCTTACTGCTTCATTGTGATTGAATTAGTGTAAGTCTAACAAATCAAATGCTTTTTTACAAGCTTATTTTTTTATGTCGAACATTTATCATAGTATTAATGTAGTATGAATGAAACAAGCTTAACCGAGAAACTTATATGATTTATAAAGTTTTTACGGATTTAGAACAAAAACTTTTGATTCACTATGACTTTTTTGGTATACTATATAAAAAAAGAAGGTGTTTATATGATAGAAAGACCCTATTATTTAGAACTATTAAAAACCTATCGTGATGTAACGTTGGTAAAGGTACTTGCCGGTATTCGCCGCTGCGGCAAATCAACAATATTGACAATGCTTCATAATGACTTAATGATAAACGGTGTATCTGCAGATCACATCATTCATATCAGTTATACCTCAGAGGATATCGATAATCATATAACGGATAAAGAGATGTATCAAGGCATCAAAGCGAAAATGAATGAGGAAGGACGATATTATTTATTGCTTGATGAGGTACAGGAAATTACAGGCTGGGAAAAAGCAGTAAACAGTCTGCTTGAAAATGACAATACGGATATTTATGTTACCGGTTCTAATTCCAAGCTAATGTCAAGTGAAATCTCTACTTACTTAACGGGAAGATATGTATCGATTCCCATCTATACTCTATCCTTTCAAGAATATATAAATTTCAAAAAAACAAGCAATAAAAGAGAGAAAGAGCTTCTGAATGAATACATTCGCATGGGTGGCTTTCCGATTGTAGCCGTAAGTAATTTAGATGAGAATTCTTCTTATCAAATTGTGGAGGGTATTTATCATTCCGTGATTTCAAACGATATCACAAGGCGTCAAAAAATAGTCAATGTTGATTTATTCAATCGTGTAGTAAAGTTTATTCTTGAAAATATCGGCAAGACTTTTTCAGCAAACACGATTGTGAAATTTATGAAAAGTCAGGGGCGCTCGCTCTCGGTGGAATCAATATATAATTATTTGGAATGGCTGGAAAAGGCTTTTGTTATCTATCGCTGTCAACGCTATGACTTACAGGGAAAGTCAGTGCTGAAAACACAGGAAAAATTCTATCTTGCCGATGCCTCGCTCAAATATTGTATGATGGGCTTTCATACACAAGCGATTGCCGCAATGCTTGAAAACATTGTGTATTTTGAGTTGTTGAGAAAAGGCTATAAGGTTTATATCGGCAAGAATGCGACAAAAGAAATTGATTTTGTGGCAATAAAGCGCGATGAGCGCATTTATGTACAAGTATGTCGTCAGTTACCTGAAAACTCCAATCGTGAGATCACTAATCTGCTTGAAATTAAAGATCATTATCCGAAATATGTGGTAACGCTTGATGAACTTGCGAGCGGTAATATCAACGGAGTTAAAATTATCCATCTCTCAGACTTTCTGTTAAAAGAGAAATATTAAAAGCAGTTAAAAACTGCCGATACAAATCGCTTAATAAAAATTATCTGCTTGAAAGTAACAAAGACACAGAAACGACCTTTTACATAGTCGTTACTGTGTCTTTTATTATATATGATTTTGCCTACTCAGTGGTAGCCTTTACCATAAATGCACAAATCTTACGCGAGAATTCCATCGGATCATCGATTGGGAAGCCTTCAATCAAAAGTGCCTGTTGATACAACAGATCCGCATAATCATTCACTGCAGCCGGATCCTTTTGGTAAACAGCCTGTAAAGCCTTAAAGATCGCATGCTTCGGATTGATTTCCAAAATACGCGGTGCCTTCATACCGTATGGATTTCCTTCCGGCATTGCCGATAATACTTTCTCCATCTCAAAGGACAATCCTTCCTCGGTAGACAGACAAACCGGATCATCAATTAAACGCGCAGAGATTTTAACCTCTTTGACTTGATCCTTTAACGCTTCTTTGATATGAGTCAACAGATCCTTGTTTTCCTCTGCTTTTGCTTCAAGTTCTTTCTTTTCATCCTCACTGGCTAAGTCCAAGTCACCCTGTGAAATATTTTTGAATTTCTTTTCCTTATAGGTATTTAATGTCTGCATCACAAACTCATCCACATTGTCAGTCAAATACAGAATTTCATAGCCCTTTTCCTTAACCAATGCACACTGCGGCAGCTTATCGATTTTATCAACACTGTCACCGGACATAAAGTAAATGCTCTCCTGTCCTTCTTCCATACGATTGATATATTCATCAAGCGTCACAAGCTTTTGTTCCTTTGAGGAATAGAATAACAGTAAATCCTGCAGTTTTTCCTTATCCATGCCATAGTTATTATAAACACCGAACTTGATCTGCAGACCGAAATTGCTCCAGAATTTTTCATACTCCTCACGATCGTTATTCAACATTAATACCAGCTCACTCTTGATTTTCTTTTCAATGCGTGATGCAATCACTTTCAGCTGACGATCATGCTGAAGCATTTCACGAGAGATATTCAAGCTTAAATCCTGAGAATCAACCAAACCTTTCACAAAGCGGAAATACTCGGGAATCAGCTCTTCAGCCTTATCCATAATAAACACACCGCGGCTGTATAGCTGTAATCCCTTTTGATAATCCTGTGAATAATAGTTATAAGGCGCTTTGCTCGGAATATACATTAAGGCATCAAAGGAAACATTGCCCTCAACGCTTGTATGAATGACCTTTTGCGGATCATTAAAATCATCAAATTTATCCTTATAGAAAGAATCGTATTCCTCTTTGGTAATTTCTTTTTTCGGACGCTTCCACAACGGAATCATCGAGTTCAAGGTTTTTGTTTCCTGAACGGTTTCATATACAGGCTCTTTATTCTCTTCATCTTCGGATGCTTCGCTATCCACTTCCTTTTGAACTTCTACTTCCATCTCAATCGGATAGCGGATATAATCGGAATACTTCTTAATCAAGCCTTCAATTTCATATTGGCTTAAATATTTATCATAATCCTCATCCTCACTGTTATCCTTTAAATACAGCACGATCTCAGTACCGTGGCTGTCCTTGGCAACCTCGTCAATCGTATAGCCGTCACTCGCATCGGAGCTCCAACGATATGCAAGCTCTGCACCGTATTTCTTACTTGTCACATCGACACGACTTGCGACCATAAAGGCAGAATAGAAACCGACACCGAACTGTCCGATAATATCGACATCTTCATCCTGCTTTCCTTCCTCTTGTGCCAGCTTCTGTTTAAAGGCCAAGGAACCGCTTTTCGCAATTGTTCCTAAATTCTCTTCCATTTCCGCTTTATCCATACCGACACCGTTATCCTGAATCGTAATTGTGCGGTTTTCTTTATCCAATGAAATTTCAATCTTCAGATCATCACGGTTAATATCCTGTAAGTTTTCACTCAATGCCTGATAGTACAGCTTATCAATCGCATCACTGGCATTGGATACCAATTCACGTAAAAATATTTCCTTGTGTGTATAAATAGAATTAATCATCAAATCCAATAAACGTTTCGATTCCGCTTTAAATTGTTTTTTTCTGCTCATCTTCATACCTCCGTTAGCACTCTTTTATTAAGTCTGCTAATAGTATAGACCAATTTATTAGCAGAGTCAACACCTAAGTGCTAATTTTATTTCATTCAATGTTATAAATTGTTTGAAGGAGATTGTTCGGAGTCAGTATGTCATTTATCTAGTATAGGGGTTCATAATAAAATACCTCGCTGATCCCTAAAAAAAGACAACTGCCCATAACAGCTGTCCTTCATTACTGAATATCTCTTAAAAGATTAAATTGCGCGTGTATATATTTTCAGCCATGCCTTTACTTCATCACACAAATACGGAGAAAGCTTCTCATACACTTCCTTGTGGTAAGCATTCAGCCATGCCTTTTCCTCACCGCTCAACAGTGTGACATCAATACCGTCCAAATCGATCGGCGCAAAGGTAATTGTCTCAAACTCCATAAATTGACCGTATTCGTTTTTAACTCCTTTACGACAGATCAATTCGTTTTCGGTTCTGATACCGTATTTACCTTCTAAATAAACACCCGGCTCAATCGTTGTGACCATGCCCTCTTGAAGAATCTCAAAATCATCACGCTCCGGCACACGCTTCCAACGGAATCCGTTAGGACCCTCATGAACATTCAGCACAAAGCCGACACCATGTCCCGTTCCGCATTTATAATCAATATCCTCACTCCATAACGGCTGTCTTGCCAGAATATCAAGATTGATTCCGTTACAGCCGTACAGGAATTTCGCTCTTGAAAGATTCATCATTCCTCTTGCGACATTTGTAAAATGTCTGCGCATATCATCACTGATATCACCTAATACAAAGGTACGCGTAATATCCGTTGTTCCCTCAAAATACTGACCGCCGCTGTCTACAAGCAAAAAGCCGCTCGCTTTGCATTCGGCACAATTTTCTTTTGTCGCATGATAGTGCATCATGGCCGCATTTTCATTATACGCCGCAATCGTATCAAAGCTGATTTCAATAAAGTTATCCTGCTGCTTACGGCATTCCTCTAAATAATCCGATGCGCTTACTTCGTCGATAGAAATTTTACCGATATTGTTTTTTAACCAATACATGAAATTCGTAACCGCAACACCGTCCTTGATATGGGCAATGCGATTATTTGCGAGTTCTGTTTCGTTTTTGATTGCCTTCCAAAGCTGACTCGGATTTTTTTGATTATGCACCTCACACTCCTCAGGCAAGGATGCGGTAATGCGATAGTTTACACAGCCCTTGTCTAATGAAATATGCTTCGCAGGAATCGTTTTAACATATTCATATACTGCATCATACGGATGAAGCACGACATTATCCTGTGTAAACTGCTGCTTTAAAGCATCATTCAGCTTTGCTTCCTCAATAAATAAATGTGCTTGATCAGCCTCAATAATCAAATAAGCAAGCACGACCGGATAACATGCGATGTCATTGCCGCGAATATTCAAATACCATGCGATATCATCTAATGTAGTTACGATATGCGCATCAAGCTTATGTTCCTTCATCCATGTGCGCGCTTGATTCAGCTTATCGGCACTGCTTTTACCGCAATATTTTATATCAAGCAAAAATGCCGGTTCCAAAGGCAGCGGCGGGCGATCTGTCCAAATGATACCGACCAAATCCTCATCACATTTCAATGTCGCATGCTTATCATTCAGCTTTTGCTTCAGCGCTTCCGCCAACTTTGTATTAATCACACGACCGTCAAAGCCAAGCGCATGCCCTTCACTCATATGATCGTAAATATACTGAGCCATCGGCGGAGTCGCTTCCTCACCCATTTTCATCAATTCGATACCGGTACCTTCCAGCTGCTTTGCCGCTTGAATAAAATATCGGCCGTCGGTCCATAAGCCTGCACAGTCCTTACATACGACTAGCGTTCCTGCCGAACCGCTGAAATTGCTCATCCACGCTCTCGCCTTAAAATGCTCTCCGACATATTCCGTTTCATGAAAATCACTTGTCGGAATAATATATACATCGATATTGCGCTGTTCCATCTCATTTCTAAGCGCCTGTAGTCTTTCCTTAATTTGTATCACATTCAATCCTCCTTATAGCTTCTCTAATTGTATCGCAAAACCATAAAAAAAGCCATGAGAAACCGTTGTTTTTATGAACATTCACCGCCGCGGCAGAAATACAGCATTTCAAATAGACACATTGTTTCCTGAATCAGTTTTATCTCATAGGATATCAATAGCTGTATATGAAGTGATGAAATCTAAGACAAATGCCAAACTGCCGAACAAAATATGTCCAAACTGCCGAAAAATATCTAGCCAAACTGCCGAAAAATTTTGAGCCAAACTGCCGATAATTATTGAATAATTCATTAAAAGGGCTTATACTATAGATATACGCATGCAGAGGAGACTTCATCAATATGAAAAAATATAAAAAACGAATTGCTGACGAAATACTGAAAAAACGCTTATTAGGGAAAGGCGCGGTATTAATCGAAGGACCGAAATGGTGCGGTAAGACGACAACAGCCGAACAGATGGCAGGAAGCATTCTTTACATGGCCGACCCCGAAAAGGAAAAACAGAATTTATCAATGGCCGATTTAAGTCCTAAAGTGCTGTTAAAGGGCGCAACACCGCGATTAATTGATGATTGGCAGATTGCCCCGAAACTATGGGATGCGATTCGCTTTGAGGTAGATCATCGAGATGAGTACGGCCAATTTATTTTAACCGGCTCCTCAACCCCTGCAAGCGATGAACAAATTCATCATACAGGCACCGGTCGTTTTTCATGGATCATGATGCGGCCTATGAGCCTATATGAATCCTTAGATTCTACCGGTGAGGTAAGTCTTAAAGCGCTTTTCGATACACCGAATCAAATTGAAGGAATCAATCCCATTGATTTAAACAGGCTGGCTTTTCTTGTTTGCCGCGGAGGCTGGCCGAGAGCTACCGATTTAGAAGGAGAAATCGCATTGGAACAGGCATTGGATTATTTTGATGCAGTTGTAAAATCCGATATATCACGTGCTGACGGTGTTTCAAGAAATCCCGAACGAGTAAAGCGCTTGATGCGCTCTTATGCACGAAATCAAGGAACTCAGGCCACAAACTCACTTATTTGTGCGGATATAGCCGCAAATGAAGCTGATACTTTTGACACCGACACTGTATATTCGTATATCAATGCTTTAAAAAGAATATTCGTAATAGAGGAAATGGCAGCTTGGAATCCGAATTTACGCTCTAAAACGGCAATACGTACCTCGAATACTCGCTATTTTATTGATCCTTCCATTGCCACAGCCGCATTGGGACTGGAACCCGATGATCTGATCTGTGATTTAAATACGTTTGGATTATTCTTTGAAACAATGTGTATTCGTGATTTGAGAGTATTCAGTGATAAATTAAACGGACAGGTGTATCATTATCGAGATAAGACTGATCTCGAATGTGATGCAGTCGTTCATTTAAGGAACGGTTCTTATGGTTTAATTGAAATCAAACTCGGTGGTGACAAGCTGATCGAGGAAGCTGCCGAAAATCTGAAGAAGCTGAATAATAAAATCGATACAACAAAAATGAAATCCCCTTCCTTTTTAATGATTTTAGTCGGTATCGGTGATTATGCTTATCGTAGACAAGACGGTGTATATATCGTACCCATCGGATGCCTGAAAGATTGATCGTATCGAAAGTATTTGAAATTATCGAAAACAGTTCATTTTTGTGATATTCTTCATTTATAAAAAAGACAGTTACTTTTATATCCTGTATCATTTACAGCATCTTAACACTATAAGCATCTGATTAATCCAAAAAAAATCCTGCACATTTTTCGGGATTTTTTCTGGTTTTTCAATTTCAAGGCATCAAAAAAAGCCTTTATTCAAAGGCTTTCATTAACATATGGCTGGGGTACTTGGATTCGAACCAAGGAAATGCCAGATTCAGAGTCTGGTGCCTTACCGCTTGGCTATACCCCAATATCGGAACGGTTACTATTTTACTTGGAAATACGCCGTTTGTCAAGCAGATTACATAAATTTTCCTGAATAGTACCTTATCTGTTTCGTATCCTAATGAAGGAAAGCACAATATTCTTGTCCGTTTTACATCTGCTGCATATTCTTATCCATAAGCCTATGAATTATGATATAATTGTTGTGATTATTCGACAATAAAAAACAGCTCGCGCTGCTTATCTATAATGGCACCCTCTGTAGGAATCGAACCTACAATTAGATCTTAGGAGGATCCTGTGATATCCATTTCACCAAGAGGGCATAAAAATGGCGCACCCGACAGGAATCGAACCTGCAACCTTTTGAATCGGAATCAAATGCGCTATCCAATTGCGCCACGGGCACGGGTGCTTATATTTTAACACAAATATACAAAATAGAAAAGCGTGCAGTGAAAAAACAGAAAGGAGCAGGACAATGAGAAAAAAAGCTAAAGTCATCTTTCTATGGATATTTGCCCTATGTCTTTGTACCTGCTTTTTTCCTGCTTCTGCGGCACAAACCTATACGATATCAAGCTATCAGATTCATGCCGATATTGATAAGAGTGCCGTCATGAAGGTCGAGGAAAACATCACCTTTAAGGACAATCCTTCCATGACCTTTGAAAAAGATATCCTGCAGGATTACAGCTATGATGCCGATCGGGACGGCACACCCGAGATTTATGCTTATGAAATCAGCAGTATTCGCGTAGAGGGTGCCGATTATACCACAAGCTATGAAAACGGTGCCCATCGTTTGCGGCTTACCCTAGAAAAGCCCGATGCAAATATCATTATCCACTATCAGGTACGCTTTCGCCGCTATGATGCAGAAGACGCCAATATTTTCCTATATCAGTTGATTTCTCCTAATCACAGCGGAACCATTGAAAACTTCAATGCCTCGATCACACTTCCCAACCGCCCCGATACCGGCTTTGATGTTTATCAGGTCGATCAAGGACTGAACCGCAGCAACTCTTTAAATGCAAGCATCATGGATAAAACGATTCAAATCACTTCCTTGCAGGCTTTAAAGGCAGGACAAGGAATCATGGTCTTTGCGACATTAAAAAACTTCTTTTTCAACTATTCTCATCCGCTGACGCTGCATTTATTCTTTTCGATATTTTCTATTATTCTTGTGATGGGCTGTTATTTCGGCATTATCCACAGCAATCGGTTTCATAAGAAAGACATACTGAAGGAAAGTTACCCGATCAAGGAAATAGAAATCGGTTCCTTAGGCTATATTCTTGACGGCATTGTTGATGAAGCCGATATCATTTCAATTTTAATTGAATGGGCAAATCAAAACTATATTCAGATACGTGATGAAAATCAAACGATAGCACTTGTCATCATCAATGAGCTGCCGCAAAATGCAAAACCGTATGAGCAGCATTTATTTGACTTGATATTTACCCAATATACAATGGTTACGATCGATCAATTAAAGGAAAGAAATCTAAAGAAGCAAATGCTTGCGATCGAAAAGGAAATACTTGCCGCACAGGAGCAGCAAAGGAAAAAGGCGATTTATGCGAATACCTCTTATCTTTGGCAAATTCTTTCCATACCGGCAATCTGTATACCGCTCGCATTGACGATGTTTGCCTGTATCTATGAGCAGCAATATCAGTTTTCAAAGAGTCTCAGTTATGCATTCAGCTGTGCCGGTATTATTTATGTAAACTGTCTGCCTTGGGTATGGTTATTTAAAAAGCGCAGTAAGCAATCAAAAAGCACACAGGATGTGTATCGGGTATTGACAATGCTGATAAACTTTATAACCGGTGCACTGCTTTACCGCTATCTATTAATGAATCAAACACCGGTCGTTTATGCCGCAATCAACTTTGTTTTAACGCTGCTGTTTGCCTGCATCATTATCTTTATGGACCGCAGAACCTTTTACGGACGTAATCTGTATCTGCGTTTATTATCCTTACGTCAATATATCAGAACGGCCAACAGTGAACAGCTGACGACCTACTTATATGATAATCCGTATTATTTTGAAGATATGCTTCCGTATGCGTGGATATTCGATATTACGGATATCTGGGGAAAGAAATTCACATCGATTCCCTTAGATGCACCGATATGGTACTTCCATGCCAATGCCGATGCGCAATCAACGATCTATTGGATGCGCGCCTTAGACAGCTCTTTGAATACGATCAAAAACGCACTGTATTATGAAGCAGGCAATAAGAATAAATCGAGGCTGTTTCAAAAGGACAGCAAAAACAAAGACAGTAAGAATAAAAAAACAGCGATGAATAAACCGTACGATTATCAAAAGCTGTCAAATAAATAATTGTATACCTGTATTCATCCTGTTGCATTGCTTTAACGATATAACAGCTCTATTGATTGATACAGAGCTGTTTTCTTATTCCTATTTTAAAACCTTGTCTTGATCCATACCTAATTAGTTGAAACCTCAGATTCCTTAAGCTCAAGCATTTCCAATATATAATATAAGCGCACACGCTCTTTATCGGTAATTTCAATTTTAGGATTATAAAAATAATGAGACATAACATCTGCATCCTTTAATATTTCCGCATAAATATTATCATCCTTTGTCTGCTTATCGGAATGAACCAATATCGCATGCGTAATCAGTTTGATTTCCTCTTTAGAAAACATATCGCTTTCACTCAACAGCTTTTGTGCAATCTCAGCACTTTTTTTCGCATGCTCCGCCTCACCCACATTATAAGCATAGGAAGCTATATCATGAAGCATTGCCGCAACAGCTGCTACTACTGCATCTACATGATGTCTGACAGCAAGCATTGTCGCAAACTGTGAGGTGCCGTAAAGATGAATATAGGCAAACTTACGCTCACTTTTACTCGCTAAATCCTGAATCATGCGATCTACCTTCATTCGTATCATCTCTAAGCGATCCATATCATCACTCCCTTTTCTTTATTATAGCATTTTTTTATAAGTATGTGCACTATAAATATGATACCGTTTTCTTTTATTGAAAAAGTATGCAATTATCCATTTCTAAATTCTTGCATTTGCGGTATAATAAGAATATATGAAATGCGGAGGAATAGTATGCTGATAAAAGATCATATGCTGGCAGAAGCGATTGCGCGTTCACTTCATAAAGAGAAAGCCAACATCACAACCGATGATTTACACACAATCACAGAAATTCATGCGCGAGGAATGGAAATTCAATCCTTGGACGGCTTAGAGTACTGTGAAAATTTGACCTATCTCGATTTATCGGGCAATAACATTGAGGTATTAAATCCGCTGCGTAATTTACGCAGTCTTGAGGTAATTGACCTCAGTAAAAACCTTTTGCGTGATATTACGGCTCTTCACAATGCTCGTAATTTAAAACGCTTGAATCTTTCAAGAAATAATCTGTATGTCATGGATATTTCGGCAATCAATACAATGAGCAATCTTGAGGAATTGAACTTGAATCGCTGTAAGGTAGATTCCATAACCTATTTAGAGGGCTGTCATCGCTTGAAACGCTTATGGCTGGGTATTGAAGGCGGACGCTTTCCTTTCGGTATCTTAGGTACGCTGAAAGAATTGAAGGAGCTTCATTTAAGTAAAATGTGGATGTATGAAATCTCTGATTTGACTTATTTGGCACAGTTGGAAAAGCTTGATTTATCGACGAATCTGTTTTCCGATCTGTCACCGATTTCCTCAATGAAGCATTTAAAAAGCTTGAATTTGGCGAATAATTGTTACTTGAAGGATTATTCTGTTTTAGCGGATTTACCTGATTTAGAGGAACTGAATATTTCTTATAATGAACTGGAGGATTTCTCTTTTTTAAGCAAGCTGAAGCACCTAAAGGATTTAAGGGTACTGCAGTGCGGCTTCAGTGATCTGCGTATTTTATCAAAGCTTGACGATATGGAGAAATTGGATATCTCGGATAATCGCATTCAGCACTGTGAGGCGTTAAAGCATATGAAGAACCTGCGTTATTTTAAGGCGAGCAGCTGCGGAATCAAAAGCATTGATTTCTTAAAGAATGCGAAGCATATCAAGGAATTGAATCTGTTCAACAATAATATTGAAACAATTGAGGTGTTGAAGGACTGTGTGGAAATGACGAATCTTGATGTGGGAAACAATAATATCAAGGATATCACTTGTCTTTCTGAGATGAAGAACCTGGAGGGCTTGGGCTTAGCCAACAACAATATCAAGGATTTAACACCGTTGGCCGAATTAAGTAATCTGGGAACACTGGATTTATACGCAAATGTAATTACCGATCTTAAGCCGTTAAAGAAGCTTATCAATCTTGTTTCATTGCGCTTGGATCATAACGGTATTTATGATTTACAGCCGTTGGAGGGCTTGCGTTATTTGACATCACTGACATTGAAGGCAAATTATATTACGGATGTAACGCCGTTATTGAAGCTGAAAAATCTGATTGAGCTTCGCTTAGTAGATAATCCGATTGAAAATATTGAAGTATTAGAACCGTTAGATGTCTATGAGAAATTAACGGCATAAAATATCAGTTTATTTGATAAGCATCATAAAAGACTGCGGCTGCAGTCTTTTATTTATTCATTTAAATACGATAGGCCCATGTCAGCTGCATACCGCAGGACAGAATCTTTTCATCAGTAATTTTAATAGCCTCACCGCTTTCCGGATTCATTTCAAAGACAATCAGATTATCGCTGTCCTTATGAAGTACAAGCATCCATCTGCCCGTTTCATCAATAAGTGCATCGTAAGGATTCAAACCGCCGCTTTCCATCATACCGCACTCCTTCAGATTTCCGTGAACGATTTCAAAACAAGCGACAGCGGATACACCGTCTATTAAAACATATAAGTATTTTCCGTTTGGAGAAAGCAGCATTTTGCGGCTGATACAGGACTTACGCCACCCTTTCGGCAATAAGGAACAGATTTGTTGACAGCGATAGGTTCCGTGCTTACCGATCTTATAAACATAGATTTCATTGGCTTCCTTGCTGAGGATATAGAGATATTCTCCGCTTTGATGAATCAACAGTGCTTCGGGAGCGCTTCCCTTTGCCAGCTCGATATGTCTATCAGATGGCTCCAGTGTTTCTTTATCATAGCGTAAAATCATATCACTGCCTTTACATACGATATAGATGGTATTTTCATAAATCAGTATCTGCTTACACCGGGCATTTTCCTTTAGCTTGATGCGCTTCACGAGTCTTAATTTACCGCCTTCTTTTTTATAGACAGTAATAATATTGGATATGTCGTTTGCCGTATAAACAAATTGATCCGCTTGGGTAATATCACAGTCAAGGGTATCGGTCATCATCCGTTTATCCATTTGATAGGGTATTTCCTGATGACAATCTAAGTAAATGACTGCAGGATCGTTTTCCTTTTGTGCCGATACCAATAATTCAAAACGGGAATAATGAAATGTTTGAAAGGAAGAACAGTCGTAATAAAGTGAACCGCCTTCGATAGCTCCCTTTAAGGTATCAAGCTGATATCGATAGACTCCGGCTGATTGATTATGATTTGTGCCGACATAGAAAATAACCTTACTCATGATCTGTACCTGCCTCTAATCGCAGCAGAAATTCCTTTCGATCTAATCCCCCGCCGTAACCGCACAGTGTTCCGTTTTTCGCAATCACGCGATGACAGGGAATTATAATTGAAATCGGATTATGATGGTTCGCTCCCCCTACCGCTCGTACTGCCTTCGCATGTTCAATGCTTACAGCCTGTTCATAGTAGCTGCGTGTTTCTCCGTAAGGAATTTTAAGCAATGCGTCCCAGCATAAGCGCTGAAATGCAGTACCCTTTAAAATATGAAGCGGTAAATCGAATTCCTTTCGTTTTCCGTCAAAATATTCCCGAAGCTGCTGCTTTGCTTGTTCAATCAAGGGATTATAGCTCTCCGGTTCCGTTTTATTTTCACAAAAAATTACCTCGCATATTCCGATAGAATCCGCACCGATTTTCAACAGACCGATCGGTGTTGTTAAATAGCCGTAATTCATAATTATCACCCTTTTTATTTTACACCATTCTGCGTATGAAAGCTACCATATAATAGAAAAAGGTAACAGATATACTTTCATACATCTGTTACCGATTTGTTAATACATTACAGTGTTATTAATCAATAAAGACTAATCCTCTAACACTTTCTCCATTTTCTTAGTGACAAAGATCAATACTGCACCAAGCAGGATAAATGCTGGAGCACTGCTTACCGGCATTGTCGTTGACGTTGCCGTATTTACGATCGGAGAATCACTTGAAACGATTGCATAATAGGAATTATGGCTTGTCTTGAAAGTGATATATCCGTTTTCAATCTTAGATGGGATTGTAGTTGCTTCTCCGTCATCGGAAATATAGACAATTCCCAAATAACGCTTAGCTAATAATTCATCATCTAATTTGATCTTGATCGTAAAGCTTCCGTTCGGTGTATAGCTTACACCCTTGCGAAGCATATAGATATCAAAGATTTTCTCGAAGTTGTATTTAGCTACATCATCTTTATTCTTGATTGAATCGATGATTTTCGCCTTAACATCTGCCGCTAAATCCTCAACAATCAGCTGAACATTCTCAGGGAATATGCCCTCAGCGATTACATTATTCACGTTATTTACAATGTGATCAACATATCCCGGCTTTAAAGATGGGTTTGGTTTAATTGGATTTGATGGGTCCTTACCGCTGTTTTTCTTTAATGCCTTGATTGCATCATTTACTGATTTAGTTGCTGCATCAACTTCTTTTTGCGTAGCATTTGGATCACTGAGAACCTTTTTAGCTTTCTTAACTGCATCATTCAGCTTTTTAACTGTTGCGGAAGTATACTTAGAAGTATCAACCTTTTCAGCTTTAGCAATTGCAGCCTTCAAAGCAGATAAGTTTGCCTTTTCGCTCAGGCCTTCGATTGCCTTCTGTAATCTTGCATAAACTGTATCCACTTCATCCTTGGATGCATTTTCTTTGTTCAATACGTCCTCTGCATCCGCTAACGCATTCTGGAATGCTGCCCAGCTTGCTGGTGTATAATTTTCATTTTCAGCATCCTTGTATTCATTGTACAATTCACGTAATGCAATATCATCTACAGTCGGTGTTCCATAGAAGCGTAACTCAGAAATACTTACGATTTCATCGTTTTGGTTATACTGCGGATTTCCCGTAGAGCCTAAAATGTTAAGCTTGATATAGCGTGCTTTTACTGCAGCAAACTGCATTCTTTGATATTCATTGCGATTTACAATGTGATGGTTTCCGTCTTCTTCAAAAGTGTATACACCGACAGAAGTAAAGTTCTTACCGTCAACACTTGTTAAAATTTCAGCCTTTGTGATATCACCGTGAAGAGCACCTGGTCTTGTTAAGAATGTGACATCAGTCATCTTATAGAGTTTACCCAAATCAAATGTCAACCATTGCGGCATTTTCTTTTGACCCTCTGCATATGATGAATGCCAATAAGTAGCTTCATTATAATCTAATACATCATTAACTAATCCTGTACCATTTTCATAAAGTCCGGTCGCATCACTTGAATAATCGATAATAGTAATATCGGTATCCTTAGAAGTATTGATTAAGTTTCCTGTCGGTAACGGTCTAACTTCCAAATCAGCGATTGCCTGACGAATAGCAGAAGTTGCATTCTCTACATCTGCTCTTGTATAGCTGTCACTGTTCAACAGTTCTACTGCTGCATCTAATGCTTCAGCTACTTTAGCATAGCTTTCATCAGTATACAGAGATTTTTCTACTGCTTTAGCTTCCTCGATTGCTTTCTCTAAGTTGGAAATATCGATACCTTCTTTAACAGTAATCTCATAAGTTGCTTTAACAGTCTTGTCAGCTGCACTTGTAAGTGTAATTGTTGCGGTTCCCGGCTTATTACCTTTTACTTTGTAAACAGGATTGCCGTTTGCATCAGCCAATGCAAGGATAGTCGCAACAGAAGAATCGCTGCTTTCAACAGTGAAGTATTTATTTAATGCTTCTTCAGGCGTGACAACTGCATCTACAGCACTTAATTGTCCTACATAAATTTCTTCTGCATTTGTATCGGCAGGAGCAATTGCTGTAGGTTTAACTGCTTTATCCTTAAATAAGAATTCTACCTCAGATAAAGTAAACTGAGCCTTGGTATCTTTCTTATCCTTAAGAATGGTGAAGTCTACCTTAGTAACCTTCTTAGAAGGATCCATTTTCATTCTCAATGCTGCACCATCTACTTGGTCAGTATCAGCTAATACTATACTTTGCTCGCCTGAATCAGTTCCGTCATCATAATAAACCTTGTAACTTGCTTCAGTTACAAAACCATTAGAACCTACCTGTGCATTGTAAACTGCGCCATCAGACATTACAATCGGCTGATTCATTTCAAAGTGCAGTGTTACCGGCATCTTAGTATCAATAGTCGCGCAATCAGGTAACTTAGTATCGGCTCCCCCCGTAGGATTGCAATACTTCAACTCAAAGCCTCTGTCCATGAATGCACCGTCGAATAAAGAATTATAAGATTTTTGGGCAATCATGGACTCTACATTTGTTCCGTCATCTGTAGGATATGCAGCATTTGTAATCTTAACGGACATATTGTTTAAGCCGTATTTAGTTACTGTTTCTTCCGGAACCTCAGGAATTTCAGGAGCTTCATTTACAGTATTGGCAAAGCTGAAATCAGGACCGATAATAGTTGCAGTTGATAAATCGATAACATCAGTATCTCTTGTATCGATATCCTGCTTAGCAGTAAATGTTACTGTAGCTACAACACCGGTACCGTTAAAGGTAAGCTTATCACCTCTGTTGGCAAATGCTAAATTCACATAAGAGCTTCCGCCGTTATAGTCTTTAGCAATTGATAAATTTGTCATCTGAGCGATAGAAACTCCCTGCTCCAAGCCGGTATATTGAATTTTTGTCTTGTCGTAGTTGATGATTGCACCGATCGCATTCAGATTTTTAACATTGTCTGCATATACATCTACTGTGAATGTTTCTCCGGCCTTGATGGTATCTCCGCTTGCTAACAGAAGCGCTGAACCGGATACAGAACCCGTTTTCTTTGTTCCGCCGTCGATTTTGAACATTACGAATGAATAATCATATACATCGTAAATATTGTTGCGGTTGATATCACCGTAGTAGTTTTTAATCTGAATCGGGAAGTTAGGATCTTCCATATTACCGCCGAGATAGTTGGTCATATTAGAATAATCAGTTTCAGTTATCTCATCATTGTGTTTTGTACTTCCTACTTCAATCGGGCGTTTACCTTCCTTGGTAATAACCTTAATTTCTCTTGCAGAGAAGAATGTACCTACTGATGCACGAGGTATGAATTTAATATATCGTGCCGCATCATTAACGGTAATCGTTTTCACATCAGCATTAATATCCCAATCATAGAATTCAGGCTCACTCCAGTGAACTCCGTCCAAGCTGTGAGAGAATTCCATTCTTGTAACCGTACCGTTAGCATTACCTGCAGGCTTTCCGTCATCTCGAGGATAATATTCAATAGTTTCAAACTCATATGCTTTTCCGTAATCAACAGTCAACGTTTCATTTATACCGCCACCGTTAGAATGGAAGCCACCGTCTCCTGTCTGTAAAATCTTATCAAACGCTAAATTAGCAGTATGAGCACCCCAAATATCACCGGTCCATGTAATTTTTACCGGATCAGGTGTATTTCTCCAAGGATCTTCTTTTGATTTTGTTTCCAAATAATCAGACCATGCAGAATATCCGTCAGCATTTCTTGCACGTACTCTGTATCTGTGAGTAGAATTGTATGCCAAATCAGTGTTCTCATAGAATAGTGCGCTACCGACAGAGTTAATTGTACCGTCTGCTTCCACTTCATAAGAAGTAGCACCGGATACAGCATTCCATTTTACTTTGATGCTTGTCGGTGTTTTATCATCTTCAGGAGCTCCGATTCCTGTAGGAGCAGTTAATGCACTGTTTTCTTTATCTTCACCTAAATTACCGTCATTCACAAATCCTTCCACAGTCAATACCTGCGCACCGCTGTTAACATCGAATTCAGGGAATGATACATAAACCTTAGGTGTAGTTTCAATTTTCGTTGACTTGAATGCTTCACTGTCCATTGCATATTTGTTTAGGTTCGGTGTTTCATCATAGAACCAAACAGCCTCATTCTTAGCAGCCTTTTCATTGAATTCCTCAAGGCTTGCTGCTTCAGTCAATGCACCGTCTGAAGAAATCGCTGCATCGCTTCCGTTTTGAATTGTTACTTTTGAAGGCTTAGCGCTAACATTAACAACAAAGGTTGAATGTCTGTTTGAATCATATCCGGCATAAGAACCGCTTGACTGTCCGGCAGTTAATGTCGCAACATTACCATCTACTGTTGAAGTCAGCTTTGTTGTAACAGTTCCGCCGTAATTCGGTGTACCGTCTACCATGTCCATCGTAATACCGTCATCTTCTTTTAATGTATAAGAAGTTCCTTTAGTTCCCGCTTTCGCAGACGGATAGAATTCAATAATTCTTCTTGTTTTATCTAATCCCTTAGCATTATCAGAAGTTTTAGCCATCGGATTGTTGTTTTCTTCATACATCGGGATAATTGCACCGTTCTTTACGAACAGCGGTAATTTCCAAATCGGTGCATCGAAGTTGTTTAAAACCTGACCACCGCGATATTGCTCGCCGGTGAAGTAATCGATCCAAATATCAGAAGTACCCGGCAAGTAAATATTGTTGCGGATATCATTACCATCTGCATCTGCAGCAGTGTCCTGATAAACGGGAGCTACTAACAGATTCTCACCAAACATATACTGATACTGAGTCTTAGTACTGTAGGTGTAATCATTTGCTTCCTCTAAGAACATTGCGCGAATCATCGGTAGGCCTGTAGAGGCATTGATTGCTTCTGTATAGATATAAGGCATAAACTGTGCTTTCAATTTTAGATACATACGGTTAATGGCAGTATAAGGATCACCGTGTCCGTATGGCTTCTTGGCGATGTTACCCCAACCGTCCATATCCAACATTGTCTGAGTGAAGGTCTTGAACTGAAGGTCACGAGTTGTGATCAAATCACTGCCGCCGAAGATTCCGTCAACATCACTTCCGATGTTCGGGTTACCTGATAAGCTTTGTCCGATATATGTCGGGATGTGGAAACGTATATATTCCCAGTTACCACCTGTCTGGTCACCTGTCCAAACGCTTGCATAACGCTGGAAGCCTGCCCATCCGTCCAATGATACGACTGTAGGACGCTTACCGGATGTTGATAAAATGTTATAGCCGTCTTGTACAGAATCCATTGCCATTGCATAACCTGCACCTACCCATGCAACGTCAGTTTTCAATGCTGACACACCGGCAGTATTTACTTCCTTATTAAAATCACGCAATGTATGCAGACCCTGATAACCGCCATCATTTAAAGATGTCTGCGGAGTTAAGGCAGCCTGTGTCCAAAGTCCGGTACGAACACCCTTTGATTCGGCATAGTCAGTAAATGACTGTAAGTTTGCGACGTTAGCATCTATTGCCTTTGTCATTGCATCCGTAGTGGTTTGACGATCTTTCGCTTGATAATAACCGTTTTGACCATAGCCGCAACCATAACCATCGTTTGGCAAGAACCAACCTAACGGCATATCATATTGTTCATGTCCGTCAATTACCGCTCTTGCAGAATACTTATAAGTATCTGTGCTGTAAGCTGCTCCCTTGAACAGGCTGGCATCAACGGTAGGTCCGGTATTGTTCAAAGACTCTGACATTTCACCGTCTTTGATTACATAACCTGTTCCTCGTCCTGTTTCATAAGAGGTATTTCCATCCTCCATTTTCCATCCGTAGCTTCCGCTCACTGCACTTTCATGCCATCCGTCACGATTATAGCAGTTTAAATGAGAAAGATAGAATGCGTACTCCGGAAGCAGCAACGGATTTCCGGTAACCTTGAAATAGCCTTGCAATAATGATTCTGCAGTTTGTGCTACATTGTTCTCATCAGAAACGAAGTAGTATGCATCAAACTCGTTCTCATTATGCTCGGCAGTTACCACATCTTCATCGGATTTACCAAAATCATACCACCCCGGTTTAAATGTATTACGTAATACACCGTAGCCCTTGGAAGACCAGTAGAACGGATTCGGTGAAGAAACACCGCCGTCAACCCAGCTGCTCTCATTTGCGATATGAATTCTCTGTCCCTTATGGGTGAAGCGCCCGTTCTGTGTACCGCCTCCGAAGAAATATTCATTATCGCTTGTCACCAGGTTCTGATATGTAGTAGAGCCTAATTGCAGCGGCTCTGCTTCCTCCATAACCACAGTATTAGCTGCATTTTTAATCGACATTTTTGCCGTTGTTTTATCCAATACAATTGTCGTATAGCCGTTTGTAATTTCAAATGCTGTCGATGTTTCATTTACAGTAGCATTTGGTTTACTGTACTTAGAGGATGTATCCTCCTGCGCCTGAATGCGTCCGTCATAATGCTTTGCCGCTTCCTCGCCTGCTTCGTCTCCGGCTTGGGAATATACCCACGGAGTTGCCCACTGAGAAAACTCCTCGCTTGGATCGACGTTATAACGGAAAACGTCATTCTCTAAAAAGGTTATACGACCTTTTACATCACCACCGTTAAAGGTAACGTCTACAACATTAGCCTTAGCGGTAGCACTCTCAACTGTTGCCAAAGTAGTTCCCTCAGCACGTTCCTGTGCTGCAACGCCTGCAAGATCCTGCAAACCCAAAGCACTTAAGAACATTGCTGAGCTTAACGCAACTTTAGCACTCTTTTTTAAATAATTTGAGATATCCATTTTTTTCTCCTTTCCTATCTTAGAATAAAACTTAAACTCTAACCTTTCTCTGCATTTAACACCCCTTTTCACTGTCTACAAAAGTACACCTTTATAGACATATCAAAACAGGCAATAATTGTCTGTTTTTTCTTGCGCATTTCATCGATTTTATCAATAACCCCTCATGTTTATAATTGTGTACATTAAGATATACTGTATCCACATTAAGCATATAAGACACTGATAACGCTTTCGCGCACCTTAATTATACAACCTTACGGGCTATCCGTAAAAAGTTTTTTTTGCATTTTTTAGTAAATGGTTTGCAGTTATTAACAATCTCATTTGTCTATGAAAATTATATACATATGCAAGTAAATATAATACATTAAAAGGTAGTTTTATCCTACTAATCCATGACCGATTTTATGACAATATTTTTTTAATAACCAAAACGAAAGAACAAGATTTTTACAGTCTTTTCCATCACATGCCGATCCCTATATTAAACCCCTCTCAGAACACTTTACAGCGTGATACAGAGGTTTTAAACTCCAAGCATACACAAACTCGCAACAACGGTTTTTCATTTCTCACAACAGCTGAAACAAGGCCGTATATCAATCGCATCGCAAGCTCCCGCTATTCTCCCTGACAGAATGAAAAAAAGCCGCTCGTATCACAACGAACAGCCGTGTTTCATGCTTTTATTCCTTTTGATCCAGTTGATTGTCAACGACCCAACGATCCAACAGCTCCTTATGAATTCCGTTCGCATCAGGCAGAAGCTGAGACTTTTGATCACCGTTTTCGATATAAAATACACCCGGAGTAGTACTGAAGCCGCTGATATGGCGATTGATAACAGCCAAGTTTTCCTGCTCGGTCGCATTCTCCTTATCCAATACCACCTCATAGATCACAAGATGATGATCCTTTAAATATTCATTCAACAGCTGATGAAGCTCCTGACAGTATCCGCAATAGGTCGTAGTCAGCATGACCGTAAAGCTTTTTCCCTGAGTAAACATCGTATCCATTTGAGAAAGTGTGATTTCCTTGATTTCACCCGCCGATGAATCTCTTTCATATGTTGAGGAGCCGCAGCCCGCCAACAATGTCATTACAGCCATTACAGCGCAAAGATATTTTTTTATTCTCATATGCTTTTCCTCTTTGAACCCTTACAGACCCTTGATTTGATGAAAGGCATGCTGAGCCGCAATCGCACCGTCACTGGTAGCCGTGACTACCTGACGCAAGCGCTTGTGAATCACATCGCCGGCACCGTAGATGCCCTTACAAGCCGTTTCACAGTTTTCATCAACGATCATATAGCCGTTGTCGTCCAGCACGCTGAGATTTTTCAGAAAGTCGGTTGCCGGATCCTGACCGATATACGGAAAGATACCGCTGCATTCAATCGTCATTTCCGCGTTACTTTCGATATCTTGAAGCACGATACCTGTTACACGCTGTCCGTCATCTAAAATACGCAACG
Organism: Erysipelotrichales bacterium; assembly: GCA_910576855.1. Classification (GTDB taxonomy): domain Bacteria; phylum Bacillota_I; class Bacilli_A; order Erysipelotrichales; family Erysipelotrichaceae; genus C-19. The sequence continues at coordinate 64,344 of CAJTJP010000009.1, forward strand.
GCTTATGCTTTTTAATAACATGTATCTTTTCATTATCTTTAATACTGTCTTGAATGATTTGATCGGCCCGGAAAACATCGCGGCGAATCACGATGTGCACCCTTGACGCAAACTGCGTAAGATACTTGGCTTCCTCTAAAGCGGAATTACCGCCGCCGATCACTACTACCTCTCTGTCCTTGAAAAATGCACCGTCACATACCGCACAATAGGATACGCCTCTGCCGATATTGGCTTCCTCACCGTCAATATTCAGCATGCGCTCCTGCGTACCGGTTGCGACAATGACCGCTTTTGCCTGATAGCTCGTACCGTCATCGCAAAGCACGGTTTTCCATTCACCGCCGTCCGCAACAGATACCACATTTCCGTATAAATACTCACTGCCGAATGCGGTAGAATGCTCAAACATATCCGAAGCAAGCTGAGCGCCGTCTGTTCCCTTGATGCCCGGCCAGTTAGAAATTTCCGCCGTCTTGATCAGCTTGCCGCCCGGCGCGCCCATTTCCAGCATTGCCGTTTTTAGGCCTGCACGACTGCCGTAGATCGACGCGCTCATTCCTGCCGGTCCGGCACCGATAATAATTAAATCGTATTGTCGCTCCATTCACGATCCTCCTTTACCAAATCAACAATTTCAAATAAATCACGGATAATTACACACGGCTTTGCCGCCTTCAGCTTGGCCTCACGCTTTTCATCGAAAGCTGCGCCGACTGAAAACGCCGCCATATTCTTACATGCCTTGATATCACTCGGACTGTCACCGACATAAATCAAATCATCATGATTATGATACAGCTTTTGACAAGCCAGAAGCAGTCCCTGCGGATCGGGCTTAGGCGACTCAATATCCTCTGCACCGACAATGACATCGACATACTGCTCCAAATCAAAGGCCGCAAGCCCCATACGAATCGTTGCACCCACCTTATTGGAAACGACTCCCACGCTGTAGCCGTGTTCCTTTAAATACATCAGCGTTTCCTTTGCATGCGGGAACTCTTTAATATAGCGATCATGATACTCATGATTATAGGCCCGATAATAGGCAATGATTTCATCGACCTGTTCCTCACTGAAATACCTCAGAAAGCTGTCCTTCAGCGTCGGTCCCAAAAATGAGGAAAGCTCTTCCTCGCTCAGCTTATGCTCAGGCAGAAATTTATGAAACGTATGGATAAAGCTGGCATAAATCAAATCCTTTGTATCCACCAGCGTTCCGTCCAAATCAAACAGCACTGCCGGCTTTTGGCGTCTGAAGGGCCATATATTTTTAAACAGACGATCGAATACACCGAGTATGCCCAATACTCCGACAACAATTCCGAGCAGTGATACAAGCTGTGCCATCTTCAAGGGGCCGACCATCAACGCATCTGTTCGCATTGATTCGATCCATAAGCGCACAACACCGTACCATGCTAAATACGCAAATGCCAAATCACCGCGTTTTCTTCTACCGAAGCGCTTGTATACAAAGCGGATCAGCACCCAGCCCAATAAATTCAACAGGCTCTCATATAAGAAAGTCGGTTCACGATACGCATTCGATATCAGCATTTGATCCTTGATAAAGCTTGGAAAGGAGTCGAAATATGCTTCCGACACAATGCGCCCGTAGGCCTCCTGATTGATGAAATTGCCCCAACGGCCGATTGCCTGCGCTATCAAAATATTAGGAAAAATCGCATCCATGACTCTGAGTCCGTCAATCGCCTTATTGCGGAAATACCATAAGCCGAAGCCGATAGCCGCTATCAAACCGCCGTGAATCGCTAAGCCGCCCTCCCATATATACAGAATGCGAATCGGATCGGACACATACATTTCCCATTCAAACAGTACATAATAAATACGCGCTCCGACAATGCCGATCGGCAGCATCCATATAAAGAAGTCCTCAAACATCGCTGTCTCATAGCCCCATTTTTTCAAGGTGCGAATACTGAGATAATACGCAAGCATGGCACCTGTCAAAATAAACAGCGCATACCATGTAATTGTAATCGAGCCCAGTGACAGCACTGTTTTCATATCCGGAAAAAATTCCATAATTCAGCCTCCTTACTGTTCCTTGTTTTGTTCGATATAATCCAAAACCCTCTGTTCAAATTCCTTGGCACTGTCCATACCCATTTCACCGAGAATATAATTAGTTACCGCCGACTCGATAATTACGGCCATAGAGCGCCCCTCTCTTACCGGTATTACTATTTTAGGAATATCGACACCCAAAATGCTGTCGTATTTTTTCTCTTCAATGCCGACGCGATCATAATCGGCATACGCCTGAAACTTTTCCAAACAGATTTCAAGTGAAACCTCCGCCTTAGGAATGACTGAGGTGATACCGAACATTCGCTGAACATTGATGATTCCGATACCCCTCAACTCCAGCATACCGCGCAGTAGGTCCGGCGCCTTCCCAACGATTTTATTATGAATACGGAAGCAGTCCACTCGATCATCTGCCACCAACAAATGTCCGCGCTTGATCAGCTCCAAGGCAATTTCGGATTTACCCATGCCGCTGTCACCGCGAATCAGCACACCCTTGCCGTAGATGGAAATCAAACCGCCGTGCAGACAGTCACCCGTTGCCAGCTCCTCATCCAAAAACGCAACGATATCAACGATCAGGCGTGATGTCGGTGAGTTTGCGACAAAAATCGGAAATTTTTTGCGCTTGGCGATGCGCTTCAACAACAGCGGACACTCATGATGCTTAGAGATAATGATTGCCGGGGTTTTTTCATCGGTGATAAAATCAAACGATTTGCGCTGTTTTTTCTCACTCATCGTTTGGATATATGCCATTTCCTTATCGCCGAGAATCACTAAACGACGCGCCTGAGAATGATCGAAATAGCCCGCAAGCTCAAGTCCGGGACGATTGGTATCGGCGATTTGAATCATGCGATTCAAGCTTTCCTCGTTGCCGCAGATTTGTTCAAAGCCGAAGTAATTTTTTAAACGGCGAACTGTGATTGCCTTTTGTTCCTCCATACGCTTACCTTCCTTTCATCAGCTTTTTTAAATACTGACCGGTATAGCTGTCCTTCACGGCGCATATATCCTCGGGAGTACCCTCTGCCATCAGCGTACCGCCTTCATCGCCGCCTTCAGGTCCTAGATCGATGATATGGTCGGCGCATTTGATGATATCAAGATTGTGCTCAATCACAAGTACCGTATCACCGTTATCAACAATGCGCTGTAATACCTCAAGCAGCTTTTTCACATCATGTGTATGTAATCCGGTTGTCGGCTCATCTAAGACAAACAGCGTTTTGCCGGTTGCCTTGCGCTGCAGCTCACTGGCTAGTTTCACACGCTGTGCTTCACCGCCGGACAGGGTAGTCGCGCTTTGTCCCAGTTTGATATAGCCGAGTCCGACATCCTTCAGTGTCTGCAGCTTATGACGAATCTTCGCGACATTCGCAAAGAAATCGATTGCCTCCTCAACGCTCATATCCAAGACATCATAAATATTTTTGCCTTTATACGTTACCTGCAGCGTTTCCTCATTATAGCGCTTACCTCCGCATTCCTCACACGGCACATAGACGTCAGGTAAAAAGTGCATGGAGATACGTAAGATTCCGTCACCCTGACATGCCTCACAGCGTCCGCCTTTTACGTTAAAGGAGAAGCGTCCCTTTTCATAGCCGCGCATTTTTGCCTCAGGTGTCTGCGCAAATAAATCACGGATATCATCAAAAACGCCCGTATAGGTTGCGGGATTGGAGCGCGGAGTACGTCCGATCGGATCCTGTGAAATATCGATGATCTTATCGATATACGCCAGCCCTTTGATTTTCTTATGCTTGCCCGGCTTCATTTTAGTTCGTCCCAGCTCATGCATGATGCCCTTTGATAAAACCTCGTTCACCAGTGTTGACTTGCCGCTGCCCGATACACCGGTAACGACGATCAGCTTGCCTAACGGAAATCTCACGCTGATATGCTTCAAATTATTTTCATAAGCATCAACGACCTCAAGACTTTTGCGATTGCCCTTGCGACGCTCTTCAGGAATTTCGATACGCATTCTGCCGGACAGATAATTGCCGGTAATCGATTGCTCATTGTTCATTACCTCCTGCGGTGTTCCTGCCGCAACCACGCTGCCGCCGTGAACACCTGCTCCCGGCCCGATATCGATAATATAATCACTTGCGCGCATCGTATCCTCATCATGCTCAACAACAATCAAGGAATTGCCTAAATCACGCATATTTTTTAAGGTTGCGATCAAACGGTCATTATCGCGCTGATGCAGCCCGATGCTCGGTTCATCAAGCACATACAATACACCGCTTAAATGCGATCCGATCTGCGTTGCCAAGCGAATTCGCTGTGCCTCCCCGCCCGACAATGTTCCCGCCAAACGATCTAACGTCAAATAGGCAAGTCCGACATTGTTTAAAAATTGTAAACGATCCTTGATTTCCTTTAAAATCAGCTTGGCGATTTCCGCCTGTTGTTGTGTCAGCTGTAATTCATCCATAAAGACGATCGCCTGCTTCACCGACATCTGCGTCCACTCATAGATGTTTTTGCCGCCGACACGCACTGCCAAGGCCTGTTCATTCAAGCGCTTGCCGCCGCAGGTAGGACATGGTGCTTCAGCCAAAAAGGTCGCATACCATTCACGTGACATCTGTGAGCTTGTTTCCATATAGCGACGTTCAATTAAAGTACAAACTCCTTCAATGAATTCCGATTTCTTGATGACACTGCCGGATTTCGAATAAATATGATAAGAAATGATATCCTTTGAACCATATAAAAGTATATTCATCTCTTTTTTAGAAAGCTGCTTGATCGGCTTATCAATATCAATTTTATAATAATCGCATAATGCCTTAAAGCGTTGCCATTCTAAATTTTCCTTCGCAATGATATTTTTATAATAAATAATACCGCCCTGACGAATGCTTTTACTGCGGTCGGGAATCAAATAATCAATATCGACCTTTTGCGTAATACCCAATCCTTTACAGTGCTCACATGCACCGAAGGGCGCATTAAAGGAAAACAGGCGCGGCTCTAAGCGAGGTATTGTAAAGCCGCAGTATTTACACGAATAGTTCGTAGAAAACAGATCTTCCTTACCGTCATGCTCAACGATCACCAGTCCATCGCCGAGCTTACACGCGCTTTCCAATGAATCATGCAGACGTGAGCGATCACTGCTTTTCACCAATCGATCGACAATTACATCGATGGAGTGCTTTTTATTTTTTTCGAGGCTTTCCACATCCTCTAACAGCTTCATTTCACCGTCAATGCGCGCTCGAATATAGCCTTCCTTACGAAGTCTCTCAAATAAATCCTTATGCGTGCCCTTTGCCCCGTGAACAGCCGGTGCCATAATGATCAGCCTTGTTTTATCGGGCAGCTCCATAATGCGATCGACCATCTGCTTCAGTGTTTGGCTTGTGATCGGTTCATTGTGGTTGGGACAATACGGTGTACCGACGCGTGCATACAACAATCGCAAATAATCATAAATTTCAGTAACCGTACCGACCGTAGAACGCGGATTATTGCTGGTGGTTTTCTGATCGATGGAAATGGCCGGTGAAAGTCCCTCAATGGAATCCACATCGGGCTTTTCACTGTTGCCTAAAAACTGTCGTGCATAGGCGGACAGGCTTTCCACATAACGGCGCTGTCCCTCCGCATAGATCGTATCGAAAGCAAGCGAGGTTTTCCCTGAGCCTGATACACCTGTCATAATCACAAACTGATTGCGCGGAACCTTAATTGAAACATCCTTCAGATTGTTTTCTCTGGCCCCTTTGATATCTATAAAGTCGTTATTCATCCTTATCACCTCAAATTACCTCTATATTATACATTAGTATTTCCAATTCTCCTAATTATTAGCACGTATTTTTTACGTTTTTTTCCTTTTATGCACTTGCATAGGTATTCGCCCAGACGCTTATCACGGTAAATCATATAGTAGTCTTGAAACAAAGCAATGTGTTTCGCTCAGTGAAAGGAGAAGTTATCATGTATCGAAATAACTGCTATTACAACGACGAGTGCTTTGATGATTTTGATGATTGCGGTTGTGATTTAAATTCCTGTATGGATATGTGTGATGAGGATTGTGAGTGTCCCTGCGACTGTCAGAGGCCGTGCCCTTGTCCCAGCCCTTGTGAATGTAAGGTAGGCCCTACCGGTCCGCGCGGTCCTAAGGGTGCCACAGGTCCGCAAGGACTTCGCGGCATCCAAGGTATTCAGGGTCCGCAGGGTATTACGGGTGCACGTGGTCCGCAGGGTGTAACAGGTCCGCAGGGTGTTATGGGACCTCAAGGTGCTGCAGGTGCGCAAGGCCCTACAGGCGCAACGGGTGCGACAGGTGCTGACGGTGCGACAGGTGCAACAGGTCCGCAGGGTCCGGCGGGTGCGACAGGACCTCAAGGTCCTCAGGGGCCGCAAGGAGTCACAGGTGCGACAGGTGCTGACGGTGCGACAGGCGCAACAGGTCCTGCCGGTCCGGTAGGACCTCAAGGTGCTCAGGGTCCGCAGGGTGTTCCCGGTGCCACAGGTGCTGCAGGCGCAACAGGTCCGCAAGGCCCGCAAGGTCCGCAGGGTCCACAAGGTCCGGCAGGTCCGGCACAGGGCTTACAATCCTACGGCGGAGCCTATCATGACGGTGCCTTAGCCTTAGAGATACCTGAAGGCAGCAGTGTAACAATTCCTTTAGAAAATTCTATGGATCTGTTGAATGTCCTGCACAGCAACAATATCTTGACCGTTACGCAAAGCGGGACCTATGAGGTAAGCTTCGTTGTGGACATCAATACCAACGGCGCAGAACCGTTATCTGTATCGGTTCGCAATCAAAACGCAAATATACCGTCATTGATCGTTTCTAAAAATGTAAGCGGAAATGAAAACAATGTATTCAGCGCACAGGCACTTGTTACCTTAAATGCACAGGATCAGCTTCATTTAAGCATCAGCTCGCTGCAGGAATCAGATGTAAATCTGAACAGCGGCGTCAGTGCATCCTTGATCGTTAAACAAGTGAATATGTAAGATACGCATGCCGAAAGCTCTTTATTGTGCAATTAGGCATGCTTTTCTTTTTTCCCATTATCCTATTACTTATCACTCATCATAAATGTCATATTTTATTATTTACATAAAATGTAACTTATATATTACTTTATGAGTCAAATAGTTTAATGTAAAGATTTGGGATTAAGAATAGCTCAGATTCACAGATTATGTTAAAATAAAAAACATGAAAAGGGGAGATACGAATGAATAACGATGATATCCGCAGATTGGAAAATTTCAATTTTTCCGCATTTTTATATCAACTGAAGGAGGAGATGGGAATCAGCTATAAAAGGATGGCGGAATTGGCTGATATTCCGTATACGGTTTTATATAAATATACGAGCGGAGCCAAAACAAGACCATCGTTAATTGATTTCTATAAAATCATGGAGCTTGCGAACAGAAGCATTGATAATTTCTTCTTAAAGCTTTTACATCGTCCCGATCAATATTCACAGTTTCGTTATTTTATCAATCATCAAGTAAGTGAGGAAGAGATATTGCTGCTGAAAAAATTAAATGCGTTAAACGGTGAGCATAAGCAGATCATTTTAAGCTATCTGTCGGAGCTGATCGATATGCTTTGATTAGATATCAGCATAAAAAAAATAATCGCATTCACTTTCAAATACGATTATTTAAACGGATATTGTTTCATTTACCATTTCCATCAATTGATTCAGCATACGAAGTAAGGATGCCCTTTTTCTTTCATCTAAATGAGTCACCATTTTCATTATCTGTGTCTGAAGCGGATCATCGCCGTCATATAAATAGGAATCGATACGAATATGCAGAAGGATACAAACCTGCAGAAAGGTATCTGCTTTGGGAATCGCACGACCTACACACCAACGATTTACGGTTGCTCGTTCTATCCCGAGCATTGAAGCCAGCTCTGCCTGTGTCATATGATTTTGTTTTAACCCATTTTTAATTATTGTCCTGATCTCCGTATTATCCATATAAACACCTCATGTATATAATTGTATAACCTAATCACCCAGTTTGCATAGACTATCTAAATATCGCTGTAGTCTTATAATATATTTTTAGGATTGCATATCGGCGATAAGATCATTTGCCGATACAATGCAGCATGCTTTTTTTGGTAAATTCTTCCTGTGCCATTTTACCATAAACACAGACATTTTGATACGATATTGTTTAAAATAACGATTTTAGTTTTGAATGAGATTGCTTTATACAAAAAAAGCCGCGATACGATATTGCATTCTATAATGCGATAATCATTCACAGCTCCTTTATTACAATTATTTTTTTATCCCTTCAGAGTGCTTGATTAAAAAAATAAGAGAGAGAATACATAAGAATAGATACGGCATTACAGTCGCACTGCTTCCCGTAACGGCACCCCCTACATTGTCACCCGGATAATAGCTGCCCTTGACGCTTGTATCGTTTTTCGGGGGAATCGGATCGGTTGTTGTATCATCTGATGGATCTTGTTCATTAAAATCCATCGTGTCATAAGGTAAATCGCCGTCAACATTTTTATTCGGCTTCCATTCCTTGATTTCAACAATATTTTCATCTGCGATTCCGTCATTATCGGTATCTACATTTTTATCGGGCTGTCCATCTCCTGTACTGTCGATATTGATATCGGGAATCCAATCAAAATCGGTATCTATGTTGATATCGGGCTTGCCGTCATTATCTAAGTCAATATTGACATCCGGTCTGCCGTCCCCGTCAGTATCTATATTTAATAAGACATCCTTTTTCTCATCAATTGCCATTGTATCAAAGCTGAAGCCGCTTGTTGTTTTGTTTAATTCTGGCTTCCATTCATGAATTATCGCAATATTGATGATCGGTGTTTTACCGTCCTTTGAGATATTGATATGTGGCTTGAAATCTCCCTTATTGTCAATGTTGATATTCGGAATTCCGTCATTGTCGGTATCTACATTGATTACAGGCTTTACGTTTGTGCCTGTACAATATTCCTCTAAGATTCCGTTGTCAGGGTCTGCCTTGACACACTTCGTTGGCATCCATTCATCTTTCTTTAGAATTACTAGGTTAAGATCGGGCTTGCCATCTCGGTCTGTATCAACATTCAAGTCAGGGATGCCGTCCCCATCGCTGTCGATGTTTAAATCAGGCAGTCCGTCATAATTTCGATCTCCGTTTACTACGATCCATCGATCAGGATTTTCAGGGTTCTTCCATTTGATATTCAAGTCAGGACACCCATCCCCATCCGGATCATTAAAATCCGGCTTACCGTCTTTGTCTGCATCAACATCGATTTTCTTAAGTTCTACCTCATGACAGCTTTCGGTATTTGTATTACCTGCGTTGTCAGTCGGTATCACGCATACTTTGTATATCCCTGTTGTTTCGCTGATTGTAATGCTTGCTTTTTCGTTGGTAACTGTTAAGGTTCCATCCTTGATTAATTCATCACCGGCTCTTGATTGCTTTTCTGTTTTATAAACCTTATAAGCAATTTCCTTGGTACCGCTAACCTTTAAATCATCTTTTGTATCATCTATCGTGATTTCAAATGCAGTTCCCGGTTTGAAGAAGATGCCACCGCTCAGCTTATTAATAATATCTTGTAGCTTATTGTTGGTATCCTTTGCCTTAATGCCTTTTACCTTTGGCGGTGTCTTATCTATCTTAATAATCTCTTTCTTTTCCTTTGTGATCGCGCCACTGTCCTTCTTCATCCAAAAGCTTTGGTTGGTTTCTCCTTCCTTAGTGACAGTTACTTGATTAGGCTTCCATGTGCTTTGGTCTAAAGACATATTGATATACTCATTATGATCGCTGATGATGTTGACGTCCTTGTTTGTCCAGTTTCCCGTATATGCAGTGTTGTTGCCGTCATCCAGTTCTAAGTGATACCAATCATCCTCGATATTTTCCTCAATGATTGTGAGCGTTCCTTCTTTGAAGGTAAAGCTGTAGTTTGGATAAGTCCTGTTTAATGTATTACTGTCTCCCTTGATTGGATAAGATCCTGCGTTACTGTTCGTTTTTGCGGTTGTGCTTAACTTGATATCATTTTCCTGTATCACATCCTGTACACCGTCCCATGAAACTAACTTGTATTTGAAATCTTGATAGGTCAAGCTTGGGTTTTGTTCTCCCTTTAGCTTTTCTTTATCATCGATGATGATTTCAATCGGCTTCGGTAGTACCGATACTTGTACCTGTTTGCTTAACGGTGTTTCTCCGTCCGCCGTTCTTGTCACTGTGATCGTTGTCTTATTGCTTCCGCTGAATTGTTTCGCATTAAACTCGGCACTGTTTCCGCTTACGGTTGGATTGGAGATATATGTGGTATCATCTACCTCAAATTTATACTGTACGTTCGTACTGTCCGCATCATATTGACTGCTTCTGATCGTGAAACGATCGCCGTACGTAATCTTTCCCGGACTCGTGATTGCCAGTACATTCTCATCAGGTCCCATGATATGAAGGACACCGTCTGCCTCTGCCGCTTTATAGTTTCGATTCATCGGCTTTGTCGCATGTATCTTGATATCCTTTGGGTTTGGTTCACTGTAGTCATATTCGATTGTCTTATTATCACTTGTCCATGCGATAGAGCTGTCCTCGTTGTGATCTAACTCGATCAATACATCACCATCGGTATCGATGACATCGTCTACCTCTATGACAGGAGTAACACTGCCGTTCCCGCTTACTGCGTAGATCGGATTCTCTTTGAAGCCGATCGTTCTTGTGCCTTTTTCTATATTGATCGGTAATTCAATCGTTTTATCGCTGTAATTTCCGCTAGGATCATGACTGGTTGCCTGTACGATGACCCTGCCCATTTGATTATTCAACGAAGCATTCAATATCGTTACTAATCCACTCGCATCTACTGATATCACATCGGTAGGACTTCCTGCCTTTAGCTGATACGAAACTGTACTACCCGTTGGATTTCCTGCGGTATATAATTGAAATGATTTACTCGGTTCATACGTTTCCGTTTTCGCCGAATAATTACTGCCGCTTTTCGGAAGCTCATTTCCTGCGCTGTCGGTATAGATGAAGTTTTGTGAGCCTGCTGTTACCGTAAAACTCAATTCTGTACTTGCATTTACCTGTCCACTGGCTCCTTGTTTCTCTGCGACAATGATTACGCTCCCTACTCCATGAATTGTTATCGCTCCACTATTTGGATTCACTTCGATAACATTTGTGGAACCATCCTTTATCTTATAAGTAACCGGGTTTGTATTACTGCTTCCTTTGACTGTCGCAAATACGCTCACTCCTGTATCTGTTGCCTTTACACTCTTTGTCGTTATCATATTGACTGCCGCACTTGTTTCATAAAATCTTAAATTCTCCGCCGCAGCTACTCCAACATTGATTGTGATCGGTATTTCTTTTGTACTCCAATTATCTGATACAGTTACTGTAATACTATAACTCTTTACTCCAAGACTTGTCGCTGTTGTTTTGATAACTCCGGTATTTGAATCAACACTAAAGAAGTTCGCATCTCCTACTCCCGGTTTTATTCCATATCGATAGGTTGTTGTACTTCCACCGATCGTATCCGGTGTTCCTAGTGTCCCTTTAATTGTTCCTATAATTCCATTTACCTTTACATTACTGTCTGAGCTTGTAAAGGTAGGTGCTGTTGTACTTGAGGAGTTAGTATGCGGTGTTACACTACCATCTACTTCGCGATAGATTACAATTTCCTTTTCTACAAATGAAGGATTATAATTATCATTTCCGGTACTCGGATCATCATCTGCCGTAGCCTTGATTTTCACCTTACCAAACGCATTATTCCCCTGATAGGCAATCGCTCCTGTATCAGGATCAATCGTAATCAATGAAACATCCCCACCGCTCACACTATAGGTAACTTTAGCTCCTGTATTAGGGTTCGCTGTCGCTGTTTCATTCCAAGCTGTTGACGCATCCGCTATTGATTTCTTGGTAGTATTCGTGTCATCAAAGGCAACAGTCAAATTTGTTTTATCTATTGTAACACTCGTACAAATCTTAGTTTTATTAGTTACAGGGCTTGCCGGCATTCCGTCTGCATCTTGAGTTACTACACAAAATTTATAAACGCCTGCCTTTAAGCCTTCAGATGTTAAATCGGGTGCATTCGCTTTTATTTTCACAGCCAGACTTTTAGCCCCGGACGCTTGATTGGAATCAAGTCCGTCTATTTCAAAATTTTGATAAGAATTATCACCGTTTGCGTCTAAAGTATAAGTAATCGGAAAAACGGTAGTAACAGTATCACTTAATTTCAAATCACCGATACTGTCTCCCGCATTTACATTTTTTCCATACTCCAGCCCTGTTTTCTTCGTAAAACTTACTGTATGTGGCTGATATTCAACAACATTGATATTCTTTGACTTTAATTGTGATGAATAAGTAGCTGCATTACCGGCACTCACTGTTTCATCTACCAAAGAGATACGATAACTTCCGATCTCAAAATTAGAAGTGTCAATTTCAAATGAACCGTTAGGGTCCTTACTTATATTCTTATAATAAACAAAGTCATATGAGCCTGATGTATTTTGTTTTTCAATTAATACCGACACATAATCATCACCGGTATAACTTAATTTATTACTCCAAAATAATTTTAGCTTCTTTCCTTTCGTAATTGAATTAATATCAGAAGACGTCGCTGTTCCGTTAAGATCTGTTAATGCATCAAAATCCACGTTAAGATTCACATTATCCAACAGCCTTATTTTCATCGGCTGATATAAAGCTGCTTTATCATAAAGCGAGGTATAATTACAACCGCCTGTACAAGATAATTTTTCTTTATCTATATTAGACACTTGCATAAGCTGACTTGTCGATGAACCGCTCGGATCTGAAACAGCGAAGACAACATCACTGAGATTAAACAAAATTGCGATACGCAGCGGAAATTCCGAAATCCATGAATTGACTGTTCCCGAGTTAGCCAAAGGAGAAAAAGCACCGTTTCCGTCTACATATCTTCCGTTGCTTCCATCGCTGCCGACTACATTCCCGTTTCCCGAAATATACGGTGTTTGATTTTTATAAACACGATCTTGGTTTTCTAAATGACCGTACCTGCCTACAAAATTATATATTTCATCGTCGAATTCAATATATGACTGAGGAAAAACATATTTTATAACTAAAGGATCTGTTAATGACATTGTTGCTAAATCTTTATTTACATAATCTTTATCATATCTATCCATAGACATATCTAAAGTATGAACTACCAAATATCTTTTTTGGACACTGTCAGCATCAATAGCAGTATTGATAGCTTTATAAATCGGCGGTAAATTACTCGTACTTAATATTGCATTTTCATATATATTAGATTTAAAACTATCACGAAACTTGATATTCATAATACTGTCAAATGAAATTGCATACATGCCGTTTGAGGTATTAGCCACTTCAGCCGGAACACTGTAATGACCGCTCTCATTATTTCGCCACAGCAGTGAATTATTTAACAGCAACCAATCAATATTCGTACCGTTATGTGATATATCAGTAATTAAGCGATCACCTTTTGAGAATGCTCCGCCGTTACCTGCAGGACCGATTCGACCGGTGATATTTCCGCCTGCAGTATACGTAGCGCTTGCCGCGCTTAAATAGCTGTTGCAGTACGCATAAGCGACAGTTATCGTAATCATCAACATTGTAAGTACCACAATCAATCTTTTCATACTTTTTTTCTCCTTCCTGCTCTTGTCCGTAAAGCAAACAGTTAAATCAAGCGTTATTACGCTGAAATCATTTTGAATGAATTTCTGTTTATAAACAGCTTTGAAAAAGCATACTATCCCCTTTGTATCAATCAGACGGATTAAGTATCAAATCGGTTTCAAAAAAATTCAAATTTATTGAAATATTTTTTTAAGTGAATAAAAAAGGGCTTAAAATAAGCTTATATTTACCTATAACAAAGACAATTTCACTGATAAATCAAATACTTTTATAACATTTTATATACATGTGATATTCTAAACTACTCCTCAGATATCAAATAAAAAGCACTGAATGCTTCAATACTTTTCCTCAATCATTGCTTCAAATTCACGATTCCATTCTCGATAAACAAGCATGCGCCAATAAACACCTTGATAACGCTTCAATTCCTCATATAACGGTTTGATGCTTAATAATTCATCCTTGTCTTTTTCACTCATTTCCTTTTTACAATGCGCAAATAAAGTAAGCTCATAATACGCATCCTCAGGATTGGTAAAATCACTTCCCGCATAGGAAACAGGTCCGAAATACCGTGTTTCCTCTGTTTCATAGGCGGTTGTCGCATCATTCGCAATGCCGCTGAGCTGCAGGATTCTGCCGGCACAAAAGACAATGGTCGCAGTTAAGGCAGCACATACGGAGATACCCGAAAAGCTCCATGAATGAGCATGCGGTTTAGGTAAGGTGAAGCCTGTAAATAAGGGCACCGTTATATGTGTTTGGGCATAATCATATAAAAAATACGCACTGAAAACAGTACCGAGCTCACTGCTTCTGAAATTCAGTTCAATTCCCTCTTTTTTTTCATAATCATGAATCAAATCCCTCAAAACCTCACGACCTCGCTTTAAACGTGTCTTTACCGTACCTTCGGGAATATGCAGAGCCTCCGCAATTTCCGTAATGCTTAATTCCGAAAAATAACGCATGACTAAAACAGTACGATAACGCTCAGCGATATTTTCCATAAAATAATCCAACAGCTCTTGATCGGATTTAAAATGTAAATTCGCTTCGGGTATAAATGACTTACGCTCCTCCTGCTGCGTTTGAAACAGCATATGATCCTCTGGAAGCGTCGTTGTTTTATTTTTTCTGAACAGATCGCTTGCCTTACTGGCAACGATACGATTGATCCATTGCGTGAATAAACTGTTGTCATTCAATGAATTGATGGATTTATGAACCTGCAGAAAGGTTTCCTGTGAGATATCCTTCGCATCTGCTTGATTTTTTGTGATTTTTAAGGCAGCATAATAGATTTTTTTATAAAAGCGCTGATAAAGCTCTTGAAAGGCATTTTCATCCCCCTGCTTTACCAATTCAACTAAATCCTCTAATATCATATCGCTCATAAAATCACTTCCTTTTATTTAGCATAGTATAATTGTATTTTTATGTCAACAATAAAATCGAAATATTTTTAACAATGTGCACATATGAAAACACACGCATAAAATAAATCTTTATTTTTTTACAATATTTTCAATTATTGAAATGATACTATAAACTTTCATCATTTTATTCCCTTCATGTTACTTACGGTAATACAAATAAACAAGAATGCTGCATCGAACATCGTGTTTTTGTTTTAAGTATATTCTCATTAATTATTTTTACATTTCAAGCTGTTCAAAAGATGATTTCATAAATAAAGTCACTTGTATGCTTCGATTGAAAAATACTGTAAAATCATTTCCCACGCACAAGTCCCGCTAAAAAAAGCTTCTCTTTTCCATGTTGTAAAAAGAAGCATACAGTATCGGATGCAGTATCAATGATCAAGTGAGCGACAGCTGTGATACGTATCATACATAATCATTTTATTTATTACTACCTTTTTCAGTATGACTCTTTCCGCAGCGAATGAATCAAGGGAAGAAATTAAAAATTATCGGTTGATAAGGCATAAAAAAAGCTTCATAAGGTCTCCTCCCATGAAGCTCTTTGATTACAGTTCGGTAATATTACCTTTTTTATCAGCCAGGATTACGCTCATATTTAAGCGTTCCTTTACCATTGTCGGAATTTCATTCCATTGACGACGATAAGTAAGTGAATCATTAAAAGCCATACTGTAATGCGTATTTAAATCATCGATATGCTTTATCACTTCACCTAGCTTTACCGGTAACGTCTGCTTTCTGCCGCGCTTGATGCCTTGTACGTTGATTACCCACTTTTTCTCACCGTTGAAGGCCTCTAAAATACCCTTGTTTTCCTCATAGCTCCAACCGTGCTCATTCAGCCATGCCTTGATCAGGTTAGTTAAATCCTCGGTATTGCGCTTCATTTTTGCCTTGCGGGCAGCCAGCTTCTCCTCATCGCTTTTTGCCGGGCGGCCTCTTTTCTTGCCCGGGTAAAGCTGTGCTCTGTTCTCCATATTCTGTAATTGGAAACGAACGGTCAAATGACTGCCGAAGCCTGTCGATCCCTTCGGTCTCTGCAGAATTTCGTCTCCCTCAAGCATCAGCTTGTAGATTGCCTGACAGCAAGTCGGCATTGTCGCATGATTCGGCGACACCTCTGCGTGCAGCTCCTTTGAATTGATTTCGATTTCGCTTTTTCCCTGTTTCAGGGCATTTGCTTTTTTGTCTTCTATTACCTTTAAGTAATCTTTAATGCCGGGTCCTTTCATAGTTTTTCCTCCTTATGCGTCTACATTGTAAATGTTTTGTTTTGTCGAATACACGCAAACGCTGTCATTATACAAAAATTTTTTTGTCTGATAATAATTTTTATAGATATCTTTTGTTTTTTCCTTGTTTTATGCACATAATAAAGGCATGAAACGAGGGATACACTTGAATAAAGCTTTTTTTAAAAAATGCCTTTCGATTTTAGATATCGTGGAAGCACATGCGATTTCCTATGCGGCATTGGAAACGGTCTTGCTTCATGAACTGCAGGATGATCATGAACAGCGCTTGACGGCACAGGTGTGCTCCTATTTGCGCAGCTGCGAATTTTTAAAGGATACCGGGAGAGGTATCGACCTGTCCGCCTGTGCCACAGTGTTTGCGAAGGCAGAGGATGACAGTCAGACAGAGGCATTAGCGTTCTTTGAATGCCTGTATCGTGTGGAAGCATATCGCAGTACGCTTCGTCAATGTGCTGCGCAAAAATGCGCAAAAACTTGGCTTGAAGAGCGCTTGGATGCAGTCAGCCTTTCCCTGCTGACACAGACCTCACTCCTGTTATCAGACCACGATTATTATATCATAGAAAATGAATATCGCAATAATATTTTTACAATAATTGGTGAATATAGTACAGAAAGTGACTTTTTGATTTCTAACTGCCTATGTGCTTTTTATACAAAGAGTGCCTTAAAAGACCATAAGGGAGTACTTTCCTATAAGAATACGCAGCTTTCGCCGATTGCCTATCCGAAGTGGGATATCATTCATCGAATCATCGAAACAAGCGGTGTGCCGACAGAGCGTGAGGCAATCAAGGGACTGCAAATATTTTTCAAGGATACGCTGTTTCATGAATGCAATCACGCCTGCGTTTTATGTCAGCTTGATTTGACACAGCTGTTGATTGCATCTCATATCAAGCCGTTTCGTGAGTGTGCGCATATTTATGAAGCGATCGATTATCACAACGGATTGCTGCTGTGCCGCAATCATGACTTCTTATTCGATCAAGGCTATATCAGCTTTCATAATGACGGCACACTTTTGATCAGTAAACAATTAGAAAAGCATGTAAAGGATAATGCTTCGGCCTATCAGCTTCACACAAAACAGCATCTGCCCGCTTATTTATTGAATGAGGAGCGCAAGCTGTTTTTAAGCTATCATCGAAGGCATATTTTCTTAGATGCAGAAAGTATTTGATATTTTTTTCACCATCGGCAGATAGTATTCTTAACCGCAGTGTCATTTCCCGGGCAATAATCCTACAAAAAAGCCTCGTTCGAGGCTTATCGTTTCGCTAATTCCTGTTTGATGAGCTGATTTGTCATGGCCGGGTTGGCGGTTCCCTTGGAAGCCTTCATTACCTGACCGACAAGGAAGCCGACAGCGCGATCCTTACCGTTTTTGAAGTCCTCGATCGATTTCGGATTGTTATCAAGCACTTCATTGACAAGCTTCAATAATTCATCGCCGTCAGACATCTGCTTCATGCCCTTTTCCGCTACGACCTGCTTCGGATCCTTGCCCTGCATGATTTCCTCAAAGACGATTTTGGCCTGCTTAGAGGAAATCGTGCCTTCCTTGATCATCTGCAGCATTTCCGCTAAATGAAGCGGGCTGCACGGATTGTTTTCCGGCTTCGCATTCAGCTTATTCAAGGCTGCGGTAAGCTCTACGATAGTCCAGTTTGCGGCTAATTTATATTCGCTTGTATGAGCGCACACCTCATCATAAAACTCGGCCAATTCACGATTATTCACGAGCACACCGGCATCATAATCATTTAAGCCGTATTCGTTTTGATAACGCGCCTTGCGCTGATCGGGCAGCTCAGGTAAATGAGCCTGAATATCCGCAATCCAATCCGTTGCTAAGCGAATCGGCGGGATATTAGGTTCCGGAAAATATTTATAATCGACATTGCCTTCTTTTTTACGCATGGATACGGTCGCTTTTTGCGCTTCATCAAAGCGACGTGTTTCCTGAATGATCGTACCGCCCTGTTCAAGGATTTCCTTTTGGCGCTTTACCTCATAATCCACCGCCTTCGATACGTTCGCAATGGAATTTAGATTCTTGATTTCCGTCTTAACACCGAAGGTAGTGCTGCCTGCTTCACGAAGCGAGATATTCACGTCACAGCGCATGCTTCCCTCTTCCATTTTTACGTCGCTGACACCGAGATAATTCAAAATGGAGCGAAGCTTTTCGACATAGGCAGCTGCTTCTTTACCGGAGCGCATATCTGCCTCAGATACGATTTCAACAAGCGGTGTACCGGCACGATTGAAGTCAATCAGCGTACCTTCCTCATTATGAAACTGCTTCGCCGTATCCTCTTCCATATGAATGCGGTTCAAACGAATTTGTTTTTTGCCTGCATCTGTTTCGATTTCGACATAGCCGCCGCTGCCGATCGGGTGAAACTGCTGAGTGATTTGAAAGCCCTTAGGCAAATCGGAATAATAATAATTCTTACGATCGAATTTCACTAACGGATCGATTTCGCAATGAAGCGCAGTCGCAGCCATAATCGCTAAGCGTACCGCGTCCTTATTTACACACGGCATCGTTCCCGGATGACCTAAATCAATTTCATTTACACAGCTGTTTGCGACGGCACCGAAGGATACAGGCGCACCGGAAAACATCTTTGTCTTTGTTTTCAGTTCGCAATGGATTTCAATGCCGATGACTGTTTCGTAATTCATGCCTTCACCTCCGCAGTTATTCCCTTTAAGCCGGTTTCTGCTTCAATTGCCGCTCCGATATTGAACAGCATTTGTTCCGCAAACGGCTTTGCCATCATATGAATACCGATCGGCATGCCTTCGATGAAGCCGCACGGCATCGTCATACACGGATAGCCGGTAAAATTGCCCATGATCATATGATTTTCGGCGATCAAATACGTATCGCTCAAGGCCTCATCTACGCTGTCCTGCGGATGCGGCGCAATCGTCGGTGCTGCCGTCGTAAGAATGATATCATATTGATCCAAGACTGCCTTTACCTCATTTACGATCAAACGACGAACCTTCTGTGCCTTGCGGAACAGCTTATCCTGATTTTCCACAAATAAGGAATAGCTTCCGATCACAAAGCGCTTTCTGATATTTGCGGAAAAGCCCTTGGTACGTGAGTTGATCATAACCTCTTCGACGCTGTCACCATCCTCACGAACACCGTAGCGGATGCCGTCCAGATTGGAGTGATTTGCGGTTGCCTCTGCATTCGCAATAATGAAATAGGTCGGGAGCAGCACTGACAATAAATCATCGTTCAAGCGAACATGCTCAATCTGTGCACCGCGCTGTTCAAGCTTTTGTGTCAGATCGTTGAAGCTTTCTACGATCGCCTTGTCTTGAATTGCTTCCTGCACATTATCAATGATCGCAATGCGCTTGCCCTTAATATCCTGATCCAGTAAAGCCTCATAATCGGGTACCGGCTCATAGGAGCTTGTCATATCACGGTCATCACGTCCCGCAAGCACGCGCAGCGCCTTTGCCGCATCTTGAATTGTCGTTGTGAAATAACCGACATGATCCAAAGAAGAGGCATACGGAATAATACCGTAGCGTGAAATTCTGCCGTAGGTCGGCTTGACACCGATCACACCGTTATAGGCTGCCGGCTTTCTGATACTGTCGCCGGTATCGGTTCCGATTGTCAACGGACTTACATCGGCCGCACATAAAACGGCACTTCCGCCGCTGGAGCCGCCGGAAATTCTTTCTGTATCATAAGGATTATGCACCCATCCTGTATAAGCGGATAAATTCGTTCCGCCCATGCCGAGCTCATCCATACTTGCCTTCGCAATAATAATTGCGCCCGCCGCCTTCAGCTTTTCACAGATTGCGGCATCATACACCGGAATATAATTACTTAAAATACGTGAGGAAGCGGTTGTTAAAACACCCTTCGTATTCACATTGTCTTTTAATACGACCGGAATGCCGTAAAGCGGCGCATCACTCGGTATGCCGCCCAGTTGCTTAAGCTGTTCCTCAACATCGACAAAGGTAACGACGGCATTCAGCTCCGGCTGAAGCTGTTTAGCTTTTTCGATTGCGTCATATACACGCTGTGTAATATCCTGCTTCATCATATTTGTGATATCCATTTATTTCACCACCTTCGGCACGTGAACATGTCCTGCCATTACGGCCTTTGCGTTTTTCAGCGCATCCTCGCGCGAAATCGTCTGCGTTATTTGATCCTCACGCAAAAAGGTTGTTTCCGCTTCAAACGGATAGATCATCGGTTCTGTATTCTCAGTATCGATTTTTTCAAGCAGCGCAATTTGTTTATTCAGAATTTTAAATTCCTCTCGAAGCTGCTCAGCCTCCTCATCGCTTACATCAAACATCAGCTGACGCGCCAGCTTTTGAAAATAAGCCTTATTCATTTCTTCCATAGCTCCTCCTTATAATAAAGTATTTACTTCAACATCCTTATCGCCGACGGCGCGTACCATCGTCGCAATCGTTACATCCTGACAGCGTACCTCTACCACAAGCTTATAATCTAATGAGGAAAAGGTAGAAAGCAGGGTTTTTAAATACTGTGTCAGTGACAGTGCCTCAGTCGCTGTTTTCGCATACATTTCAACGGTGATATGCAGCTCATTCAGTTTATCGTCAACGAATTTACCTCTGCCGATCATACTGACATCATCGGGCAGAAAGCCGGAAAAGGCATTTTTTATCTGGGTAAATTGAGCAACCGTCGAATTATCTAATTTGCTTGCTTCCTCACCGGGGAACATGACCCATTTTTCCTGAATCGAGGAAAAGCTTGCGCTTCGTCCTTCAAAGAATGCTTCCGAAAAGAAGCTGCCCGGCAATATGCTTTCCATCGATGTGTTTTTATAAAGTGCGATATAGATCGGCATCGAATCACCGATTTCGGGCATTTTACGCATATAGGACACAAGCTTGCGGGCTGCTTCCTCACCGAATGCCTGCAGCTTTGCATCGGAAACCTTGACATCATCTTCTCCGACATAGCTGTTTAAGACAAGTGCCAAACCGACACCCCTTGTTTCCTTATCGCGGATGAAATCCACCTCATAGATGTCACGTACAAGCACCGGATCCTTGACCTTGCCGTTTCCGGTGTCAAAGCTTGTGCCGCTCGCAGGATTCAAAGCGTCGGAGTTGTTTTCGGATTCTCTGCCCAACAGATTGCTGAGCTCATCATAAATTAGGAATTGTCCCTCTTGAATCGTATAATTATTGACTGAAAAATGAGCCTTTGTATAATTCAGCAGTCCGGTTCCGATATAAAGATTATCAATCAGCGAGGCCGAGCGAAGCTGATGCTGCTGCCGTGAATTGGAGCTTTGAAACGGTAAGGTAGTGCCGTATTCGCCTGAGGAAAGCGCCTTTGTTTCAATCATCGTTTCCGGATTTTCCGCTTCCTTGGTACAGCCGCCCATCAGCACGGAAAGACAAAGTGCACCGAGTATACAGGTATGATTAATTTTCATATTGACCCACCTCTTTCATAAAGGCTGCTTCATCCATGACTACGACATTTAATTGCTTTGCCTTAGTAAGCTTACTGCCTGCCGCTTCCCCATAGATGACCAGATCGGTTTTGGCCGATACCGAACCGCTGACATTCGCACCCAAGCGCTCCAGTATCGCTTTTGCCTCATTGCGTGTGAGACTAGTCAAGGAGCCGGTCAGTACAACCGTTTTGCCGCTGAACATGCTTTCCGTTATCGCTTCGCGCTCACTTATCATATTCAAGCCGAAGGAGCGAAGACGCACAATCAGCTCTTGATTTTTTGCTTCTTGGAAAAAGGCAACAACTGATTTTGCGGTAATTTCACCGATATCCTTAAGGCTTGTAAGTTCTCCTTCATCGGCTGCCATCAGTGCATCGATCTGTAAATAGTGCTTTGCCAACAGCTTGGCTGCCTTTTTGCCGACCTGCCGAATTCCCAGACCGAACAGGAAATCCTCTAACGGGCGCTGTTTGCTTGCCTCGATTGCCGCCAACAGCTTTTCCACGCTTTTTTCTTGAAAGCCCTCTAATTCCTTCAGCTCCTCTTTATGCTCATGCAGTCGATAGATATCCTCAATCGTTGCCAACAGTCCCTGATGATGAAGGAATTCAATTTTTTTATCGCCGAGTGTATCGATATCCATCGCATCACGGCTCGCAAAATGGATCATGCTTTCCACGACGCGCGCAGGACAATCCTGATTGATGCAGTAATGAGCCGCTTCATCGGGAAAACGAACGAGCGTTGACTGACAGATCGGACACTGTGTCGGAAAGCTGTAAGGCTGCTGGGTTCCGTCGCGCTTTTCACTTAAAGCGCGGACGACCTCGGGTATGATATCGCCGGCTTTTCTGATGATGACCGTATCATGGATTCTGACATCCTTTTGTTTGATCATATCCTCATTATGCAGTGTTGCCGCCGCTACGCTTGTTCCTGCAACACGCACCGGCTCTAATACCGCATTCGGTGTGATTCGTCCGGTCCTGCCTACCGAAAGAACAATATTCAACAGCTTTGTGGAAACCTCCTCGGCCGGAAACTTATAAGCAATGGCCCATCGCGGTGTTTTTACCGTATAGCCCATATGCTCCTGATCGCTCAGCTGATCCAGCTTTACCACGATACCGTCAATTTCATACGGCAGCGTATCGCGCTGTGCACTCATTTCCTGTATATATTCCCATACCTGCGCAATCGAATCACAGAGTTTGCGCTTGGGATTGGTACGTATATGCAGCTCGTCCATTTTTGCCATAGCCTCGTGATGGGAGCTGATCCCGTATTCAGATGCATTGACAAAGTAGTACCAAAAGGCATCTAAGCCTCGGCTTGCCGCAACCGCGGAGTCCAGCTGTCTGATGCTGCCGGCTGCCGCATTGCGCGGATTCGCAAATACATCTTCCTCGTTTTGTTTTCTGATTTCGTTTAATTGTTCAAAGCTGCGCTTGGGCATATAGACCTCGCCGCGTATTTCAACCTCGCCGTCAAGCGCAATCGTCATCGGAATTGATTTGATCGTTTTCACATTGGCACTGACATCCTCACCGATGGTACCGTCGCCTCTTGTAACTGCCTGAATGAAGCGGCCGTTTTGATAGAGAATCGACATCGCCAAGCCGTCGATTTTCAGCTCTGCGACATAGCGCGGATTCTTTACCTCATTGCGTACTCTTTGATCGAAGGCCTGCAGATCCTCAAGATTATACGCATTGCCGAGGCTCAGCATCATACGCTTGTGCGTTACCTTTTGAAAGCCTTCTAATACGGCTCCTCCGACGCGCTGTGTCGGTGAATTTGCATCAAAAAATTGCGGAAAATCCGTTTCCAGCTGTAACAGCTCTTGATAATAGCGATCATATTCCCGATCATCAACGCTCGGCCGATCGAGTACATAGTATTCATAGGATAAGCGCTCTATGATACTTCGAAGCTCGGCAATTCTTTTTTCTGCTGTTTCTTTTTCCATATAATCCTCCTATTTTTTTGATAGGGAAGGATGACTTGCCATAATCTTTCGAATTCCGAATTTCTGTTCAAAGGCAATCGTTGCCAAATCGTCTCTGATATTGATTATAACACCTTCTCCAAAGGCAGTATGTACCACCCTGTCACCTTTATGCAGCTTGCTTCGCTTTTGTCTTACACCGCCCGACGCAATGCCGCGTGCTTCCAATTTCTTTTGTGTATTGGCAATCGTTCCCTGTGATTTCAAAAAATCCTGCGCGCTGATTCCGACACCTTGGCGCTTGATTTGCTGCGCTCCTTGATAGTCGCTGTTCGCATAGTTTCTCAGACCTACCTCTTCTCGATATTCCTCGGGAATTTCTGTTACGAAGTTTGAGGTTGTTTTGATGCGGTCAAGCATATAGCTGTAGCCTCGTGCATCGCTTAAAAACAGCTGCTTTTTCGCTCTTGTGAAGGCAACATAGGCAAGCCTTCGTTCTTCTTCCATCGCCGCTTTTCCGCCCTCATTGACACTTCGCTCATTCGGGAAGATGCCGTCGCACAAGCTGTATACGAATACATAGTCAAATTCAAGTCCCTTTGCCGCATGGATCGTCATCAAGGATACGAACTGCGCTGATGGATCGTCGTCATCCTTATCGGTATACAGCGTAATCATCTGCATATAATCGTCAAGACTTGCTTCCGGATCGCCTTGAATAAACAGCTCCATATCGTGCATCAATTCCTTGATATTTTCAATGCGTTCGATTTCCTTTTCATTTTCAAGCATCTGCATATAACCGCTTTTTTCCAAAACGGTTTTCAACAACAGATCGATGCTGAGCGTATCGCGCAAAGAACGGCATTCCTCGATCATTGTTACAAATGCGCCGATACTTGCGGCTGCCTTGCCCTTTTGTTGACTTGGATACAGCTTACATGCCTCGTAAAGATTGGTATCGTTTTCTTTCGCAATCAGCTCAAGCTGTTCCAGTGTTTTATTTCCTACACCTCTGCGCGGGGAATTGATTACACGCTTAACTGCCAAATCCTTAAATTTCTCCTTCGGATCAGCATCATCACTTGTGATCAACAGCCGCAGATAGCTGAGTGCGTCTTTAATTTCCGCTCGATCGTAGAAGCGGATACCGCCGTATATACGGTACGGTAAATTGGCATCAAGCATTGCCTTTTCCAATGATCGTGATAAGTAATTACTGCGATACAGTACTGCGATATCCTTAAATTCGATTCCGTTTTGGTGCAGCATGCGTATTTTAGACGCTACCCATACCGGCTCATTATAATCGTCCATCGCTGAGAAGTGAATGATTTTTTGTTCACCCTCATTACGGGTAAACAGCTCCTTTTCGATTCGATTTTCATTATGGGCGATCAATGCGTTGGCGCCATTCAGAATTGCCTGGGTACTGCGATAGTTTTCATTTAAAATTACGGTACGGCAATTAGGAAAATCCTTTTCAAAATTCATTATGATGTCGACCTGTGCACCGCGCCATGTGTATATCGTTTGATCGGGGTCTCCGACAACGCATAAAAGCGTATCCTCTCCGCAAATATATTTGATGATGTCATACTGCAGATTATCAACGTCCTGAAATTCATCTACATGGATATAGGAAAAGCGAAACTGCCATTTTCGGCGCAGGTCTTCGTTATTTTTTAAAATGTTATGCGTAAACAGCAGCAGATCGTCAAAGTCCAGTGCCATCATTTCCTTCAGGCGCTTTTCATAGTATTCGTATACCTGTGCCTTGATTTTTTCCGACTGCCATGAGCCTGCCATATTCATCGCTGTTTCGGCATCGATAAATTGTGTTTTATTGTGCGATATATAGCTGATGACATTCGCATAGCTGTAGCTTTTCACATCGATATCGTATTCTCGATATGCTTCTTTTAAAATACTTTTCTGATCGTCGCTGTCTAAAATCGTAAAGTTGCGCGGATAGCCGAGCACATAGATATCCTCTCTTAACAGGCGCACACAAAAGGAGTGAATGGTGGAGATTTGAATGCCGCGGGCGATATCGCCGAGCATGGAGAAAACACGCTCCTTCATTTCCTTCGCCGCCTTATTGGTAAAGGTTATTGCCAAAATCTGATTCGGCCATACGTAGCATGTGTCGATCAAATAGGCTATTCTTGTGGTTACTACTCTTGTTTTGCCGCTTCCGGCACCGGCTATAATGCGTAAATGGGTATCGTTGCACAGCACTGCTTCCTTTTGCTGCGGGTTTAATTCATCTAATATCGACACAAAATCACCTCATCTTTAATTATATCACAAGTGCCCTTTAAGTGCGATAAGAAAACGTCCTGCGCGATGTATTTCACAGCGGTTTTTGGTTTGGTGCTTCCGTGAGTGATCGGCAGTCAAAACAGAGTCAAAAAGGGTAAAGGAAAAAAGTAAAAAACATCCCTTATATTTTTCGGGATGTCTTGTGCTGCGCTTGATACGGCGCTTATAAAGATTCGCATTTGTTTTCGCTATGCTTCGTCGATGGAATAAAGCACATAGCTTCTGTTTCCTACCTTCAGCGCGGCTGCAGCTTCGATGGTGTGAATTCCGTTGCGTGATTCGATGCGCTCAATCAAATGTGCTTTTCCCGAATCCTCACTTGCGTATACAAGATCTACGCATGCTTGATCCAACGCCACCGGGTCAAGGGAAGCCAAAATTCCGATATCCTTGATTTTCGGATCCTCGGCTACTGCACAGCAATCGCAGTCAACCGACATATTCGCCATTACATTAATATAGACGATGTTTTCCTTATAATAATCTACGATGCTTTTTGCGGCATCTGCCATCGCCTCTAAAAAGCTGTCATGATCGGCAGTCCATATTTTTTCTGCATCTCCGGCACCGTGAATATGTGCCTTACCGTGAGCGGATGCAATTCCGATCGAGATATTTTTTAATGCACCGCCGAAGCCGCCCATCGGATGTCCCTTAAAATGAGACAGCACCAGCATCGAATCGTATTTTTTTAAATGACTGCCAACGAAATTTTCTGTGATTTGACGGCCGTTTGGTACAGGTAAGGAAAGCTCGCCTTCCTCGTCCATAATATCGACCTTCGCCACATCGCACCAACCGTGCAGCTTCATCGTTTCCCAATGTTCTTTCGTTGTATTGCGCTTGCCTTCATAGGCAGTATTGCATTCAACGATTGTTCCGTTCACGCTTTGAATCAATTCCTGAAAAAACTGCGGGCGAATAAAATTCTGATTTCCGACCTCGCCGGAGTGCACCTTTACCGCCACCTTGCCGTTCAGCTTTGGCTGCAGTACTTCAAACAAGCGCTTCAGACCGTTTACTGTCAATTCCTTTGTGAAATATACCTTTGCCTTTTCCATATAACCTCCTGATAACCTACCGGTGATTGTTTTCCAGCCTTATTATAAGCCTTGGAGTATACTTCAAGTCAATTCTTTTTTATTGTTTTTTCGAAAATCAAAGGAAAGGAAGCTCTGTGTGTGAGGGAATTTTTGAAATCGACGATTCATAGGAATTTTTGAAATCGACGATTATTTGTGTCAAGCGAAAATGAAAATGTCCCAAAAAAAGTTAAACATTAGCACCAAGATTACGGTGCTTTTGTTTCGCAATATAAGCTTGAAAAGAAGCGTGTTTCCAAGGATGAGACATTGGAGGGATATAGACCTTATTAGGCTTATCATCTTTGGTGATAGGATCAAATGTTTTAGACTTAGCTTCACGAAGGGGG
>CAJTJP010000010.1 GCA_910576855.1 Erysipelotrichales bacterium
AAACTGATGAGCTATGTACACATCATCATAAATGACGGAGATACAGAATCGTTAATCAGAAAATATTTGAAAGCGGGAATCATGGAAAACGGAAAATACGAAAAAAGCGAGAAAGGAACACCACAAGGTGGAAACCTATCACCGCTATTAAGTAATATTCTGTTAAATGAGTTGGACAAAGAATTGGAAAAAAGAGGATTACATTTCACAAGATACGCAGATGATTGCGTAATTACAGTAAAAAGTGAAGCAAGTGCCAAACGAGTGATGTACAGTGTAACATCGTGGATAGAAAGAAAACTTGGATTAAAAGTCAATATGACAAAGACGAGAATCACGAAGCCTAATGATTTAAAGTATTTAGGTTTTGGATTCTATTACGATAAAAGTACGAAAACATGGAAATTGCGAGCGCATGAAAGCAGTATAAAGAAATTCAAACAAGCACTGAAAAGACATACGATAAGGAAAAACTCTATGAAAATGGAAGAGAGAATCAGAAAGCTGAATCAAGTAATCAGAGGGTGGATAAACTATTTTTCGATATGCAATATGAAAACATATATGGAAAAGATAGATGCCCATTTGAGAACAAGATTGCGAGTGATAATCTGGAAGCAGTGGAAAGTGCCAAGCAAAAGGCAGTGGGGCTTACAGAAACTTGGAATCGGAAAAGATTTAGCAAGACAGACATCTTATATGGGAAACCACTATCAATGGGTCGTAACGAAAACATGTGTAGTGAGAGCAATCAGTAAAAGAAAACTAACCCAAAAAGGATTAGTCAGTTGCCTAGATTACTATACGAAACAACATACTTTGAAATTGAGACGAACCGCCATGTGCCGAACGGCATGCATGGTGGTGTGAGAGGGTAATTAAATTTACCCTACTCGATTGCTTTTTCACCTGACATATTTCGTTTTCTTTTTACATACACTGTAAGCAGGTGATAAGATGTTTTCAGTAATGTTTGAGGTGTTATCCAATGCGCTTGCCTATGTCGGCTATATTCGCAATAATTCCTTTGCGCAGCCGTTATCTAAAGAAGCAGAGGCAGACTGTATACAGCGATTAAATGCACAGGATCCGAAGGCACGTGAGGAATTGATTGAGCACAATCTTCGCTTGGTCGCTCATATTGTGAAAAAATATGATATAAAAAAGGAACAGACCGAAGATTTGATCAGTATCGGTACAATCGGTTTGATCAAAGCGGTGGATTCCTTTAAAAGTGAGAAGGGACATAAGCTTACGACCTATGCCTCACGCTGTATCGAAAATGAAATCTTGATGTATTTACGCAGCTCACGCAATTATTTTCAGAATGTTTCTTTGAACGATCCTATCGCAACCGATAAGGACGGCAGTGAAATTACGTTGATTGATGCGATTGCCGCACCTCAGGATAAGAGTATTATCGATACGATGATTCTTGATGAACAAATTCAGCGCTTAAAGAGCTATATTCATGTATTGGACGGCAGAGAATTGGAAATCATTACGAAGCGTTTCGGTTTATACGGACAAAAAGAGCTCACGCAACGCGAGATAGCCGATCAGATGAAAATTTCACGCTCTTATGTTTCACGGATTGAAAAGCGTGCTTTTATGAAAATCTATCGGGAGTTTAAGAAGCATGATAATGAAAAAAATCGTAAGCTCAATGAGCTTCGATAGGAAAAGATTAAAAATAACAGCTAAGGATAATATTAAATCAATGAAAGAATAACATGCGGCGAGGAAATTGCGGCATGTTTATAGTTTTTGGGAATTTTGTGATTGCCTTGATTCTATGATAGAGCTCTTTGGCTTCTTATGAGAACGTTGTTCTTTTTTACTCCTTGATTTCATACACTGAATACAGAGGTGAAACTGATGAAACGATATCGTAAGCAGGTAGCATGCTTATTCGGTGCGATTGCCGTATTTTCTTATTTGAGTATTCATTATTTTTCAACCGATGATACCGATGAAAGTATTACGGTAATGGAAGAAAGCGAATCAAAGCAATTACAGATTTATGTGTTGGATAAGGACAATACGCTCATACCGATGGATAAGGAAATACCGGCAGATCTGGCCTTGGAGGAACAGTTGAAGCAGATGATTGCCGCAATGTGCGCCGATCAGGTAAAAGGAGAATTCAGCGGAGTACTGGGTAAGGGAACTGCTTTGACTAAGGTCAAAGTGGATAATGGGTTAGCATCGCTTTATTTTAATGAACAGCTGACTTCCTATGAGAAGGAACAGGAGCTACAGGTATTGGAGGCAATTACATGGGCTGCGACACAGTTTGATGAAATCTCACAGGTGCAGATGTATTATAAGGATGAGCTGCTTCATGAGATGCCTTTGGATCATACACCGATTCCCGATCCTTTGGACCGTTCACTGGGCATCAATCATTTTGAATCGGCAAGTGCTTCTTTAAACAACAGTGCTTCTATTATTGTTTATTATGTGAAGCAGATTGACGGAAAAGATTACTTTGTGCCGAAAAGCAAAAGAATCAGCGGTAACGGAAAGGATATGGAAACAGTCGTAAAAGAGGTATTAAAGGATGTGTCTGTATCAAGTGAATTAACGGCGCCGTTGTATCAGGAAAGCATATCCGCTACGGATTTGCCGAAGCAAAAGGATAATACGCTGATCGTGAATATGAATCATGCGCTGTTGAATGATGAGCGAACGGCGAAGCAATCAGCCTATGAAGCATTGATTTTATCTTTGGCGAATAATTTCGATGTAGATGAAGTCAAAGTATATGTAGAGGATAATGTGGTTTCTTTGCATGGATCCAATGAGGAAGCGGTTTCTGTGTCCTCTTTACATTATAATCCGATACCTTTTTAATCTTTTTAATGAAACCTAAGCGCTATTTGTGGTAAAATAATAGCGTAAGGTGGTGTCGCGATGAAAATCGTTGTGGTGAGTGATTCTCATGGAAAGAACATTCGTTTAGATGAAGTATTAAAATGGGAAAGTGACGCAGATTGTTTTATTCACTGCGGTGATATAGAATGCAGCGAGGATGCGTATCCGATGTATCATACGGTTCAGGGAAATAATGATTTCTTTTGCGATTATCCGCAGAAAATCATTTTGCCTGCGATGGGACATCGGATTTTAGTCATGCACGGCAATCAGTTTCCGTATATGCGCAGAATCGAGCGGATGGCTGAATATGCCAAGCAGGAGAATTGTGATATATTCTGTTACGGGCATACACACGTAGCGGCGATTGAGCGCTTGGATGATGTGCTGCTGCTGAATCCCGGTTCGCTGTGGCGATCACGTGACGGCAGGGGGCCGTCTTATGCGGTGCTGAGTATGGAGGGCGGGGAAGTAAAAGCGGAATTAAAATTTATCGATCAAGATTAAGCATGTATTGTTTGCGGATAAGAAGGTGATGGTATGAAGCGAAAATACAGCATCAGTCTTGGGATCGGGGCAGTGGGAAGCGCAGCATACCTCGGCTTGATCGTATGGTATGTGCTGAATCTTTTACAGGGAACACAGACCGGAATTCCGGCCACTGTTGAGGATTTGCCTTTAAATTTGATATTACATATTTGTTTGATGGCGATCGGTGCCGGCTTCACTTGGACAGCATTTTTTTCCGGAATATTTACGGTAGCGGTTGCGGCAAGCATTTGTTTTACGTTCGGAGCGTTTATGTTTTATCATTATTTGTTGTTCAGTGCACCGTTGATCATTTTGACATTGATCGGTTCTTTCTTTTGTCATAAGCTACAGATGAAAAAGCAGGAGAAGGAAGCAGAGATGGAATATAATCAAAAAAAGGTGAGTCAGGAAAAGAAAAAGCCGCAAGCTGAGAGCGCTCATGTCAAGCGTACTCAGCCGCAGCGCAATACACGTCAGGAAATGTTGGCGCGAAGGATGCAGCATAATCAATCGATGCAGGTCAGACAGGAAAATACGGGAATGATGACTCAAAGTTATGTACAGCCGGTCCAGCAGTCCTTTTATACGCAGATGCAAGATCCTTATGCGCCGCTGGCACAGACAGCCGTGATGCAGCCGATCATGCAGCCGATAGCATTTCAGCCTGCGGTTTATTCATATCCTGTTTATAACGGAGAGCAGGTAGCTCAACAGCCGTTACAAACATCGTATCAACCGTTACCGATCGTTCAAAATCCTACATTTCCGCAAGGGGCAGTGAATCCGCTTCAAAATCCGTTTCCGCAGCTCAATCAGCCGATGGCGGCGTTTCCGCCTGGAGTGATGCAGGATGGAACTCCCCCTAATATGCCGGTACAGCCGCATGCGGGACACACGCGTCCGGAGGGCTATTTTGATGATTACGGCAATTTTCATCCGGGAAGTGAGCAATAATGTAGAATTCGTTCTTGCATTTCAAAGAATAATTTGGTATTATATCTTAGCAAGTTGTCTACGTAGCTCAGCTGGATAGAGCATGCGCCTTCTAAGCGCACGGTCGGGGGTTCGAGTCCCTCCGTGGACGCCATTTGGATTTAAAAAGGCTTTCTGAAATAGACGGAAAGCCTTTTTTATGTGCTTATAACTAAGTTGTTTGTTTTTTAATTCTAAATTTAACACATTTTTAACACACGTTGAGCTAAAGACATCATTTACAACCTGCAAATCATTCTTTTTAGGTTTTTTTTAGATTTCAGGAAAGGCGTTTTCGCATAAACAGATAAAAGGTATGTGCTTTTGAATTTCCGCTGCCTATGGCTGTTAACGATTCTGATACATATTGCCGATTGCAAGAACACACACAATGAGTAAAAAGAAAAGCCCGCAGGGGGCATGATTGATTTGATCTCCGGTTAACGGTCGGAGCTTACCGCTATAGTCTAATACGTTGGGTGATATTTCCACCATCTCATTAGGTATAAGCCCTACACTTGACATTTTCATGCGAGATAACCATCTTTCTATCATCAATGTATATCTATTATATGTTTAATATCAACCCTTTACCGGACTATTACGATAAACTTCTATTTCGTCTTGCAATTTAATTATGTCCTCTTTTAATTGGTTTCGTTCTTTTAATAAATCCTCATATTCCCTATAAAATGATGCGAAATGTTTTTGAATTGTCATGTGTTCTATGTTTTTAAAAGCATCGCCATATATATCAAAACGAGCATCATGACTATATAAAATTCTATTTATGCTTACCGATCGCGAATCGTTTAACTTGATTACAGAATCATGGTTTATAAATTTAAATTCATCACTTTTTAATAAATAGAAATCGCTTATTGATTTGTTATTACTTATGGGGTGGTACGCATCAGCATGGGTATTAGGTTTGTATGAAAAAATCGGCAACACATATAGTAATTGCTTTCTTACTCCGAGGATGACCCCTCTATGTTCGTATGACATTTCAGGAACAAAGTTTTTACCAAAATCAAATTGATATATTTCACCTTTTTTTACATGTCTCCGTTGCTTGATTCCCATTTTAGATAAAGCCCATTTTATTTCAGATTTCGATATTCTCGATATTTCATCACTTCCATTAAGTTTCTGTATAACATCGTTTGTTTTGTTTATAGCATCAAGATATTTTTTATACATTCTCATCTCTCCCTTAATGAAAAAGGATGCAGACGTCTCTGCACCCTTCTAGGCTCTCGCCTAGGTGACCTCGTCGGTCAAAGAAACTCCTTCAATAGTGGCTTTGTCAGCCAAATATAACAATATAAATCTATACCAATTTATATATGTCTATAGATATATTACTCTATTATTTCTTGAATGTCAAATACTATTTAGCACAAAACAGCACGTAATAAGCACATAGTGATATGTAACAGCATGAAACAAGTATAACCCTTATTGATATATTAGGCTGTCATCAAAAAGAGGAATACCTTAAATGGCATTAATGTTAAGCGTTTATGGTATAGATAGATGCGCCCTCATTACAAAAGGACACCTCTTGCAAAGTGTCCTTTCATATAACATAGCAGCATGAAAGTAAAGGGAATACAATTCGATAATTTTAATCCTATCAGTGTTGATCTTATTTTTGCCTGTACACTTCTTTTCGATGTCCTACAGATACAATTTCAATAGTAAGTATTTGCTCGAACACAGTGCATATAATTCTATAGTTTCCGACACGATAGCGTATATAGTTCGATAAATTACCTTTCAATTCCTTGTATTGCGGAATCGTATAAGGATTACCACAATTCAGTAGATTGTGTTCAATCCATTTTATCAGAATTATCCTTGTCGGCTTATCAAGCTTGTGTAACTGTTTCAGTGCCTGCTTAGAATATCGGAGTTGATACATAGTTTGCCTCAGTCTATTCCAAACATATTCTTAACTTCATCATGTGAATAAGATACAGGATCTTTCATGTGTTCTGCATATGCTTCGTCAGCAAGTTTAATATCATACATATCCTCTAGTTTCTCATTAATAATTCTGCGAACGTATTCAGATACGCTGATACCCTCAAACTTCGCGATTTCTTTCAATTCTTTTTCAGCTTGTGTGTTTAATCTGATCGATAACATGAATATCACCTCTATTATTATTGTATGACAAATGACATACATATGCAACAATATTTTTAAATGTTATTATTGTTTGTCTTTTTAGGGTGGGTGAATCTTTTCGACCTCAGAGGAGAAGGGAAAACAGTGTGCAGTAGATTGAATGAATATTTAAGGAATTGAAATTCATCAATTTTTAAAAAATAGAAGTCACTTATTGATGGAATCAAGGTATTATTTATACATTGATAATCTCCCCTTAATGAAAAAAGGATGCAGACATCTCCGTATCCCTTTGGGCTATCAAAATGACCTCATCGGTCAAAGAAATTCCTTTATATTAATCCATTGCTCTATGAATGATAAACATTGTTTTGCACGAACCGCATGTAATGAGCATACTGCAGCTTCTGACAATCAGTATTAAGCCTTTGTTCGTTCTATATACATCATTCTATTCAGTTTCCGCAAAAAAAGAAGGAACAGTCCTTCTTGATTTTATTATGCTTTCACTGTTTCTCAGCGATTATTTTCATTAAAATAAACATCCTGACGAATCGTGATACTGCCTTGAATTACCGCACCGCGATCTACTTGAATCACATTCGCATTCATATCTCCGACAATTGCACTTGTAGACAAGAAATGAACTGCTTCCGTAACCGTCGCATTTCCCTTGATACGTCCGCCGTTTAATAGATTATAAGCTTCAATATTGCCGTCAATCGTAGAGCTTTCGGTAATTTCCATATTACCGCTGCAGCCGATATCACCCATAATCATCGCATTATCGAAAAATGCATTGGTACAGCTGATCGTTCCTTCAATAACGCCGTATACGGATAGATTCGCATTGCAGAGCACATCCCCCTTAATATGTCCGCGAATGATCAAATCACCGTCTGCCTCAACATTACCGTTTACCAAGGTACCCTTAGAAATCGTTGTAGCGTTCATATCGGTTGTATTCACTGTCTGAAAGGAATCGTTATAATAATCATCATCCTCATAGTCCTGCATGTCTTGATTATTATATTGGTTATACTGAGGCTCCTGCACGACATCCTCAGACTGCATATTTGTCTCAGGCTCCTGCATATATTCGTTTTCACGATATGCAGCCTCCATACTGTCTTCGGCATAGCTATTGTCCTGTGGTTGGATTGGTGGTTCCGGCTGATTCTTCTGTGCATACAGCTGCTTTTGTCTTTCATACCATTTCATATTTCTTTCCCTCCAGTATGTGTCCAATTACTATCGTTTATTATTATAGCATTAATTTTCATCAATTACATCTCTTATTCCATCTTTTTTATGCAAAGCACCTTTATTTTCCTTCTTTTTATAGTTTGACATCGTCAAAAAGGCTTGATATTCATGTACTGTCCACATATCGCAGCTTAAAAATACATTAATTCTTGTCAATTCTTTCAGCAATATGGTATCATTTTATCATTGCGAAAAAAGATAACCGAAAAAGGATGTGAAGGCTATGCGTAAATCAACTGCGAATATCATGCTTGTGCTTGTAACAATCATATGGGGCGGAGGCTTTATTGCGACAAGCACGGCTTTGGATGATCTGTCACCGTTTACAATATTGATGATTCGCTTTTTAGGTGCTGCGATATTACCGATTGCGATTTCATGGAAAGCGCTATGCAAGCTGAGTTTTTCAACCATTTTGAAGGGCTTGTTTTGCGGAGCTATGCTGTTTTTGGCCTTTGCCTTTCAAACCTTCGGCTTAATGTATACGACACCCTCAAAAAATGCTTTTTTGACAGCCACAAATGTAATTTTGGTTCCTTATCTGTTATGGCTTGTTTTAAAACGAAAGCCGACAGGGAAGGAAATACTGGCATCATCGATGTGTGTGATCGGAATTGCACTGCTGACATTAAAAAGTGATGCTGTACAAATAAATATCGGTGATCTATTGTCCTTTATTTGTGCGCTATTTTTTGCGGCACATATGATTGCGCTTGAAAAAGCGGCACCTGATACCGATGTATTTGCCATGACAGCACTTCAAATGATAAGTGCGGGAATTTTATCAGCGATTTTTGCGCTGTCCATTGAGGGTGTTCCTAAGGTGATTCCTGCCTCTGCATCGATCGCAATCGGTTATTCAATCATTTGTTCAACAATGTTGGCATATCTTTTACAGACATGGGCCCAAAAATATACAAGTGCAAATCATGCATCCATGATTCTTTCAATGGAAGCTTTATGGGCATCGTTTTTCTCTTATTGCTTCTTTCAGGAAACAATGAGCCCGGCTATGCTGATCGGAGCAACCTTAATTTTTATATCGGTGATTTATATAGAATATCAGCCGAAAAAGGAATGATGTTCTATATAAACGGAATAAAATAAAGCGCTGATGTATCTCTTGCTGATTCATCACATAGCAATGCAGCCATGAGGATGCATTCTTATGAAAAAGCAGAAGCGAAAAAGTAATTTTTTTCTTTTCAAGCGATAATTTTATGGTATAATTGATTTGTGAAAAAACTTACAAGGGAAGGGAATCGTGGGATTCCCGCATAGAGAAAACAGGAGGAAGCTATGTCATTATTTGAGCATGAGGCAAGACAATTTAAGTTTGATGTTTTGCGTGAGGTCAGTCATCGTTGTTTTGAAGGAAAATTAGATGATTCCGTAGTAGATGAATTGGCCTATTTATTAATTCCGGGGAAGCGTGCAAATTTCCGTTGCTGTGTTTATAAGGAACGTGAGATTATTCGTCAGCGTACCCGTATGGCGATGGGAAAAGCACCGATACCGACGGAGCATGATAACCCGAGACAAATCGTTCGTGTAATTGAAGCAGCCTGCGACGACTGCAATATTCATAAAATTTTAGTTACGGATAACTGTCGCAAGTGTATGGCTAAATCTTGTATGGCAGCCTGCAAATTCGATGCGATGAAAATGGGACCGAATCACGCATATATTGATTATGATAAATGTAAAGAATGCGGTGCCTGTGTCAATGCCTGTCCGTTTAATGCGATTGTTGAAACACAGCGGCCGTGTAAGGCAAGCTGTCCCGTAGACGCAATCAGCATGGATGAAAACGGCTTGGCACAGATCAATGAGGAAAAATGTATCAACTGCGGTGCATGTCAGGCAAAATGTCCGTTCGGTGCGATTGAGGATATGTCATGGATGACCGATGTCATTCGCGAGCTGACCTCAGGAACGAAAATGTTTGCGATTTTTGCGCCGGCGATTCAAGGACAGTTTGACAATGCGACCTTGCCGCAGATCAAAGAGGGAATCCGTCAGTTAGGCTTTGAAGAAGCATATGAGGCTGCGATCGGTGCCGATGCGGTTGCGTGGTATGAGCGTGAGGATGCCTTAAAGCATAAGGCAGAGGGCAAAAAAATTACGACATCCTGCTGTCCTGCATTTGTGAATATGGCAAAGCAGCATTTCCCGAGTGTATATGAAAATAATGTGTCACATATGGTATCGCCGATGGTAGCAATCGGCCGCTATTTGAAAAAGCATTATCCTGATCATAAGCTTGTATTTATCGGTCCTTGTGTGGCTAAAAAACAAGAGGTACAGGATTCCTGCATCGATTACTGCTTGACCTTTGAGGAATTGGCAGCGATGATGATCAGCCGTCATATTTCTCCTGAGGACGTTACACCGAATGAAGCGGATATCGCATCTGCATACGGACGTAATTTTGCGATCGGCGGCGGTGTGTCAAAGGCAATGCTTCAGGCATTAAAGGAAAACAGTGAGGAGCCTGTCAGTGCCGAATATGCGGACGGAGCGGCTGCCTGCAAAAAGGCGTTGCTGCTGATGAAGGTCAATCGCTTTCAAAGCGATGTGTTAGAGGGCATGGCATGTGTCGGCGGCTGTATCTGCGGACCGGCTGCGATTGAAAATGCGCCGAAAATCAAACAGCGCATGACTAAGGAAAATACCGAAATAAAGGAAAAAACCATTACTTCCACACTGCAGCAGTTTGATTTCAGCGATATAGATCTGCATAAGTAACAGTTAGCTGTCTGTTTCAGACAGCTTTCTTTATAGCTATAAGTAAGGTCATGCTTCGTGTGCTTTGGAAGCATACAACGACAGAAAAGAAAGGTGGAGTACGATGCTTTGGCAAATGAATGAGCGTATCGATGCCGAATTATCAGAGGGCATTGTGATCGATTATATCAACGATCGTTTTGCGGTCGTTATCAAGGATGATGTATGGACAGATTATGAAAGGAAGGCGCTGCATCATAATCCGCTGCATATTTATTTCGGTTATGAACGTGTCTGTGCGTTCTTCTTGATTGAGAATGTGGATTCGATCGATACAAGCGACGCTGTTTTTGATATCCATGCCTGTGATGAAAAGGAAGCAGTGTTGAAAAAAGAGCAGTATGAATTGGAAATCTATTTGGCAGACAATCAAAATCAGGTCTGTGCAGCACGAGCAATTACTTTAAGCAAAGCAGACAGTAAAATCATCCGTGATGCCTTAGAGAAACAGCAGGAGACAGCTTATGATGAGGAAGGCTTCGACCGTGCCTTGTATAAGCTTCAGCATACCTATGAGCCGTTTGAAATGGAACAGCTTGCGCTGCTTAAGGCAAGCTTCTGATTAAATCAAAGTGCTTAAGATAATAAAAAGCTTCGCGAGGAAGCTTTTTTTGTCATAGTAGGAAATGGGCGATATCAGCACCGAAATATACGATGATTGCCATTACGATAACATACGCAAAGGCATATTTGGCGATGCGTGATAATATTTCACCGTCCTTGCCGCTCAATGAGCATGCGGCACAGCCGATCGCAATGCTTTGCGGGGACAGCATTTTGCCGGCGCTCGTTCCGAGGGAATTGGCTGCGACAAGCCAAATATCATTAGCGCCGATTGCTCGAGCTGCTTCAAACTGCACATTGCCGAACAATACCTCTGAGCTTGTACCGCTTCCGGTCACAAAGGTTCCCAAAGCACCGATCAGCGGAGCTGCGAGCGGATAGAAGCTGCCGAGCACGACCACAAAGAAGGCGGCAATATCAGAAATCATTCCTGCGTAGCCCATGATTTTTGCGCAGGCAAGGACACCGAGCATGGTACATATGGTCTTTGCCATCTGTTTGATCGTATCCTTCATCACCTTTACAAAATCAGATGCTTTGCATTTTTGTAACAGACCGCCGATAAATCCTGATAATAAAATCAAAACTCCGGGGGTATTAAGCCAAGTGAAGGTATAAGGGGACGCATTTTCACCTTGATAAATCATCACACTTGTTTTTATTGCACTCAGCGGTTCATTGATAGGCGGTACAAGCTTGCTTGTAAGAAGCAGCAGTACAAAGATAAGGATAAACGGACTCCATGCAATCAATGCTTTTTCAGCAGTGATTTTTGCTTGAGATTCATTACTGATTTCCATACGGTATTCTTCACTCACTTCATGGTGCTTTCCGTAATAGGCCGCATAGGCAAAGGTACAGGCAAGGGAACAGACACTGGCGATGATGACCGGCAAATCCGCTCCGATAAATTTAGCCGCAAGGATTTCGGGAATGACAAAGCTTAAGGAAGCGACACAGATAAAGGGAAGCATTCCTTTCAAGCCCTTTTTTCCGCCGCTAACAAGCATCACCATCAAAAACGGTGATATAAACAACAGCGGTGCTGTTTGAATTGTTTGAACAAAAGCCAAAGTAGTGCTGTCTAAAGCGGTAACACCGGCTAAAGTCGTGGTCGGAATACCGATCGAACCGAACATTGTCGGACATCCGTTGGCAATTAGGCATGCCAATATTGCTTCTATCGGTGAAAATCCCAGCGCATACAGCATGCTGGCGGGAATGGCGATTGCCACACCGAAGCCAGCCATACCCTCTAAAAAGCCGCCGAAGCACCAACCGATCAATATTACCAAAATACGCTTATCACAGCTGATTGAGGTAATCATACGCTTTATGATATCCATTGCTCCGGTATACACCGTCAAATTATACGTGAAGACAGCTGCGATAATAACCAATACGATCGGCCAAAGCGCCATCGCAAAGCCCTCTAAGGCAGCACTGCCGGCAGCATACACCGGCATGTCCCAAATAAATATCGCTTCGATAAATGCTATGACACAGGCACCGACAGAGGCAATATGTGCCTGAAGCTTAAAGCCGCATAATGCAACGATCAGCCATATGATCGGCAGCAGTGCCAACAGGAACATGATA
Organism: Erysipelotrichales bacterium; assembly: GCA_910576855.1. GTDB lineage: Bacteria > Bacillota_I > Bacilli_A > Erysipelotrichales > Erysipelotrichaceae > C-19. The sequence continues at coordinate 12,733 of CAJTJP010000010.1, forward strand.
AATACAGAATCAAACATAACTTCACTCCTTAAAATCCCTTATGATCGTTTTTATTTTATTATGCTTTCCGTAACATGTCCAGTATAATTTTTCTTTTTCACTTGTTTCACATAGACTGTCGCAGGCACTTATTTATAAGGATGAGGAAAATATATAAGGAACCTGGATTTATTAAACAGACCGATTCAACGTATACGAGCTTAATACCAAGATTTTCATTCATAAACAAACGCAAATATCGATCATATCATACATATACTGATTATTGATAAGAAAGCGAGTGAAAGAGAGAGATACTATGAACGATAAAATACCACGACAATACCTTGCTGCAACCTACCGTCAATATCCGATTATGCCAATCGAAGGAAAGGGCTGTCGCTTGATCGATCGGCAGGGGAAATCGTATTTGGACTTGACATCGGGAATCGGTGTGAATGTATTCGGTTACGGGAACAATGATTGGCAGCAGGCAATGATTAAACAAATCTATCGTTTGACTCATTGTTCCAATTTGTTTTTGAATGAACAGGCGATTGAATGTGCACGGTTATTGTGTGAGAAAACCGGTTGTGAACGAGTTTTTTTCGCAAACAGCGGGGCAGAAAGCAATGAGGGCGCCATCAAGGCCGCAAGAAAATACAGTCATGATCGCTATGGCGAGAATCGAAGTGAAATCCTCACCTTGACGAATTCGTTTCATGGTCGCACGATCACCACACTGTCCGCTAACGGTCAATCGGTATTTCATCAGCATTATATGCCGTTTACCGAGGGCTTTCAACATGTGTATACCAATGATATCAATGATTTCAAACACAAGCTGAGCTCACGTACCTGTGCCGTCATGCTGGAGCTGATTCAAGGAGAGGGAGGAGTCAATGAGCTGACACCTGCCTTTGTCAATGAAATTCAAGCAATCTGTAAGGAAAGAGATATTTTGCTTATTATTGATGAGGTACAAACGGGAATCGGCCGCTGCGGCTCATTGTTTTTATATGAACAATATCACTTGACGCCTGATATCGTAACATGCGCAAAGGGACTCGGTGGCGGACTTCCGATCGGCGCAGTACTGTTTTTTCATAAAACAAAGGATGTGTTTCAACAAGGTGATCATGGCTCGACCTTTGGCGGAAATATGCTGTCATGTACAAGTGCAATTTATGTTTTAACGCATTTGAATGAAAAGCTGTATCGTGATATTCGTGAAAACGGCATCTATTTTAAACAGGAACTGTTAAAATGCCCCCATGTGGAAGCTGTCAGCGGCAGAGGCTATATGCTCGGAATCCGCTTTGATCGCCCCTTCGCACAGCACATCGCACATCGCTGTATGGAAAACAATCTGTTAGTAACGACAGCTAAAAATCATATTCGCTTATTACCGCCGCTGGTTTTAACAAGGGCGGAAATAGATGAAGCTGTTACCATTTTAAAGGGCATCCTGAATACAGAGCCATAATTTTAAAAAATTTTATAGGAAAGAATCATTGAAATAAGAATATCGGAGATTGAACAGCTTCTGATAATAAGCCTATCTATTCTTTCTGTTGATAATTATTCGGCAATATGACTATAAATGATTTGACATGTGCAGATTACCGAATTAAGATAGAGATACCAACTATGAATAATAATGGTAAAACAACAATCAATCAGAAAAAGAAAGGATAGGGATATGATCTTACGACTTTTCATCAGTCATGATTATATTCCGCGGATATGTAATGAAAAATAAAATGCGCAGAAGCGCTCAGCGTTTATCAAAAGAAGAATGTATTTCAATGTTAGAACGTAATACTGCCGGTGTTTTAGCCTTATACGACGGTGATACTCCATACGCGGTGCCGTTAAGCTATGTGTATAAGGATAATAAGATCTATTTTCACAGCGCAAAGGAAGGTCATAAAATTAGCGCTGTCAGACATTGTTCGCAGGCATCATTTTGTGTGATCGATCGTGATGATATAAAGCCTGAGCAGTATACCACGTATTATCGCAGCGTAATTGCCTTTGGTGATGTATGTATCATAGAGGAAAAACAAAAGGCAAAAGCGGCAATGCAGCTTTTAGCACTTAAATATAATCCTGATGATAACTATGAACATCGACAAAAGGTGATTACCGATGCCGATCAAGCATATAAAGTACTTGTTCTCACGATTTCGGATATGAGCGGCAAGGAAGCGATTGAACTGATCAAGCATCATAATAACTGAATTTATTATTATTCATGTTATAGATGAAAAGATTCTACTAACGGAAGTCAAAAAAATCTATATGTGATAAAATAATATGCAAACGATTGGAAATGTATAACAAAATCATAATATTTAGGTTGAAATCCCCATGCGGTTTTGTTAAACTATTAACTAGGAGGTAAGGAACAATGAAAAAATTATTAGCTTGTTTATTTTGCGCATCTGTATTATTAGCAGGTTGCGGCGGAAGCGACGGAGATGCTGCAGCGGTTAAGACCGGTGAAGGTACTGCAACAACTGAAAGTCACGGTGATACTTTAACAACAACTGCAAAGGTTGAACTGGACGGCGACAAATTCACTAAGGTTGAAATCGATGAAACCTACAAAACAGACAAAGGTGAAGAAACTACCAAAAAGACTTTAGGCGAAAAATACGCTATGAAGGATGCCAGCGCCAAAATGGGCAAAATCGAAGGCGGTGCCGAGTGGTTTGAGCAGATTAAATTCTTAGAAGACTATATCGTAGCAAACGGTGTAGACGGAATTGAATTAGGTGAAGACGGCAAGGCAACTAATGAAGATGTATTGACAGGTTGTACAATCAATATCAAGCCTTATGTTGAAGCTGTAAAAGCAGCAAAAGACAGCGCAAAATAAGAATGAAATATCAGGTGTTCGCCTGATATTTTTTATCCCGTAAACAATATATCCGCATGTATAAAAAACATAGAAAAAGCCATACTATAACTGCAACGGAGGTAGCTGTAATGAAAAAGCTGATGTTAATATGTTTGCTTATGGTCTTATGCGGATGCGGCAAAGAGGATAAGATGGAAAGTGAAGGCACTTATAAAAATGCGAAGGGTGAAACCTCGATGGCAAAGGTAACCTTCAGCGATAATAAGATCACCAAGGTAGAATTAGATGAAACGACCGGTGATACGACCAAAAAGAAGCTGGGCGATAAATACGATATGCGTGATGCCAGTCCGATCGGTAAAAACTGGGATGAACAGATTGCATACTTAGAAAGCTATATCAAGCGTAACGGAATTGAAAATATCAAGCTTGATGCGAGCGGCAAAGCAGTCAATGAGGATATTTTAAGTGGCTGTACGATTGCGATTGACGGATATATCAAGGCGATTGAGGATGCAAAAAACAAGCTGAAATAATAGATAAATACTATAAGGTAAGAATCAGTCAAGTCTTTGGAGTCATTCAAAGGCTTTTCTTTTTATATAAAATGCGCAAAAAGAAAGATTGAAGTCCTTTTCATATGCTTCATAAATTGATCGGATTCTGCCGATAAGGATTGCCTTTTTACCGGAACAAAAGTATAATGATAGCGTTAAGCATCGGAGGGATGTAATGAATAAAGCGGATAAAATATTCATAGGTCTTGTGGTGATATCGGCAATTTTATTGTATATCCCTTTATTTATTCAAGACAGTCAAAATAAGCATAAACAAAAGGCAGTCGTTGTAGATTATCAAAATGAGGAAATTTTACGGGTTGATTTAAATAAGGATGAAACCTATCGGGTACAGGCAAGCTTAGGCGAGGTACAAATCGAGGTAAAGGACGGAGCGGTTCGAGTGGAAAAGGAAAACTCACCTTATCATTTATGTTCGATACAGGGCTGGGTAAAGGATACAGGGCGACCGATCATCTGTCTGCCCAATGAATTAGTCGTACAAATTGAGGCGAATGAGACAGGTGAAGACGATGTCGATACGGTGATTCAATAATGAAAACGAAACAAATGATGAATATTACCATGCTGATTGCGATCAGTATCCTGTTTCATTTAATCGAAGCAACGATTCCGCTCCCGCTGCCGATTCCCGGCTTTAAGCTTGGTTTGGCAAATATTGTTGGCTTAGTAGCCTTATATATGTATAACGCTGAAGTGATGCTTAGCGTGAATTTGATGCGTGTTTTACTAGCTTCCTTAATGCGGGGGATTTTGTTTGCGCCCGGCTTTTGGCTTTCACTGTGCGGTGTTCTGCTTTCCAGTATCGTTGCGATTTGCGCCAAGCGCAATACATCGATGACGATATTCGGTGTCAGCTGTGCATCCTCAGCCTTCCATGTGGTCGGACAAGTTATTGCCGTTACGATCATTTACAGTCAGTTTCTTATGGGCGCACTGCTTCCGATCTTATTATTGCTAAGTATTCCGACAGGACTGTTGACCGGTTTTTTCGCAAATCAGGTCTTAAAACGAATTCAAACAGAAAGGTAGAGTTTTATGGAAACATTTGTATATCAGCCTAAGGGCACTTGTTCAACAAAAATGGAATTTGAATTAGAGGGCGATATTATTCACTCCTTAAAGGTAACGGGCGGCTGTAACGGCAACCTGCAGGGTATCTGCAGTATTTTAAAGGGAAAGCATATCGATGAAGTATTGGCTGCATTTTCCGGTATTCGCTGCGGTATCAGAGCGACCTCATGTCCCGATCAGATTGCGACTGCCTTAAAAGAATATCAAAAAGCACACGTATAGTGAGAAGCGAAGCATCACATACTTGTATTAGGTGATGATATGGAATATTCAAGTCAACAAATTGCGGAAGTTTTAAAGGAATTGGGCATGAATGATGAATTAATTGCTTATATGACAAAGCGTAGTCAAAGGCAGAAATAGCTTTTTCATGCAAGCAGGGGAGACCCTGCTTTTTTACTGATTGCGGGCATTTTTATTGCGATGATAAAGCTTTCGATATATAATATTGAAGCCTTATATCGATGAATTGACTGTGAATATTATTGATACGAATAATAATACTTGGAAAGCTTTCATTTATTGGATAAAAGTTACATAAATTTTCATGAAAACGCTTGACATTATAATGAAAATGGTTTATTGTAATACCAACACTTAAGAGAAAGGATGTGGACATCATGTACTACTACTTCAGCGTGATATTATTAGTCGTGATTATCATTCTCAAACAGTCTGCGTTTCTTTCGGTTAAGTCAGTCAGATGATTTTGAGATTGTCTGATCAAGAAAGAAAGCGCAGCCTGAAAGTTGGCTGTTTTTATTTTAGGGCAGGAGGAATTGTATGGATTATAAAGAGGTAGAGCAGGCGGCGCACCGCTTGGCACCGGTAATTCATAATGTCAGAGTTACAAGGTCGCATACCTTTTCGGATATGAGCGGCTGTGAATTATATCTGAAATGTGAGAATCGTCAGAAAACCGGTTCATTTAAAGTGAGAGGCGCCTATAATAAGCTGGCAAAGCTCAAGGAGGAGCAGGGTGTCAGCGAGGTCATCGCTTCCAGTGCCGGGAATCATGCACAGGGTGTTGCGTATGCCAGTAAATGCTTGGGAATTCATGCGACAATCGTAATGCCGAAAAGCACGCCGATTGCGAAGGTTCAGGCAACTGCGGGCTATGGTGCCGAGGTAGTTTTGGCCGGTGATTGTTATGACGAGGCATATGCAAAGGCTGTTTCCCTGCAAGCGGAAAGCGGTGCCGTGTTTATCCATCCTTTTGACGATGAGGATGTAATTGCCGGACAGGGAACGATCGCTTATGAGATTCTGCATGATCTGCCGAATGTCGATGTAATCGTGGTACCGGCAGGCGGCGGCGGGTTGTTGAGCGGAATCGCAAGCTATGTAAAGGCGATCAATCCGCGCATTCGAGTCGTCGGTGTACAGGCTGAGGGCGCCAATGCAATCGTAAAGTCCTTTCAAAAGAAAAAGCATTGTACGACTAAGGGAGTGAATACGATTGCGGACGGTATCGCAGTTCAAAATCCGGGCAAAACGACAGTCGCATTAATTAATGAACATGTCGACCAAATGGTAAGTGTCAGCGATGATGAAATCGCATCGGCAATTCTGTTGCTGCTGGAGCGTGAAAAGCAGGTGGTAGAGCCGAGCGGTGCTGCACCGTTGGCCGCACTTTTAAACCACAAGCTTGACTGTAAGGGAAAACGAGTGGTTTGTGTGCTCAGCGGCGGCAATATCGATGTGTCGTTTATTCATAAGGTCGTTGAAAAGGGCTTGCTGACACGCGGCCGCAATATGAAGTTTAAAACACTGATGCAGGATGTGCCGGGGGCGCTGGAACAATTCTGTACGGTGGTGCGCAGTCAAAACGCAAATATCATTGAGGTACAATACGATCGCTTCCAAGCTGATTTGGGGCTTCGTGAAACGATTATCCATATGGCTGTAGAGGTCAGCGGCCGTGCTCACGGAGAAGCCTTGATCAAGGCGCTGAATGAGGCAGGCTATCGCAGTGAGGTAGAATAGGAAAGAGGTGCACGTATTATGATGTTAAACGGATCACAGATTTTAATTCAGTCATTGATCGATCAGGGTGTCGATACGATATTCGGCTATCCCGGTGGCAGTGTCTTAAATATTTATGACGCACTATATGATAAAAAAGAAGAAATCCATCATGTACTGACATCCCATGAACAAGGAGCGGCACATGCAGCAGACGGTTATGCGCGAAGCACCGGAAAAACCGGCGTATGCTTGGCAACCAGCGGACCGGGTGCAACCAATTTGGTTACCGGTATCGCTACGGCGTATATGGACAGCGTTCCGTTAGTGGCAATCACCGGAAATGTCGCAAGCGATTTGATCGGTCGCGATTCATTCCAAGAGGTAGATATTGCCGGTATCACAATGCCGATCACGAAGCATAATTTTATCGTACACGATGTAAAGGAACTGGCCGCAACGGTACGATTGGCATTTGAGATTGCCAATTCTCATCGTCCGGGACCGGTATTGATCGATATTCCGAAGGATATCACAGCGGCCGTATGTGAATATGAAAAATTGCCGCGCTTTGAAAAGCGACCGATTTCAGCACCCGATAAAGTACAGCTGAAGGATGCGGTGAATGCGATTAAGCGCGCTAAGCGCCCGCTGATTTATGCCGGCGGCGGTGTGATTTCCGCAAATGCCTGTGAGGAATTGTTGGCATATTCCAAGAAAACACAAACGCCGATCTGTTGCTCGGCGATGGGTCTTTCTTCGGTACCGTATGATTATGAGCTGTATTTGGGCATGATCGGAATGCACGGTACACCGGTGGCGAATTATGCGACATTGAATGCCGATTTGGTTATTGCGATCGGTGCACGCTTTTCAGATCGTGTAGCGGGAAACCGCAAGAAGTTTGCGAATGCGGCACAGATCATCCATATCGATATCGATGCTTCGGAAATTTCTAAAAATGTTGCCTGTGATACTGCCTTGGTCGGTGATGCGAAACAAATTTTAACGTATTTCATCAATCAGATCGAGGAACAGAAGCATGAGGAATGGCGCAATACGCTAGTTGATTTCCGTACCAAGATCGGCTTGAAAAAGCCTGCAGAAGGTGATAAGGTCGATCCGCGTGATTTCATCTATACGCTCCATAAGCTGTTGGGCGATGATGCGATTATCGTAACCGATGTCGGTCAGCATCAGATGATAACGGCACAGTATTATCAATATGCAAAGCCGCGCAGCTTTATCAGCTCCTGCGGTCTCGGTACGATGGGCTACGGTATGGGAGCCGCAATCGGTGTAAAAACTGCACATCCAAACCGTCCGGTCGTATTGATTACCGGAGACGGCAGCTTCCATATGAATATGAATGAAATGGCATGTGCCGTATCACAGGATTTGGATATCATCGTACTTGTCTTTAATAATTCGGTATTGGGCATGGTACGTCAGTGGCAGACGTTGTTCTATAAGCAGCGCTACAGTGAAACCTCGATTGCGCGCAAGACTGATTTTGTGAAGCTTGCCGAAGCTTTCGGTGCAACAGGTTATCGCATTGCCTTAAAAAATGAAATCGAGCCGGTGATGAAGAAAGCACTGAGCTGTAAGGGTCCATGCATCATTGATTGTATCATTGACCCCGATGACGGTGTATATCCGATCATTCCGCCGGGCAAGGGCGCAGATGAAATCATTTACGGAAACTAGGAGGTGAAGCAAATGAATCAGAAAAGGGTTGTATTATCACTGCTTGTTTCCAATCATTTCGGTGTTTTGACAAGAGTAACAAATTTATTTTCTTCCCGTGGCTATAACATTATATCGCTTTCGGTAGGAGAAACGGAAAATCCGAAATTTTCCCGTATTACGATCGTAACATCGGGTGATGAAGCAATTATCAATCAGATTAAGCTGCAGTGTGCAAAGCTTGAGGATGTAAAGGCAATACATGAAATCAAGGATTCTGAGCTTTATATGCGTGAAGTCGTGCTTGTTAAGGTTAAAGTAAGCTATATGAGTGAGGATGAATTCATGCGCTTTGTAGAAGTGAATGAGGCCGATGCGTATCGCATTGAGGATCAACTTTATATGGTTGAAATGTGTACCGGAACAAAGGCGATCGATGCGTTCATCGATAAGCTGGAAATGTTTGAAATTGTAGAAATAGCGCGAACCGGTGGATGTGCGCTCGCTATGAGCGCTGCCACTGTTTACGATAAACAGTAATTACCAAGAGGAGGAAAAAATTATGGTAAAGATGTATTATGATGCAGATTGTAATTTGGATGTATTGAAGGGAAAAACCGTTGCGATTATCGGGTATGGCAGTCAGGGACATGCACATGCACAGAATTTAAAGGACAGCGGTGTAAATGTGGTAGTCGGATTGCGTCCGAATTCCGCAAGTGTCGCAAAGGCTAAGGAAGCAGGTCTTGAGGTTTTAACAACTGCGGAAGCAGCGAAAAAAGGTGACCTGATTATGATTTTGACTCCGGATCAGAATCAGCCGGATATTTATGAAAAGGATATCAAGCCGAACTTGGAATCAGGCAATGTCTTGATGTTCGCTCATGGTTTTGCGATCCATTTCAATCAGATCGTGGCACCGCAGGATGTCGATGTCATCATGGTGGCGCCTAAGGGGCCGGGACATACGGTACGTTCTCAATATTTAGAGGGTAGAGGCGTTCCGAGCTTGATTGCCGTACATCAGGATGCAGACGGCAAGGCTAAGGATTATGCACTTGCATATGCGTGCGGTATCGGTGCAGGACGTGCCGGTATTATTGAAACTACCTTCCGCGCCGAAACCGAAACTGATTTATTCGGTGAGCAGGCAGTGCTTTGCGGCGGTGTCTGCGAATTGATGCAGGCCGGCTTCGATACTTTGGTAGAGGCAGGCTATGAGCCGGAAATGGCATACTTTGAGTGTATTCATGAGATGAAGCTGATCGTTGACTTGATCAACAGCGGCGGTTTCGCGATGATGCGCTACTCTATTTCCGATACTGCAGAATACGGTGATTATGTAACAGGTAAGCGTTTGATTACCGAGGATACACGCAAAGAAATGAAAAAGGTATTGACCGAGATTCAGGACGGTACCTTTGCCGGTAACTGGATCAGTGAAAATAAATCCGCAGGTCGCGCTCACTTCTTAGCGATGCGTCGTGTTCATGCCGAGCACAAGAGTGAGGAAGTCGGCAAGGAGCTGCGTAAGATGATGAGCTGGCTGAAAAAATAAGGTGAACTATGACAAGAGCGAGTGATAAGGTACTAAAGGGCGATCAATGCGCCCCTCAGCGCTCCTTGTTTTATGCCTTAGGCTTAACAAAGGAGGAGCTGGAGCGACCGCTGATTGCGGTTGTCAGCGCTTATTCCGAAATTGTTCCCGGTCATGCCCATTTGGATAAGGTTACCGAAGCGGTAAAGGCGGGAATTCGCTTGGCCGGCGGTACGCCGATCGTAGTACCGGCAATCGGTGTCTGCGACGGTATCGCAATGGGGCATATCGGAATGAAATATTCCTTAGCTTCCCGAGAGCTGATTGCGGACAGTGTGGAAACGATGGTAATGGCACATGCGTTCGATGGTATGGTGCTTGTACCGAACTGCGATAAAATCGTTCCGGGAATGTTTATGGGCGCACTGCGTGTAAACCTTCCGGCATTGATTGTGAGCGGCGGAGCAATGCTGCCGGGAAACTATCACGGCAAGGCAATGAGCCTGTCAACGATGTTTGAGGCGGTCGGTGCGAAAAAAGCCGGTATGATCGATGAAGCAGAGCTGACTTATATCGAACAAAACGCTTGTCCGGGATGCGGAAGCTGCTCCGGGATGTTTACCGCAAACAGTATGAACTGCTTGAGTGAAGCAATCGGCATGGCACTTCCGGGAAATGGAACGATTCCGGCCGTATACAGTGAGCGAATTCAATTAGCTAAACATGCGGGCATGAAAATCATGGAACTGGTGGAAAAGGATATTCGCCCACGCGATATCGTGAATGAAAAGGCGATCCATAATGCATTGGCTTGTGATATGGCACTTGGCTGTTCTTCCAATTCAGTGCTGCATTTATTGGCAATTGCACATGAGGCCAAGGTAACGCTTGATCTTCATAAAATCAATGAAATCAGCGAGCGTACACCGAATTTATGTAAGCTTGCGCCGGCAGGAAGCGATCATATCATCGATTTATATCATGCCGGAGGCGTCGGTGCCGTATTAAAGGAATTGGCGAAAAAACAGCTGATAGATCCGACGGTCATGACCGTTAGCGGTAAAACTATGGCTGAAAATATTGAGACAGCGAAAAATCTGAATCATGATATTATCAAGGATATTGAGCAGCCGAATTCTAAGACCGGCGGTATTGCGGTATTGTTCGGTAATTTAGCTGAGGAAGGCTGTGTCGTTAAGCGCTCTGCGGTAGCTGAAAAAATGCTGACGCATACAGGCACTGCGCGTGTCTTCGACAGCGAGGAGGCTGCCAATGAGGCAATCTACGGCGGCAAGATTCAAAAGGGTGATGTCGTTGTGATCCGCTATGAAGGACCGAAGGGCGGTCCGGGCATGCGTGAAATGCTGAATCCGACCTCTGCACTTGCGGGCATGAAGCTGGATGAGGATGTTGCATTGATTACGGACGGTCGTTTCTCCGGCGCAACACGCGGAGCGGCAATCGGCCATGTATCTCCCGAAGCAGCGGCAGGCGGCTTGATTGCGCTTGTCGAGGAAGGTGATCAAATCGCTATCGATATTCCTAAGGGAACCATTTGTCTGCTTGTTGATGAGGAAACCATAAGCAAGCGAAAGGCACAATGGGTAAAACCGGAGCCGAATGTCAAGGATGGGTGGTTGCATCGTTATCAGCGTATGGTTACCTCCGGAAGTAAGGGTGCGGTATTAGAATAACGGATAAACCGTTTTGAGCTTTAGACTCATTACGGTTTTTTTGTAGCTATCAACAGATAGAAAATATACAAAATATGGAAATTTAAGGTTGTATTATCATGATTCTGTGTTATAATGAACATGTAAAATAAGATGTTTATTGCTTGAATGATAGGATTCTTTAAAAGCAAATCTTTGATTTTACACACGATTTATCTGTATTATGTCTATAAATGTGTACTTTTATGAACAGTGTTTTTTAATTTAAAAACACTGTTTTTTTCTGTTGGAAAATAACACTTTGAACACATTGACGGAATTTTATTTAAGTACACATTCATAGATAGTGCAGACCGAAAGGGGATGATATCGAAAGAATCATGCAGTACGAAGTACAGACTTCAAACAGAAACAAAGGAGGAAATGAGAAAGTGAAAACAAAAAAAGCAAACAAGCTGGTCGCATTTATGCTTTCAGCTACAATGGCTATGACGGCATTTGCGGCAGATGTACACGCAGAAGAAGCATCCGGTGCTTGGAAAATGGGGAATAACACCTATGAAACACTTCAGACAGCAATCGATGCAGCAGGTGGTGAGGCAGCAACAATCGAATTGTTGAGGGATGCGAACGGAAACGGCGCCAAGGTTCCGAGCGGAAAAAATATAACGATTGATTTTAATCAGCATGCCTATGATATCACAGGCGATCTGGTAGGAAGCACAGGAACCGCAACACAGGCATTACAGCTGTTAAAGGGCTCAACTGTTACCTTGAAAAACGGTGAAATCAAAAGTTCTGAGGCAAAAATGCTGGTACAAAACTATGCAAATCTAACGATTGATCATATGAAGTTAGACGGAAGCGCTCTGAATGCGGCAAAGCCGTATACCTTATCAAATAATTGCGGTAATGTAGTGATCAAGGATTCTGAGCTTATCGCAAAAGCAGGCGGTTATTCATTTGATGTATACTATTGGCCTACTTTCGGCTATACGGAAGGCGTTACGGTAAGCGTAGAGAGAAACTCAGTGATCACCGGTGATATAGAATATGATTCTGACGGTTCTGAGGACGGTAAGGCAAATGTCGCTGAGAAGGCTAAGCTGAATATCAAGGGCGGAAGCTTCAGCGGTAAGTTTGTAACTTCAGGATTGAATGATGACGGAAAGACAGGAATCAGTATTTCCGGCGGTAGCTTTGCGATAAAGCCTGCTGAGGATTATTTAGCGGAAGGCTTTCATCTGAATGAAGACGGCTCTGTATTAGAGGACGGCGCTGAGGAAAAAGCGGCGTTGGAAACATTGAAAGCTGCAATCGCGGCTGCAGATACCGCATATGATGAAACAAAAACTTATACTCAAGCCTCTAAAGATGCTTTTAATGCTGCTTATGCAGCAGCGAAGGATCTTGTAGATGATGAAGATGCAACCGCAGAGGCAATGACGAACGCTGCAGCTGCTTTAAATGAAGCAGTTGCAAATCTGGAAGAGGATACTGCTGCTGTTGATGCCAAAACACAGTTAGCTGAAAAAATCAGTGAGGCAGAAAAAATTTTAAAGAATGGAAATGCTTATACAGAGGATAGCTTGAAGGCGTTGAAAGACGCGTTAACTGCCGCGAAGGCTTTAGCTGATGATGCCGATGATGCAACTGTTACAGCAGCATTAAGTACATTATCAAAAGCGATCGAAGACTTAGAGCCGGTTGAAACACCTTCTCTTGATTTAACAAAATTGAATGAAGCGATTGAAGCAGCGAATAAAATGCTTCAAGAGGCAATCGACAGCGGTTTATATGCAGATGCAATCATTAAGGAGTGTAAGCTTGCAATCAAAGCGGCTGAAACACTTCGCGATTCAGCGAAACTACAAAGTCAGATCGATGAGGGCATTAAAGCACTTGATGAAGCTATGAAGAACTTGGTTCCAAATGAAGAACCGGGCACTGATCCGGAACCTGATACCGAGGAACCGGCAACTAAGCCTTCTGATAAGGATAATGCGGCAATCAAAAATACTGCATCAACACCGAATACCGGTGATCATACAACAGCTGTAGCTTCTTTATTGCTGCTTGTATGTGCAGGAGCTTATTTAGGCTTCAACTATAAGAGAAAAGTTAATAACGCATAATAAATTCTTAGTATTAAACCCAATACAGATAAAAATGTATCCTAAAGTTAGACAGGATACATTTTTTGGCTTCAAATAAAGCCTGTTGTGCGTTGTTTTCATTTAAGTGATGTCTTTTCTGATTTCAGTAAAAAAAGAGGCTGTATTCCTCTTTAATTGACCTTAAAAGCTTATTTATGCCATTGAATCGTATTCTGCACTTGATGAGAATCGGGATTCTTTTCCTGTGAAGCAATCACAAAGCCGTTCTTCTTAAAAAACTGCAGTGCTTTGTTATTTTTCACATACACCTCAGCATATAATTCCTCACATTGATCTTGGATATGTCGAAGCAACAGGGAGCCATAACCCTTTCCTTGTTTTCCGCTGATAATATACAGAGCCGCAAGTCGATGTTTATCAACAACAGCGAAGCCGACAATGCGCTGCTCCTCACAGATTACATAAGCAGGTGTATCCTTCAGCTTTTGCTTCACCTTGCGATATTGCTTCAGCCAAAACGATTGATTCATAAAGCGATGCGCGGAAATCGCAGCGGTGATCCAAATATCCATTACATTATCAATATCATTGTGATTCATCAATCGTATCATATTACTTCAGCCTTTCCGTATTTGCTATTATCATACCACGAAACCCGTTATTTGTATGTATGAATTTCATGCTTTTTAATGATTTAATATCAAAGCGATAAAAATAAGCGGTTCCTCACCGATATTTTCAATTCCGTGAAAGCTGCCTTTTTCCGTATAGGTACAAGCTCCTGCCGTTAATTTATGCTCAGTACCGTTATCGGTATAGTTTGCCGTACCCTGCAGAATATAATACGATTCACTGTCATTTGTATGCGAATGAATTCCGATCGAAGCACCGACATCAAGTGTTACCTTGGCATACATCGCTGCCTGCGGCTGTAAGCAGTCATCGCTGAGCAGTCTTTCAATATGCGTCGTTCCTTTTCCGTTTGCTTTTTCAAAAAAATGCGCAACCTCACGATTATTAGTTATCATCGAATCCATCCTTTCACCTGTTTATCATAGTATGCTTATCATAATACAAATAAATAAAAAGTACAAGAAAAAACATCGAAAAGCTGTTATAATAAAAATCCAGAAGGAAGGGATGAAAATGAAGCGCTATTGTTGTGCGGCAGTGCTGTGTGGTCTTATTTACGTTATTACGGTCTTTTTTTCCGATTTGCCGCTTTATCTATTATGGCTGAAATATGCTTCCTTTTCCGGCCTGTTGTTTTATTCGGCACGTTACGGCTTTTCAATGCTTAATATTGCCCCTAAAAAAGCACATCCGATGTTTTATATGACGGGTATTGTCGTTATGCTCGGGTATTTTTTGCTTTGTTTGGATACATTTGTATTTCATGCATGGCTGTCGATACCGGGCTTATATCGTTATGCCGTCTTTGATTTTTATTTGTTGAGCGCACCGCTGTTTCTGTTATCAGGTGTGTGTATCGAGTTACATAAGTCATCAACAAGCGATCGACCGAAAAGGAGGACAGAAAAAGATGAACAAGAAGCAGGGGATTTCACTCAAACAGATTGATTATACAGGAAAACTGAATGAGCATCAGGAGTATTTGAGCATCTTGAAGCGCTTGGAAAAAAGCTGCATCTATATCGAATATGTCTTAGTAAATGAGGATGATACAAGACTGATCGAGCGATTTTCTTCGCTTATGATATCAATGAATGAAAAAAACAAGTGGTGGGGAACAAAATCAAGCGGAAAGAGTAAAGTGTATCGCTTCAAGGCATCAAAAGCGTTGTTTGATTACCTTAAGCAGTTTGAAACCTTTTGTCGGTACAGCGTTTCAAGATACGGTGATTATGCACAGGAAACGGATTTCGGCATCAATGACATCGCTTTTTTCGATCATGAGGCAAAACCGTTATTGTATACAACAACACATGAAGGCTATATTATCATCAGAGAAGATGTACTTCGATAAATAACAGCGATCAGGGAGGATGAAATATGAATGAGATATTGAAATTTGCGGACAGAGAAGCGTTTCGAGCATGGCTCAATGTGCATTGCTTATCAAGCGAGGGTGTATGGCTGTTGTTCGCTAAAGCAGGCGGTCCCAAGACAATAAAGGCATCAGAGGCATTAGAGGAAGCACTGTGCTTCGGATGGATCGACGGGCAGATGAAAAGCATTGATGAATTGAGCTATAAAAAATATTTTTCCCAACGCCGTAAAAACAGCAAATGGTCTGAAAAAAACAAGAAGCTGGTTGAACAGCTTGAAAAAAACGGCCTTATGACCGATTACGGCAGAAATAAAATAGCGGAAGCCAAACAAAACGGACAATGGGACAAAGAAGCATCTTTCGTGATCGGTGATGAACAAATTGCGCAGCTTTCATCGATATTAGAAAACTATGCGCTTGCTTATCAAAATTTTCAAGCGATGTCGCTGTCGGTCAAAAAGACGTATACACGGGCATACCTTGACGCAAAAACGCCTGCCGGGAAAGAAAATCGTATCGCTTGGATCGTGGATCGATTAAATAAAAATCTTAAGCCGATGTGATTTCAGACTCATATCGCTTTGTTATCAAATAGAATAGGAGAGGATAACATGTGTGAGGAATGCGGGAGCGATCATAAGCGAATCACACCGCTTCATAATGCAAGAGCCTGCTTAAAAAATCATACGCAATATATTTGCGGAACATGCGGTCGTTGTATTTGTATCAAGCGGAATGCGCATACCAAGCTGTAGCGATGGAATTTTCCGTTTCGATCACCGAAAGAGGCCAAGCTGTATTTGCTTACCGCCGACTATGCGCTGAAACAAGCATGCGGTATCTATGAAATCGAAAATACGAAAGGGCGCAGGTTTTATAAAATCTTTGCGGATGAAACAGCTTGCCGACAATATTTGAATAAGCATAAGGATAGGCACCGGTATCATACGGCAGTCTATACAAACAAGGAATATAAGGAATATCCGCATACGGAAATACGAAAATTAACCGATGAGGAAACAGAGGAGTATTTAAGAAATTCAAAGCGATAGGGTATGCCAGCTTTGATATTGTAAATAAATGATGAAAACGCTATCTTTTACTGGTAATTATTATTGTTTTATGGTATATTACTATCACAGGAAAGGTGAGAATATGGATATATTAGATTCTTTAAAAAAAGCGATGGCTGAATATCGCACAATTACCGGCTTACGCAGTTATTTGGTTTTGGATACGACGGAAATCAAAAGTGCATCGGAGCGCAATTATTTCTGTAAGTGTTTGAAATCAAGTACCCAAGCATTGAAGCGATGTGAGGAATGTACACAGGAGTATTATGCACAGGCACGACAGGCCAATGAGGAATGTATTTATTCGTGCCATGCCGGATTGATCAAATGGGCAGTTCCGGTAAACTGTGATGATTTCCATTGCGTCATCATCTCTGAGGGTATTTTATCACAGCGTCAGTTGGAGGAAGCTGATGAATGGACAGCGTATTTAAGCAAGGAGTATGAATTGCCGAAGGATATGATCAAGAACAATTTCCAAGTCATGGCAGTGATGAATGAATCACAGATGAATGCTTCGATTCAATTATTGAAAGATTTGGTCTCCTATCATTTGGCTTTGTTTAAGGCTAATCAAGCATAAGAAAACGATAACGGTTGCGTTCGGCAATCATTATCGTTTTTTTAACAGTGCTCCAGCTGAAAGCGCTCCATCGTAAAATATTCATCAGCATCGATATTGCCTTTTTTCAACGCCAAAGCTAGTTGCTGAGCGGGAGTTTGAATACCGGCGGTGCTCGGAAATACAAGGCCTTGCTTCTGATTGCTTGTGACAATCAAACCGTCATATTTTACATTGAGGTCTTCGATGAAAAAAATCGGTTCATATTCGCTGAGAATATGTATTTTGATTTCACAGCGCATCAGCTGTTCCTTTGTGAGCGGAGGCTTTTGGGAATTGTGAAAGCCGGCAATTTGCGCATTATGAACGATTTCCTGAGCAATGGTTGGATAAGTCGGATGAATCGTTCCGGCATATGCGTACAGATCACCGTATAAATACAGTGATACGATGACACCGCCTCTGCGCTTCAAACCTTGATCGCTCGCATCGATTTTTGTCATGCCTTTTCCGTATTTCCAATAATGAAGCATCGCGCTTCGGGCAAGATCGCGATAGATATTCAAATCCTTGTTGTGAAAGGATGCAACGAGCCACCCGATACCGAACGGTGCCTCATAGCTGATCGGTGTGGTGCGAAACAAAGTGTCGCTGACTGCACCCTTCAGCATTTGTAACGCTCCTAAGATCGTTTGTCCGCTTGCTTTTACCAAATCGGGATTAATATTGTCCCAAGCTTTAGGATCATTATCCTTTAGGGAGCTCAGAATGAATTGATCGAATACGGTCGCATCCTTATGATAACCGTACGGACTTTCTTCACTGAGTCGCTTGGAAAGCTCACCGCTGACGATGATCACGATTTTGCGGTCGATATCCTCAGCCGCTGCGCTGATACACTGTCCTAAGCGATCCAACTGTTCAAAATCAACCTCAGAGGTAGAAATACGCACTACTCGATAACTGCTCATATATTGATTGATGAAAAAGAGCGGAACCATCGTTCCCGTATCTAATTCGGGACTGTGCTCACCGCGTTTTCCCGCAGGGATATGATTATGCTTTGCCAAGGAACAGATCTGATTGACGAGCACTGTATCATATTCTACCGCAAGTGCATATTCACTGTGTTCATATTTAGCGAAGCTGCCGCTTGCCGCATCACCCGGGGCAATATGAATATAGTCCTTATATCCGAATGCTTTGGTTGAGATGATCACAATCGTATCGGGATGATATTCACTGATTTCCTTTGCCGCCTGATGATAACCGGAAAGCGTTTTTTGAAGCTTATCCTGCACTTCATCATGAATCATCGGCAGTAACAGGGGAGAATAGGGAACGATATAGGCAGCACAAAGCATGATATCCACTTCTTTCTAGCTGATTCTCATAATAACATTATACATCAAATCCTTCAAATAATCATGGGAGATATTGTTTTCTTATCATCTTTTTTATATACAAAGCATAGAATAGTACCGGATTCATATAAAATGGAAAATTTAGGATAGACAAACGCAAATTTTCTGTTATAATAATGTCAATTCAAGATTCATTTTTTTATATTAAGATCGATAATAGATCATACGGAGGGAATATGAAATTAAAAGAAATGGTATCCATGGATGTTTTAAAAGAGTTTGATTTTCGTTTGGCTGAGCACAATTCATTATCCGGCTTTCAGCGCTATACAAAGCATTACGGCGTCTTTTTAGTAACGGTGTGCAACAATCAACTGGAGAAGGCAATTCACATTACGCTGAATACCGATGCACGCAAGCCGTTAGAGGGGAATCGTATCGTTGCGAGTATTCATCAAATCAATCATGATTTATGCCGCATGGCAAGCAGAGGCTATATTGAGCTGCCGCAGCCAAGCGCAGAACCGATGGAGAATGACTGGGAGATGCAGATGACCGCCAGCAATCCGTTTGCGTTTATGATTGATTGATGTAGATATTTTAAAGCTGTTACAATTCCTTTTTATGAAATCGAAACGGAATAAAGAGGTGAATAGATATGTTAGAGTTTAGATATGATACCCAGCTGTTGATTGAAGGTGAAAAACTTGATGAAAGTACAATCAATGAATACTTTGTAAATCATTTTCAGGGCGATTGTTTATTGGCAGTAGGGGATGAGAATTTAATAAAGATTCATTTTCATACAAACGAGCCTTGGAAGGTACTTGAATATTGTTCATCCCTAGGTGAAATTTTCGATATCGTGATTGAGGATATGGATCGACAATCACGGAATTTAAAAGGATAAGCAGTTGATCGATTGGCTTTATAAAAGCTATAGAAAAAGCTTCCTGTTTTGCATATACATGCGACGGAAGCTTTTTTATTATTTGATATAGGATGCGATTTTATCGCCCATTTGTGAACAGGTAAGCTGTTCGCAGCCTTCTTCCATAATATCAACGGTACGATAGCCTGCGGATAATACTTCGTTGACAGCGGCAGTGATCTCATCACTTTCCTCTGCCATATCGAAGCTGTATTTTAACATCATTGCGGCAGCTAAAATCGTTCCGATCGGATTTGCGATATTTTGACCTGCAATATCGGGAGCGCTGCCGTGAATCGGTTCATACATACCGGTATTGCTTTCACCTAAGGAAGCACTCGGAATCAGACCGATGGAGCCGGTGATCATACTTGCTTCATCGCTCAATATATCACCGAACATATTTTCCGTTACGACAACATCAAATTGTGCCGGATTTTTTACAATCTGCATGGCACAGTTATCCACCAACATATCGCTGAGTTCTACATCGGGATATTCCTGTGCTACCTCATGAACGATTTTACGCCATAATCGAGAAGTATCCAAGACATTTGCCTTATCAACCGAAATTACGCGTTTATTGCGCTTGCGGGCTGTCTGAAAAGCAGTGTGAGCAATGCGTCTGATTTCATGCTCGCGATAAATCATTTGATCGCATGCGACAAGCTCATTGTTTTCCTCATAGGTTTTTTTATCACCGAAGTAAACACCGCTGATCAGCTCACGGACAACCATAAAGTCAATGCCTTGATCTACAATGTCTTTGCGCAGCGGGGAAGTATGAGCCAGCTGCTTCAAAATGCTTGCGGGTCTTAGATTGGCATAAAGACCCATGCCCTTGCGAATCCCGAGCAATGCTTTTTCCGGGCGAATTGATGGATCGACTTGATCCCATTTAGGTCCGCCCACAGCGCCTAACAATACGCTGTCGCTGTCGATACAAGCCTGCAGCACTTCGTCGGTCAATGAGGTGCCGTAGGCGTCAATCGCACAGCCGCCTGCCAAAACCTCTTGATAATGAAATGTATGATGATATTTTTCGGCGATGCGCTCCAGTACCTTGATTGCTTCATTGACGATTTCCGGTCCGATGCCGTCACCTTTAATCACTGTAATATGCTTTTCCATTGTTATTGATCTCCTTTGGCAATGCTTTTTAACAGACCGCCTTGTGCGATGATTTTTTTAATGAAATCAGGAAAAGGCTGTGCCTGATAAGATTCGTTTTTGGTATGATTGGTAATGATACCTTGATCGAAATCAATTTCGATTTCATCTTGATTATCAATGCGTTCCGCCGCTTCTTCACATTCTAAGATGGCTAAGCCGATATTGATCGCATTGCGATAAAAGATACGGGCAAAGCTTTTGGCAATAACGCAGTCAATACCGCTTGCTTTGATTGCGATCGGGGCGTGTTCTCGTGAGGAACCGCAGCCGAAGTTTTGTTCTGCGACCATAATGTCACCTTGTTTGACCTTTTTGGTAAAGTCTTCATCAATATCACACATGCAGTGGGATGCTAATTCTTTTTCATCACTTGTATTTAAATAACGTGCCGGGATAATCACATCGGTATCGACATTATCACCGTATTTATGGGCTGAACCATGTGCCTTCATTTTACATTTCTCCTTTCGGTCCGTCAATATAACCGGCTAATGCACTGTACGCAGCTACAGCCGGGGAAGTGAGGTAAATCTCACTCGTAGTGTGTCCCATACGACCGACAAAGTTACGGTTTGTGGTTGCGACACAGCGTTCGTTCTCCGCTAAAATACCCATATAGCCGCCGAGACACGGACCGCAGGTAGGGGTGGATACGATACATCCAGCATCGATAAATGTATCGATATAGCCGCGTTTAATGCATTCCTTGTAAATGCTTTGTGTTGCCGGAATAATAATTACACGTACATCTTTTGCGACTTTTTTTCCTTTTAAAATATCAGCCGCAATCTGCATATCGGAAATGCGTCCGTTGGTACAAGAACCGATCACTACTTGATCAATCGTGATTTGTTCATTGATTTCATCAATCGTCTTCGTGTTTTCCGGCAAATGCGGGAATGCTACGGTAGGGCGAATTGCGCTTAAATCGATGTCAATGATCGTATCATAAGCGTCCATATCCGGTGTATAAATCTGATAAGGACGATTGACGCGATCCTTCATATAGGCGATTGTTATATCATCTACTTCAAAGATGCCGTTTTTGGCACCTGCTTCAATTGCCATATTCGCAATTGTCAAACGATCGTCCATTGATAAAGAGGCAAGTCCTTCGCCGCCAAACTCCATGGACTGATACAAAGCACCGTCAACGCCGATTTTACCGATGATATGTAAAATGACGTCCTTGCCGCTGACTCCGGTGCTTAATTGATTGTGCAGCTCAAAGCGAATGGCGCTCGGTACCTTAAACCAGCAGCTTCCGCTTGCCATTCCGGCAGCCATATCACTGGACCCGACCCCGGTAGAGAAGGCTCCCAGCGCACCGTAAGTACATGTATGAGAGTCTGCGCCGATGATACATTCACCGGCAGCGACTAAACCTTTCTCCGGCAATAAGGCATGCTCGATTCCCATTTCACCGACATCATAGTAATGCTCAATCGTAAAGCGGCGGGCAAAGCTGCGGCAGGTTTTGCATTGTTGGGCAGCCTTAATATCTTTATTGGGCGCAAAGTGATCCATTACCATCGCAATTTTATGCTCATCAAAGACTCCCTGAAAGCCATGCTTGTCAAATTCCTTGATTGCGACGGGAGAGGTGATGTCATTTCCTAATACAAGATCAAGCTTTGCATCGATCAGCTGTCCCGCTTTCACCTCGGATAATCCGGCATGTGCAGCCAGAATTTTTTGTGTCATTGTCATTCCCATGCTGTTATTCTCCTTTTTCCTTTTGCTGAATTGCACGATTTAAGGCACTGCACAGTGCACGCAGGGAAGCAGCGATAATATCGTCATGAATACCGACGCCCCATTGTTCCTTTTGCGTACAATCTAAGATTTTTACATAAGCAACCGCCTTTGAGGAAGAGCCGCTGGTAAGTGCATGCTCACTGTAATGCTGAATTTCAAAGGTGCGGTTCAAATGCTCACGCAGCGCATTGGCAGCCGCATCCAAACGACCGTTTCCGTCACCGTTGATTTCCATTTCTTGATCATCGTAGGTAATGTGCAGCTGTGCATGCAGATGATCGCTGCGTTGGAAATGATAATCTTGTAAGGTAATCGGTGTTTTCACATTCATATATTCATTTGTAAATAACTCATAAATTTCATTCGGCAACAGCTCCTTATGCGCGTGATCGCTGACGGATTTCATATAATAGCCGACATTTTCACGCATTTCCGGTGGTAAGACAATACCGTAGCTTTCCTCAAGCACGTAATTGACCCCGCCTTTACCGGATTGAGAATTAATACGGATGACATCGGTTTCATACTCACGCCCGACATCTTTCGGATCAATCGGCAGATACGGTACGTCCCATATCGTTTTCTTTTGTTCCTCACGCATATGCATGCCTTTGGCAATCGCATCCTGATGGGAACCGCTGAAGGCAGCGAATACCAGCTTGCCGGCATACGGCTGTCGCATTGATACGTTCATGCGGGTATTTTGTTCATATACCTCAACGACATGCGGCATATCATGGAAGTTCAGCTTCGGATCGACACCCATCGCGTACAGATTCATTGCCAAGGTAACGATATCGACATTACCGGTACGCTCACCGTTGCCAAACAGCGTTCCTTCAATGCGGTCTGCGCCCGCAAGCAAGCCCATTTCACTGTCAGCCACTCCGCAGCCGCGATCATTATGCGGATGCAGGGAAACGATGACTGCCTCACGACGATTCATATGCTTGCACATATATTCAATCTGTGATGCATATACGTGCGGCATTGACATTTCAACCGTTACCGGAAGATTAATAATACATTTTTTATCCACGGTCGGCTCCCATACATCGATGACGGCGTTGCACACTTCTAATGCATATTCCACTTCCGTTCCGGTAAAGCTTTCCGGTGAATATTCAAAGGTATAATTCGCACCGCATTCTTCACTTAATTGCTTTAACAGCTTCGCACCGTCAATCGCAATCTGCTTGATTTCTTCTTTGCTTTTCTTGAACACCTGTTCACGCTGTGCTTTGCTTGTGGAATTATACACATGCACCACGGCATTTTTACAGCCTTGCAGTGCCTCAAAGGTCTTGTGAATAATATGCTCACGAGCCTGTGTCAAAACCTGTACCGTCACATCATCGGGAATTAGATTCTGTTCGATCAAAGTTCGTAAAAACGTATATTCGGTTTCACTTGCGGCAGGGAAGCCGATTTCAATTTCCTTGAAGCCGATTTCAACTAACAGCTGAAAGAAACGCAGCTTTTCTTCTAAGCTCATCGGTACGATCAAGCTTTGATTTCCGTCACGCAAATCAACACTGCACCAGATCGGTGCTTTTTCTACATATTCTTTTTTGGTCCATTCCAAACATGCTTCCGGGGGCATAAAATATCCCCTTTGATACTTCTGATACCCTTCCATAGTTTTTTCCTCCTTTATAAAACAAAAAGCCTTCCTCTCCAAGAGACGAAAGCTTTACTTACGCGGTACCACTCTGATTGGCAAACTGCCCACTCAATCCATGAAAAACATGGCCGTTTGATAACGTAAGAGGTCTTACGGTACAGCCTACTGAAACTTCAGCCATACAACTAGCGAGTGAGTAGATAAAGGCTTCATTCTGTTTTACACCAACCAACAGATCTCTATGAATCAGCGTTTTATCCGATCTCGCATCAAGCGTTTTTATTTGTATTGCTATTAGAATACAAGGATTTGATGAAAATGTCAATCGTTTTCAGAAAAATTATGAAATAAATTACAGCGACTTTAAATAAAATGCAGAACAATAGGGGAGTATCCAAGGATTTCCATATTTCTGCGGCTTCAATCACTGATTGATTCAATCTGATACCGGATCCTATATCAATATAATTACTCTATATCAAAGCTTTCTGTTTTTAAATCACAATAATATCTGCCGCTTTCAGCAGTAAACTTTAACACACAATAATCAGGATCAATGACTCCTTTTTTATAAAACATCGTATCGCCTTTTTCCCATATCATGTTTTTAGTCTCTTGGTCGGTTAAGACTTCCATTTTACCTTTCAGCATAACACCGACATACTTAATCAATCCTTTATGATAAAAATATATGCTCGCATTTGGATTGTTTTTATATTGAGCGACTCTCATAGATGATGTATTTGTAGAAAAGTAAAATTCTTTCAGTCCTATTCTTTTTCTCGGACGCAACATTGCTTTTACATTAGGATAATTTTCATCATCGACGGAGCATATAAAACAGACCTTTTGTTTACCGATCCATGTTTCTATTTTTTTTAAATCCATAATCGTTCTCCTTTATAATTTAGTGCTTATAACTCATAAAAATAACATAGCTTTCAAATTGTAATTTGAACCTTATCAGATTAATTCAGTTTATTAATTTGCAGTTTGAATTACTTCTTATATTTCATATAAATCTTTTCATTAAAGCCTTTTTGTTTACCGTGCTTTTCTTTGATTCGCTTGAATTCGCTGAATCCTAATTTAGTATAACAGTTTATAGCTGAAGTATTTATATCGGTAACATCTAATACATAATCGGTATATTCACTTAACCTTAAGCTTTCTTTTATTAAAGTAGTGGCTATTCCCATTCTTCTGTAACCTTTTTTTACTGAAACAAATTCCAAATAGCCGGTTGTTATCGGATAAGCTAATTTTGATTCAAATTCTTCTTTTAACACAATACAAGCAATCATTCCTTTTATAAAGCCAAAGTTTCTTTTGTATGAGGTACGATCAGTAATAACAGCACGACCGTTACAATCGGAAACAGCCAAAGTGCCGATGATTTCATTATTATGTTCAGCTACATAAAATTTATCTGTCATGATTCCGCTGCATATGGCTTTCGCAGTGGTTTTAATATTCTTACATAACACAGAAAAATCTTTTTCAAAAGCCTCTGATATACAGTATGCAATATCTTCACGATCTGCATCTTTTGCTTTTCTTACAATTATTTCCATAGAATTACCTCACTTTTAAATTGAAATTGATCTATATTTCATCTAATCCTTTACTGATCAGTTGATAAGCTGTATATTCTGTTTCTGCAATACTTAAAATCACATCACTTGCGGATTTCATATCTTTTTTTGTATCTAAAATATAATCAATAAATATATCACATAGTGTTTCAAATTGTTTTCCGCTGTCTTTAAACAATTCTCCCGATTTCATCAAATTATCGTTTATATATTCGCTGCCGAGTTCAATTAACACTTTACTCATCTTATCTCTTGAACACATAAATACGACTTCATCTGTTTCAGTTGTTCCTTTTAAGCGATTCGGTGTTGTCGGTACACTGCCGCAGAATTCCACAATTCTTCTTAATATCTTATCGGTTTCTTGCTTACCCAATTCTTCTTCCCAATAAAGCATTTCCTTTGCCATTTTCTTCATTCCGTTAATACCCAAAAATGATGTAGGAGGATTTAAAAACATATCCGCTTTCTTTTTCATTGCCGATTTAAAAACAGCCTTTTTATTATTTGGGTTTTCCATTCTGATCTTACATATTGTATTTGGTTTACATAAGCCTTTGTATTCAGCATTCATGCCTAACAGCAAATTCTCATAGGATAGTTTTATCATATCTTTTCTTCCGCAATCATATAAAAATATATTCTTTTCTTCATCATCATAGCCGATCATTAAGACATAATGAAAGGGAATATGTTCTTTATGATAAAGTTTTGTATAGTATTCTAAATAGTACATATCTAAAGCACCGATTACAACAGGGAAACCGTTATCTATTTCTTTCTTTGCTTTGGCTAATGCGGATTCTGGTGTTTTACATTCAATATGATGGTAGTAGAAGTTGACTGTCGGAGCGAGAAACTCATACATTTTTTTCGTTCTTCCTTCTCCAAAGGATACCAACCTTTTGATATCTGCTTTATTGGTTTTTATATATGCAAAGCTGCAGAAACCACTCATAGCGAAAAAGAATTGATCCGGAAGTTTTTCACCGGTTTTATTCATATAAAGATCTTCAATTCCGTTCCACATGCATTCATAATCATCTAAATGATGGGGGAGATTTTCTATTATTTTTCGCATAAATTACCTCACTTTCTAACCAAATACTTTTCAATGCTGCCTTGTTGATAAACTTTACTTCCTATCAATGTAATCGCACATTCGGGGCAGTTATTTATACATCTATAACAACTTGTGCAATTTCCTTGCGGTACAGGTTGATTATCAATCATTCTCAAATTCTTTGTCGGACAGTTTACGGAACATTTGCCGCAAGATATGCACTTATAATAATCAATCTTTAACTTATCTTTCAGTTTGAAAGGTTTATTATAAAACCATAATCTTTGTCCGAATAAACCTAAAAGATAACTGATTAAAGACAGTCCGTCCTTTGGATACTTTCCTTTTTTTATGTTTGCTACAGTATTTCTGATTTTTATATCTGCTTTTTCTACTGTTTTTTTATTTCCTTCAATATCTTTTTTTAATAGTTTTACATCTCCGATGCAGTCAGGCATTTTTATATGAACTCCGCCGATAATATCAGCACCGTACTTTTTTAATAATCTTGCCGAACAACCTGTTCCGTCTCCGCTGAATAATCCCATTGTGACTATAATAAATATATTTTTGTTTTTGAATATTTCTTTATTATTATTTAGAAAATCTTTAACAATAATCGGAATATCACTATAATAAATAGGATAAGCAAATACAATATCATTACTTTCTTTTATTTTGGTTATACAATTTTTATCCTCAATAGAATAAAGATCATTTTCTTTTTTATCATTGTAATATTCTAAAAACTTACTGACACAATATTTTGTATTTCCTGTTCCGCTAAAATATACTCCGACCATTTTAATCTTCCTTTCAAGCTTTGATTTAAAACATAGATTTTGAGTGTTTAATGTTATTCGCAGGTTATCGATATTATACGTTTTTCGGAAATGATTTTCAACATTTCTCGATAATCATCAATCAATGCTTTAGGGAAGAATTCATCAAACATTAATATCATCTTACTTTCAAAAAGCTGTTTCTTTATTCACAAGTGCCATTCTTGTCTTTAAAATACAGCTCTATGTTTTTTAGGCTTTGATCTATGTCATCGGAATCTACAACTTCTTTTAAATCTTGAAGCATCTTACCAGAACAGTTTTCACATCTTAAATACCTGTCAGTACCGAATTCCACTTCATATTTTTTATTTTCCAATATACAAGTAGTTATCGCATAACTTTCAATTTCGGTTGAGATACTGATCTCTGCCGCAGTAAAACAAGCAACAGCAATTATATTGAGTGCCAAACCGATAAGAAGTATGATTCCGATCATTTTTAATATTTTGATAATAATGCCTGCCGGTTTTTCTGTATTACCGACCTTTTCTTCTGATATGCTTTTCATTTCGTTGTCTAAAAGTTCATCAACACTTACATGTAATGTTTTTGATAAAAGCTTTAGCTGCTGCGGATTCGGTGCTGTTTCATTTAACTCCCAATGTGAGATTGTTTGTCTTGTAACGTTTACTTGTTCTCCTAATTGTTCTTGTGAAAGACCGATTTTTTTTCTTAGCTTTAATATATTTTCTCCAAGCATGATATTTTCTCCTTTCATCGTCAATGATAACTTATTACCACGTAACGATTCTACCAAAGTTCTTTGGAGCTTTGTCAAAGTGTTTTAACATTCATATAAATCGTATTCAGACGGTTATTTTATGCCCAACAATTTATTTAGATAGGGAATCCTTTTCAACACTTCATAGCAAAGCATTGTCAGCACAAAGCTTCCGAGCATGATGATTATTTAATACTCTGGTTGTTAATGGCTTGAAGATTAAATATATTAGATACCCGATAAATCCACCTATCACATTTGTTATTAAGTCCGTTATATCTGATGATCTAAAATCATTTATCAAAGGCTGCAGCGATTCTTTCAGTCAGCTCCGATTTACAAACCGGTATTTATCTATTTATCAATTCAAGAGTTTTTTCAAATGAAATACATTCTGCGAATCTTCCGTTCCACAGGAGCTCATTATAATATCTATAAGAATTTTCTGCTGTCATATATTTATTATCAATCGTACTGTTTGTATTAGCCGGTACAATCATTTTAAGCCCATGTTCAAAACCACATTTCACTGTTGCATCTATACAGTAATCTGTCTGCAGCCCTATAATAATAACTGTATCTTCGCCTTTTTCACGCAGATAATCCAACAACCCCGTATCTCTAAAAGCACTGTTTACACTTTTGTCAAAAACAAGCTCATTTGGCATTGGCTGAAATTCTTCGTATATTTCATAGCCTAATGTGCCTTTCGTTAATTTCTGTCCGACACCATCATCATGTCTAACATAAATAACTTCTATATTATTATTGCGTGCCTCTTTGATTAGTGTTTTAATACGATATATAAAAGTCTGAAATTGATACAAGTCATCAGTCATAATTAAATTTTGAGTATCAACAACTAACAATATCATTTTATTACCTCCCTGATTGTGGTTTACCGTAATAAGTGAATTGCACAAACAAAAATTGCACCTATGAATCACTTCTGGCTTTTCAATAACCGGCTGTTTGTCTGTGAATTAATTATAGCATTTTTACTCAATAATAGTTAATATTATTTCTGATTAATTTAAAACATTGCTTCTATAGAAGATGTATAACCAGAGAAGGATATAAATAAAGACAGAAATAAAACAGAATCTAAAATAGAAAAAAAGAGGGGATAGTGTAAACTGCCGCAAAGTTAATTTATGCTTTTTAACTTATGAAAAGTAAAAGCGTTTATCATGTAAGCGATATTGTTTTCGGAATACAAGGATTTAATGAAAATGCCGATCGTTTCAAATAAATCATGAATTGAATTACAACTGTTCAAAAGAAAATAAACAGAAAAGTGCAGAGAATTCCTAAATATATTATTTTATGATGAAATCGCTCAAAATTCTATATATGCAATAAGCTGCCCATAATATCCATGTAATTGCCCATTCTTGCGTGATAATGCTGATGATTAAGTATAAGCCTGCGACAGTAAGCGCGACTGTCCAATTCATAATTTTCTTGTTTCTTGTAATTGTTTTATCAGAAGCAACGATTAGATCAGACAGCACTCGTTCAATCTTTTCACTTTCTTCAGAATCAGTTTTTTCTCCGTTAAATAAGTCTATAATAGATATATTTAAGCATTTAGCCAAAGGCTCAATCAATGAAATATCAGGGAAACCGATGCCGCGTTCCCATTTAGAAACAGTCGCACTTGATATATGCAGTTCATTCGCTAATTCCTTTTGGGTTTTATTACTTTGTTTACGAAGATCGGCAATTAAGCTGCCTGTTTTTTTAGCGTCCATAGGAATCATTCCTTTCTTCTGTTGCTTTTATTATACACATTTATCATGAAAAGACTATCAACGCTTCGTTGAAACATGCTTAATGTTATAAATAAGAAAGCATGAATTCCTATCAGCTGATATTTAATAAAACGATTGTTGTTGCACTGCATATATTTGATCGATTTTATTTTCACGATAAAACAGCTTTCGATAAAAATTTATTCTAAATACCAATGTTCCATCATACGCTTTATTGAGGTAGATAAGATGAAAAAAATACTTAGCTTATTTATAGCCGTTTTATTAGGCTTATCCGTTGGCTTAATGAATGTACAGGCAGAAACAAAGGAACCGCAGAAAAATGAGGAGAATACGAAAAACAATGCTGATTTAGCGAAAAGTGCAAAAGCTGCATATTTAATGGAATATTCAAGCGGCAAGATGATCTATGCGAAAAATGAGCATGAAAAGCTGTATCCGGCATCAATGACAAAGATGATGGGCTTATTATTGATCTATGAGGCATTGAATGACGGAAAATTAAAATGGGACGATGTGGTAACGACAAGCGAGCATGCCGCAAGCATGGGCGGCAGTCAGGTATTCCTAGAGGTCAATGAACAGATGAGTGTACGCGATATGGTAAAAAGCATCTGTATCGCATCGGCAAATGATGCGATGGTGGCGATGGCGGAAAAAATCGGCGGTACGCATGAGCATTTTGTACAGCTGATGAATGATAAGGCCAAGCAGCTGCAGTTAAAGGAAACACATTTTATGAATGCGACCGGTCTGCATGATCCCGAGCATTATACAAGTGCATACGATATGGCGATGATTGCGAAGGCATTGATTAAAGAGGGAGATAAGGAACTGCTTGATATCACATCTACGTATGATGCGTATATTCGTGAAAACAGCGATAATAAATTCTGGCTCGTTAATACAAATAAGCTGATTAAGCAATATCCGGGTGTGGACGGCTTAAAGACCGGCTTTACGCAAGAGGCGATGTCATGTATTACGGTAACGGCACAAAAGGACAGCCTCAGATTGATCAGTGTCGTGATGGGAGAACCGTCCTCAAAGCAGCGAAATGCGGAAATTAAAACGATGCTGGACTATGGCTTCTCACAGTTTGAACACGGACTGTTATATCCTGCTGATACGGTGATTGAAACAAAACAGCTTGATAACGGTAAGCCTGACAAGGTGAATTTGATTACCACTAAGGATATTCGCTATGTATTTGAAAAGGGAACACAGCCGAAGGAAGCGGATCGTAAGGTTGAAATCATAAAACCGAATTTACCTTATCTGCGCGGTGATATTGTAGGCAAGGTTACGATTACGATGGACGACGGCTTTGTGGCGGAAAGCGATTTGACCGTAGATGCAGACGTTCAGCCGCTGGATTATTTTGATCTGTTTGTGAAAAGTTTTATTGACTTTCTGATTTAGGAAAATATAGTTTGACATATAGAATAAGACGGGGTATAATTACTTTGCAAATGTAAGACTGAGAATAGTAAAAATTCATTACTTCTCCAGACAGATTACCTCCCCCCATATACCCAGTAATTTGTCCCTCAGCATTTTGCGGAAAGTCTGTTTTCTGACAGGCTTTTCTTTTTTTATATCGTGGTGTAATTGAACGGGGAAGAATCAGTAATCGTGAAAGAGGGGGATTGATATAAAAGTTTTACGCAGCGACTTTCTGTCTTATCGCTCATGATTTGTGCAAAAGCTATTAAATCTCACTCATGTTTTGTGCAAATGAAGCTAAAACTCCCTCATCTTTTGTGAAAAGAGTTGCTTTATGTCTCAATTACGGCTATACTAATAATAAATAAGGAGTGATTGTCATGCTGTATTTAAAAAGAAAAATAGATACTTTTCTGGCTTCATGGAAAACCGATGCAGACAGAAAGCCGATCCTTGTAAAAGGACCGCGTCAGGTCGGAAAAACAGAATCTGTCAATCGCTTCGCTGCTTTGAACTATCAGTCTGTGATATATATCAATTTTGTCGAGGAACCGAAATATAAAACAATTACTGCAGACGGATATAAAGCAAAGGATATTGTGAAAAACATATCAAGACTTGATCCGTCGAAACGCTTTATCCCAAATGAAACCTTGATTTTTTTTGATGAATTACAGGAGTTTCCCGAAATTACGACAGCACTTAAATTTTTTAAGCTGGACGGCAGCTTTGATGTGATATGCAGCGGTTCCATGCTCGGAATCAATTATAAAAGAATTGAAAGCAACAGTGTCGGTTATAAGACAGATTATGAAATGAGCTCTTTAGATTTTGAGGAATATTTATGGGCAAAGGGCTATGATGATTCATTTACAGAGGATATGCTCGAACATATGAAGCAGTTGATTCCGTTTAATCAAGCGGAAATGAATGTATGTTCCTCGCTGTTTCTTGATTTCTGTATATAGGCGGTATGCCGGCCGTAATCTGTGAATATATTGAAAAGGATACTTTCGAAGGCTCGACATCCATACAAAAGCAGCTGCTTTCCGATTATAAAGAGGATATCAGAAAATATGCAGAAGGCATGAAATCGTTCGTACCGCGAATTCATTGATTCCTATTGAAATAAAAGCAAATAACGGTGCCGCAAAATCGTTAAGAACTTTAATCAACAGTGATCATTATGCGGATATCAGCTTTGGTATCAAGCTTACGGGAGGGAATATCGGTTATGCCGATCATATCTATACGTATCCTTATTTCTGTGCCTTTTTATTAAAGCGATGCTTGGCATCTCAATAAATAAGCATCATCAAACAAGCATTAACTGATTTGGCTGCTTCTATACACGAGGCAGCTTTTTTCATGCTTGAATAAATAGGATTATATTCACTCATTATTAACTGACTATCAGTCGGCTTCCGCTGATAGAATTTAAATCATCGAGGCTCTCATACATCATTATCTTACTCTTTTGACATCGCTCGACATCTAAAACATTACGCTTTCTTTTAAGACAGGATTACACTTGTGTGTGAAGCTTGCTTATGTAATGCTTATCTGCACAAATGCAGCTTTTTTTTCTGCTGTCTGAGTCATGTCTATTTTTTACATGCTTTGTCGAAAGCGTTATCGCATTTGAAAAAGCATGATAAGATGAACATGCAGAAAGGAATGATTGTTTTGATGAAGCATCAAATGATAGGAGGTACACTGTATTTTTATTTCTACGGTGATTTTGATAATCTGGCTGTAGCGAAAATCAAGGATACATGTATACAGCTGATCGACCATTTTGAACCGACAGCCGTAAAGATGGATTTTGAGGAAGTCAGCTTTATTGACAGTACCGGTATCGGCTTTGTTCTGGCGCGATACAAGCAGTTAAAGAAGCTTGGAAGTGAACTGATTTTATGTAACTTATCAAGGGCAAATCAGACGTTATTTCATATGTCCGGGATATTTCAGATCATTTCCTATGAGAGAAGCGGGGTAAAACTATGAATGAGATGACATTGAGATTTTTCAGCAAGCCGGTAAACGAGCCGTTTGCGCGAACAAGCATCGTAGCCTTTTTAATGCCGTTGAATCCAAGCGTAGAGGAAATCATGGAAATTAAAACGATGGTTGCGGAGGCAGTTACCAATGCGATGATTCACGGTTATGAGGGGCGTGAGGACGGCATTATTGAAATCAAGGCCGCATATGATGAAAATAGCACACTGACCTTGACAGTACAGGATGAGGGCTGCGGTATTGCCGATATTGAGCTTGCGATGCAGCCGCTTTACACCAGCAAGGCATATTTAGAGCGTTCGGGGATGGGAATGACGATTATGGATACCTTCGCTGATGATTTTAAGGTGAACAGCAGCGAGGGCAACGGTTGTATAGTACAGATGCGTAAACAGCTTCATGGACAAACAGAACCCGCTCACTAATGAGGAGCTGATTGCCGAAATAAAAAAAGGGGATGAGGAGGCAAAAGAGGAATTTGTAAGACGCAATACACCATTGATTTACGCATTGCTGAAACGATTTCACAAGCCTAAGGGGACAAATGAGGATTTATTTCAAATCGGCTGTATCGGCTTGATGAAGGCGTTGAATCACTTTGATTTCAGCTATCAGGTGAAATTTTCCACCTATGCCGTACCGATTATTCTGGGTGAAATCAAGCGGTATTTCCGTGATGAGGGCAGCATGCGTATATCACGTTCGCTGAAGGAAGGCTATTTGGCGATGGTAAAGGCGAAAGAGGAGCTTGTACAGGTATTAGGCAGAGAAGCAACCTATCAGGAAATCGCCGATCATCTTCATATTGATGTCAGCGATGTCATCTTAGCCTTTGAAGCGAATCAATTCGTTTATTCCCTCGATGAAACGATTTATGAAAATGACGGTTCACCGATTCATTTAGAGGATAAGGTAACGAAGCAGAAGCAGCGTGATATCGTACTGGAGTTGGCATTGAAAAAAGAAATGACGCGCTTGGATGAGCGAGAACGACTGCTGATCTATTATCGCTATGAAAAAAATATGAAGCAGGAGGAAATCGCAAAGCGGCTTCAGGTATCACAAGTTCAGGTCTCACGCTTGGAAAAGAAAATACTGGCGAAGCTGAAGGAACGTCTTGTGAGCGGATAAGCAATAAAATAAGGTATGAATCCGAATTGAATTCATACCTTTTTTTATTCCTTATGCGAGACTGCCGCCGATCATAATTATCTTTCTTATATTAATAAGGGGGTGATGTGAAACAGTTTCATTAACAAGCACTGTGAATAAGCAAATCCTAACAGAGAAATCCCGTTTTTTATTTACACTTCTTATTTATTTGATTGATCTTCTTCTAAATCATCAAATAATTGCTTGATATGCACATTAAGCTTTTTCGCAATCAAATATAAGGTGTTCAGTGATATTGTTCTGAACGTATTGCTTTCTAAATCACTGATAAAGCCTTCGCTTAAATGGCACAGCTCGGCAAGCTCTGCTTGCTTAAGACCTTGTTGCTTCCGATATTTACGTATGTTTTTACCGACAATGATATAAATCACATTGTTGTCGGCCGTTTCTGTATGCTTCATATTTTCACTTCCAATTTTCCCAGTAATATTTTTTCATAAAATAACACATTTATACTCCGACAAATAGTCGAAGTGTGTTATAATATAGGAGAAGAGAGGAGAATGGGTGTAGATATTATGAGTATAAAAAGAAAAGTGGATGACCTCGGAAGAATATGTATTCCCTCTGAGCTGCGCAATCAGCTTGGGATCGGGGCAAGTTCAAATGTAGAAATCGATATCCGTGACGACAGTATAATCATAAAACCGACTTCTAATGATATTACTGATAAAATCAAATCAAAGATAGAAGTATTTCAAAATCAATTAAAAAGAAATATCGGTAAAAAAGAACGACTGCAGACTGAATATGCTTTAGAGGTTTTACAGGAATTGTTGAAATCTAATAAAAAGAAGCGAAAGTCGTAATAAAATCAAGGGTGTTGCAGTCAGATCGTTTTTCAGTGTATCTTTTTTATGTGAAAGAAAAGCACCTGCAGCAATCAAATCGATGTGTAATAAAGCGCAAATAAAAAGCTTCATTGCGAAGCTTTTTTTGTTTACATCAGGAATACGATGGCGATGATATGGGCTATTGACGCCAACATGATAAAGATATGCCAAATCATATGGAAATAACGATGCTGCGGTTTTGCGTAAAAGAAGGCGCCGATCGTATATAGGACACCGCCCAAAACAATCAAAGTGAGAAATAAAGGGGAAGCGACTGACAACAGCTTCGGTAAAAAGAAGATTGCCGTCCAGCCCATTACCATATAGATCGTCATCGACAGAATCGGATA
The DNA here is from genome assembly GCA_910576855.1 of Erysipelotrichales bacterium. GTDB lineage: Bacteria > Bacillota_I > Bacilli_A > Erysipelotrichales > Erysipelotrichaceae > C-19. The sequence continues at coordinate 48,524 of CAJTJP010000010.1, forward strand.
GCTGCGCTTTGAAATTGATTTTAATAAGATACCGGCAATTACCATCGTCCATTCTATGATCAACAGAATCACAGCCTGCCAGCCCTTGACAAGCGTTATCGCAATCGGTGTATAGCTTCCGGCAATCGCCAACAGGATACAGATATGATCCAATTTACGAAACACATATTTCTGTTCACTGTCATACGCCATACTGTGATAGATCGTTGAAATCAGAAACATCAGAAACAGACAGATGATGAATACGGACACGCCGAATGAGCGCCACGCATCAGCGATACAATAAGAATAAACAGCCGAGAAAGGTAAAAACAACAGACATAAAATTGCCGCAACACCATGCGTAACGGCATTGCCGACCTCTTCGCCGAATGACAGGTGAAACATATTGCGCATTGTCTTTACTTCCTTTGTCATAAGCCGGTGCCTCCTTAAGTTTGCACTATTGTAACACAGTATACGCAAAACATCAATTTTGTGTTATAATATATGTTGGATTGAACTGTAATATAAATTTATATGCAAATGACAGGAGGACTGTTATGTTTTTAAAACGAATCGAGCTGCAGGGGTTTAAGTCCTTTGCCGATAAATCGGTGATTCATTTTGATTCCGATGTAATCGGTATTGTCGGACCGAACGGCTGCGGCAAAAGCAATATCAATGATGCGATTCGCTGGGTTTTGGGAGAACAGAGTGTAAAAAGCTTACGCGGAAGCAGTATGAGTGATGTTATTTTCAGCGGCTCGACACAGCGTAAGGCAGTAAACACCGCTGAGGTTACCCTTGTTTTTGATAATTCCAAGCATTATTTAAATGTGGATTATGAGGAAGTGGAGATTACTCGAAGACTGCATCGTCAAAGCGGTGAAGGAGAATATTTTATCAATAAAACACCGTGCCGCTTAAAGGATGTCATCAATATCGTTATGGACAGCGGGCTCGGTCGTGATTCCTTATCAATTATCACACAGGGCAATATCTCAAGCTTTGCGGAGGCTAAGCCGGAGGAGCGCCGTGCATTATTTGAGGAAGCGGCGGGAGTGGCAAAATATAAAAAGCGTAAAAACGAGTCCTTGTCAAAGCTGAATCGTACACAGGAAAATCTGATGCGTGTAGAGGATATCATCGTTGAATTAGAGCGACAGGTGAATCCTTTAAAGCGTCAAGCGAAAAAGGCTGAGCAGTATTTGGAAAAGCGCAGTGAGCTGGAAACAATTGAAATCAGTGTAATTGCGGATGAAATCGAACAGCTGAGCGAGCGTATTGAAATATTAAAGAAAAAGGCTTTTGATTTAGATACGCAAAAGGCAATGCATGAAACAACGATTCAGGTCGAGGATTTAAAAAACAGTGATTTACGAAAAGAGATGTTTCAGCTGGATCATGAAATCAATCAGCTTCAGGAGGCTTATACTAAGGTCATCAATGAAATATCGGTATTGGAAACGCGTAAGGCCGAATTAGATGAAAAGCGTAAATATGCACTGGAGTTTGCCGATCGTAAGGAAAAACTGAAGGAATTAAAGGCAATGCTTGAAGAAGCAAGCTATGAATATAAGGATAGAATGAATCGTTTACAGGATTTACTGCGTGATATCGATTTAAAGAAAAAGCAGCTCAGTGAGGTAGAAGCAAGCCTCAGTGAATGCAGAGGAGAGCATACACAGGCGCTGAATTTGATGAATCGCTTGGAAAATCGTCGTGAGGTATTGGAAAATCTTGCGAAGCAGCCGTATAATCATCAGCAGGGGGTCAAGGCAGTGCTGCATAATCAAAGCGCATTGTTGGGTGTATTAGGTGTTATTTCACAGATCATGAAGCCGCAGATGAATTATGAGGATGCGATATCAAATGCACTGGGCGGAGCGATGTATCATATCGTAACCGAGGATGAAGCTGCGGCACGTCATGCGATTACCTTCTTAAAGAAAAATCAGAGCGGAAGGGCAACCTTTTTGCCGCTGAATGTATTAAGGCCGCGTCATATGAATAACGATCATTTGATGCTGGCGCAGCATACGGCAGGCTTTTTAGGCTGTGCGTGTGATTTTGTCGATAATGAGGAGATCTTTGATATTGTAAAGCAGTCATTGTTGGGAAATGTACTTGTCTGTGATAATCTGATCAATGCGAATGAGCTTGCCAAGGTATTAAAATATAATTATAAGATCGTTACCTTAGACGGTGATGTCGTACATAAGGGCGGAAGCATGAGCGGCGGTCGCACAAAAAGCGCCGGTTCACCGATGACGATTCAAAAGGAGCTGAATCAAATTCTGCAGAGTCTTGAAGGACAGCAGTTAAAGGTAGATTCCTTAGGCAATCAGCTGTATGCGCTGCAAGGGAAGCAGCAGAAGCTTCAGGATGAAGCGGTGCAGTTACAGATAGCAATCGCCCAGTTGGAGCCGATCGTTGAGGTAAAGCGCACGAAAATGGATCGCTTAAAGGCGGACTATGAACAGCTCGCTCCCGATGAAATCGATGAAAATGAAGGAACGATGCAGGATGACCTTGTCGTACAGCTGTCTAAGCTGTATTCTAAGCGTGATGAAACCTTGTCATCGATTCAAAACAAACGGGAGCGCAGAATGCGCTGCGGCAGTGAGGTCGAGCGAAAAGAGGCGGCAATTCGTCAACTGCGCCGCGATTTGAATATTTTACAGAATGAAGAGCGCGAAGTAGGAGAAAATAAGGTTAAGGCTGAAACACAGCTGGAAAATGCTTTGGAGCGTTTAAGCTCAACGTATGAGATGACCTATGAATATGCACTGACGCAGAAGCAGGAAATCGATATTGCCGAAGCAAAGCAGCGAGTGCTCATATTGCGCAAGGAAATTCAACAGCTGGGCAATGTGAATTTAGATGCACCGCAGGAATATGCAGAGGTAAGCGAGCGCTTCGGCTTCTTAACGAAGCAGCGTGATGACCTGTTGTCTGCCAAGGATAAAATTTTAGAGGCAATCGATGAAATGGACGAGGTCATGATTACTCAGTTTCAGGAGATGTTCGATCGCATCAACGGTGAGCTCAATGATGTGTTTCGTACCTTGTTCGGCGGCGGTAAGGCGCGCTTATATATGGTCGATCCGCAGGATGTATTGAATACGGGAATTGATATCGATGTACAGCCTCCCGGCAAAACGGTTCAAAACATTCGTTTGTTTTCCGGCGGGGAAAAGGCATTGATTGCGATTTGTGTCTTATTCTCAATTCTAAAGGCAAGAACGATGCCGCTGTGTATCTTTGATGAGGTTGAGGCTGCACTCGATCAGGCGAATGTAGAGCGCTTTGCGAAATATATTGCGCGCTTCCGCGGTGAGAGTCAGTTTATCGTCGTAACGCATCGTCCTGGTACGATGGCGCAATGTGATGCACTGTACGGTGTTACGATGCAGCAAAACGGTGTATCGCAGCTGTTGAAGGTACGCCTTCAGGATGCGATCAATATGGTGGATCGGGAAAATGATCAACAGAAGGAAGTGGAAGCATAATGGGTATATTTTCAAAGCTGAAGCAGGCGTTTGGTTCTAATGAGGATCAGGATCGCTATCTCAGCGGATTAGATAAAAGCAAAAAATCGTTTTCACAGCGAATTCGTAAGCTGGCCTTAGGCTTTCGCGGCGTCAATGAGGAGTTTTTAGAGGAGCTTATGATTGCGCTGTTGGAGGCCGATATCGGAATCAAAACGGCTCAAAAAATCGTTGATGCGGTGGAAAACGAAGCGATGGATCGTCGCCTGAAAACATTTCAAGAGATCAGCGAGTGCTTGGTGGAACAAATGGCTGAGCTGTACAATGCGCATGAGGATCGTCCCTTTCAAGAGAATGCAGACGGTCCTACCGTGATTTTGATGGTCGGGGTCAACGGCAGCGGAAAAACAACGACGACCGCCAAGCTTGCCAAGCGCTTCACGGAAGCAAATAAAAGCGTTGTGCTTGCGGCAGCCGATACATTTCGTGCCGGAGCTGTCGATCAGCTCGCCAAATGGGCACAGCGTTTAGATCTGCCCTGCATCAAGGGGAGAGAAAACGGCGATCCCAGTGCGGTGTTGGTGGATGCTTGTCGCTATGCCAAGGAGCATCACGCCGATATCGTGATCGGTGATACCGCAGGACGACTTCAAAATAAAGCGAATCTGATGAAGGAACTGGAAAAGATGAAGCGTGTAACAGCGAAGGAAATTCCGGGAGCGCCGCATGAGGTATGGCTTGTGATCGATGCGACAACAGGTCAAAACGGAATCTCGCAGGCATCGGTATTTATGGAAACGACCGATGTCAGCGGCATTATTTTGACAAAAACGGACGGTACGGCCAAGGGCGGCATCGTAATCGCAATTCGCGATCTTTTGGGCTTGCCGGTAACTTATATCGGACTGGGCGAGGGCGTTGACGATCTGCGTCCGTTTGATATCAATGCGTATCTTTACGGCTTATGCGAGGGTATTTTGGACGATGGAGCCGCTTGATAAGAATCTGCGCATGAATGAGCTGCTGGACGCTTATAAAACGCTGTTGACAACGAAGCAGCAGGAAATTTTAAAGCTGTATTATGAGGAGGACTTCTCCTTATCGGAAATCGGTGAAATACTGAAGATTTCAAGAGCGGCCGTGAGCGATCATTTAAAGCGCAGTGAGAAGGCTTTGACAGATTATGAGGAAAGACTTCAGCTTGTTGCAGCAAATAAGCGGCGAAGCAAGCTGTATGATGCAATGAGAGGCATGAAAAACAAGCAATTAGATCAGTTTATAAAAGCGCTGGAAGCGATAGATAATCAGGAGGATATTATGACAAAAATTATTTCGGTAAACGCAGGAAGCTCATCTTTGAAATTTCAGTTATTTGAAATGCCGCAGGAAACGGTTTTAACAAGCGGTAATGTGGAGCGCATCGGTCTTGAGGAAGGAATCTTTACGATTAAGGTCAACGGAAAAAAGGTTACGAAACGATTGCCGATTGCGGATCATGCGAAGGCAGTCAGCTTATTGATGGAAGCACTTGTAGAATACAAAATCGTTGCATCACTTGACGAAATCAAGGGCGTGGGTCATCGTGTCGTACAGGGCGGTGATTTCAGCAGCAGCCGTGTGATCGATGATGCGGTTGAGCAGGTGATCGTTGATATGTCAGAATTGGCCCCGCTGCACAATCCGGCCGGTCTTGTCGGCTATCGTGCATTTAAGGATGCGTTGCCAAATGCCGGCCATGTCGCTGTATTTGATACGGCTTTCCATCAAACCATGGGACAGGAAAGCTATTTATATCCGGTGCCGATGAAATGGTATCGCGATTATAAGATTCGCCGTTACGGCTATCACGGAACCAGCCATCAGTATGTATCTCAGCGTTGTGCCCAGCTGATGAATCAGAATGTCGAGGATTTAAAAATCATCACATGTCATTTAGGAAACGGCGCAAGTATCTCTGCGGTTGACGGCGGTAAGTGCATCAATACCTCAATGGGCTTTACCCCGTTGGCAGGTATTATGATGGGTACTCGCTGCGGTGATATCGATCCTGCGATCGTCTGCTACATGATGAAGAAAACAGGAATGAGCGCTGAGGAAATGGATAATGTATTAAACAAAGAAAGCGGAATGCTTGGAATCAGTGAAATCTCCAGTGATGCCCGTGATATTGAGCAGGCATGTGAGGAAGGCAAGGAAGGCGCCATCATCGCTACCGATCTTTATGTCAATCGTATTATCAACACCATCGGCGGATATTTCGTACAGCTCGGCGGAGTTGATGCAATCGTATTTGCGGGCGGTATCGGTGAAAACGACCATAAGATTCGTCGCATGGTATGCGAAAAGCTCGAAAGCGCATTGGGAGTAAAAATCAATAAGGAACTTAATGCGAAGACTCGCGGTACGGAGAAGCTTTTAAGCACTGAGGAAAGCAAGGTCAGCGTATGGCTCGTACCGACGAATGAGGAGCTTGTGATTGCACGTGATACGCAGCGTTTACTGGGCTTCTAAACATGCAGCGACTGTTTGATTGTATCACCGAATACGATACGATTACATTGTTCCGCCATATCGGTGCGGATGCAGATGCACTCGGAGCGCAGTTTGGCTTGAAGCAGTGGATTAATGAGAATTATCCGCAGAAAAGGGTATATGCACTCGGTGCTTCCGTAGGCTCGATTGCGGTTCATTATCCAAGCATTGATGAAGCAGATGATGAAACGATTCAAAGCTCATTGGCGATCATCTTAGATACGGCCAATGCTTCACGCATTGATGATACACGTTGCTTAAACGCTGCCTTTAAAATCAAGATCGATCATCATATCTTTGTCGATGCGTATGCCGACATTGAATATATCGAGGATAAAAAGGGTGCAACATGTGAAATCTTAGCAAATATGTTTCAACAAAGAGGAGAAACACTCTCTAAGCAATGTGCGGAATATCTATACAGCGGCTTAATTGCCGATACGCTTCAGTTTTCGATCAATGCGACAACACCGCAGATGTTAAGAACAGCGGCCTATTTGGTAGAACAAGGGGTAGATGTTGCTAAGGTCAATGAAATGAATTTTTCTAAGAGCTTAAAGGAATATCGCTATGAAACGTATATCAGAGAGCATGTACAGCTGTTTCATGAGCATATCGCTTTCTGTAAAATAACCAAAGCGGAGTATGAGCAGTTTGATTTGACTTATAATGAAGCCAAGGAAAAAACTTATGCGTTAAGTCATGTGAATGAATTTCATGCTTGGATATTGTTTGTGGAAAGCACAGACAGTAGCAATGAAATGCCGTTATATAACGCTTCGATTCGTTCTCGCAATGTGATTATCAATGATATTGCGATGAATTTTAACGGCGGTGGGCATCGTTATGCCTGCGGTGCGAAAAATTTAACCGAAGCACAAATCACGGAGTTGCTAGAACAGCTTTCACAGCGTATCAACAATAAGGGATAATTGCCGAACGGCAGTATCTCTTTTTATTATCTCTCATTTAGTGAAAGGTGCTTTTTTATATCGCTGTATGATATAGAAAGCTTTGAAAGCTTATGTTATAATGTTGAAAAGAGAGGTATTCATATGAATATACAAGCATTTTGGGAAGCAGTTTTAGCACAGAAGGAACATGAAATCAGAAAATATTTTCATAAAGAAGCGTATATCAACTGGCATTGTACGAATGAACACTTTACCGTTGATGAATTTATGATTGCGAACTGTGAATATCCCGGCGATTGGGACGGTGAAATCGAACGCATAGAAACATTAAATGATTTGATTATAACAGTGGTGCGGGTTTATCCGAAAAATCAAGCTGCTTCTTTTCATGTTACATCTTTTTTCAAAATAAAGGACGATAAAATACAGGCGGTTGATGAATACTGGGCAGATGACGGCAATGCACCGAAATGGCGCATTGAGAAGCAGATAGGTAAAAAGATAAGGTGATGACCTGTGATTACACACGTATTATTCAGGTGAAATACAGAAGTCAACCGTAAACAGTATTTAATTTTGTATATAAGGAAACGAAACAGGTAAAGATATGATATAATGATACAAAGAAAGCAGGTGTTGTCGTGAGTGTTCATCTTCATGTCAGAAGCTGTTATACGCTGTTGAATTCCACATTAAGAATACCCGATATCGTATCGCATGCGAAAATGTGCGGCTATACATCGGTTTCGTTATGCGATAAACAGGTCATGCATGGTGCGGCAGCTTTTTATCATGAAGCAAAAAAGCAGGGCATACATGCGATTTTCGGTATGGAATGTGACTGTACTCACGGTGATACCGCATGCAACCTGATCGTATTGGCACGTGATGATATCGGCTATCAAAGTCTTTTGGCATTATCCACTCGCTATAATACCGATCGAACACCGGTCACTTTAGAGGAACTGAAGAAATATACAGAGCACTGCATCGTTTTGAACGGCGGTGATAATTCAACCTTAGAGGCGGCAATCGTCAAAGAGGACGAAGCACTGGTCAAAGAGCTTCTGACACTGTATAAGGACAGCTTTGTATCCTTTTATTGCGCGATTGCCTGTAATGATTCGGGCTTATTAAGAATCAAAAATCTGTTGTTGAAAAAATGTGCACAGGAACTGAATATCTCTACCTGTGCGTTATCGCGCGTTTATTACGGAAGCAAGGATGATGAGGAAAGCTATAAGATTCTCTGTGCGATCGATCAGGGAGTTGCTTTACAGGATAAAACGCTGAATTATGCACCGCGGCGTTATTTCAGAAATCCCGAGGAAATGCAGGGCTTATATGAAGCAGAGGATTTACAGATGACCGATGCGATTGCGAATCAATGTCAGGTCAGCTTTCAGTTTAATCATGTACATTTACCGCATTTCAAAAACAAGCTCAATATATCCAGTGAGGAGTATTTGCGCAAGCTGTGCTATAAAGGCTTAGCGAAGCGTATGAATTTTAAGAGTATTCCTGCTGAATATAAGCAACGACTTGACTATGAGCTTCAAGTAATTATATCAATGAACTATGCCGATTATTTTTTAATCGTTTATGACTTTATCCGCTATGCGCGAACTCAGGATATCTATGTCGGACCGGGCAGGGGAAGTGCTGCCGGCTCGCTTGTTGCCTACTGTTTGGGAATTACCCATGTCGATCCGATTCAATATCAGCTGTTGTTTGAACGCTTTTTGAATCCCGAGCGTATTTCCATGCCTGATATCGATACTGATTTTCCCGATAACCGCCGTAACGAGGTCATCGATTATGTGCGTGATTTATACGGCAAGGAGCATGTCGCTCATATTATTACGTTCAATACGCTGGGTGCGAAGCAGGTGCTGCGTGATATCGGTAAGGTCATGCGTGTCAATCAGCGTGATATCGATATGCTTTGTAAGCAGATTCCGTTTTTGCCTAAGGTTACTTTGAAATACGCATATGAACAAAATCCGCGCTTTAAACAAATGGTGAATTCCTCGAATCAGCTGCGCCATATTTATGAAAAGGCATTAAAGCTGGAAGGACTTCCAAGACACGCTTCTATGCATGCCGGCGGTATCGTTTTTTCCGCCGAACCGATCACCACGATCTGTCCGTTGATCGAAGTGGATGAGGGCATGTGCGCCACTCAGTTCACAATGGAATACTTAGAGGAACTCGGTTTGATCAAAATGGACTTTTTAGGACTCAGAAATCTGACGATCATCGATGAAATCGTTCATGCGATCAATGCAGAGCGTAAAGAACCGTTAAATATCATGAAAATTCCTTTAGATGATAAAAAAAGTTATGAATTGCTTTGTCAATGCGATACGATCGGCATCTTTCAGTTAGAATCTGAAGGAATCAAAAATTTGATTCGGCAGCTGCAGCCTCGTGAATTTGAGGATATCGTTGCGACGATAGCGCTGTATCGTCCCGGTCCGATGGAAAATATCCCCGAATACTTAAAGCGTAAAAAGAATCCGCAGTATATCGATTATATTCATCCGAGTCTGAAGCCGATTTTAGAGCATACTTACGGCATTATGATCTATCAGGAGCAGATCATGCAGATATCACAGAAAATGGCGGGCTTTTCACTTGCCAAGGCTGATAATCTGCGTAAAGCGATCAGTAAAAAGCACAGTAATGAAATACGACAGTTGGAGACTGAATTTATTGAAGGCGCGGTAAAACAAGGCTATACGAAGGATTTGGCAAAGCATGTATATGAATTGATCATGAAGTTTGCGAATTACGGCTTTAATCGCTCTCATTCGGTTGCTTATGCACTTGTTGCGTATCAGCTTGCTTATTTAAAGGCAAATTATCCGCTGTATTTCTTTTGTTCCTTATTAAACAGCGTAATCGGGTCGGAAACAAAATCAAGCGAATATATCTTTGAAGCAAAGAAGCGGGGAATTGCGGTGCTGGTGCCTTCTGTCAATGCATCCTTCGATCATTATGTGATTGAGAACAAGGCTTTGCGCTTTCCTTTGACTGCGATTAAGAATATCGGTTCAGCGGTTTGTGCGACAATCGTTGCAGAGCGCACGCAAAACGGTGAGTTTAACGATTACTTTGATTTTATTGCCCGTATGATAACAAAAAAGGTCAATAAAAAAACAGTGGAGACTTTGATTCATGCAGGTGCCTTGGATTGCTTTAAAATCAATCGTGCATCACTGCTCGCGACAATGGATGATGCATTTCGCTACGGTGATTTGGTCAAAGTCGAGGATGAAAATCAGATCATGATTAAATTTGATTTAGTCAGCAAGCCGGCTGTGAAAACAATGCGTGAAAATGCGACGCTTCGCTCCATGAAAGAGCGTGAAGCAATCGGCTTTTATCTTTCCAAGCATCCGATCGAGGAGCTGAGAAAGGACATCAACGGAAACCTACAGCCGATCATCAGCTTAAGCGCAAAGCGCGGATATGTTCAGCTTTTGTGCTATTTAGAGCGAACACGCGAGCATCGAACGAAAAACGGCGATCTAATGATGTTTGGTGTAGGGGCAGATGACAGCGGTAAAATCGATTTGGTGATTTTTCCGAAAATCTATCAGCAGTATCGAGATATATTGATGAAAGGCAATTATCTGTTGATCGATGCGATGAAAAAAGAGGAACAGTCTTGTATCGTCAATAAAATCGTTTATATTCCGATCGATGAAAAGCGTCAGGAAGCAGAATAGTGCATAGTCAAGCAGTCTTTTCCAGCGACGGACAATAAATTAAGCGCAAATGAAATAAAAAACTTGTAATTACAGTAATTTTATGGTAATATACTACGTGTTGTATGTCCTTTCGGACTTACAACCGCACATAATACGGGCAGTAAGTATGAGTGATCATCTCCGTATGCGGCGAGTCTTAAGCAAAAGAAGGAGGTGCGACAAATGTACGCAATTATCGAAACAGGCGGAAAGCAAATCCGTGTTGAAGAGGGTGCAACAATTTTTGTTGAAAAGTTGAATGCACAGGAAGGCGAAGAAGTTGTGTTTGACAAGGTTGTAGTATACGCAAACAGAACGACTCGTGTAGGTACACCTTATGTAAAGGGTGTTAAGGTAAATGCCAAGGTTGAAAAGCAGGGTAAAGGTAAGAAAATCACTATTTTCAAATACAAGGCGAAAAAAGGCAGCAGCCGTCGTAAACAAGGTCATCGTCAGCCATATACAAAACTGACTGTTACTTCTATCGAGGCTTAGTCCGATATGATCAGGATCGACATTGAGCGCAAGCAGCAGATGATATCAAAAATAACGATATCAGGTCATGCGAATGCAGATGTCAAGGGCAAGGATTTGGTTTGTGCCGGAGTATCCTGTATCGCTATCGGTGCATTAAATGCACTGAATGAACTATATCCAAACTGTGATTTACGAATGGAGGAAGGCTTCATTCAAATCACAAATCACCTGTTGAGTGAGCATGATGTACAAGTGATGCTGGAAATGCTTCGCGTACAGCTTATTACGATGCAGGAATCTTATAAAAACTATATTCAAGTAACAGATCAGGAGGTGTGATTATGAAATTTGTATTAGATATTCAGTTATTCGCTTCTAAAAAGGGAGTAGGTTCTACAAAAAACGGTCGTGATTCTCATTCCAAGCGTTTGGGAGCAAAACTTGCAGATGGACAGAAATGTCATGCCGGCAGTATCATTTATCGTCAGCGTGGGACTAAGATTCATCCGGGTACGAATGTAAAGCGCGGCGGTGATGATACCTTATTCGCAACCGTAAACGGTGTTGTGAAATATGAGCGTATGGGTAAGGACCGTAAAAAGGTTTCCGTTTATCCGACAGTGTAATAAAAAATCCCCGTATCGGGGATTTTATTTTTGGAAGTGAGGTGCCAAGCATGTTTATAGATCGTGTAAAGCTGCATATCAAAGCAGGAAAGGGCGGAGACGGCATTGTTGCCTTTCGCCATGAGAAATACGTTGCCTATGGCGGACCGAGCGGCGGAGACGGCGGGCGCGGCGGAAATGTGATTTTTGAAGCGGATTCTCATAAGTCTACGCTGTTGGATCTGCGTTTTCAGCGCAAGCTGAAGGCTGAGGACGGCGGTAAAGGAAAAACAAAGAAGATGCACGGAGCGGACGGTGATGATTTTATTGTAAAGGTACCGATCGGTACCTTGGTAAAGGACAGTGAAACCGGCGCAATTTTAGCTGATTTAACTAAAAATCATCAACGGGAGATTATTGCGAAGGGTGGAAAAGGCGGTCGCGGCAACTGGCATTTTCGCACCAGCAAAAACACAGCGCCGCAATACAGTGAGCTCGGTGAACCCGGAATTGAACGTGACATCGATGTGGAATTAAAGCTGTTGGCTGATGTCGGACTGGTCGGTTTTCCTTCCGTCGGTAAATCGACATTGTTGTCTGTCGTCAGTAAAGCGAAGCCGGAGATTGCCGATTATCATTTTACGACGATTACACCGAATTTAGGTGTCGTGCAAGTGCCTGACGGACGCAGTTTTGTGATGGCTGATCTGCCCGGATTGATTGCCGGTGCCGCACAAGGTAAGGGCTTGGGACATCAGTTTCTGCGCCATATCGAACGCTGTCGCGTCATTATCCATGTGATCGATATGGGAGCCAATGACGGACGTGATCCGCTAAAGGATTATCAAACGATCAATGATGAATTGAAACAATATGAATATCGTTTATTGGAGCGTCCGCAGATCGTAATTGCGAATAAGATGGATTTAGATGATGCTGCAGAAAATTTAAGCAGATTTCGCAAGGCTTATCCCGATGTGGAAGTTTTCGAGGCAACGACGATTATCGCTGAGGGTTTAGAATCGGTGTTATATCGTGCTGCCGATCTGCTTGAGGTGACGGAGCAGTTCCCGTTATTTCAGGATGAGGATTCAACCGCAGAGGGCGTATTGTATCAATTTAAGCCTGAGGAAGCACCGTTTACGATTCAAAAGCTTGCCGAACATGAATGGGAGGTCAGCGGACCGATCATCGAGCGTAATTTTTCCGCTTCAAAGCTTACCAATGATGAGGATATCATGCGCTTTGCCCGCAGAATGCGTAAGCTGAACGTAGATCAGTCGCTTCGTGATGCAGGCTGTGTCAACGGTGATACCGTAGTCATCTGTAATATTGAATTTGTATTTGAGGATGAATAAAAAGGACAGGAATTTCTTGTCTTTTTTTATAACAGAAAACAAAAACAATGAGATAGGATACCGTTTTATAATAAAATATATTTATCGCTGTGTCAAAAAGTGCAAAAAACTTGCTGAAAAGTGCAAATACAGCTTTTCCATAATTAGGTATACTTGTAATGTAAACGCTCACAGTACACTTTTAATGTATAAAATCGTATACTTTTAGAAACAGAACAATATAGAGTTAAAAAAGTATGTTTTATGCATAAAAAAAGCAGGAATTTCCTATTTGAAATCCTGTTCCTAAAAGTATACGATTTGATATATTCGACTTGTTATATTGATCAGAGTGTATGAAAGGGGTATGGATATTATGGTTTGAAATAAATAAGAAAGAATGTACAATCACAAGATAATGTAAAGAAATATCATCAGATATTTCAAAAAACTGGAAAGGAAAGGAAAGGGCATATGAGAAATAAACTGAAAAAACTGTGTTTATCTTTATTCGCTGCTGCCTTGGCGCTGACCTCATTGGTTACAAGCGGAATTACTATTGCAGCAAGCGGCAGTGAAGATATGATATCAATTAATGCAAAGCTTGATGCAGGTGGTGAAAATGAGAATAATAAATTTTATTACTACCCTAGTGAAAAATGGAAAGCCGGTCCAACAGCAAACGAGTATTTCACAACTGTAGATACTACTCAGCCGGCTAATAATGATGTATATTATACGATTAAATTCGAGGGAACAGGAATTGAGGTGTACGGCTTTAAAGCACCTTCTCATGCTATCATCGAATTTTCTATTGACGGCGGAGATGTTAAGACAGTGGATACTTATGCTGCGAGCAGACCGGCGTCCGCTTTAAAACTGGTTGAATATAAGAATTTGGAGAATAAAGAGCATACATTGAAATGTAAAGCAACCGGTACAAAGAACGCCAATGCCAGCGGTGCTAATATCCAAGTAACCAGAGCGGATATTTTTAAACCAAAAGCAACAGCTTCTAGTGTAACATTTAAAAACAGAAGCGCAGAGATTTATGTAGGTCAAGAATATCAGATCGAATATGATACTGAACCTGTGGGGGCAGCTTTACCTGAAGATTTTGTATTTGCGACAGAGGATGAATCAATTTTGACTGTAGATGAGACAGGTAAGGTAACTGCAAAGGGAAGCGGCACGGCTATGGTCAGCGGTGACTGTCAAAGCCTAGGTATCTATAACAGTATGACAATTACCGTAAAGGAAAAAGATAAATTACATGTTACTGTTGTAGATTCCAATGATCAGTTTCAACAAAAAGCTTATGATTCGTTACTGAAAGTAAATGAGACAACGGATACTTTATGGAGCTGGAAAAACGACAAGGCGATTTCGGAAATTGCGATTCTGAGCGGTTCAGAAGATTTAAATAATGTCAGAGTCGAAATCGGCCAATTTGAAAATGAAAAAGGTACGGTTCTTGATTCTGATGCAATACAAGCTACCTTTATCACAGAAGCGCTGGGCTTTATCGGTAATGCAGGCTGGTATTCCATTAATCCGAATGCGATCATGCCAACAGGTCCTAAAGAATACTATTTTGATATTATTGATACAAGCGAGCCTTTAGCGCAATTAGGTAAAGACAGAGTTCAGTTGGTATGGCTTGATTTCAAGGCCGGTAAAGATACACAGCCGGGAACTTATACGGGACAGATTACTGTTACGGCTGACGGATTGACAGAGGGTAAGACAATCGATTATACGTTTGAGGTTATTGATCTTACATTTGATGATACTGAAGATTATACATTCAGACCTAATTATTGGACATATCCTTTCAGTAGCGCAGAGTATTATGATGTTGAACCGTTCTCAGCGGAGCATATTGATATATTGAGAACACACCTATTACAATATAAGGAATATGGCGGTGTAACCTTAACCGCATCATTAGTAGAAGAAGCATGGGGCGGACAGACTTACGGTGAAATCGATCCTGCAAACGGTGATGATATTCGTTGCCCTTCATTAATTAAATGGACGAAAAAGGCTGATGGCACATGGTCATTTGATTATGATTACTTCGATAAATTTGTGGAAGTAGCTGAATCAATCGGTATCGGCGATGATATTGTTTTATACAGTATGATTCCATGGAACGATCGAATCATTTATTATGATGAAGCTTCAGGCACAGTGAAAAAAGATACTGTCAGCATTTCCAATAAAACCAACTATGCTTCTTATTGGAGACCTTTCTTAGTCGACTTCACGGCGCATCTTGATGCAAAGGATTGGTTTGATAAGGTTTCCATCGGCTTCGACGAAAGAGCGATGATGAAAAATGTATTTGATCTTATTGATGAAGTGAAAAATAAAGATGGCAAGTCATTTAAGAAAAAAGGCGCGTATAACCATATATTCAATGGTGACGGTGTACCGCCCAGAATGGAAGACCTTTCTTATAACTTAAATTTATTAAGAAACAATATTGCGGACTTCAAACCGTTCTTGGCAGATCGTAAAGCAAAAGGCTTAAGTACTACTTTCTACACCGGAACAGATGTTTTCCCGAATTCATTCTTACGTTCTCTGCCGGCAGAGAGTTACTGGACAATGATGTTCTCCGGTTCTTTAGGCGTTGATGGATTCTTAGATTGGGCATATGATGCTTGGGTGGAAGATCCGTTAGTAGATACAACGCATTATTCCTTCCAGCCGGGCGATTGTTTCATGGTGTATCCATCACCGAAGAATGCTGAAAAAAAGGTGTCGAAAGCTTCCATCAGAAGTGAAAAATACGGTGAGGGAATTCGTGATATTAATAAATTATATCGCATGCAGAAAGCATATCCTGAATTAGCTCAAGATATTGAACAATTATTCTCGACTGTAAAATCTAATTATGCTTTTGACTTGGTGAACAATCAGCCAGGATGGGCATATGCCGGTGGAAAACCTGCTCGCTGGATTACCGAAGCAGGCAGACAGCAAATATTAGTAGATGTTTCCGACTTCAAAGATCAGCTTTATACGATAAGCAAGAAATATGAAGAATTGTCGGCACCTGATGAAGTATTAGTAGACAGCATTGAATTCGCAGATGACGAGATCATTTTAGAAAAAGACGAAAGCAAAGAGATTAAAGTAACAATCAATCCGGAAGATGCGACTAATAAAGAATTAGTTTGGGAAAGCGGTGACACAGATATTGTTGAAGTAGTAAACGGTATCGTTACAGCGAAAAAATCAGGTTCGACAGTTATTACTGTGACAAGTGCGGATAAAAACGCAACCGCGCAGATCAATGTAACAGTGAAAGCTGACTTCACTGCATTAAATGAAGCGATTAAAAATGCAGCTGACATCGATTCTTCAAAATATACAGATGAGAGTCTGAAGAATTTGAATAAAATTTTGGCTGCTGCAAATGCAATAGCGGCAAATGAAAAGGCTACACAGGATGAAGTGGATCAAGCAACAGCTGCTGTGAATAAGGCGATTGCTGACTTACAAGAAAAGGATGACGGTAATGAGCCGGACAACCCTGATAAACCGGACAAGCCGGATACTCCTGATCAACCGGACAAACCGGATACCCCGAATAAACCTGACAAACCGGATACTCCGGACAATCCTGACAAACCGGATACCCCGAATCAACCTGATAAGCCTAATAATCCAAGCAATCCAAGTAATCCGATCGGACCGAACAAACCGATTCAGCCGGGTTATGTAAATCAGCTTAACAGTGCTGATAACAAAGTCAGCATCATCGGAAAATTCCCGGATGATATTGAATTAATCGTTGAGGATTTACCGACGGATGCTAAGGAAAACACAAT
Organism: Erysipelotrichales bacterium; assembly: GCA_910576855.1. Lineage (GTDB taxonomy): Bacteria > Bacillota_I > Bacilli_A > Erysipelotrichales > Erysipelotrichaceae > C-19. Next base: position 65,459 of record CAJTJP010000010.1, read on the forward strand.
CGCATCTATCGTGAATAAGGAAGTAGTTGCGAAGTATACATTTGAAAAGATCTTCGATATTTATATGTTGCGTAACGGTGAAACTTATACTCCTAAAGGTAACTTCTCAGTTAAAATCAAATTAGATGATGATTTAGCAGCTAAGCGTTATTTAGGTATTGCGTATATCGCCGATAACGGAACGGTTACTATGGTTCCTTCTAAAGTACAAAACGGTTATATCACATTTACGACGAACCACAATTCCTATTATGCAATCGTATCGAGTGATGCACCGATTGTAGATACGGCAACTACATCTCCTATTATTGAGATTAACGGCTTTTCCTTCATATTGATAGGAATGATGCTTGCTTTCATGATAAAGAAATCAGAAGGCGTGATAAAAAAAGAATAGGAACAATAAATGCTGAAATAAAGCTAAATAATAGACAGAGAGCTTAAAATTCTCTGTCTTTTTCTAATATTGAATAGTCAATGATAAAAAGAAACATAAAACAATGTATTACAGAAATAGACAAGAAGCATAAACAGTGACATTTTATTTAAAATTATTTATACTATAGCCGTAACTTATGAAATGTTAAGGTTATGATAGCTGCAGCGATAATAACATAAAGGAGGAATTGATATGAAGCTTGTATCGTGGAATGTAAACGGAATTCGCGCTTGTGTACAGAAGGGCTTTTACGACTTCTTTCAACAAGTGAATGCCGATATCTTTTGTATCCAGGAAACAAAAATGCAGCCGAATCAACTGGAAATAAACAGTGATGGCTATTATCAATATATGAACAGTGCGGTGAAAAAGGGCTACAGCGGTGTTATGGTTTTTGTGAAACAAAAGCCGTTATCAGTCATCTATGGTATGGGGATTGAAAAGCATGATCAAGAGGGTCGATTGATTACTTTGGAATATGAAGGCTTTTATTTCGTCGGTTGTTATACACCGAATTCCAAGGACGAATTGGCACGTTTGCCGTATCGCATGGAATGGGAGGACGATTTTCGTGCTTATTTAAAGAAATTGGATGTAAGAAAGCCGGTTATCTTATGCGGCGATTTAAACGTTGCGCATCAGGAAATCGACTTGAAAAATCCAAAAACAAATCGCAAAAGTGCCGGCTTCAGTGACGAGGAGCGCGCAAAGCTTACGGAATTGCTTGACAGCGGCTTCATTGATACATTTCGTTATTTGAACCCTGATAGAATCGCTTATTCTTGGTGGAGCTATCGTTTTAATGCCCGAGCACGCAATGCCGGATGGCGTATTGATTATTTTATCGTTTCTAAGCGCTTATGCGATATGTTGAAGCAGGCTGATATTCATACGGATATAACAGGCAGCGATCATTGTCCCGTATCACTTGAAATAAGTCTACCTTAACGATTCCAGTTATGATATAATATTATGGATTGAAAAAAGATAAGCTTATTTCTATCGTTACTATGCTGCTAAGTATAGAAACGAATTATTTATCTATGAAAGCATATCTTTAATGATATTTTAATAACTGAGTTGGTGGTGAATTATGATAGCGTTTGTGAAGGGAATTGTATGCAGCTGCGGCAAAGACTGCATCGTCGTTGAAAATCATGGAATCGGATATCGAATTTATGTAGCGAATCCGCTGAAATTTCAAAGCGGAAATGAAACTACGGTCTATACGTATCAGTATGTGCGTGAGGACGCTATTATGCTGTATGGCTTTTCGACTGTAGAAGGGCATGACCTTTTTCTGCGCTTGATTTCAGTGAAGGGAGTAGGACCACGTACTGCGCTCGGCATGCTTGCGGTATGCGATGCACAGGATATGATTGCGGCAATTGAACAGAATGATGTGAAATTTATGAAAAGCTTACCGGGGATCGGTGCGAAAACGGCCGGTCAGATCATTTTGGATCTGAAGGGCAAGCTTGTCGAAACGGAAAATGAAGCAGATGAGGAAGGTAATCCGACAATCAAGGAAGCGTTAGAGGCTTTGCGCTCGCTCGGTTATAAGGCAGGGGAGCTGCAGGGAATTGCCAAGGAGCTTTCTTTGTGCGAGCTTGATAATACCGAGGCGTATATACGACATGCGCTGGGAATTTTGGCGAAACGGAAAGGGGTATAGGCATGGAGGAGCGAATGCTGAGCAGTGAAGCAATCACTGCAGATGAGGATGCCGGCTTACGCCCGCAGACCTTAAAGGAATATATCGGGCAGCAGCAGCTGAAGGAAAATCTTGCTGTTTTCATCGAAGCGGCAAAGCAGCGTCATGAGGCGCTCGATCATGTGCTGTTATACGGGCCTCCGGGACTCGGAAAAACAACGCTTTCCTATATTCTTGCCAATGAAATGGGCGGAAATATAAAAACAGCCAGTGGGCCTTCAATTGAAAAGGGCGGTGATTTGGCTGCGATTCTTTCGACCTTAGAGGCCGGAGATGTGCTTTTTATCGATGAAATTCATCGACTTTCAAAGCAAGTGGAGGAAATCCTTTATCCCGCGATGGAGGATTATTGTTTAGATATCGTCGTAGGCAAGGAAGCAAGTGTGAGATCGATTCGCTTGGATCTGCCGCCTTTTACCTTGGTTGGCGCTACAACGCGTGCCGGTGATCTGACAGCGCCGTTGCGCGATCGTTTCGGGATCATTTCGCAATTAGAATTTTATACGCTTGAGGAGCTCAGTCGCATCGTAAGCCGTACCGCGAAGGTCATGGATACGGAAATTGCATCAGATGCTGTAACGGAAATTGCGCTGCGCTCTCGCGGTACGCCGCGAATCGCAAATCGCTTGTTTCGGCGAGTTCGTGATTTTGCGCAGGTCATCAACGGCGGGGTCATCTCTAAGGAAATTGCCGATATGGCACTGAATAAGCTGAAGGTCGATCAGCTCGGACTTGATCATGTCGATCATAAATATCTGAAGGGAATCATTGAGCGCTTTAAGGGCGGACCGGTGGGCTTAGAGGCCTTGGCCAGCAGCATCGGTGAGGAAACAATGACCCTTGAGGATGTTTATGAGCCGTATTTGCTGCAGATCGGCTTTATCAACCGCACACCGCGCGGCCGTATCGTAACCGAAAAGGCTTATCGCCATCTCGGCTATTCTTATCAGGATACGCTTTTTACCCCTCAGGATTAGGCCTCTTTGCGCTTCAGCGCAACAAATAGTGTTCCAAGCGCATAAGCAAGCAGCTTAGACGCAAATTCAACGATGTTCATCAGCGTATAGCTGTCCATACAGAATAAACCGATGATTAAAAATACGGATAAAACGATCAAAGCGTGTAACAGCGCTTTTTTCTTTACTTCAACCCCAAGCAATATACCCGCAAAGCCATAAGCAAGCGCTCCGAAAATCCAGTTTAAGGTATGAAAGGCTGTCTGTGATAATATATGAAAATAGTATAAAGCGGCTAAAACAAGCGAAAATAATATCGTACATGCACATAAGGCTGCCGCTGATTTCAATACGGCAAGCAGCTTATCTTTCATAAAATCACCTCGCTTCAGTGTATGTGAAGGAGTGATATTCTAGTACAAGGAGGAAATAAAAATGCAGGAATATTTTATGCTGATTTATAAATGCATCGTGATCTATTTCATCATCATTATCGCCATGCGTGTAATGGGAAAGCGTGAAATCGGTGAATTGAGCATCTTTGATATCGTTATTTATTTAGTTATGTCGGAGCTTTTGGCGATTTCAATAACGGAATTAGATGAAAGCATATTAAAATCTTTGATTCCGATTGCGACTTTAGCACTATTACAGATTTTTGTATCATGGGTATTGCTGAAAAGCAAAAAATCACGTGATATATTTGACGGCAAGAGTGCAATATTGATTCATAACGGTCACATCAATCAAGAGGTCATGCGTAAGGAACGCTATAATATCGATGATTTGATGATTCAGCTGCATGAAAAAAACATCGCATCTCCACAGGAGGTAGAATTTGCGATTATGGAAACCAACGGCACTCTAAGTGTGTTGGAAAAAAGCAAATGCAAGGTTAAGCATCCGATTCCGATTATCAATGACGGAATTATCAACAATGAAGTGTTGAAGGATCTGCATCTGGATGAGGTTTGGCTAAGTGAAGCGCTGTTAAAGCAGGGAATTACTTCCGCCAAGGATGTGTTTTTAGCAATATTACAAAAGGACGGATTGTTTGTGCTGAAAAGAGAGACCTCTTCAACCAATCAAATGGCAAAATAATCAGCGCGGCTTTCGTAATGCAAGCGCAACATTTACCGCGTGCATCAGCGTAGTTATGATCATTCCTGCGGTGAGTGCCAAAGGAAGCGTTTCTATGCCGAGATTTTTGGTGAAAAATGCAACACATAATAAGCGAATCAGCGAACCGCTGAGTGTATCGATCATCGTATTGCGTGAATAGGACAGGGCATGAAGCATACTGGCAAGCGGCGGTTGCAGTGCATAAAGGGCAAAGGGCCATGCAAGGATTCGTAATAAATCCGCTCCGCGATCACTATGGTAAAATAACTGCAGCAGCTCCTCAGAAAAGCGGAAGCAACAAAAGGAGCATACAAGACCGATCCCAAAGCACGTCAGGATAATCAAGGAAAACAGTTTACCGGCAGTATTATGATTGCCTCTTGTATGGTGATAGGTAAAGGAAGGCAGTAAAAAGTTGCTTAAGGTTATAGTGATAAAGGATGGCATCGTTAATATCGGCAACACATATCCGTTCAGTTGTCCGTAGGCATTTACCATTGCTGAAGCATCAATCGCCTGAAGACCGATTACCATAATGATCGGTTCTAAGAAATAGGTGAAGGAGCCGATCAAACGACTGCCTGTCATCGGAATGGAAATCGCCAGTACCTCATCAAAAGATTTTCGCTGTAAATCTTGAAACAGATCACTGAAGGGAAGCTTTATGCTTCTTTTTTTAGCTGTGACAATAAGCATATAAATCGAGCTTCCGATTTCACCGACAGTCACGGAAAGCATTGCTGTTTTTGCCATTGTCAAAGCATCCATTTGCGGATTCATCTGAAATACGATCAGTAAATACAAAATTCTTGTGCCTTCTTCAAAAAACTGACATGAGGTTGCAGCCAAATGAAGCTGTTTCCCGAATAAATAGCCCTTTAATATACCGGACATCGTTACCATGGGAATCAGCGGTATAATCGCATAGAGAACCTCAATCAATCGATCCTGCTTCAAAATACTTTTCGCTAAAAAGGGAATGAGGAAAACATAGGCAAGCGTAACGATGATATTGTTCAGGACAGAAATCAAAATACTTACCTTTAACGGCTCTTTAGCACTGCTTCGCTCGGCAATCACCTTGCTTAAGGCGGCCGGAATTCCCATTTGTGCAATCGTTATTACAAATACCATTGTCGGTGCCGCAAGCGAATAAAGGTTCATCGCATCGGCCGATAAGGAGCGTGCCAACAGGACTCTTACCGCAAAAGAGAGGATTTTTGCCGCTACAGATAGGAGTATTAGATAAAATGTTGATTTTATAATCGTTTTTTTCATGTTTTATCTCCACATTTCATTGATTTTGTTTTATAATATATGTTATGGTACTGAGGAGGATTTTATGAGTGAACCGATATTGACCCGGGATAAACATATTAAATTGGCAATCGCTTTAAAAACAAGCCAGTTAAAGCGAGAAGAATTATCCTCTTTGACTTATGAGCATGTCGAGAGTGCACTGATGGGCTTAAAGTGGTCGCATCATCGTCCTCGCTGTGTTTATGAGGCAATCGATGATATTTTCAAACTCAGCGCCAATGAGGTAGTACAATATTTATCGAGTCAGGCGGTAATTGTTGGCTCACAAATGAAGCTACATGATTTTAATGATTTGATTGAAGGAGGAAAAGAATGAAAAAGTCTCGTTTAACGATGTTCGGTATTACCGTGATCGCAATTATGGCAATTATTGTTGCGTTCTTTGGCGATATTCGTGATAATATGCGACTCGGTCTTGACTTAAAGGGCGGCTTTGAAATCTTATATGAGGTAACGCCGTTAAGTGAAAAAGATGAATTACCGAGTATGGAGGCAGTTGTGCGCTCCATCAGCAAGCGTGTCAATACGCTTGGTGTCAATGAGCCTGTAATTCAGGTAGAAGGGGATAATCGTATTCGTGTGCAGCTGGCGGATGTGCATGATCCGGAGGCTGCCCGCAGAATGATTTCATCGACAGCGAATTTAACATTCCGCGATGTCGATGATAAGCTGTTGATGGACGCTACCGTATTACAGGAGGGCAGTGCATCTTTAGCTTATGATGAATACGGTCGTGCCAAGGTGTCCTTAAAGCTGGCCGATCAATCTGTTTTCCGCAGTGTTACGGAAACGATTTCGAAGCGAAGCAGCGGACAGAATCTGATTGTTGCATGGCTTGATTTTGATGAAGCAACCGATTCTTATGCGAAACAAAGCACAAGTGAAAATCCGAAATACATATCAGCTGCGACAGTATCACAGACGATTGATTCTCCGAATGTTGAAATTTCAGGTAATTTCAGCGAGGAAGAGGCAAGAGAGCTTGCGGATCTGATCAACAGCGGTTCCTTGCCGGTAAAGATGAATGAGGTTTACTCCAATGCGGTCAGTGCCGATTACGGTGTAGATGCATTCTCTAAGACAATGCTTGCAGGTGCAGTCGGTGTTGTATTGATTATGCTGTTTATGATCGGTTATTATCGTTTACCGGGTGTCATTTCGGCAATTACGATTGCGGCTTATGTATTTATCGTATTCTTGGTTTATAACGCTATGGGTGCGGTATTTACGCTGTCGGGTATTGCGGCGCTCGTATTAGGTGTCGGTATGGCTTGTGACTCTAATATCTTGACCTTTGAGCGTATCAAGGATGCGATGCACAGCGGACGCAGTGTAAAAACAGCGTTCTATGAGGGAAGCTCAAAATCCTTTACAACGATTTTGGATGCACAGCTGACGACCTTTATTTCTGCATTGATTCTTTATATGTTCGGTACCGGAAGTGTAAAGGGCTTTGCGACAATGTTGATTATTTCCGTATTTACTACGATGGTGGTCATCGTATTCGTTGCGAAATTCTTATTGAAGCTTTTGGTTGAAAGCGGCATATGCGATGGTAAATACGCGTGGTTTGCCGTAAAACAAAGTGATGTTCCCGATGTTATGAAGGGGGAGGAGCGTCGTCAGTACGGACGCTTTGCGAAGCTTGATTTTGTCGCTAAGGCGAAATACTTCATCTATACTTCATTGGCTATTTTAGGTGTGGCTGTTTGCTTCATGGGCTTTAACGGCTTCAGCGGCAACGGTATCTTAAATCTGGGTATTGACTTCACAAGCGGTACGAAGCTGCAGATTGAAAGTGATAAGGAAATTGCCAAAGATCAGCTGTCAACGCAGTTGAAGGAATTGGGCATTAAAGCTAACAGTATCAAAATCAACGGTGAGAAAAACAATATTGCATCTGTATTCAGTAAGGATGCGATTGATACCGAGGTAATGGAAAAGGCGAAAACAAGCTTAGGTAAGACATATAACGCTGAGGTCAGCGATAATGTCGTTCAACCGATTATCGGTCGTGAGCTTGTGCGTAATGCGATCATTATCTCCGTATTGGCGTGGATCGGTGTCTTGATTTATGTATCTGTTCGCTTTAAATGGGATTACGCATTATCAGGTATCGTAGCCTTGATTCATGATGTATTTATCATCTTGGCGGTCTGTGCAATTCTGCGAATGGAAATCAATACGGATATTATTGCGGTAATGTTGGCAATTATCGGTTACTCAATCAATAACTCGATCGTCGTATTTGACCGTATACGCGATAATGTTCGTCTCCATAAGCATGAGAAGCTGACTCCGGAAATTTATAAAACGATCGTGAATGATGCTTTACAGAGCACCTTCGCTCGTTCTATTCTTTCCACCTTTACGACCTTATTGCCGGTCGTATGTCTGTTGCTGATGGGTAGCGGCGCAATTACCTCATTCAATCTGACGCTGTGCGTTGGCTTGCTTGCAGGTGCGGGTTCATCGGTATTTATCGCAGCTCAGCTTTGGTATTATATCCGAATTCATATGAAACCGAAAAAGAAGAAGGCTAAGCGTAAAAAGGTTGATGATATCGAAGAATTGATCGTTCCGGGTGTCAACGATTAATAAGTAAGAATTTGACTGCCGAAGCACTGTATTGTGCTTTGGCAGTTTTTTTAATCCTTTGATTCATTGACATACTATCGTTATAACGATAGTAGCACAGGTCAAGGTAGTCAACAATCTTGCGAAGGCACTTGGTTGTGATATCGATGATTTACTGGAATAACTTGTTTAAACAGAAAGGCAATTTGCCTTTTTTTTGATTGATTCAAAGGGAATACGCATTATCATAAAATAAATTATGTTAAAATAAATTGAAATGCTTGAAACTTTTACGTCATAATTCCCAACAAATATAGTGAGGTGATAAGAAGACCGGTCAAAATAACCTTGAGAGATTCAATGAGATATATGAGAACACCTACCAAAGTGTATTAAAATACGTAGTTTGTAAATGCGCAAATCTGGCTGATGTAAATGATATCGTACAAGAGGTATATATCGAGGTATATAAGAAAATCATCACGCATCATAAAATCAAGCATATGAATGCATATATTATCGGTATTGCGAGGCATAAGATTTATCAATATTACGGTTATTTATATAGATTTAAGACAATTTCATTGTTTGGTAAGGAAAAGGATGAAATAGAATTAATTGATAAGCTTGAGGATGAAACGGATATTGATCAGCTTGTATATGATAAATGCGACTTAGAGTCTGTTTGGAGCTATTTAAATACGAAATCAACTAATATACAAAAAATCTTTTTCTTATATTATAACTCAGAGCTGACAATCAAAGAAATTGCTGGGACACTGCGTGTTGGTGAATCCTATGTAAAGAATTGCTTATATCGAACATTGAAGGAGCTGCAGCGCTTTATGGAAAAGGAAAGTGATATCTATGACAAATAAGGAAATAATGAAAGAGCTGTTTCATGACAGGCTGAATCAAGAGAAAAATCGTCAAAGGATATTAGCGCGAATAACAAGTGAACCGCAAAAGCAGGTTGTTTACGGGAAATGGCTGAAAATAGCAGCGGCCTGTATGCTTGTGCTTGCTGCGGCATATGTTTTTTACGATCAAAGAAATTCGACAGCTTCCAAGGATAAAGAAGTCATATTGCATATCAATGAGATTTCAAAGCCGATCCACATTGAAAATGATGCAGAGGATTGTAAAAAGACTGAGGGTGAGATGATTTTCGACGACTGTTACGAATTTAACATGAAGCTTAAAAACAAACAAACGGCCTTTATCAGAGTCGCGCAGATAACGGTTGAGGGTGATTTGGTGATTGCCGATGTACTGTATGACAGTAAAAGCGATTGCATCTATTTAGTGAAGGATGATACAAGAGATCGTTATTTAAGCTTAGCGGAAAGTATTATATCGATTCGTCAGTATGCACAAAGCGGTGAATGGGAAGATTCAAATGAGTGTTCTTGGATTTTGTATAATACGCATCCTGATGAGATTGATTCTGAACAGGCAGCGGTTGAAGATTATTTTATCTTAGATGTATTAAAATAAACGTCTGTTATAATTTGATTAAGTGATAGTGAAAAACTATCGCTTTTTCTTCATTTCATGAGTATCACAGTATCTTGAAAAAGGCTTTTATGATACAATAATGCCATTAGGAGATTGAGGTATGAAAATTAAAGCATTATCTGTTTCAGGCTATGAAGCAATTAAGGAAACATTCGGTTTAAGTGATTTGGCGGCAAAGGTATGTGCTGCGAAATCATTGAATCAAGCTCAAATAACGGAATTATTAAGCAATCGGGAAATGATCGATCCTTTCTGTGCACAGGGAATAAATGAAGTAATACAGCGGATCACGCAGGCAAGAGATGCCAAGGAAAAGGTTTTGATATGCGGTGATTATGATGCGGACGGGATTTGCGCAACAGCGATTTTATATGATGCGCTGAGTCGCTACGGAATCACGTGCGGCTTTTATATTCCCAATCGCTTTAAGGAAGGATACGGTCTGCATTGCAGTACGGTGGATTTGGCGAAGCAAAAGGGGTATTCGCTGTTGATTACTGTCGATAACGGGGTAAAGGCTTTTGAGGCGTTGAGCCATTGCGTAAAGCTTGGAATCGATACGATTGTCAGCGATCATCATACGATGGATCAACCGGTTCCTTGTACGCATCTATTACATTCTCATACGATGGGCGAGCAGTTCGACAATCTGTGCGGTGCCGGTATCGCACTGATGATATCACGCGCCTTGTTAGGGGAAATCAAGGAACATGTCGTATTGGCGGCTGTGGCCTCGATCGGTGATGTCATGCCGGTGTGGAAGGAAACAAGAAAAATCATCAAGCAGGGCATTGATTATTTAAAAGCGGGTATCTGTCAGCCGATTCAAGCACTGTCTAGTGATAATAAATGGGACGAGCGCACGATTGCCTTTCAGATCGTACCGAAGCTGAACGCAACCGGTCGCTTGGCTGATTTAGCCAATGCGAATAATACCGTTAAATTTTTATTGATGAAACGCAAATCCGATATTTTGTTGTTTGCGCAGCAAATCGATGCATTGAATCAAAAGCGTCGTTTAATGAGTGCTAAAATGACTGAATTCGCCCATACGCTTGTCAATTATAACGATGCCTTTTTAATGCTTCAGCATGAGGATTTTCATGAAGGACTGTTGGGAATTATCGCCGCAAAGCTTTGTGAGGAGTATCATAAGCCGGCAATGGTATTTTCCCAAGCAGGTGAGGAAATAAAGGGCAGTATCCGCAGCAATCATATGATCGACTTACGCAGTTTTTTCAGCGATTGTCCGATATCCCTGATTGCGTATGGCGGACATGCAGCTGCCGCAGGCATCAGTCTTCATCAAAAGGATTACCCTGCCTTTTATCAATATGTACAAAAGAAAATGGAAACTGTGTCTGCTACTGATGAAATCATTCAGGAGGCAATTCCGTGCCTGATCGAGGAATGTGATCTTTCGGCAGTAAATGAGCTTGAAGCACTTGCCCCGTTCGGCGAACAATTTAGTAAACCGCTGTTTTTAATTGAAAATTACAGTGTAAAGGAAATGAAATCCTTAACGAACGGTAAGCATGTAAAATGGGAAAGTCTTGAAAATATAGACGCACTTTATTTTAATGCGAAGGATGTTTATGCAAAGTATCAAAACGAAACAAGACTGTCTTTTTTAGGCTCACTTTCCGTTAATGAATTTCGTAAGATAAAAAAGGTAAATATTATTGTAGATGAAATTGCTTCCCCGAATACGAAAATCGATATTGAAGCATAATGCGTTTCACTTATTCAATTTCAATCAATTCCGTCAGATTCCTAATAAATAAATTGACGGATAGCGTAAAATGAATTAAAATAATAGCGACAAAAAGGTAAAGAAAGGTGATTATAATGATATCTTCAAATGATTTAAAACCGGGAATGACGATTCAACAGGACGGCAACATCTTTGTCGTATTGGAACAAAGTCAAAATAAAACCGCACGCTCTGCGATGGTCGTAAAGGCAAAGGTACGTAATTTGCGTACAGGCTCAAATGTGGAGCTTTCATGGGGCGGCGGCGATAAGATTCAGCCGGCTCGTATCGATAAGAAAGTAATGCAGTATTTATATGATACCGAGGATTCTTTGGTATTTATGGATAATGAAACGTATGAACAGATTGAGATTCCTAAGGAACGCTTGACATGGGAAATGAATTTCATCAAACCGAATGATGATGTGACGATTTCTATGTTTGAGGGTGAAATCTTAGGTGTTATCTTACCGGATAAGGCAACTCTGCAGGTAATTGAATGTGAACCGGCAGTAAAGGGGGATACCGCAACAAGTGCATCTAAAAACGCAAAGCTGGAAAGCGGCTTGGAAATCAAGGTTCCTTTGTTTATTGAACAGGATGAAATGATTGTCGTAAATACAGCAGACGGAAAATATTCCGGAAGAGCGAAGGATTAAAAGAGCGAGCAGCTCTTTTTTTGTGTCATGATATTGCGTAAGTATGATTCGTGATTGAAAAACAAATGTATGATGATAAAGGCAACAAAGCATAACTTTACACTGCTTTCATAAAATCAAGCAATTTATTTCAACAGATGATGCGTTTGATAATGCAATTTAAATAAGGATTTGCTATAATAATACTATTCTTAAGGAGGCTTTTTTAACTATGAATTTAAAGGATTATATTGCGACAATACCGAATTTCCCGCAGGAAGGAATTCTGTTTCGAGATATTACGCCGTTAATGGCAAATGAGGCAGCATTTCAAGAGGCATGCAAGCGCCTTTGTGATTTTGCGCGTGAGGTAAAAGCCGATGTGATATTGGGACCGGAATCCCGCGGTTTTATCTTCGGCTGTCCGGTTGCTTATGAGCTTGGAATCGGCTTTGTACCGGTGAGAAAGCCGGGGAAGCTGCCTAGGGAAACAATCAGCGTTACCTATGATTTGGAATACGGTACCAATGAGCTTCATGTACATGCGGACAGTATTCAAAAAGGGCAAAGAGTGCTTATTATCGATGATTTACTGGCTACGGGCGGTACGGTCGATGCAACGATTCAAATCGTAAAGCAGCTCGGTGGTGAGGTCGTCGGCTGTGCGTTTTTGATTGAGCTGTTGTCCTTAAAGGGCAGAGAGCTGTTAAAGGATTATAATGTATGCACTTTATTAAGCTATGAATAAAATGATTTAAAAGCATTCGGAAAGCAGGTGAGCAAATGAATAAACATACCTCTGATTCCTTTGATGATGTTATCGAAGAGGCAAAGCTATATCTTCATAAAGAGGAAAATATCGATCTGATCACAAGAGCGTATCTTTGTGCCAAAAAGCAGCATGAGGGGCAGTTCCGCAAAAGCGGAGAGCCGTATCTTGTTCATTTGACCTCGGTTGCGTATATTTTAGCTCAGCTTCGTACCGGTCCGACTACGATTGCTGCGGGTCTGCTTCATGATGTGATTGAGGATTGTGATGTTACAAGCGATGAAATGAAGGCCATGTTCGGTGAGGAAGTGACAATGCTTGTTGAAGCGGTTACTAAGATTTCCAATCTGAAATTCCGTGATGAAAAGGAATATCAGGCAAGCAATCATCGCAAAATTTTTATCGCAATGGCTAAGGATGTGCGCGTTATTTTGATCAAGCTTTCCGATCGCCTGCATAATATGCGTACGCTTCAATTTATGCGTGAGGAGAAACAAAAGCGGATTGCGGCAGAAACACTTGAGGTGTATGCTCCGATAGCGCATCGCTTGGGTATCAGTGAAATCAAAAATGAGCTTGAGGATTTATCCTTTATGTATTTGGATCGGGATAAATATCATGAAATCGCTCATTTGGTTGAAAAGCGCAAAGTTGAGCGCGATGATCAGGTACAGAATATGATTCGTGAAATCAGTTCGATGATGGATGAGCATCATATTACGTATCGGATTTTCGGGCGCAGTAAGCATCTTTACAGTATTTATAAAAAAATGCGAACGAAAAATAAGCGCTTTGAGGAAATCATGGATTTATTGGCAATTCGTATCATTACGGATACCGACAGCGCCTGTTATGAAATTCTCGGTTATATTCACGCGAAATATCGACCGATTCCGGGTCGCTTTAAGGATTATATCGCTATGCCGAAGGTGAATATGTATCAATCTCTGCACACAACGATTGTTGCGGACGGGGGCAATATTTTTGAGGTACAGATACGTACCGAGGAAATGGACCGCATTGCCGAACAGGGTATCGCTGCGCATTGGCGCTATAAGGAAAATGCGAATTATAACTCCAAGGCACAGCAGAAGGAAATTGAGGAGCAGCTGCATTGGTTCAGAGATTTCAGCATAATGAGTGATGAAGTCAATGATGACGCAATGGAATTTATGAATATGATGCAGCGTGATATCTTTGAAGCGAATGTTTATGTCATGTCACCAAAAGGACGTGTCATCGCATTGCCTAACGGCTCTACTCCGATTGATTTTGCGTATCGCATTCATACCGAAATCGGTCATCAAGCGGTCGGGGCTACCGTAAACGGAGTGCTTGTGCCGTTGAACACGTGCTTAAAAACTGGAGATGTAGTCGATATCCGCACCTCTAAGCAGTCAGCAGGACCAAGCGAGGACTGGATCAAGTTTGTGAAAAGTACCCACGCTCGCAATAAGATTCGCTCCTTCTTTCAACGGCGGGAAAGCGAACAGCGAGCTCAAGGTATTAAAAAAGGCGAGGAGCTGTTGCAGGAGGAATTGCGGCGCAGAAATCTGGAGCTTGAACAGTATTTTGATAAAAAGCGAATTGAAAGCATTACCGGTGCGCTGTCTTTTTCCAATTACAACGATTTGATGTATGCGATCGGTGTAAAAAGCGTCAGTCTGCCGGCAGTCATCGAACGCTTAGTAAAGCATAAGACCAATTCCGCATTAGATAATAATGATTTGGTTGAGCTGTTTAACCGTCAAGAGGCGAATCGTCGTAAGACCGTCAGCAAAAGCGGTGTTTATGTGGCAGGCGTAGATACGATGAAGGTATCACTTGCGTCTTGTTGTACACCGGTTCCCGGTGATGAAATCATCGGTTATGTGTCCAAGGGACAGGGAGTCAAGGTACATCGCATCGATTGTCCGAATATTCAAAAGGAAAAGGAGCGTTTGATTCCTGTTTACTGGGATGAAAATATCGAACAGAAACAATATGAAGTCAAGCTTGTGATTCATTCCATGGATCGTAATTTCCTATTGAGTGATATCGTTACGATCGTATCCCAGTGCAAGGCAGGCTTGAATCATGTGGATTCCAAGGTGAACGATGATAAGATAACCGCAACGACCAAAATGAGCGTGGTCGTTCAGGATGCTCGTCATCTGCAGATGCTGATTGCGAATCTGCGCAAAATCAATTCTGTTACGCAGGTAGAGCGAATCATTCAATAATCAAGTAAGCGATAAGCGGTGATTTTGTTTTTCGAGCTTTTGTTTTCAAGGATTCATATCGAGCTTTTGTTTTCAAGGATTTGCTTGACAATCTAAAGGCACACTGGTAAACTATAGCCATATCTGTTATAACGAAAAGGTAATTGAAACAGCGATATCAGAGAGGAAATGAGCTGCTGAAACATTTCTGTCGTATGACTTTTACCGGACAGCGTTTAGGATCATTCAGGAAATGGAATGACGTCAATTTCACGTTACGAAAGAAAGCGCACGGCATTTGTCGTGAAGTAAGGTGGCACCGCGTATTTACGTCCTTATACAGGGCGTTTTTTTATTGACAGGAGGAATTTTATGAAATATCAAGTACCAAGAGGAACACAGGATATCTTGCCCGGTGAGGTAGAAAAGTGGCAAATGCTGGAGGAGCGAATCCGTCAGTTTTGTCATGTGTATGGTTATGATGAAATTCGTACACCGATTTTTGAGCATACGAATGTATTTAAGCGCGGCAATGATGCAAGCGACATGGTAAATAAGGAAATGTATACCTTTCAGTTGGAAAATTCAAGCACGTCTTTAACTTTAAGACCGGAAATGACGGCAGGTGTGGTACGCAGCTTTGTTGAACATAAGTTGTTCGGTGAGCCCGATCTGCCCGCTAAGCTGTATTATGTCGGACCGATGTGTCGTCATGAGCGTCCGCAGAAGGGCAGACAGCGTATTTTTCATCAGTTCGGTGTTGAGGTCATCGGCGTAAAAAATCCTTTATTGGACGTAGAATGTATCGCGCTGGGCTGGTCGTTTATCAATTCGCTCGGCTTAAAGGATTTAAAGGTCTTGATCAATACATTAGGTGATGATGAATCACGAAGTGCTTATCGTGAGGCATTGAAGGAGCATTTTAAGGATCATATCGATTCTATGTGCGGTGATTGTAAGCGCCGTTATGAACAAAATCCACTCAGAATTCTTGATTGTAAGGTTGATAAGGATTGTGAAGCAATGAAATCCGTTCCGCACATGAAGGACTATTTGAATGAGGAATCCCAAGCGTATTTTAAACAGGTGCTGGAGGGCTTAGATGCACTAGGTATTCCGTATGAAATCGATGATACGCTTGTAAGAGGGCTTGACTATTATACCCATACGGTTTTTGAGGTCGTAAGTGAAAACAAGGAAATGGGCGCGCAGTCTACCGTATTTGCCGGCGGGCGCTATGACGGTCTTGTCGAATACTTTGAAGGACCGCAAATGAGCGGTATCGGTTGGGCAATGGGAATCGAGCGTTTGATTATCGCTTGTGAGGCGGAAGGAATCACGCTCGGAGAAAGGGCAGAGCTTGATGCGTATGTGCTTACGCTTTCCGCCGATGTCGGCTTATATGCCTTATCGGCAGCCACTATATTAAGAGCGAACGGCTATCGATGTGAATGTGATTATCAAAATCGTTCTTTAAAGGCACAGTATCGTACCGTCGATCGTAAAAAAGCGAAGGTGGTCGTAATTATCGGTGAGGATGAAGCGGCACAGGGCAGTGTAACGATCAAGCGTATTTCCGATAAGCAGCAGAAAACAGTTGCGCTTGATGATATGATTACTGAAATCGACCGGATGTTCGAGGATGAGGAAGCACATGAATGTAACTGTGAGCCGGGAAACTGCACCTGCGGCAAGCATCATGAATAGGAAAGAGGAATTGTATGAAAAGAACACATAATAACGGAGAATTAAGAATTGAACATGTCAATCAAGCAGTTACACTTGTCGGATGGGTCGCAAAGCGCAGAAACTTCGGCTCCTTGGTCTTTATCGATTTAAGAGACCGCGAGGGAATCACACAGCTTGTTTTCGATGAAAAGCTGACTGAGGCAATCACTGAAGTCAGAAATGAATATGTCTTAAGCGTAACAGGCATCGTCGTAGAGCGTCAGGATAAAAATCCGAAGCTTGCGACCGGTGATATTGAAATTCAAGTATCTGCGGTTGAAATCATCAATAGTGCCAAAACGACTCCGATCATCATTGCCGAGGAAACGGATGCGTTAGAGGATACAAGATTGAAGTATCGCTATTTGGATTTGCGCCGCAGACCGCTTCAACAAAATTTGAAGCTGCGCCATCAGGTAGCGATGATCACAAGAAATTATTTATCGGATGAAGGTTTTATTGAGGTAGAAACACCGATTTTATGTAAATCGACTCCGGAGGGTGCCCGTGATTATTTAGTTCCTAGTCGTATTACGCCGGGAACCTTTTATGCGCTTCCGCAATCACCGCAGCTTTATAAGCAGCTGTTGATGATTTCCGGAATGGAAAAGTATTTCCAGATTGCCCGCTGCTTCAGAGATGAGGATCTGCGTGCCGATCGTCAGCCGGAATTTACACAGATCGATATTGAAATGAGTTTTGTCGATGAAAATGATGTATGGGAAATGACTGAGGGCTTAATGCGTAAGATTTTCCATACGGTAAAGGGAATTGAATTAGAGCCGTTCTTACGCTTGCCTTATGAGGAATGTATGGCGAAATACGGAAGTGATAAGCCTGATTTACGCTTTGCGATGGAATGTCATGATATCAGTGATGTATTTCAGAATACGGAGTTTAAGCTGTTTCAACAAATTCTTGAACAGGGCGGTATCGTACAGGCGCTTGTCGTAGAACAAGGTGAAAAGCGCTTCTCACGCAAGGAGCTGGATCAGCTTCAGGAATATGTGAAGGTTTACGACGCAAAGGCGCTTGCTTACTTGAAGTACGGTGAAGAAGGAATCAGCGGTTCGGTTGCGAAGGTATTGAGTGATGAGGAAAAGCATACGATTCAATCAGTCTTAGGTGTGAATAACGGTGATCTTGTCTTTATGATTGCCGATCAAAAACGTACTGCACAGACTGCATTAGGAGCACTGAGACAAAAGCTCGGGCATCAGCTTGAATTGATCGATAAGAATGCGTATCGCTTTTTATGGGTTACGAATTTCCCGATGTTTGAATACAGTGAGGAAGAAGATCGCTATGTTGCGGCGCATCATCCGTTCACTGCTCCGAATGAGGAGGATGTTGATAAACTGATGAGCGATCCTCAGCATTGTTACTCAAGAGCCTATGACCTTGTCGTAAACGGCTATGAGCTGTTGAGCGGTTCGATTCGTATTCACGATCAGGATTTACAGGAAAAGGTGTTTGAGGCAATCGGCATGAGCATGGAAGAGGCACATAATAAATTCGGCTTTTTCCTTGATGCGTTTCAATACGGAACTCCGCCGCACGGCGGGGTAGGCATCGGCTTGGAGCGCTTGGTGATGTTGTTGGCGAATACGGATAATATTCGTGATGTTGTCGCATTCCCGAAAACTGCCAGTGCTGCCGATCTTATGAGCGATGCACCGAGTCCGGTGTATGAGCAGCAGTTGGATGAGCTGCATTTGAATTTGAAGTAAAACAAATGATATTTACGATAAATTAAATATAGAGCTGAAAATCACAGAGCTTTCGGGTTCTGTGATTTTTTAGGTTGTTTATTAATGATTTGAATAAATTTGACAGCAAGTACAATAAAATGTTAGTATATCTATAATGAAAGCGTTTTACCTGAGTCTGGGGTAAACCTAACCGTGTCTATAGGGAGAAGGCAGAGCTATGATACAACTAAAAAATATTCAAATTAAATTCAGAGAAACAATCATTGAACAAGGTGGAATTACACTCCAAAAGCATCAAATAACATTGTTTACGGGTATCAGCGGATGCGGTAAATCAAGTCTTTTAAATATTCTCGGTTTATTGGACGATCAAAATCATTTTCAATATCTTTGGGATGATAAAGAAGTCAATTTCAATGAGTGTGAAAGACTGAAGCAATATGAAATTGCCTATGTATTTCAAGACTACAGTATAATCGCTGATATTGATATAGAGGATAATTTTAAGGCGATGTTTCAAATCGCAGGCTTGCCGTTTCAAAAGGAACGAATGCGGGAGCTGTTAAAAGAAGTATCTTTGGAATCACTGTCTGTAAAACAAAAGGCAAAAAGCCTATCCGGCGGAGAAAGACAGCGCTTAGCGATTGCATTAGCGCTCGTTAAACAGCCGAAGTTATTGTTGCTTGATGAGCCTACAGCGAATTTAGATGAAGCAAGCAGTGAGATTATCGTGAATATCTTACATCGAATCAAACAACAGGATATTATGATAGCGATAGCTACACATCATCCGAATCGTTATCATGCCGATCATATTTATGAAATCAAAGATAAAAAAATCGTTGAAACCAGAAAAACAGAAGCTAGTCAAGAAGCATCAGAAACAAAAAAAGAAATCAGAAAGAGATTTAAGTATCTCGCTTACGCAAGACTGCATTTTGTTTCTCATTTTATTATCTATGCTATCATACTGGCAGCGATGTGCTTTTCCTTTTATGAAGTAAGTAAAGGAATGGTGAATATCTTTGGGACAAAACAGTTTATGGATGAAAGACTGGGGGAAATCATTTCTGATGAATTGATTGTAAATCATATTGACGAGTTGATTTACAATGATGATAAATATTATTTTCAAAGTTATCTCCATTCTTTCACAAAAGAACAGGTTGATGAGATCTCTAAAATACCTCATATAAAAGATATTTATCCATATATGGTTTTAATGGATACTTCTTATGTTGTATTAGAGGATGATGGCTCAATTAAGATGCGACTTGAACAAGGCAGCAAAATAGATCCTATTTTTAATGAAATTGCTTATCAAAATAATAAGATTAATGTTTATGATATATTTTCAAACAAACTGTTATTTGCATCATGTGATAAAGATGTAAAGAAAAGACAGAGTATTAAAGTAGATGAATCTGTAGAAAGCGGAGTCTTTATTTCAAAAGATTTAGCAGATGAGTTAGGTATTAAGAAATTAGATCAAACCGAAATCGAAGTCTATATGCCGATTCATATGGGCTACGCTACCAGTGAAGGTGGTACATGGGATGGAAGTGTTACCGTAGAAACAAGACCTTTATCTGCATTGTATCGTAAAACAAAATTAACTGTTCAAGGTATCTTTGAGAAAGATATTATGTTAAATGGATATTATGACATTTATGGTGATGAAAAAATTTATATCGATTATCGAATGGTTAAAAAATATCATGATGAAATTGTTAAAGATAAAGAATTGATGAAGCAATTTCACAACGTTTATACTGAGCACTTTTTAGAGGGGCATGATTTCTATGTAAACGATACTTCCTCTATGTACATCATTCAGGTAGACGATCCCAAGTATACAGAAGAGGTAACTGAGCAGATCTATAAGACACTTGATAATGTGTATGTGAAAAATAAGGATACTGAAAAGGAATCGCTATACGGTTCTTTAAATGAAGTAGCGATGACGTCATTAATGATGCCTGCGATATTATTTATTGTAACAGCTGTTTTAATGATGATTCTGTATCTTTGTACACTGCATGCACGAAAGAAAGAAATTGCCTATTTACAGGCCAACGGAATTACAAAAACCCATAAAATCCCGTTTATTAATCAAGTGATGGTGATTGTGCCTTCGGGTGTGATCGGATTTATAATGACCTATGTATGGGCCGGTTATTCTGATGATTCAATCTTATGCAAGGTGATGGTGTTTGATATCGCAGCTGTCGTGTTACTGCTTGTATTGTATCACATTATCAGCTATTGTTATTTCAAACGTCTTGATGTAAGAAAGGAGCTTCATTCTAATTAGACCTGATGAAAGGGTGATTTTATGATTCATATCAATCATTTAAATGCTGCATACGGAAAGCGATGCTTATTTCATGATGCAGAAATTACAATCGAAAGAGGCAAGCTGACAGCTGTTTGCGGTCCGAGCGGAGTAGGGAAAACGACTTTGTTGAATATAATCGGACTAATTTCGGGCTTTCATGACTATACGTATACTTTTGATGAAAAAGTCTTAAATACGAAAAATGAACAAATGAAGGCCGATATGCGCAAAACAAAAATCGCTTATGTTTTTCAGGAGCATAATCTGCATGATGATTTATCGCTGCTCGATAATATGAAGCTGTATTGTACCATCAGTGCTCATGAATCTCATCAGGAACAAGCGGAAGCGACATTGAAATCAATGGGCTTAACGATGGATATTCATACGAAAGTATCCGTATTGTCGGGCGGAGAATATCAGCGCTTATCATTAGCGTGTGCATTAATGAAAAATCCCGATTTGATTATAGCCGATGAGGTTACAAGTGCGCTTGATCATCAGAACAGTGAGCATATCATCGATATGCTGAAGGAAATTGCACAATCGGGCAGAATGGTTATTTTAGCTACTCATAATAAAGAGATATTGTCAAAGTGTGATGTCGTTTATACAATGGCAAATCAAAAAATCATCAAGGAAAACATAAATTCAACGCTTGATGCTGCACAGGTTTCAGAAACGAACAACAAGCTAATCAATCCCATTAATCTAAGAAGCAGTATGCGTATCTTTTATCGTTGGTACAGTAAATTTTCACTCGGTAAACGGAAATGGGAAAAGCGTATGTTTATTCTTATGCCTTCGATCATTATCTTTATATGCTTGTTTTTTATCGGAATCAAGGATGGAATGATTCAGCATTTCCATGATTCATTGAATGAATACGGAATGAATGAGGTATATATTACCGGTGATTATGATATTTCCGATTCTTCACTTGATTCATTGAAAAAAATCGAAGGGGTGAGTGCGGCAGTGTCCTTTACACCGTTAAAATTTGATTCCATACAAATCGATCATAAAAGAATAGACCTAACTCAATCGGTTACGGTAGTACCGTATTATTCTTTTCAAAACAGTTACTTAGATAAGGAAGGTGTAAAAGGTGCTTATCTCTCTTACTATTTGGCGGAACGATACGGGCTTCAAAAGGGAACTGAGCTTCAAATAAAAGAGGGCGATGTTGATATCAAAGTTGAAATCGGCGGAATTCTTGAACAGGATAAGCAGTTAGTACAAGGCATGTCGACACTCTATGTAATCTATATTCCGCAATCATTATATCCTTCTCTCAGTACGGATCATGCGATTCTCCACTTGGACAGCTTTGAGTTTCTTTATGATATAACTAATGATATTAATGAGATATTGCCGAATCATCATGCTTATCTGGCACAAAGTGATTATTTAACACAGATGGAAAGTATGGAAAAATACAGTCAGTATTTAGAAACCTTTATCAGTGTATTATTTATTTTAACGGTATTATTTCTGTCAGTCAGTCAATATTTTGCGGTTAAAAATCATAAGTATGAAATATGTGTGTTGCGGGCAAACGGTTTATCTAAGAAAGAGGTATCACATGTAATTCTCCGGGTGTTTATAAATGATATGTTAAAAACAGGGGGATTTGTGTTTATTTTACTGCTTGTGACAAGGCTGATAACGCTTATGTTCGGCAGTGAGCTGTTTGTTTACAGCGGCTTTATGACTATGGCATATCTGTTTATGGTAGTCGGTACCTATTTACTGCCGGTGTTGTTGACACTATGGATCATGTTGAGAATCAATATTGAGAAAATGATGCGGTCTTGACCTAATCTTATTTGACGGATGTTATTTTACCATCCTGTAATAGAATCTTTTATTAAAAAATAGCAGCTCTTATTTACCAAAGTCGGCAGATAGTTTTTCAATTTCTGTTAATGATATTCACAGCATATAAAATATTTGGTAAAATATAATCAAAGAACGAAAGTGGGGATGCTATGAATCATTATAAAGAGTATAAAACTACCGATGAATTAGTGAAATATTTGAAAGACGAGAAAAATTTTATTATTGATGAAGAGGATATTTGTTTTCTTGAGGAAATATCCTATACTTCATTAGTTAATCCGTATAAAAGGTTTTTTGCTACCGGATGTGATAATAATGGAAATCTCGTTTATAAAGAATCTCATAATTTTAAAGAACTATTAAAAATAGTTGAAATCAACGACAAGTATTGTAAATTGCTTTATGAAAAGATTGGGGCATTTGAAAAGAAGTTTAAAACATTATTGTTTAATGAGATATGTGAAAAGTACATTGATTACTCAAACTGCGGAGATAGATCATGTCTAACTTATTTGGATGAAATCAAACTGTTTTTTGATAGTAATTATGAAATAATTCCAACTTTCTGCCCAAATTATTTATGTTGCTATGTTAAAGTTAATAAGAGTAGTATTAAAAAAGTAATCGATTCACATGATATCGATAGGAAAAAAGCAGTTCTTGAGCGGATTTATCAAATTGGTATAGGAAAGAATATTGACGGTTCCTCATTAAATAAGAATGATGTATGCAAAAATAAATTAATACTTCATTATTTAGAAACTCAAAAGAAAGTCCCTCTATGGATAATACCGCATGCGTTAACATTAGGAGAATTACAAACTATATTTAAAATGATCGATACTGAGTCTCAAAAGAGGATAATAGCCAGAATAAAGACAATCGATTTGAAAAATGTAGTTAATAAAGACATCATTTCTTTTACCGGACACGTGGAATCTATTAGAAAAATGAGAAATATTATCAGTCATTATGAATCTATTCTACCATTTTTTATGAATGAAATGAACGCAAAAAAATTAGAAAACAGTTCGCTGTACTCTACTTTAATTCTTTTGGACAGAGCAATGAAAAGTATTGATTTAGAGTCAATAGAGTACTCCATATCAACAAACAGCATAAATTCTAGACCTGTCAGAATATTAAATATGATGCTGAAAAAAGTAAAACAATAAATAAAAAGCGAACCCGGTTCGCTAAAATACATGACCGTGATTCGCCAGTTTGTAGCCTATAGGCTACCTTCGTCTTTAATAGTATATGCCAATTTATGCTAGATGTCAACAGCTTTTACAAAATAACTATATTATGTATGATTCGAAAATGATAATGTCTTAATGTAACGAAATTGATTTTGTCCTAAAGTATGTTATAAAATAAGACCTCATGAGAAAGAGAGGTCATTATGAGAAAGGTTGATCTAAGAATGAATGAACAATTAAAGTATGATGTTATCAAAAAGCTTGTGG
>CAJTJP010000011.1 GCA_910576855.1 Erysipelotrichales bacterium
CCCCCTTCGTGAAGCTAAGTCTAAAACATTTGATCCTATCACCAAAGATGATAAGCCTAATAAGGTCTATATCCCTCCAATGTCTCATCCTTGGAAACACGCTTCTTTTCAAGCTTATATTGCGAAACAAAAGCACCGTAATCTTGGTGCTAATGTTTAACTTTTTTTGGGACATTTTCATTTTCGCTTGACATGAAATTTCTCAGGTAATTTTACCCAAAAGCATAAATTTCACGGTGCTTATCGGCTCCTGAAAGAAAATAACGACAATAGAGCGAGAAAACGGATATATTCAATCATTCAAACTGCATAATACCGGCTGTCTCTACATAGGGTATCAACGCCCTTTCAAGAGTATCGGCTTGCGTATGTTCACAAAATAAAAAACGGACCGATCCGTTTCTTATGCATCACCTTTAACGCTTTCGCTTAGATGATTTTTTCTCCGGCCACAGCAGCAACATACCGATGAAGATAAAGCCAAGCGGCCAATAATGCACAGCTATGTAATTCAAACCAAGCATTACCATTTCAAAATCAAAGCTCGGCTTGATAATCAAGATAAGACCGCTGACGATTAAAATAATTCCTGCGCGCTTACGCATATCCCTCACTTCCTTTTTTTCATTATAGCGGGGCAGCTTGAAAAAACTTGTCAAAAAAAAACACTGTGTAACAGCTTCATTTCTGATACCACCTATTCATATTATCTATCAATCAATACTTTTCTCAATCACAGCATCGCTCACACGCATATACGATATTTCTAAGCACATTATCAACGGAATCATAAAGCGTATTATTCAAATAATAAAAAAATGCACTCATTCCTGCATAAGAAACAAGGGCATTTTTAAATTTAAAATTCAACTTTTTCTAAATCACTGTAACTGATTTCTGTTGGCGTTTCTCTACCAAATAGAATCGTTAATACTACGGCTGTTTGAGTTTCGTTGTTTAATTCCTCAACCGTACCCTCAACACCGTCAAATGCGCCTGATAAAATCTTCACGCGATCACCGACCGCAAAGTCTACATTTACTCTGCGCTCACTCATACCGAGACGTCTTAAGATTGATTCCATTTCATCCTCAGCAACCGGGAACGGTTTTGCACCGCCGCCGCTGGAGCCGATAAATCCGGTAACACCCGGAGTATTACGGACAATATACCAAGCTTCATCAGTCATAATCATCTCAACAAAGACATAACCGGAAAAAAGGTTCTTTACCTTTTCAACCTCTTTACCGTTTTTATATTCAATCTCTTTTTCCTCTGCGACAATTACCCGAAACAAATAGTCCTGCAGCCCCATCGTTTCCATACGACGCTCCAGATTTTCCTTTACTCGGTTTTCATGTCCGGCATACGTATTAACTACGTACCACTCTTTATTACCTTCAGCCATAAGCTTCCTCCTAAATTCCTACAAACTTCAGGAAGCCTGAAGCTATGATTTCGCATACGGTAAAAAATAAGGCAAACGCAACTGTAAAGAATATAACCTTACCGCTGTTTTCCATTAAGTCCTTACCCTTCGGCCAACGGATTCTGCTGATTTCCGAGCGAATCCCTGCGATGCTGAACCACTTCATGAACATCACTCCTTACTTCGTTTCTTTATGCAGCGTATGACAGCCACACTTCTTACAATATTTCTTCAATTCTAAACGCTCTGCATGCGTTTTTTTATTTCGATGTGTTGTATAATTGCGTGATAAGCATACGGTGCAAGTCAAGATTACTTTATCATTCATTGGCAAACACCTCACCTTTGCCTAATAACTTTATCACAAACTTACTCTTTAGTCAATTAAAGCTTTTGATTTCCGCACTTTCGTAAGAATATATTCCACTTGGCGCATATTTATATGAAGAATTGCGGCAATATCGCGATAGCTGTATCCGCTTTGATGAAGCAAAACCACTCGCTGTTCAATCGGATGCAGATCAAGCAACAGCTTTTTCATCACATATCGATATTCTTCTTTATGTAATGTATAGACTCCTTCCAGAGTAATATCATCATTTACGACCATATCCATAAATGTATTACTGTTAGTATCGCCGAAACTTGAATCAAGCGATAAGGTTCTGCGTTCAATGCTTCCGACCATCGTTCTGTAGTAATGACGGCGATAATTAATGATCAAATGATAAAACAAGCGATGATAAAAGGTTCGAAAGGCTGTATTTCGATCGTTGCGATACGCATAAACAGCCTTCATAATCAATGCCTGTGCGTCATTTAAACAGTCATTGCCGAATAATCTGAATTCCTCACGAAACAAATAGCGGCGAAGCATTCTTACGCTGTATTTATAGTATTTATTTAACAGTTTTTCCAAACTGTCCTCATCCATTTGATAGATCATATACAACAGTTGATAATCATTTTCACTGTTATATGAATCCATTGCGTCCTCCTGTTATTTCAGGGGGTGGCGTTGTGAATATATTTCATAAAGCAAAACTGCACAGGCAACCGAGGCGTTCAAGGAGGTCACACTGCCTACCATCGGTAAAGCAATCGCATAATCACAATGCTTTCTTATCAACGGTGAAATACCGAAACCCTCCGACCCGATCACCAATACTAAGGGAACATCATATTGTCCTTGTCGATAATCCTGTGCATTTTTTGCATCAGCTCCGACAACCCAGAACCCCTGTTTTTTCAATTTTTCCAGTGTCTGAGAAAGATTGCTTACGACTGCAACCTTTACTGTATCTATAGCACCGGTGCTTACCTTGGCAACTGTCGGTGTCAAGGTAACGCTTCGATGCTTGCCCAATATGATTCCATCTGCGCCGACACAATCTGCCGTTCTTAAAATCGCCCCGAGATTATGAGGATCCTCTAAGCCGTCAAGCATGATAAAAAGCGGCGTTTTCCCTTTCGGTACAGCTGCTGTTAAATCATCGATATCATAAGTGCGATAATCATCGATTTCAGCCGCAATACCCTGATGGGTACCATTACGCAATAACGCATCCATTTTCTTTTTTGTGAGTGAGCGAACAGAAATGCTTCGCTCCTTTAGGATACGTTGAATTTCTTTGTCTTTAAACGTATCGGAAATAATCACCTCATATACCTTCTTATCGGCAGAAAGTATTTGTCTGACTACATTTTTTCCATAGACATATTGTGTCATTTACGTTCTCCTATTCGTTGAATTTCAGCCCATAATGCTTCTAAGCGCACAGCTTCTTGTTTCAGATACAGATAACCGATGACTGCCTCCAGTCCGGTTGCCATACGATATTCCATAATATCGGCATTTTTCGCATGACTTTCACATTTCGCATTGCGGCCGCGCATGATCACGGCTCGCTCCTCATCAGTGAAAAACTGCTCCTCAAGCAAAGCAATCACGATCTTGGCTTGTGCCCGTGCGCTGACCCAAGCCACGCTTTTCTGCTGCAGGATTTTGGGTTTTTGCCAACCTTGCTCAATCAGCAGCTCCCGAACCCATAAGGACATTACGGCATCTCCGATATATGCCAATGTCGTTGCGTTTATTTCCTTTACATCCATTTACAACAAACCTCTTTGTGTTAAACGGTTTCGATATTCATCTGCTTTCGTAAAATCACGCTGTGCTTTTGCAGCTTCCCATTCCGCAAAAAGCCTGTGATCCTCTTCGCTAAGCTTTATTTCCTCAAATGCGATGCCCAATACATGCAGCATACGCTTCAGTGCCGTTGTTAAAGTCGCTATTTCTTCAAAATCAGCTTCTCTTTTGCGAAGCGCATTGTTTAACTGCTTGCAGGCTTCAAATATGGCCGCAAACGCATTCGGTGTATTCAAATCATTGCGCATGGCGTCAAGAAACTGTGTATATACCTCTGAACTAGGGTCGATCGTTTCGTTTATGTTGTTTCGCTCCAAGCATATCATAGCCTGCTTCAAGGTATTTAATGCCTTCATTGATTCCTTGCGTGCAGTTTCAATGCTTTCCTCATTAATGTTTAACGGGGCGCGATAATGTGCCGAAAGCATCATCCAGCGCATCGTATTCGCTCCGATTTTTTTAATCATATCCTTGGCCCATACCACATTGCCTAAAGACTTTGACATCTTTTCTCCATCGATATTCACCATACCGTTATGCACCCAATAATTCGCAATCGATGTGTGATATGCAGCCTGTGATTGCGCAATTTCATTTTCATGATGCGGGAATTTCAAATCCATACCGCCGCCGTGAATATCAATCAAATGCTTTTGAAACTCTCGTTGAATCATTACGACACATTCCGTATGCCAGCCCGGTCTGCCGATCGACCAAGGGGACTCCCATTGAATACCTTCCTCGGTTTTTTTCCATAAGGTAAAATCAAGCGGATTTTCCTTTTTGGTATTTTCATCAATACGCGCACCGACCTGTAAATCCTGAATCTGTTGGTTTGATAAACAGCCGTAGCCAGCGACAGCCGAAACGCGAAAATACACATCACCGTCTACTGCATAGGCATATTTATTTTTCACTAATAAATCGATAAAGGCAATGATTTCATCCATGGTCTGGGTAACTCTCGGACAAGCATCGGGGGTATCGGCATGAAGCTGCGTTCTGACCTTTTGATAGGCCTCGATAAAACGCTCGCTGACTTCCTTTTCTGCTACCTGAAGTTCTTTTGCCTTATTGATGATTTTATCGTCTACATCGGTATAATTGCTGACAAAGTGAACCTTGTACCCAAGCTCTTCCAAGGTCTTTTTCAACGTATCAAATACAATGATCGGGCGGGCATTTCCCACATGTGCATCATTATATACGGTCGGGCCGCATACATACATGCTGATTTCATTTTCAATCAGCGGTTGTATTTTCTCTATTTCATTGTGCATGCTGTTGAACAGCTTCATAAGCAATCGCCCTCCCGTTTTTTAATATGCTTCAGTTAAATCAAGTCTTTTCTGTTTGTATTAGTATAGCAAGTTTCCCATGAAAAGGCAAATAGATTCCTAAAGCAGAAACGCTGTCTGATTCTTGTGAATTTCTGATTATCATTTATAATTATGCAGAAACAGCGAAAGGGTTCGATATTCGAGTGATTCAAGAACCGAATAAAAAGCTGTGGAGATAAGCAAACGCTTTGCTGCACAGCCATACTTTTCGGTTTTAGCATAAATTTGGTACTAATCACATAATAACATGATACTTCTGAGTGGTATCTTTAAAAAGAAATGGAATCAATAAAGGTTGCAGGATAATTCATGTTGCTTAAGCGCTTCGCGATTGCTTGTTCATCCGTTGCCGTATCGTCATAATCAACGCACAATAATCGACTTTTTAAATTTAAGGAAACACTTCGTACTCCGGGAATTTCATCTAACTGACGTTTGATAGTGCCTTCATCATGAGTATCTAACGGCTGATCTAACGCATATTGTATACTTATCACATTAATACCTCCTGTATACAGTATTTCCGTTTTCACTGAAATTATGTAGGAAACCAATTATCTCTGATAAAGACGAAGTCACCTAGCTTAACCTTTTTTCCTTGTTATATTACTGGTTTTATCTTACTCTGCTAATCTAAAGCATTTTTCCTCTGTTATTTTGTTATATATTTTTTTATAAAACAAGGGCACCGATTTACCGAATTCCTTTGACATTATTAAACTTATTTCCGATTATTGCTCCAAGTGCTGTACCTAAACAAATTCCTAAAGATAAGCCCTCTGCCATATAGTTTTCTGTTTCTTTACTATTGTTTTGCTTTTTCTTATTACCTTCCATTTCTTATCACCTCTGCAAAATCAGAAACCACTATTTTCCAATCTATATATAATACAAAAAGCGGTATAAATTTAATGCAATTTCCAGTAAAAAATCAAATTCTAAGTTTCCCTATGCCGGCATTCATTTTTTTGTTTCTTTTAATTTCACAAGGAAATTCCGGAGTTTCTATGTTTTCATTAAAACCATCACTCCTTTAAGCAATGAAAAAAATCCATAATATCAAATATTATGAACTTTATATAGGAAATCGCCAAAGCGCGACTTTGAATATCAATGGTGCAGACGATGAGATTTGAACTCACACGAGCATACGCTCACTACCCCCTCAAAGTAGCGTGTCTGCCATTCCACCACGTCTGCATAGGAATAACTACCCGTATATCATATCGTATTTCGATAAAATAATCTATCTTTTTTTGAAAAAAAGTGTAAAAACTCATTAATATCACGGCATGACAAACAACAAGTCTTCACTTTACCCTTCCTGTATCTAAGAAAAGAACTCCTGTACCCAATACTTAGAATCACCGTAGCCGTGAATCCCGATGCAGATTCTTGTGAACTCCGGACGCAGGATATTCGCACGATGTGCAGGAGAATTCATCCAATCCTCAACAACCTCTTTCGCGGTTTTCTGTCCTCTGGCAATATTCTCACCCGAGGAGCGATAGCTTAAACCGTAATCACCGTAAATAGTATAACATGCCTTGCCGTTCGGTCTTGTATGCGAATAATTCACCGCAACCTCTTGTGCTCTTAAATACGTCACATTATGAAAATCTCCCATCTCCAAACTGAGTGGCCGCAACCCGTTTTCTTTGCGCACTTGATTCACTAAATCAGCGACCTGTTGAATTTGATAGAGCTCATAATTACTGTAAGAAGCAGAGGGGATATGAACCACATCATCCATTTTCACCTCTGCAGGAATCGAAGGCTGATGACGATAAGCAGATGCAGTTGAAGTGGTCTGCTTCGGTTCGACAAACACCGTGAGCGCATGTCTTGCCTCATTACCACTGTTATCCTTTACGCGGCAATTAATATACTGATTCCCGCTCTTGGCAGTATTCACCTTATCACATTTCAGCTTTTCTTTTAAGCTTTCACTGTTGGTTTCATTATCCGTAAGCGTCTTTATCACCTTAGCCAAAGTGTCCTTGTTCCATGAAAAAGCGGCATTCTGTTTTAAGGTCATCGAGGTAAGCTTCAATCTGGGCGGCGTTGTATCCTGTACGATCACCTTTAGACTCATATCTTCATTAAAACGAACTGCATACTCACCAAGCTTATTCACATCAACATCACAACGAACAGTAAAGCGATTCTGCTTACCGTCACTCAATTCATGACGATTCTCCAATAGATATTGATAAGGATCAAACTCCTCCTGCGATCCGATTTCTATTCGGACCTCATTCTTTTTCAATGAATAGCGTGAATCATAATCATAAGGAAAAAAGGAATCGGCACGCATGAAAAGAAGCAACAGTACGATACAAGTCAATACTTTCCCTTTCATTCAACCAACTCCTTGAACATTACCTTTAGTATACCACGAATGACGCAATTATTTCCAATAATTCAGTATAGAATAAGAAATCTTTGCTTAACATGTGTAGTAAGATGTCGTATAATGATGAAGAAAAAGAGGTAACGATATGAAAGAGCTCATATTTTTTGATGTAGATGATACATTGGTAGACAGTAAAACACATAAAATTCCCGAAAGTACATTGACTGTTCTGCAGGAAATGGCAGAATATTATGAAATCGGAATAGCGACCGGAAGATCACTTTCCACGTTGTTGGAAAACGGTGTTGCGAGCTCCTTTGCGTGGTCTGTATATGTTTGTAATAACGGTCAGCTTGTATATGATAAAGATCATACAGTGATTTATTCCGCAAGCCTGTCAAATGATATCGTACAAACAATCATTGAAACAGCCAAAAAGCATCAAGAGCCGTTATTGGCAGGCATACCCGAATGGTATCAAATCGGTACACCGAATCAGAATCAAATGATTGCCCACAGTTTTTTTCATTTAGATATCCCGAAACAAACCTTGCCGAAGGATGCTGATGTCTATATGTTCGTTGCCTTTGGTTCTTCAGACAAGGATTATGATAAATACCGCAGTATTACAGGAGTTCAGGTTATGCGAGGACAATCTAATTATTGTGATATTATCGCAAACAACAGCGGCAAGGATGCAGGGATCAAGGAAGCCTTAAAGCTGTATCATCAATCGACCTATATAGCCTTCGGTGACAGTGATAATGATATCACAATGCTGAAAAACGCTCGTTATGCGATCGTTATGGGTCAAGGCAGTGAAACAGCGAAGGCAAATGCCGATTACATCACAAAGCCTGTCTATGAGGATGGAGTCGCTTATGCTTGGAAGCACTGTCCGCTGTTTCAAAAGCATCATTTATAAACAGCCTGTAATAAAAAGGCGGTACAAAACAAAAGTAAATGAGGTAAGTATATGACAAAGAAAGATTATCGGCGCATCGTTGTTAAGGTAGGCTCCTCCACCTTGACACATGCACAAGGAGGTTTGAATCTGCGGCGAATCGATCGCTTGGCAATGGTTCTTTCCGATATTAAAAACAGCAATCATGAGGTGATTCTTGTATCAAGCGGCGCAGTGGCTGCCGGAGCGGCTAAACTGGCACTGAAAAAACGACCGCAGCTGATGAAAGAGAAACAGGCCGCTGCCTCTATCGGTCAATGTGAATTGATGTTTCTTTACGACAAAATGTTTTCACAATACGGACAAATCGTATCACAGTTGTTATTAACAAAAACGGTGCTTACGAATGAGATGCTGCGTGAAAATGCGACCAATACGCTGAGTACGCTGTTGTCCTACGGTGTGATACCGATCGTAAATGAAAATGACAGTGTTGCGGTAGATGAAATCGCATACGGCGATAATGATACGCTGTCCGCTGTTACCGCAAGCATCATTCAAGCTGATTTGCTTATTCTGTTGAGTGATATCGATGGTTTATTTGACGATGATCCGAGTGTAAACCCGCATGCCGAATTAATCAGCGAAGTGCGTTGCATTGATGCTTCCGTTACGAAGCTGGCAAAGGACAGCGGTACAAAGGTCGGTACCGGCGGGATGATCACAAAGCTTCAGGCAGCACAAATTGCGATGGATAATCATATAGACATGATTATTGCCAACGGTGACAACCCTGATATTCTTTATGATATTTTAAACGATACTGCACGCTGTACGAAATTTATCAGCGATTAAAAAAGCGTTCTCCAAGACAAGAAAATTATCGTTGTTGTTTAGCTTAAGCATGATTAAGTATTATTAAACATAATAACGATAATCGACAAGAAGATATCATATCGTAATATCATATACTGATAAAACAACACAAATCGAAAGGAAGGACAAGTATGCAGGAAGAAAAGCAGAGCTTATGCTTTAACAGCTTAAGCAACACAATATATTTCGGCATATCGGTAAGCATATGGAATTATTGACTCAGGCAAGGGCCATCAAGGCCGCAGCATTTCAAATCGCTAATGCAAGCAGTGAACAAAAAAATCAGCTGTTATCATCAATCATCGATGAGCTTAAGGAGCACAGTGATGATATCTTAAGCGCAAACAAACAGGATATTCAAACGGCAAGAGATGCCGGTCAAAATGAGAACCGTATCGATCGCATGCTGCTGAATGACACACGTATTGAGGCAATGATAACCGGTATTCAACAGGTCATCTCATTAGCGGATCCTATCGGCGATATCATTCCCTTCAATACCTTAGAGAACGGCTTAAAAATTGCACAGATGACAGTGCCGTTAGGGGTTGTCGGTATGATTTATGAGGCTCGTCCCAATGTAACGGTTGACGCCGCCGTTCTTTGTTTAAAAAGCGGTAACGCGGTATTTTTAAGAGGCAGTAAGGACATTATGAAAACCAACCTTGAATTGATTGCCTGTATGCAGCGTGCATGTGAATCAAGCGGCTTCGACAAGAATATCATTCAGTTTGTGGAAGACCCCACTCATGAAGGCGCAGAAGCATTTATGAGACTTCACGGCTATCTTGATGTGCTGATTCCGCGCGGCGGTGCCAAGCTGATTGCGGAATGCGTGGAAAAGGCAAGCGTCCCGCTGATTGAAACCGGAACGGGTAACTGTCATATTTATGTCGATCGATCTGCGGATTATGATAAGGCGGCAGCTATTATTTTAAACGCAAAAACACAGCGTACAAGCGTATGCAACGCATGTGAAAGCCTTCTGCTTCATCAGGATAGTGTGAAGCCGTTCGCTTCGAGATTGATTCAGCTGTTAAAGGATCATAATGTAACGATTCACGGTGATGCAATCATTCAAGAACTGGACGGTGATGTGATCAGCGCTGATGAAAAGGATTACGCAAAGGAATATTTGGATCTGGAGCTTTCAATCAAAACAGTGAAGGATGTAAATGAAGCAATTGCGCATATCAATCGTTTTTCAACTCATCACAGCGAAGCGATCATTGCGGAGGATACCGATGTCATTATGCAGTTTTTGGCTGAAGTGGATTCTGCCTGCGTGTATGCGAATGCCAGCACTCGTTTTTCCGACGGCTTTGAATTCGGCTTAGGTGCTGAAATCGGAATCAGTACACAAAAGCTTCATTCCAGAGGACCGATGGGGCTAAAGGCCTTAACGACAACGAAATATATTATTCGCGGTGATGGACAAATACGTAAATAAAGTTTGTTAAAGCACATAAAAAAGGACGAGATAAGGAGAGCTTACTGATTGTCGGCTTTCCCGTACTCGTCTTTTCTTATGCTTGATGGTTATTTAATAACAGTATCAGCTATGCTTCCTGTATTTCATTTGCTTCCTTTTCGGATTTCTTTATTAATGTAAGCGCATGTTGAATCACCCTTTGTACTTCATCGGCTGTTTCCGTATGAAAATTGAGAAAGATTGCCGATGCCGACTCGCTCAATTCAAACACCTCATTGTCTAACAGATGAATACGACAATCGGCATCACCGTATAACGGATAACGGCGTTTTTTCATATCCTCTAAAAAATACGAATGCTTATGACATAAGCCGCAAGGCTTCTTTGTTTCCTGATGACAGGTGTGAATCACACAATATTCGCTCAGCATCAATTCTTCACGCCCATAGCCATATGTGATAAATGCACCCTTTTGATGATATCGCTTATAAAAAGCTTGTTTTAATGCCTCTGCCTGTTCTCTGCTGCATTCATTCGATAAAATGATTGCCTTCACCCCGAGTGAAAATAAAAATGCTGCGGCATAGGAATTCATACAATTCATAAAGTGCTCTGCGATGCTGTCATTTTCCATACAGCCACTGATTTCACATGCCATAATAGGTACCTTAGGATACGCTTCCTTCATCACGCGTTTACCGTAACAACCAAGCTTATCATATGACTTTTTCATGCGTTCAAATAAGAGCGGTTCCGCATATAGCTGCGCCGGGAATGCTGCGGCCGCTTTCAGTTGTACCTCATTTATCACCTTTATAAACAGTCCGGATATCGGAGCACATGATGGCTGTCTTTGATAAGATGACACGATGCGCCTCGGACATGCAATGCGCTGCTCATACAGCTTTGATAATGCCGTTCGGCGCATCGCATTGAGCTCCTTGATCGGCATCGTACTGTTATCATCCGCATTGATATGAATTGATTCACAATAAAAAATCGTATCCTTGGTTTTACTCAGTTGTTGATAAATACGCTCTTTGCTTAACGGTGTTTTTAATGCCTCCTCTACTAAAGCTTCACTAACTGCCTCACAGGTATGTCCTAAATCATCACTTACACGCAAGAGTGCCGGCTGATTCATTCTTAGCTCAATATTCATCACAACGCCCACTCTGCGCTCGCCCCGCTCATAACTTTTCCTCAATTCCTCGAGTTGTATTTTATCACTTGTCTTAACCACACGACTGTGCTTAGGCACATAGCCGTCAACCTCTACCTCAACAACGCTTCCCGCTTCCCCGTGATTCACTAACAGTTGATTATAATACAGCTTATTTACCACACAGCCGACATCCTCTTTATCGGTAATAAAGCGAATACCGTCATGCTGATAAAGCGGTGCGCTCAGCTGAATACTGACTCGGTTTTGCTTTCGCGCCAAAACCTTACCGACAGGGATTCCGATATGATTCGGCCGCTCATGGTTGATAAATGCTTTATCGTGCTGATGAAACATCAAGCCGGAGGTAAAGCCGCGATTGAACACCTTACACATTTCCTTGGTCGCATGATGATAATCCAATGCCGTATCCTGATAATAAGCATCGATTGCCTTGCGATATAAGGCTGTCATCAGCGCCACATATTCAGGCCGCTTCATTCTGCCTTCAATTTTAAATGATGTAACACCTGCCGCTATTAATTTCGGTACTTGCTGAAGCGTATTCAAATCCTTGGGGCTGATCAAATAATCGCCCTCTTGCTTCACATAGTGAACTGTATGATCCTGCTCATAGCCTAACCGATATTTCATACGGCACATTTGGGCACAAGCTCCGCGATTCCCGCTGCGATTCAGCTTCTTTGCGCTCATCAGACATTGCCCACTGTAGGAAACACAAATCGCCCCCTGCACAAAGACCTCAAGCTCTATCCCTGATTTCGCATAGCGCTCGATATCCTCAATCAGCGTTTCTCGCGGTAAGACAATGCGTGAAAAGCCAAGCTCTGCCATTTTGCGTATTCCTGCTTCATTATGAATATGAAGCTGAGTAGACGCATGACATTCCATATCGGGAAAGCATTGTGAAACAACATCAAATAAACCCAAATCCTGTATAATCAAAGCATCGGCACCCTGCTCATATAAAAAGCGTGCATATGCAATCGCATCCTCGATTTCATTTTCATATAACAGCGTATTCATTGTGACATAGACCTTTACCCCATAGCTATGCGCATAACGAATTGCTTCGCTCATTCCCTCATAATCAAAATTATCACTGTATACGCGCGCATTGAATTGATGCCCGCCTAAGTATACTGCATCACAGCCGTTTTGTACTGCCGCATACAAGGCCTCCATCGATCCTGCCGGTGCTAATAGCTCTACCTTTCGCATGTCATTCCTTCTTTCCTCAACATTGTAGCGGATATATTAAAAAATTACAAGTGAATCACATGGTTCCGTTTAATCATAATCGTTAAGAGTTGACTGTTTATCCAATGATATCAAAATAATGATGAATTCAAGAAGCATAAGGGCAATATCTGATGACAGAGTGTGTTATAATAATGATGAGGTGATAAAAATGAAAGTGATATTACAAGTACGGGGTATGATGTGTGCACATTGTGAAAATCGTGTCGTTCAAGCCTGTAAGGAATTAGAGGGCTTAAATGAAATACATGCGAGCGCTGTTGAAAACAAGGTTGAATGTGATTTTGATGAAGCTAAACTCAATGTCGCACAAATCAAGGAAACAATCGAAGCAGTCGGCTATGATGTAGTTGAATAACCAAGCACTTTTTTGAATCAATATTATAAGAAAAAACAATTCACTTTTACAGGCTCTAAAATGTGAATTGTTTTTTTGTATGCTTTTATCTTAAATCTTCACTTAAATTCACTAACTAACCTACTGTGAACCATCTCTTTGTACGTAATCAATTTAATATTACCGATGTCATCAGCTTTTTCAATACAGCCTTTTGTAAAACCGGTTTTAGCGAACAGATAAAAATATTTACGTTTATACGAAAACATGCTGCTGCGTTCGATTAGCTTATCCAAAACACCGATATCGACCTTTTCATTAGTCCACTTACACTCGGCAAAAAGCGCTGTATCTTTGTCCTGTACACCCATGATATCGATTTCCTCTTGCTTTCTTGTATGATTATTGGTCCCCCACCAGCGGCCGATATCAACAAAGTTTACAGGACATTGATTATTGAGAAGCTCATGCCAAAGATATTGCTTAGATATATCCTCAAAAACAAGTCCCATATAATCAGATAAATACGGTTCTATACGTTGATACGCCAATTCAACGGCACCTCTGGCAATCATGGAAGTATTCACCGCAACAAATCGATACCAAAAACGAAACATATTATCTTCGATTGAATAGATGGCCTTTTTAGATGCTTCATTACCGTAAGGCATTTCTTTTTTTATAATCCCCAAAGCAATAAGATTTTTTATATAAACAGCACATACACTTGTACTCTCACCTACCTTTCCCGAAATTTCAGAAAGTCTGGATGCTCCGTTCGCAACGGCTGTTATTATCGCATTATAAAATGCAGGTTCACGAACTTCCTGTTTTAACAGATTGGTCGGTTCCTCATATAAAAACGAAGCTTGATTCAAGTACATCTGCTTAATATTTTCTTTCATTGAAAGCTTGTCATTGATCTGCAGCAAATACTGCGGGGTACCTCCGACTATTCCGTATGCAAGTGCTTTATCTTCATCAGTAAAGCTTTCAAAGTATTTGCAGGCTTCTCTGAATTGAAACGGCTGAACCTTTAATTGTGCTGTTCGGCGCCCGTATAAGGGGGCTTTATATGCAAGTACATGATCCTCCATATAAGACATAGACGATCCGCAAAGAATCAAAAAAAGCTTTGATTTATCATGATATTTATCAATTAATAATTGTAATGTTGAGGCTAGGCTTTTAGAAGCCCTTGCGACATAAGGGTATTCATCAATAACCAATATGATTCGCTTTAAGCATGCTGCTTCAAAAATATATTCTAATGCACTTTGAAATGATGAGAATGCACTGCCTGTAGGCATGTCTGTGCTATAGCTTATAATGCTTTGACTGATGTTTTCAAGATTCTGTTTTTCATTACTCTCAATACCGGTAAAATAGATTACCGGTTTATCTGTGATAAATTTGTTTATCAGAGCTGTTTTCCCGATGCGCCTTCTCCCATAGATTACCGTAAACTCAAATTTATTACTGTGATATTGATTTTCAAGAACGCTGAGTTCTTTTTCTCTGCCGATAAACATTATGCCACCTCCAAATGCTGAAATATGATTTACTACAATATGGTTTACTTAATTATAATTTATTAATTTGCGAATGTCAATAGAGTGGAGCTCTATAATCAAATTCTATTCAAACATACGTAGTCTGTACATTCCCGGTCGGTAAACAGCTCACTGCAGTAATCTGATAACTATAAACAACGATAAAATCAAGATAATACACTAAGGTAACCAACAAACCGATACACATCAACGCTTCTTTCAAACCAACTGTTTTTGCCGCAGTATCCCTTGATAGGGGCCGTCCTCACATTTTCCGACCGCAATAAACCCCTGCGCTTCATAATACTCAGCAAGCTTCTGATTATCAACTGCAGAATCAAGCCTTAAGTAGCACTTCCCTCTTTGACGTGCAATTTCATCGACATATCGCAAAAAGATTTCCCCCACCTTTCGTTCTCCGATTTGAGATACGAAATTATGGACATATAAAGCATTTTCACAATCCGGCCAATAATTATCCTGTTCCTGTAACACAGCGGCACATACGATTTTATTACCGCCGGTCTCTGCGAGCACAAACACTTCACCCATTTGACGCTTGGCTTCATAATAAGCTTCGGGAAACACCTTATCATAATCAGTTACATTCCATTGTCGGATTCCCTTTTCATCCATCCATTTCATTCGTTCAAGAATCATGGAAAACATTTGAGGAATTTCCTCCTTCGCTATTTCTCTGAAAATATAATGATCTGACATATAACCAAGTTTCCTTTCATTAAAATGGGTACCGCTGTGTCTACGCTTTTCTTTGCCGTAATTATAACATAGCCCACTGTAAATAAGTACTTATTCTCTTATGCATTCGACAATTTTATAAAAATAATAAAAAACTTTGCCTTTTTTCGAATATTTCCTTTATAATATATAATACGATAAAAGAAGGGATAACAAATGAGAAAAAGCTTTTATAAAATTACACTGATACTCTGTTTGTTTCTGAGCACGCTTATCGGTGTAAACGGAAACGACGATAGCTTTTATGTGGAGGAGATTAAAAGCGACGGCAGTACCGAAATACTGGATCAGGCAGAATCCTATACAGTTGCGAAGGCAAGCTATGATGCACATGTCGCAAACGTGAATAATATACAAATCAGACAAGGGGAAACGATTTGGAAAATGAAATACGGTGTAGTTCTGTTTCAAACCAGCAAAACCTGTGATTATAATGTTACCTACTTAAGTGAAAACGGGAATGGCTATACGAACGGCTGTTACGGAATCGATGCCGCCTATATAGGCTCTTCGAATTCCGGTTATTCAGACTTTTACATATCAGGTATCTACGGCAGTACAACCTCAGATGACGTAACTCTGCTGCCGATTGAAACAGCCAAACAGGTTTCGTCGTATCTTGTAGATGAAGGAAAGCTGTATCATCAAATCAAAACCGATATGAAGCAACAGACCTATTCGGGAATCGTTTACCTAGGTGAAGCTCCCGATTATCTAAAGGAAGGGGCAGAATACTATTCCTACGATGGACATTATTTTTATCCCGCAAGTGAAGATTACAGCGGCTTCCATCGAATGATCGATGATTTACAGGCTGAAACACACACCCATGCGATCAATGCCGCAGCTCCCTTTTATCAATATTTTCAATACCTATCACACCGCAGTGAAACATCATACGGGGAAAAAGAGCTGGACAGCTACTTCAGCGACTATCTGCAGATAAAAGGACCGCTGACAGGCTATCGCAGTAATCAAACCTCTTATCATGCGATTTTAACGCAGAGCCTATTAAAAGGCAGTGCTCCGGCCTTTCTGCAGTATCAAAATGAATTCGGTGCCAATGCACTGATGATGATTGCGCTGTCGATGAATGAAACTGCGGTCGGCAGAAGCTACCTTGCCTATTCCCGCAATAATCTATTCGGTCATGCGGCCTTTGACTCCGCAGTTGAGGAAAATGCCTCTCGTTATCACAGCGTGGAAGCAAGCATCTATTCCCATGCTTATCATTATCTTCATGAGGGCTATGCAGACCCTGACAATTATGTATGGCACGGCGGATACTTCGGCAATAAGGCAAGCGGTATGAACGTGATGTATGCCTCCGATCCATATTGGGGTGAAAAAGCCGCACAATACTGTGTGAAGCTGGATGAAGCCTTGGGCGGCAAGGACATCAATCATTACCCGCTCGGTATCATCAAGGGCGGACATAATGTATCTTTTTATAGGGAACCTGATGATACATCGGATAAGCTTTATACAACAAGCGGTTTAACCGATTTTGCGGTCATTCTGTTAAAGGAAACAGGCGACTATTATCAAATCCAAAGTGAACAGACGGTAACGAAAGGACATGGCTATCGTTTCGATAGGGATATCGCTTATGTGAAAAAAAGTGAAATCGATATCGTAAGTCAACCAATCAAAACCGAGGACACAAAGCGCTACCTCATCAGCTTTGATGCACAGGACGGCGAATTCGAAAATCAAACAAACGAACTAAAGCTTAGCTTAAAGGAAGGACAAATACCTTCAGTAATACCGCCGATCAAGCAGGGTTGGCTGTTTACCGGATGGAATAAGGAAATACAGCCGGTCTCAGATAACGATACCTATATCGCACTGTATGAGAAAATCACCAAGGTAAGCTTGGCAAAACAACCGAAGCTGTCTTATGAATTAGAGGAACAGGTTGATGTCAGCGGCGGCATCCTGCAGATTGAGCTGGAAAACGGTGAAAACAAACAAATACCGCTGAACAGTTCAATGATATCGGCCTTTGACAATGAAAAAAGCGGTAAGCAAACAATTCAGGTAACCTATCAGGGCGCATCATGTGAATATGAGATTGAATTTCATGCGGCTGAAAAGGAACAAAAATCAGATATTACGGCACAGGCAGAAGCTTTGTTGAAAAAGCTT
Source organism: Erysipelotrichales bacterium (assembly GCA_910576855.1). Classification (GTDB taxonomy): domain Bacteria; phylum Bacillota_I; class Bacilli_A; order Erysipelotrichales; family Erysipelotrichaceae; genus C-19. The sequence goes on from CAJTJP010000011.1 coordinate 17,727, forward strand.
GATTCGGATCAGCCGATCGATGATGCAACAAAAGAACAGCTGCTTAAGCTGAAAACGAAAATGGATCAACAGGGTATTGCCGACTTCAATGTCGATGACTATCGCCGCTTTGACGCCGCACTTCAAAAAGCATACGGATCCTCATTAAGGACATTGGTTCATGACGATGATTCCAAGCTCAGTGTCAGCGGCCTAAGCGTTGCCGTACCGTTAGATGAACCTTCATTCTTTCCGCAAACGATTCATTTTTCCTTTCGCAAGGATGTAGATGATGAAGCAGAAGCACTGTTAAAAAAGGTTGCGGAAGGAAACGGTTATACAAGCGATTATTATTTTCGTGTCAATGTCAAACATGGCTCTGATCCGATTAAACTTCAGGAATCGCTCATTTATTCCCTGCCGATTGAAAATGACACTAAAATAAACCGCCATTATATGGTATTGGCATATGAAAACGGCGAGGTCATTCAAATACCGGCGGAACAGGCATCCAATCAAATTCGCTTCTTAAGCAAGCATATCGGTGATTTTGCGCTTGTTTATCGAAGCACTTCCAATACCTATCAAACCGATAATCAGATTGAAAACAACAGTGCGGCAACCAATCCGTTCTCCCTATGGGATTATTTGATATGGATCATAGGTGCGCTTACTATACTGAGCCTGATCGTATTCGGTGTGATTTTCAGAAGCAGACGCCGCAAAGGAAAACGAGGAAATAAGCCGATTGAAAAACCAAAAGCGAAACAAAAAAGAAAACGCAAAGACAGAAAAAAACGCAAGGAAACAAACAAATCGGAAAGTACGCAGCCACCGCAAGTCGAAGCTGTTCATGAAATCGATGAGCAGGAAGATGAGGAGGAATTGATTCACTATTTCCGCAATTAACTAAAAAAAACGAAACAGCTGTGAACAGACAGAATAAAGCTATCAATGCGAACACTGTCTGTTTTTTTCTTACCCTTACGATTGCCGCTTACTCGCCTTTTTTACTCCCTATTATACGAATTCCCCCAACGCCTTTCATTTTCTTTCTGAAAATTAATGAAAAGCATTGACAATACGCAATACAGCGTTTAATATTATATAATAAAAGCAATGATGGGAATAGTATTTAAAGACAGCATGTACAGAGAGTTTCCGTTCGGTGAAAGGAAATCAGGCCTCTTTAAAGAACACGCCCCTGAGCTGTTAAGGCGAACCTTCGTATAACGATCATTAGTCTTAATCGTCCTTCCCGTGCGACGTTACAAGCATCGGAGTATGCAGTTACTCGATAAGGTCATTCTTTGTGAAAAGAATGATAAAATAAGGTGGAACCACGTAAGTATAAGCTTTCGTCCTTAGGATGAAGCTTTTTTTATGAAAGGAGCTTACTATGATTGAATTTACAACACCGTTAGGTACAAGAGATTTGATACAGCAGGAATGTGTGGATAAGCGCCGTTTGGAACAGCATTTCCGTCATATATTTGAACGTTGGGGCTATGAGGAGGTCATGACTCCGATGCTGGAATATTATCAAACCTTTTCCATCGCCAATATGAAGGAAAAAGAGGTATATAAAATATTAGATGCTTCCAATCGTATCGTTACCCTTCGCGGTGATATGACAATACCGATTTCACGTGTTGTCGCAACAAAATTCAAGGAAGCACCGTTGCCTTTGCGCTTTCAATACTGTGCCAATGTATTTAAGGTCAAGGAACGCATGAGCGGTAATCAAAATGAAAGCACCGATTGCGGTGTGGAACTTTACGGTGTGGAATCCTCAGTCGGTGATTTGGAGATCCTTGCGTGTGCCTTAGATGCGCTCAGTGTATTAGAGGGCTTTCAATATACGCTTGAAATCGGTAATCGCAATTTCTTTCATACGGCATGTGAAATACTGGATTTAGCAAAAACAGAAATTGATCAGCTTTCCGATTATATCAATCGCAAAAGCTTGAAGGAGCTGAACGATTATGTTGATGATTTAAGCATCTCCGATCAGCATAAGCAGTTCTTTAAGCAGTTGCCGTGGCTTTGCGGTGATCTTTCTACGATCAAGGAAGGGCGCGACATTGCCTTTGATAATCGTTTAACCGCCATACTCGATGAGTTGGAACAGCTTTGCGCACAGCTGATTGCGCTCGGCTATGAAAAGCATATTTCGATTGATTTAAGCAAATTACCGCGTATGGAGTATTATACCGGCATTATCTTTGACGCCTATGCCGAAGGAATTGCGGACAGCGTATTGAGCGGCGGACGCTATGATCAACTGACACAGCGCTTCGGCAAAAGCATCAGTGCCGTCGGCTTTGCGATTCGCTTAGATGCACTGGCTTCCTTACTGCATTATCCGAGTGCTCAAAAAACAATTCTGCTTTCTTATCCTTCTCATTTACAGCTGCAGGCATTACGCACGGCACAAACACTTCGTGAAACAGCGATTGTGAAGCTGTCTGTTGATGAAACACTAAACGAAATCACACAAAAGGAGGAAATGTAATATGTTGGCAATGGCACTGACAAAGGGACGCTTAGAAAAACAAAGCGTAAAGCTTTTGGAGCAAAGCGGTTATGGCATTGAAGCATTAAAGAATAAAGGTCGAGCACTCGTATTCCCCGATTCTAAAAAAGATATTTCCTACTTTCTTGTGAAGGCAAATGATTGTGTGACCTATGTGGAGCACGGTGTTGCCGATATCGGTGTTGTCGGAAAGGATACGCTGCTGGAAAGCAATGCGCAGTTCTACGAGGTCATGGATTTGGGAATCGGAAAATGTCGTTTTATTCTTGCTTCGCTGCCGGAGAAGAACGTATTGAAAAAACAAGGACATATCAAAATCGGCACAAAATACCCTGCCGTCACAAAGCGTTATTTTAAACAAAAGGGCTTAGATGTAGAAATCATTAAAATTGACGGGTCGGTCGAATTGGCACCGATCTTAGGCTTATGCGATGCCGTCGTTGATATTATGGAAACAGGCACGACTCTAAAGGAAAACGGTCTTGTCGTATTTGATACAGTATGTGAAATCAGTGCTCGTATCATTGTCAATAAAGCAAGCTTTCGTTTAAAGCGAAATGAAATTCAAGCACTGCTGAATGATTTAAAGCAGGCACTGAAGGAGGTAGAGCTATGATCAGACAATTTACAGGGGAAAACAAAGCCGAAATCGCAAAGTGGATCGGTGAGCGAAAAGCCGGTGATGATGCCTTGATTACACAACAGGTAAAAGGTATCATTGAAGCGGTGATTGCCGAGGGCGATACTGCGTTAATCAAGTATACCCAAGCCTTCGATCATGTCTCATTAAACTCCTTAAAGGTAAGTGAAGAAGAGCTGAAGCAGGCAATCGCAAAGGTTGATCGAGAATTTATTCAATATATGGAGGAAGCAAAGGAAAATATCATTTTCTATCATGAGGCGCAAAAGAAGCAAGGCTTTGAGCTTATAAAGGATGACGGCGTTTATCTCGGTCAGCGCATTATTCCGCTGCAGCGTGTCGGTGTGTATGTACCGGGCGGACGTGCCGCATATCCTTCCAGTGTGTTAATGAATGTACTTCCTGCCCGTATTGCCGGAGTGGAGGAAATCATTATGGTAACTCCCCCGAATGCCGAAGGAGGTATCGACCCGTATATCGCAGCAGCCGCTGAAATCGCCGGTGTCGATCAAATATATAAGGTAGGCGGTGCACAGGCTGTTGCCGCATTGGCTTACGGCACAAAAAGCATACCGCGTGTTGATAAAATCATCGGTCCCGGTAATATCTATGTCGCTACAGCGAAAAAGCTTGTATACGGACAGGTGGATATCGATATGATCGCAGGTCCGAGTGAAATTCTTGTGATCGCTGATGAACAAGCCGATCCTCGCTATGTTGCGGCGGATTTACTGTCACAGGCAGAACATGATCCGATGGCCTCCGCGATTCTTTTAACGACAAGCACGGAATTAGCCGGTGCTGTCACAGAACAGCTGAAGCTTCAGACAGAACGACTCAGCAAGCAGGAAATCATCAAGGAGAGCCTTGCGAATTACGGAGCGATCATGGTTCTTGATACATTGGCGGAATGTATTGAGCTTTCCAATCAGCTTGCCCCCGAGCATTTAGAGCTGATGGTCGCTGAGCCAAAGCAGTATTTAGATAGCATCCGCAATGCGGGAAGCATTTTCCTCGGCTATATGACATGTGAGTCCATCGGTGATTACTTCGGCGGAACGAATCATGTATTGCCGACCGGCGGTACTGCCCGTTTCTATTCCGCTTTGAATGTCGATAATTTTGTTAAAAAATCCTCTTATCTATACTGGAGTGAAGATGCCTTACAAAAGGACGGCAAAAAGATCATTCATATTGCCGAGCAGGAGCACTTGGATGCACATGCGAATGCGGTGAAGGTGAGGTTACACCATGAGTAGCACATATCAGGTGATACAAGAGGAGGGCATTCGCTTAAATGCCAATGAATCTCCCTTCCCTATATCCGAGGCCTGCCTGAAAGAAGTCATTGAAGCAGTTAATACGATTGAATTTCATCGCTATCCCGATGACAGCCATCAACAGCTCAAGGAAGCCTATGCGAAATATCTCGGTTTACAAAAGGAACAGTTGATTATGGGAAACGGCAGTGATGAAATGATCGGATTGATTATCGCAACACAAATCAAAGAAAATGATTGTGTTTATACAATGGATCCTGATTTTTCCATGTATGATTATTATACATCACTTCACGGCGGTCATATGGCAACCTATGAATATCCGTTAAACAGTGTGTTTGATGTAAATAACTTTATTGAAAACGGAAAAAAAGCGAACGCAAAGCTTGTGATTTTCTCTAATCCGAATAATCCGAGCGGACAATGTGTCAGTGAGACAGATATCAAAAAAATTATTGAAGCATTTCATGATCGTATCATCGTTATTGATGAAGCATACGGTGAGTTCAATGATTTCAGTATGCTTCCCTATTTAAATGAATATAAAAATCTGATCGTACTGAGAACAATGTCAAAGGCCTTCGGTATGGCGGCAATTCGCTGCGGCTGTATGGCTGCCTGTGAAGCTACTGTTTCAAGCCTAATTTCCTACAAAGTTCCTTACAATATCAATTCTTTTACCCAAGTATGTGCAGTGATTCTTTTAAAGCACACACAAGAGATGAAGCAGAATATCGATTTGTTGATCAAAGAGCGAGATACGATGTATCAAAAGATCAAGGAAGCCGATTTAACCGATATTACGATTTATCCGTCAAAGGCAAATTATCTTTACGGTACATCATCGCGCAAACAAGAGCTGTTGGATGCCCTGAAGCAGCATAACATATTGATTCGTAATTATGCGAATAACGATTCGTTTCGTATCAGCATCGGAGCACCGAAAGAAAATGAGCTGGTGCTTGAAATCATGAAAAGTGTGTTTCAAGTCAAGCATCAATAGTATCTGATTCAATAATCATAAGCAAAAACAACAATAAAAACAACAAGCCGAAACAAGCATACAAGGCGGCTACAATAAACCAACACCAACAAACAGATCGGCGAGCGACTGAACCAAGTCTTATGCAGAAAGCACTCGTTTGATAAAAAAGGAGGAAGCTATGAGAACAGCGAAAAAAAGACGTACAACAAAGGAAAGCGATATATTCGTACAAATAAATTTAGACGGAAACAATTCAACAGAGATTTCAACCGGAATCGGATTCTTTGACCATATGCTTGAGCTGTTTGCGTTTCATGCGGGCATCTCTTTAAAGCTGCAGGCAAAGGGTGATCTACAAGTGTGCGATCATCATACGGTTGAAGACTGCGGTATTGTCTTAGGAGAATGTATCAAGGAAGCACTCGGTGATAAAAAAGGCATTCATCGTTACGGAAGCTTCTTATTACCGATGGACGAAGCCTTAGTACAAATTGCTTTAGATATTTCAAATCGTCCCTATCTTGTCTATGATGCGGAAATCAAGCGTGAGATGATCGGCAGCTTTTCCTGTGAAATGGTCAGTGAATTCTTACGGGCACTCGTAAATCAAGCAGGGATAACGCTGCATGTAAATGTACTGTACGGTGAAAACGATCATCATAAAATTGAAGCAATTTTCAAAGGACTGGGACGAGCTTTCAAGCAGGCAATTTGTATTACCTCAAATGAATTGCCTTCCACAAAGGGGATGCTGTAATGATCGGCATTATCGATTACGGCGCAGGCAATCTGAAAAGCGTTCAAAATGCGCTGACAAGATTACATGCATCGCATATGCTGTGTGAAAACAAAGAGGATTTCAAGCTTTGCGATCGGTTGATTCTCCCCGGTGTCGGTGCCTTTGCAGATTGTATGGAACAGCTTCGAAAGCGTGAGCTGATTGCACCGATTCAAGCGGCAATCGCGGCTAAGGTTCCCTTTTTGGGCATCTGCTTAGGAATGCAGCTGTTATTTGAAAGCAGTGATGAAATACGTCATTGCGAAGGTCTCGGCATTTTCAAGGGTCATATTAAACGCATGGAGGATACAAGTGTGAAAATCCCTCATATCGGTTGGAACGAGCTGGTATTTACGAAAGAAAATTCCCTGTTTCAAACACTGAAGCATCCGTATGTATATTATGTTCATTCCTACTACGCAACAAGCTATGAAGAACATGAATTGATTGCGTACAGCATTTACGGTAATATGAAGGTCCCGGGTGTCTTCCATAAGGATCATGTATGGGCATGTCAATTTCATCCCGAAAAAAGCGGTGAGGAAGGCTTGATGATGTTGAAAAACTTTCTTGCCTTTGAGGGCTAGTATATGAAGCAATCATATATGATCAGAGAAGCAAGAGAAAGTGATGCGGCAGCGTTTTTGGCTTACACCAAAATTGTCGGCAGTGAATCTGATTATCTCAGTTTTGGGAAAGACGGTATTCCGATCACTGTTCAAGAGGAAGCCGATTTCATTCGTAATTATCAAAACGATTCACACAATGCCATGTGGTGTGCACTCGATCATAATGAAATCATCGCAGTTTGTTCCTTTGATGCAGTAAAAAACAAACGTATGGCACATCGTGCTTCGATCGGCATGTCAGTAAGGAAAGCATATTGGCATCAGGGGATCGCTACGGCAATGATGCAGAAGCTGATGGAACACGCAAAAGCACTTCCCGATGTTTCGATAATTACCTTAGAAGTCATCTGTGAGAATAAACATGCGATTCATCTATACGAACGCTTTGGTTTTCAAATCTGCGGATGTCTGCATCAGTTTTTCAGAATTGATGGGAAAGATTATGATGCTTATATAATGGAATGTGATTTAAGGAAAGGAAATTAATATGATAATTTTACCCGCAATAGATATTATAAACAAACAGCCGGTACGCTTATATCAGGGCGATTATGCTCAAAAAGAGATCGTCGGTGAAAGTATTACGGAGCTTGGCAAACAGTTCGAAAAGCAGGGTGCTCAATATCTGCATCTTGTGGATTTAGACGGTGCGAAGGAAGGCAAGCTTGTGAATCAGCAAATCATCTGTGAAACAGCGAAGGCATTGACGATACCGGTCGAGGTCGGAGGCGGTATTCGCAATATGGAAACGGCTGCCTATTATTTGGAGCACGGCGTAGAGCGAATTATTCTCGGTACTGCAGCAATCGAAAATGAAGCCTTTCTTAAGGAAGCACTGAGCGCATACAAAGATCGAATTGCCGTCGGCTTGGATTGTAAACAAGGAAATGTTTGTACGAGAGGTTGGCTGAATGACAGCCAAATCGATTATTTAGAGTTTGCCAAGCATTTAGAAGCGTTAGGTGTAAAAACGATCATCTTTACCGATATCGCCACTGACGGAACCTTAAAAGGCCCGAATATATCCATGCTGAAGCGCTTGAAACAACAAGTATCCGTAAATATTATCGCATCCGGCGGTATTAAGGATATATCTCATATTCACTCCTTAAAGGAATTAGGGCTGTACGGTGCAATTACGGGCAAGGCGATGTATGCGCAAACCTTGAATTTATCCGAGGCACTTCGCCTATGTGAAACAGATTAAAAGGAGAAGCCTATGCACACAAAACGAATTATTCCCTGTCTTGATGTAAAGGACGGCAAGGTTGTAAAGGGTGTAAATTTTGTCGGTCTTCAAGAGGTCGGTGATCCGGTTGCGCTTGCCTATGAATATTATAAGCAGGGGGCAGATGAATTGGTTTTTTTAGATATCACTGCCACCCATGAGGCACGTGATACGATCAGTGAGCTTTGTGAACGAGTAGCCGCTGAAATTTTTATCCCCTTTACCGTAGGCGGAGGGATCCGCACCATACAGGATATCAAGAAAATATTAAGGGCCGGTGCCGATAAGGTATCGCTGAATTCCGCCGCAGTCAAAAATCCCGAATTGATCAGAGAAGGCGCTGAAATATTCGGTTCTCAATGTATCGTTGCGGCAATCGATGCCAAACAAAGAGATACAAAGGACGGCTGGAATGTCGTAATCAACGGCGGTCGTATCGATACCGTGATTGATGTACTTGATTGGGTAAAAAAGGTACAGGAGCTGGGAGCCGGTGAAATTCTTTTAACAAGCATGGATCAGGACGGCAGGAAGCAAGGCTTTGATTTAGCGTTATGCTGCGCTGTCAACCAAATTGCCGATATTCCGATCATCGCATCGGGCGGCTGCGGAAGCCTTACACATTTCTATGATGTTTTTGCGCAGAATGCGGCGGATGCGGCATTGGCTGCTTCCTTATTTCACTATGGGGAGCTCAGTGTAAAAGAGGTCAAGGATTATTTATCTTATCGTAATATCCCGGTTCGCAAAAGTATCTCATGTTTCGATATTGAGGAGTTGCTTTCAAAAATCGATTTCCAAAAACAAAACGGCTTGATTCCTACCATCGTTCAAGACCATATGACGAAAGAGGTATTGATGTTGGCTTATACTTCAATTGAATCATTGAAAATCACATGTAAAAAAGGACTCGCCTGTTATTACAGCCGTTCCCGCAATGAGCTGTGGCTCAAGGGTGAAACAAGCGGTCATTATCAAAAAATAAAGGAAATTCGCTTGGATTGCGATCATGATACACTGTTATTCTCAGTCATACAAACAACTGCAGCCTGTCATACAGGTGCATACAGCTGCTTCTATCAAATCCTTTATCAAATTGAGGAATAGGAAATAATTAGGAGTAAGCCTTTACTGATATAGGAACAAAACAAGAAAGGTGGTTATCTTATGGCAACAGAATTTGAACAATTATATGACACGATATTAAAGCGTAAGCAGGAAACAGAGGAAGGTAGTTATACGGCTTATCTGTTTGAAAAGGGCTTAGAAAAAATCTGTAAAAAGGTCGGAGAGGAAACGACCGAGGTTATCATTGCGGCAATGAAGCATGATAAGCAGGAGCTTATTTGTGAAATCAGCGATGAGCTGTATCATTTGTTTGTACTAATGGCGGAATGTGATGTTACCTTAGACGATGTAAGCAATGAGCTGGCAAAGCGCTCACAGAAACAAGGAAATCTGAAGGCTGAACGCAAGCCGATCGAGAAATATTAAGATGAAAACGCAGCTTCAAAAACTGAACATTCATGATGATATGACTGTTTATCAATTTCTGCAGCAGCTGCCGGATGAAAACGGTTATCATAACGCTGCTTACGGCTTATCGTATCCTGAGTTTCAAGCATGGCTTGTTCGAATGGAGGATTATTCGAAAGGTCTCAAAATGCCGGATTGGATGGTTCCGAGCACTGAATATTGGTTTATCGTAGATGATGAAATTGTCGGAAACATCCGCATTCGTCATTATCTCAATGAAGCGCTTAAAAACGGCGCCGGACATATCGGTTATGCGATTGCTCCGCAATATCGTGGAAAGGGCTATGCGAAGCTTATGCTTGCCGAGATGCTAAAAGCAGCAAAATCAACCTATCAATTAAAAGAGGTATTGATTACTACCCATATCGGTAATGTCGCATCTCGCAAAACGATTGAAGACTGCGGCGGACAATTAAAAAAGGAAGCAGATGATCATGCCTTTTATCGGATCAAGCTCTAGCTTGGTCTTTTTTTTCGCTTCCTTCGGTTTTGTTGTTATTTGATTATGTTTTATTTTTATCACATCATATATGCACTGTATTAAGATAATCATTCCGCTGTCAGCTTGTACATCAGCCTTGCACAGATAAATATATATCTTATTTCAGCATCAGCATCGCATTCATCGGAAACACAATGCTTACGCTTGTACCGATATGCTCAACTGAAGATATTTTTAAATCCAAATACAGCTTATCACAAAGCTGCTTACACAAGTACAATCCCATTCCTGTCGCCTTTTCATAGCTTCTGCCGTTTGTCCCGGTAAAGCCCTTATCAAACACTCGCTGCAGCTCATGAAGCGCGATTCCGATGCCATGATCCTCTATCGTTAAAACAACATTTTCCTGAAGCTGTTTTGTATAGATGCGTATTTCACTTTCATCCTTACTGTATTTGAGTGCATTTGATAAAATCTGATTCAGTATGAATTCCAACCATTTTGCATCACTGTAGACCTTCACCTCCAGATCCTGCAGCTCCAGCTTGATTTTACGATAAATAAACTGCTTCGCATGCTTACGCACCACTTTATTAACCGTTGGCTGTAAGGACATTTCCTTAATGATATAATCCTTTTCCAATGTCGTAGAACGCGCATAATAAAGCGCTTGTTCCACAAAGCTTTCTACCTTGTCCATTTCCTCTTGTATACTGCTCATAAGATCATCCTGATGATTATCACTGATCAGCTTAGCGGCAGCTAACGGTGTTTTTATTTCATGGGCCCACATTTCAATATAGCTGCGATAATCCTCCTCGCGCTTCCGATATTCATTTACATGCTCAAGCATGCTTTTATTGATTTCACGCATATATTCGACCATGAAAACACCGTCAATAAACTGCGGCTCCTCAATAATTTCACTTAACAGATATTTCTGATCCAAATCATTCAGCACCTCATTTACTGTTTGATAAAACACCCTTCTGCGAATATATTCAATAATCAAAATGGCTGATATCACACCCCAAAACAGCATCAAAATCACTATAATCACGTATACATTGCATCGTACCGCTCTTAAAAACAACACCATCGTTAAAGATGCCAACAAGGATGACAATAAAATATAGAGCTTATCCTGCAAAAAGGTGCTAATCTTCATAGATCATATACCCCATGCCTCTTTTTGTTTGAATTAAATCATCTAAGCGTAGATATTCCAGCTTCTTGCGCAAGCGATTAATATTGACAGTCAGTGTATTGTCATCCACAAAGATTTCACAATCCCACATATGCTTCATCAATTCTTCTCTTGAAACGATCTTATTTTTATTCTGAAACAGACAGTGCATGATACGAAGCTCATTCTTGGTTAAATCAACGCTTTTATTCTGATAGCTTATCGTGCTTTTTCCGATATCTAAAAGAATATCATGAATGGTTAATGTATTCGATCCGGCATTCTCATAGGTACGATGTAAAATACGGGCAATACGTGCTAACAATATCTGCAGATTATAGGGCTTTGTGATAAAATCATCGGCTCCCAAATTCATAGATATCAATTCATCCATATCGGAATCTCTGCTTGTTACTACGATAATCGCAACATTTTGATTGCTTTTTCGTACCTCGCGACAAATATAATGTCCGTCATATACCGGTAAATTCAAATCCAGTAAAATCAAATCCGGGTTGTGTGCTTGAATGGCTTCCATTACATGCTCAAAGTCATTGACTCCGATACATTCATAACCGTTTTTATGTAAAAAGTCGCATAGTTCCTCTCTGATTTTTTCATGATCCTCAATTACCATTATTCGATACATAATATTCCTCACTTTCAAACGTATATTATGATATGATTGTATCACAACAAAACTCTTATGGAAATACCGGTGATACTTTCAGAATGATTTTTTATATAATCAGACGATGATGAAGCCTTCATTTCAGATGAATGTATCATTTTAAATATATCAAACGGATATATCCGATAAAAATATCAGTAGGATACATCGGATAAACAAAGAATCCCACATCACTGTGAGATTCTTTGTTTATTTACATTCAAAGCCGTCCTTTTCTAAGGATGTTACCATTTCACTTAAGCTTGTAGCATCGAAGGTTTGTTCAAACAGATTAGCTTCTGCCGAAATTGTCATTTCAAAGCCTTTATCACCAAGCTTGGTTTCTACATTATAGCCTTCATCTTCACTCATTTCCAGTTCCTCTAATAAGAGCTCTTTCATCATTCCGAGGAACATTTCTGTAGCCTCATCTGAGGTTTCGAGATCACTCTTTTTTATATCTATTGCTTCATAAGTTACACCCAAGTGCATTGCCACTTTTGTCAGTGTATCTTCCTTGGCTTCCATTTCTAAAACTGTAGATGTGCCGTCTTCTTCCATGGTACATGTTTTGGAAACCTTATCGCTGTTTCCGCCGCAGCCTGCAAGTAATACAGCCGTAAATAAAATCAACATACTTTTTTTCATCGTTTATTCCTCCTGCTTTGTGTTCTCTTTTCTTTCTTTTGTTATTATATCATAATGTTGTTGAAATTGCGATGAATCAGAGAGAATAAAAACCTGCATCAGGGGAAATAAAAAAAATCACAGAAAGTTAAAATTCAGTGAAATATATTTGTAAAGCTATCGAATTACTACTGTCTATAGAATGATTTATTTTATTATCGGCAACAGCGTCAGACAGCTTTTTGTCATCTTTGTCTCAATGGCTGTACGAATATGTTTTTTTATGGTAAACTAGCAATAAGAAAGGGAGGGTTTTATTATGTTGAATTTGCTAGAGAATTTAATTCTATATCGGGTTGACAGCGATTCATTAATCATGAAAATCGCTGAGGCTGTAAGTGCTGATATTGATAGAGATAAACAGCGGGCACAGTGCTATGAAGCAATCAAGGAATTATTGGAAACAGCGACTCATTACGGATGGAATCATAATCTTTGGCAATGTCTGTTGACCTACCATTTGTTGTATGATGAAAATTCATATACCTTGAGCAAGGAGCGGGTCAAGGATGATTTTGACGGGAGTATTCAAGCGTTTTTACTGCATGACATGGAGCTGTTTCACCAGTTGTTCCATTATGATTTTTCAGTTGTTGAACAGCGATTAAATATTGATTGTTTCGGTATTATTTGTGAGTATCAAGCAGTCAAGAAGCGCAAGGAGCTTGTAGATGATATGACGGGCACTAAAATTACCGAAATCAATCAAAAATTGGTGGAGGCTGAGAGCGGACAGGTAATGCTTGATGTTGTGAATCGATTTTATGAGATCTACGGTTGCGGTAAATTTGCCTTTCATAAAGCCTTTCGACTTCAGGAGGGTGCTGATGGTGTTGAAATCATACCGATTACCAATATGGCTAAAATAACCTTGGATGATTTGATTGGATATAAAACGCAGAAGCAGGAGCTGATTGAAAATACCGAGGCATTTCTGCGCGGCTTTCATGCGAATAACGTACTGTTGTATGGGGAGAGCGGAACGGGTAAATCCACAAGCATCAAGGGCATCGCGAATCAGTATTATGAACAAGGACTTCGCCTGATTGAAATTCATAAGCATCAGTTTCATCTGTTGAATGAGCTTATGTTGAAACTGAAATCACGCAATTACGGATTTATCATCTATATGGATGATTTATCGTTTGAGGAGCATGAGATTGAATATAAGTATCTGAAGGCAGTGATCGAGGGCGGCTTGGAAATGAAGCCGAAGCATGTGTTGATCTATGCAACAAGCAATCGTCGCCATTTGATCAAGGAAACATGGCGTGACCGTAATGATGTCAATGAGGAGCAGGACCTTCATATATCGGAGACAATGTCTGAAAAGCTGTCGCTTGCGGCCCGCTTCGGGATCAGCATTTATTACGGCAGACCGAGTAATCAAGAATATCAAAATATCGTGAGAAAGCTCGCAGAGGCGGCAAATTTAACCGCATACAGCGAGCAGGAGCTATGGCAGAAGGCAACAGCTTGGGAATTGCGGCACGGCGGTGTATCGGGCAGATGTGCAAGACAGCTGATTGACCATTTAACATCAAAACCAAAATAATTGGTATGATTACTGACTATACGGTTCTGCCGATAACAGATTCAAAAATCGAATCTGTGATTATGTGGGATCGACGCTGTTGGTTGAACCATAAGCAGCTGCAGCGGCTGCTTCATGTGAATAAGGGGAAACTGGAGCGTATGATATCTAAACTGTCTGTGCAAATGAATATTCACGGACATCAGGAAATTTTCTCAATTGTGAAATTTCGCAGACAGGAGGACGGAGGACAGGAGTGTATTTATCAAATACGCCATTATGACGAGGAGGTGCTTGAACAGCTGGTGCGATTAAAAGCGGAAAAGGACGCTGTCGCAGTGATGCTGATACTGGAAAAGTTAAAAACTGAAGTTATGCAGGACGGGCAGTCTGTATGAACTTCAGTTTTTTTGTATGAATCCGTGAGTATAAAAATTTCTTTTATGCCTAACATGATACCCTGTAGAATATGCTTTCATTTAATCGATCAGTTACATGATATTGTAAGTCCTTGTGAGATCTGTTTTTTAAAAGAACCTATTCAATAAATCAATGAAAGAAATTATAAAGACCTAAGACAAAAACAATGGTTACGATAATCGGTAAAATATTTGTCATATAGGATCGCATATAATTTCTGATTTTTAAGCCTTTGCCTGTATTGGCCTCATCAACAAATTTATTCCAGCCCCAGCCTCTATTGCTGACACAGAAAAGCACAAATATCAACGAACCAATCGGCAGAATTATATTGCTGACCAAAAAGTCCTCTAAATCCATGATGGTAGAGCCGTCACCGAAAGGCTGAATACCGCTCAAAAGATTGAAGCCTAAGGCACATGGCAGTGAAAGTATAAACAGCATGATTCCGTTAATCAAGCAGGTTTTCTTACGGCTCCATCCGGTAATATCCATCGTAGAGGCTATGATACCCTCAAATACAGCAAAGATCGTTGAAAGCGATGCAAATGACATAAATACAAAGAACAAGCTGCCCCATAAGCGTCCCAAAGCCATATTGTTAAATATATTCGGCAATGTGATAAAAATAAGACTCGGACCACTGTCCGGTTGAACACCGTTTGCGAAGCAGGCAGGAAAAATAATCAAGCCTGATACAAACGCCACAAAGGTGTCAAGCAACGCAACATTGACTGCCTCACCCATTAACGCTCTTTCTTTGCCGATATAGCTTCCGAATATTGCCATTGCGCCGATACCCAAACTGAGAGTAAAAAACGCCTGATTCATTGCGGCAACGATTACATTGATAATACCGGCATCCGCCATTTTTTGAAAATCGGGTATAAGATAAAACGCCAGTCCTTCTTCTCCGCCGCTCATAAATATGCTGTTTACGGCAAGTACCAGCATTATCAGAAGTAATGCGATCATCATAAATTTGGTAATGCGTTCTAAGCCATCCTTTAAACCGAGCGAACAAACAAGAAAGCCGATAGCCACAACAATCAGCATAAAGATAACCACTGAACTTCCGTCTTGCAGCATGTTGTTAAAATAATTGCCGACTCCCGTAGCATCAAGTCCTTCAAAGCTGCCGTTAGCCATCGCAAAGAAATATCTCAGCATCCAACCGCTTACGGTTGTATAGAACATCATCAACAAATATAATCCGATAACCGATAAATACCCGTGAAAGTGCCACTTAGACCCTTCTGGTGCGAGCTGTTGATAAAGCCTCGCAGGACTTTTTTGACTTGCACGTCCGAGTGAAAATTCCATTGTCATTACCGGTATGCCTAAAATAAGCAGAAAAAACAGGTAAATCAATACGAATATTCCACCGCCGTATTGACCGGCTATATACGGAAACTTCCACACATTTCCGATTCCTATGGCACAGCCTGCGCTCAATAAGATAAATCCTAATCGGCTTCCGAGTCGCTCTCTTTCCATAATTATTCAATCTCCTCTTTTTATTTTCTATCCTTAGTGTTGATATCTTTATATCTTACATGAATTGTATTCTTTTCAAATGCCTATTCCCTTTAGTGATCCTGTTGTTTCGCTGCTTGGCTTTGATTATCTGCATGATCAAACGAAAATTTAGCCGACATGCTTTGCACTTGGCTCCTAATGTAATCCTTTAGCGATTCTTTTTCATCGGTATTGTATAAATGAAGCAATCTCTTGTTAAACTCATTTGCTGTTTTTTCATCAATTGTGAAGACTCCGGCACCATGTTTAATTAATATTGCATTCGCAACAAGCGTGGATGTTCGTTTATTCCCATCCCAAAACAACTGCGCCCTTGTTGCCCAACAAAAGTATTCACTTGCATACTCCAATGGATCGTTGATATTACTTAACTTGGTTAATTCCGTTATTACATCCGCCTTGTCAGGTATTGCAGGGCGATAGTCAGTACCGCTTACACCCACATTACCATAACGAAGTACGCCCCAGTCCGGCGACTCGTTTCTTGATATATGATCATTGACCTTGCATATAAAGTCCAGGTCTATTTCATCATCTAAATGTCCTAAAACAAAACGCCACGCATCGCGCAAATTTATCACTGTTTGAATATCATCCATCTTTACATTGTTGACAACCATACCGTCCAAAATCGCCTGTATTTGAGGAAACGTTACATTACAGCCTTCTACATAAGCACTGTTATAAATCATTTCCGAAAGCATCTTTTTGGCGATGAACACGTTTTCTCTACGACTGTACAATCTTACACATCCCTTCTTTAATTATTCACATTGCTTGATTTTGATCCATATCCAAAGGATGTTCCTGCATATAAGCAAGTGTTTCTTTTAAGAACTCAAACTTTTCTTCCAAGCGTTGTTGACATATGGTAAAGATATTTTTTAATTCATCAAAATCCTGATGCTTTTGCGCTCGATATAATGCTTGTTTATACTCTTTCGAATACATATCATCGATCATAATTAAATCGATTTCATTTTCAATGCATTGCTTCAGCATAATAAAACGCCCAACTCTGCCGTTGCCGTCTTGAAAAGGATGTATATTTTCAAATTGTGCATGAAATCTCATTACAGCATCTATATCTTTAGCTGAATGTTCCCATTCCTTTAATAATTCCACGATGTATAAATCCACTTCATAAGGCTGCACCAGCTTTAAATCAATACCTGAAATTTGATTCGGAATTCGTTTCCAACAGCCTGCGAAGCCTCGCTCATGATCTATGGTTTTATCTTTCAGCATTTGATGAAATTCTGAAATCAAACGCTTCGATAAAGGTTCATTTAGTGTATCCACCACAAAATCAAACAGCTTGGTGGAATTGGTTGTTTCTAATATATCATAGATTTTATGCGAGCCTTCTACGATCTGTTCATTCAAATATTTTTCAAGATTTTCTCTTGTAAACGTGCTGCCTTCCAATTTATTAGAGTGATATAAAAACTCTGTTTTAATGGATTGATACGCTGAATTAGGAGTGTCTTTTAAGAATTGAATAGATTCAATTGTAACGATCATTTCTATCAGCTCCTTTATTTATAATTTATGCCTGCTCTTATGATTAAGATTATAGCATAAAAACAATAAGAAAGCTTCTCATTAAAAACTAAATCATCAATTCTTGTTTTCTTGAAGTTTTATAGAAAAACATTTATTATAATTTTTATAAAGTTAAATTCTTAAATAATTTAGTCCTTTTAATCTAAGTTATCAAAACTTTTATCTTCTCACCAACAGAACTACACTTTCCACAAGGTTTATGTGTCTGTTTCTGCACATCTTTAGATACAGTAATCCCTAGTGATGAACTATTGTTATCACTTCTTCATTTAAAAGATAAATCTAAATGCTTATATATTCTTTGCAGTAATCAAATCAATTAAATTTTTACTTTCTCCAAGCATCCCACTATATAATAACTCTAACAGTGCTACAGTAAATTTTAAGTCTGTTTCATCACGTAACTCATCAGGAATCATAGGTTTAACTTTCCCCTGCCTTATCTCTTCTAATAGACTTTTGGCTTCGTCTGTCAGTTCATCATACGAAAAGCGAACTTTCTTTCGATCCATAATGCTTCCTACCCACATAAATCCCAGTGTCTTCTTTTGAGCTAATCCTTAATTCGAATAAAGGGAAATCATCCTTTTTTCTTTGATTTAATTCAGCATTTCCAGAATGCAAATAAGCACATCTAAGTTTATAACAAACCTTAGGATCTATTACTTTATCAGATCCGGTTGTAACAAATCCCTCATTGTTTAAATACAATTCACACCATTTAATATACTTATATTTCATTTCTTTGGCATCCTTGAATTCAACCTTACTGCAAATATCGGGCAATGTCAGAGCCATACCTAACGCTACTCTTAACTTATTATGCTTTAATCAAAACCTTATTTCATCAATTACTTCCAGCAACTAATCACTCCTAGTATCATTCAATGTTAATGTTGTACCTAAATCAACTTCATATGTACCACTGCCAAAGTCTGGTCGCTTATTATGATTATTGATTTTTGATTGCTCTCTTGCTTTTAGTGCTGAATACCTTTGTCCAAAGTCGCCATACCATTCCATTGGCGAATAACCTAATTTTTCCCATATCATGTATTGTGTTGTAGCATAATCATCATTTGTTTTTGATGATGTATCCCAACCATAATAAACTATTAGAGATAAAGGTTTTTGTAACAATATTGGGATATCTTCATGATTACTATATGAGCCACCTAACCCTAATGTAGTAGGTTCAATACAAAAAGCAATTTTTCCATCTACTGATATTTTATGGACACCATCTTTCCAAAAGACATAATCTGAGGGATTTCCTATTTTTGCTCCTGCACCTCTAATTAAACCTAGAGTTGTAGGCTTATAGAATTCTTGTGCCTTAATCATAGGTGCGTTGGTAAATAAACTTGTCGCCACAAGAAAAAAAGGCAAGAAATAAATTACTTACCTTAGTCAATATTTTTTTCAAATTCAATGTTTGTTCCTCCTTTATTTTGATATATATAAAAAGGAACCCTATATCGAGTTCCTTGCTTCTTTATTTCATTGTCTTAACGGAAAAAAATGAACAGCCCATGCTTCATTACCACAAATATCATGTATAGTTGAAACGTCATATCCATAATTTTCAGGACAATTAGCTTCGCCCCACGCATCCGCTTCATTAAAATTATAACTAGCATATTCTCCGTCATAACCCGGTCGCCACGTACCATTTTTAACACACGTTTGTGTTTGCTGATTGTCAGACGGCTTACTGCTTGTAGACGGCTTTGTACTTCCTTGATTTTGTGAAGTTGTGGGCGGTGTATAGTTTGTCTGTGGTTGCTGTTGCGCTTGATTCGGTTTTGGTTCCTCTGGTTTTTCCTTAACCGTAACAGCATATTCTTTTTCCGTTTTGTTTCCGTTTACATCGTATGCGACGATTTTTACTTTGTAACTTCCGGCTTTCTTTGTATCAACACTGCTGTCAATCAGATAACCGTTTTTCGTTAGTTTCTTATCATCGCTTTTCTTAATATCGCCGTCGATGACATCTTTTACACTTGCAATATTACTTAAAGGATCAAACTTATCTCCCTCTGTAATCTCAACCTTTTCCTTTTTCAATTCAATCACAGGACTTTTGGTGTCCTTGATCTCCAGCTTTTGTGGAAACTCCTTGCAAGTATCATCAAGACAGACGGTAAATGCTACTTCTATTTCGCCTATTTTTTTTGTATCGAATTTTGCTACTGTTACCTTATTGCCATTCGTCGTAGAAAGTTTTAGCCAATCTACCTGGGATTGGTCAGATCCATACTCCACTACATGATTATTCAACGAGTAGTCAATGTTTACCTTGTTAGAGTTATAAACCATGTAACCACCACCTATGGCAGCGATAACTATTACCCCAATACCTAGTTGAACCTTTTTTTGCTTTAGTAGCTCTTTCATTTTCATAATTTTTATGCCTCATTTTCATTTATATATATCATACTCAAAAAAATGAAAATGTAAAACCCTTTTTCAAAATAGTATCATTTTTTGAATATATCAAGAGCTACTATCATGATGCAATCGTTAAGTTTTGCATTCTTAATCATCTAAGCAGATGTTTTATTCTATAAATAGGTGCATTCGTTAATAAACTTGTTACCACAAGAAAATGCTCATGTACGGTAAAGAAGCAAGCAACCGAAAACAAGAGATAGACCGCCAGCACCACACTATTCCGAACCAAAGAAACCAAAGACCAAAAGACAAGCACCGTGGAAATGTGTATAACTTGCTATTCCGTCATGGAAAAGTCCGTTCACAGAACATGGAAAAGCTAAAGTGCAGCCTTCCCACATTCTGCAAACAGACTTTCCCACAACTCCATAAGATAGCAAGTTATGCACATTACGCACAGTGCCGACTACTACGGAATCCCCCTATCTTTCATATCTTTTTATAAATTCTTAAATTTCCTTTAGGGTATTGCATTATCACCTACAAAGTGTTAAGATGTTTATGCACCCACAAAATGTTAAGATAAAAGGAGGACAATATGGCACAGCAGATTTCTGAATCCGAATTGGTACTAATGAAAATCATCTGGAAGAATGGAGGGGCAGCTTTATACTCCCTCATCATGGAGGAATTAGAAAAAGACAAAAACGAATGGAAGAACAACACCGTACTCACCCTGCTTTCCCGGCTGGGCGAAAAAAAGTTCTTGAAAGTCAAAAAAATCGGCAGAAAGAATGAGTATGTGGCTACGGTAACAGAAGCAGAATATCAGACCATGCAGACCCACAGCTTTCTTGATAAAGTCTACGGCGGGAATGTGAAAAACTTAGTATCAACCTTGTTGCGGCAGGATATTCTTTCGGCAGACGAATTGAAAGAGATTGAAACATTTTGGAGAAAAGAAAATGAATGAGTTTATAAAAATATTATTGTCGTTGTCTATTTCCGGCGCACTGTTACTGCTTCTCATTTTGGGATTGAAGCCGCTGTATAAAAACAAATTCAACAAGCGTTGGCAGTATTATATCTGGATAGTGGTTGCTTTGCGGTTTCTGCTTCCCTTTACTCCCGACACTACGATTGTTGGGAGCCTGTTTGAAAAATTCGACAAAGCAGCAATAACGAATGAAATCCCTACAAGCCCCAATGTACCCGTTCCCGCAGGCACGGGTAATAACAAAGCAGAGCCGATACAGACAAACCGGGAAATAACCACCGCTGCCATGCGTGAGCCATTTAACAAATATGTCTGCCTGTTTTTTATCTGGTCAGCATTGGCACTGGTTTTATTTGTCCGTAAGATAACAGTTTATCAAGGTTTTATCCAATACATCAAAGCAGGAAATAAAGAAGTATCGGATATAAAAATCTTGAATCTGCTATCTGATTGTGAAGAAAAACTGAATATCAAGACAAGGGTAGAACTATCATGTAATCCGCTGATTGCTTCCCCTATGCTGATTGGTTTCTTTCGACCAAGAATCATTTTGCCTATTGGCGAATTGGAAGATAAAGAGTTGTCTTATATCTTTGTGCATGAGTTAATTCACTACAAGCAGAGGGATATGTTTTATAAATGGCTGATACAGATTGTTGTGTGCGTCCATTGGTTCAATCCTTTTGTATATCTGCTGGAAAAGGAAGTGAATAAATCCTGCGAATTGTCATGTGATGAAAAAGTTATATCTGTACTTGATGATACCGCAAGACGTGAGTATGGAGATACACTAATTTCCTTTTTGAAGTCAAACAATCTCTACAAAAGTTCTTTAGCTTCCGTCACTTTGACAGAGGGAGCAGAACAGTTAAAAGAAAGGTTAGGTGCCATTATGAATTTCAAGAGTAAGACGAAAACAATTCGGGTTTTGACTGTTATATTAACTCTTTTTATTTTATCTGGTGCGGTTTTTATCGGCGGTTATCCCGTTTCTGCTGCTACCGATTCTAAAGAAACAAGTAAATCGTCAATACCAGAAAAAAAAGGCAATGGGAAAAGCACATATATTTATGATGAAAATTTAGGGTATGGCTGGTATTTAGACGATGAAAATTTAGATAATAATGATTTGGAAAATGCTAATTCCTACCAATATTCTTATACGCAAAATGGATATTATTGCAATTCTTATATTATTGAAATGGGTTGGAACTTATACGCTAAAAATCAAGATTATTATGGTGCAACAGAAATTGTCTTTGAGGATGAATCAAAAATGACAGTATATTTTTCTGATTCGGTAAAAGATTATCTGAATGACAGAGAAGCTATTTCGGCAATAGAAGAATTGATTTATTCTCTGAAAAACACAGATATTAGTCCGGCAATAGAAATGCCTTTGATTATAAGTATAACGCCTGTTGTAGCTGATGATATACCAGTTTTGACGGAACAATATTTTCAAAAGGAGGACTTAATTAGATTTTCCGCACTCTTTTCAGTATTAGACGAAACAGCCCAAAAAGATTACTACAAGAAAGCATATGACGCTGATAAAATTGCACTGTTTTCAACCATTATACCAGATATGGACACAAATTTGGTTTTACAGTATGTAGATAAATCAGAACAGGATAACAAAACAAACTTCTTTGCCGTGCTTTCAAATTATATGCCATTAAGTGACTTGAAACGCTATGTCGAAAAATACTATGAAAATAATAATATTGCCCGCTTTACAATTTTGCTTGATTGCATGACAAGAGAAGAAAAGCAGGAATGGCTGAAAAGAGCGCAGACAGATAGGAAAACTAACTTTGTCGCTGTCTTATCTAATGAATTGCTTGATTAAAAAGGCAAGAAATGAATTACTTACCTTATTTAATATTTTTTTCAGATTCAATGTTTGTTCCTCCTTTATAAATTTATATAAAAAAGAAACCCTGTTAAGAGTTTCCATAAATTCCTTATAATGTTATTTATATGGAATAAAATCCACAGACCATCCTTCTTTTCCACAAATATCATGGACTGTACCAACTATATAATAGTAGTTATCCCAATCAATATTAGCTTCTGCCCATGCATCAGCTTCCTCTATTGTATAAAAGGCAACACCACTATTACCTAGGGTTCTCCACTGTCCGTTAGCTACACACGTTTGTGTTTGATTGTTAGATGGCTTATTGCTTGCCGATGGCTTTGTACTTCCTTGATTTTGTGAAGTAGTGGGCGGTGTATAGTCTGTCTGTGGTTGCTGTTGCGTTTGATTCGGTTTTGCTTCCTTTGGTTTTTCCTTAACCGTAACAGCATATTCTTTTTCCGTTTTGTTTCCGTTCACATCGTATGCGATGATTTTTACTTTGTAACTTCCGGCTTTCTTTGTATCAACACTGCTGTCAATCAGATAACCGTTTTTCGTTAGTTTCTTATCATCGCTTTTCTTAATATCGCCGTCAACCACATCTTTTACACTTGCAATATTACTTACGGGATCAAATTTATCTCCCTCTGTAATCTCAACCTTTTCTTTTTTCAGCTCAATCACAGGACTTTTGGTGTCCTTGATCTCCAGCTTTTGTGGAAACTCCTTGCAAGTATCATCAAGACAGACGGTAAATACTACGTCTATTTCCCCAATTTTTTTTGTATCAAACTTTGCTACAGTGACTTTATTACCATTTGTCGTAGAAAGTTTTAGCCAATTTACCTGGGATTGGTCAGATCCATACTCTACTACATGATTATTCAACGAGTAGTCAATGTTTACCTTGTTAGAGTTATAAACCATATAACCACCACCTATGGCAGCGATAACTATTACCCCAATACCTAATTGAACCTTTTTTTGCCTTAGTAGCTCTTTCATTTTCATAATTTTTATGCCTCATTTTCATTTATATATATCATACTCAAAAAAAAATGAAAATGTAAGTCCTTTTTTCAAAATAGTATCATTTTCTGAATATATCAAGAGCTACTATCATGATGCAATCGTTAAGTTTTCCATTCTTAATCATCTAATCAGATGTTTATTCTACAAAAAGGAACCCTATATTGAGTTCCTTTTTAACTTATTTGGATTCCATGTCACTGTCTTAACGGATAAAATTCAACAGTCCACCCTTGCTTCCCACATATATCATGCACTGTGCCAACCATAACACCATGCATATCAGGGCAGTGTTCCTCTCCCCATTGAAGTACAGTTTCATAATCGTAACCTGCATAACCACTATTACCTAGGGTTCTCCACTGTCCATTAGCTACACACGTTTGTGTTTGCTGATTGTTAGACGGTTTTGTACTTCCTTGATTTTGTGAAGTAGTAGGCGGTGTAAATGTTGTCTGTGGTTTCTGCTGTTGCGCTTGATTCGGTTTTGTTTCCTCTGGTTTTTCCTTAACCGTAACAGCATATTCTTTTTCCGTTTTGTTTCCGTTTACATCGTATGCGATGATTTTTACTTTGTAGCTTCCGGCTTTCTTTGTATCAACATTGCTGTCAATCAGATAACCGTTTTTCGTCAGTTTCTTATCATCGCTTTTCTTAATATCGCCATCGATGACATCTTTTACACTTGCAATATTACTTAAAGGATCAAACTTATCTCCCTCTGTAATCTCAACCTTTTCCTTTTTCAATTCAATCACAGGACTTTTGGTGTCCTTGATCTCCAGCTTTTGTGGAAACTCCTTGCAAGTATCATCAAGACAGACGGTAAATGCTACTTCTATTTCGCCTATTTTTTTTGTATCGAATTTTGCTACTGTTACCTTATTGCCATTCGTCGTAGAAAGTTTTAGCCAATCTACCTGGGATTGGTCAGATCCATACTCCACTACATGATTATTCAACGAGTAGTCAATGTTTACCTTGTTAGAGTTATAAACCATATAACCACCACCTATGGCAGCGATAACTATTACCCCAATACCTAATTGAACCTTTTTTTGCCTTAGTAGCTCTTTCATTTTCATAATTTTTATGCCTCATTTTCATTTATATATATCATACTCAAAAAAATGAAAATGTAAAACCCTTTTTCAAAATAGTATCATTTTTTGAATATATCAAGAGCTACTATCATGATGCAATCGTTAAGTTTTGCATTCTTAATCATCTAAGCAGATGTTTTATTCTATAAATAGGTGCATTCGTTAATAAACTTGTTACCACAAGAAAAAAAGCAAGAAATGAATTACTTACCTTGTTCAATATTTTTTTCAAATTCAATGTTTTTTCCTCCTCGTATCAGATTTGTAATAAATGGTTACAAAGCGTGGATTTCTTGTTTTTCTTGAACACATTCAAATCCAACATATAAAGTTTCATAGAACTCTTGCAATGTTATAAGTACGGTTACAGTATCATCATGCACGAAGTTATTCATGATATACGCATCATACTGATCTTGTACTTCTTTAATGTCTTCAATAGGACATTTGATGCGCGTAGCAATGATTCGCAAATATTCTTCCTCATTCATTTCATGAGTTTCACATTTATACAAATCTTCATCATGTTCAAAACATTGGTAATCATACTCATCAAGTAAAGATGGATAAACCTTGTATAAACAGCGATTATAAACTGTTACTTGACTGCTCATTATTGCATACTCATCAGCATTTCATTCTTTTCTGAAATGATTTCATCAAAGTCTTCTTGGGTCATCTCCATAAAATCATCTGAAGTATAAATGCCAGGTAGATAATTTTCTCCACTCTTTGGATAGTAAGATTGCAGATTATCTAGCGGCAAAGGTCTTTTACATATAATTGTTCCCCAGTAATTCACCATTATTGAAGGTCTTATTTCAGCAAATGTTCCATCACAATAGTCTGAATCTCGCACATCATAACAATAAAGTGATTGAGGTATTGTGGATCTGTCAAGACGAATATTGGTAAATAAGCATATATACCCATCTAAATCAATCAATTCATATCTTTCTTTTCTTGCATCTTCTGGTATCATATTTACACCTCACTTTTTAGATACAAAAAAAAGCAACATCATATCTGCTTTGATATAATATTACCCTAATTAGTTTACTAATATTTTCCATGTTGAGTGCTTGTAGCACTCATGGTTCAAACGCCTTGTGATAATTCATTTCTTATTATCATATAATGTATCATATTCTTAGAAGTTCTCATTATAATCACCCTTTCTATTATATCGTTACAATTAATAAAATTTGCGTTTACTATCAGTTCCTACTCATTTTTGCCCAGTCAAATTCAGCCGAGTAAAAAAGTGCATTTCAGTCTGTTGTTATCGTCCTATTTGCACTTTTATTTTCTTACTATCAGAACTACACTTTCCACAAGGCATACAGTTCTACTATTAAACATGTCTAGAAGGTTCATTTTTCACAAGCAAATAAGTATACTGGTATCATAATTAGCATTCTTGATACTAGAGTTGTATAAACCTTTGAAAACAGCTATAATAGCTTTGAGGAGGTATCTTATGAAAAAAACAATGATTATTTCATTTTCAGTTATTAGCATATTACTAGTGCTAATATGCTTATATTTTGAACTCAAGCTAAATTGGAATTGGGGAATTGCCCTAGAAGAAAGAGTATCTATTCAAGAATTTCGTAACATGTGTGGTATAGATTCCATGATAAGTGCATTTTTATTAGACATCACTACTGTTGTTAGCTTTGTTAATCTTTTGTATATTTTTAGCTATTTAAAAAATGATGATAAAATAAAATAAACCAATATAAAGGTAAAAGACATTTTCATAAAAATCTTTGTTTAAATCTATTTAAGTTTACAAATACTTATTGGAGCAAAGTAAAAGAGACTAGATGCATTGATATTACAATTGCGTTATAGTCTCTTTAATTTAGAATAAGCAAAACATATTTGAATTAGTTTTGTTTAATTATTGGCAGGAATTTCTAACAAATGCCCAGTAATCTTTATCTGGTGTATACGGTTCTAAGTTATAAGGATTTTTATTTCCACGTACCCAATCATAATGGCACGCATATTGATGCCAAACACTATCATAAGTGGAAGGATTCTTTTTCTTTGCATCAACCCATCTAGAATCATTATGATGGAATCTCAATAATATATCATAAGAATCATCTTTGTGACCCGAAATACCATTACCCCATTGATAAGTAACGCTTAAGCTCCATACTCCACCTCTATTAATCCAACTAACTTTCTTAAAGTACTTTTTATATTTAGCGCCAAACTCATCATAAACTGGCCCTCTTGCAACATTGTTTTTCATATATTCTTCTCGAAGTCTGTCAATTCCTAATTCTTCATCATAGATAATATCTTCTTCTATTATTTCACTTCCATATAAATCTAAGTCTGCTTGTATTGGATCAATCTCTATCTCTGATCCTAAAACTTGATTTGGTAATGTAGGTATCGCACACATAAATGCACTAAGACCTACATTAATTAATTTTTTTTAATGATTTCATAATATACCTCCATAAAAAACTCATTATATGTTTCGCGCTTATCATCGTTAACATTTTATCATTAAGTTATTATTATTCAATATTTCGAAGTTAAGTAGGCAATAACTGGAATCTTTTGGCAATAATCGCAGACATTTTTTATAAGCATACATTCTAAAACATAAAATAGTTCGATAAGCCATGATAAACATAGACAAAAGTCACCTTATCTACAGCTTACCTTAATTAATATTTTGTTTATCGCTCACTAAAACATTAAGGCTCATTCACTTTATGATAATACATAAATATTTTCCTTCTTTCGTTATTCAATTCTAGTTATCTTTAAATACGTATTTACAAGCATATATTAAAAAATAAACATCGCCATTATTCCAAAACAGCTATTCTTTATAAAAATTAAATTTTAACATATTAATTCACTAAAATAGTTTTACAATCAGTTCCTACTCATTTTTGCCCAGTCAAATTCAGCCGAGTAAAAAAGTGCATTTCAGCCTTTTGTTATCGGCTTATTTGCACTTTTATTTTCTTACTATCAGAATTACACTTTCAACATGGAACGAGCGGATAGAATGAATGTCTTTCGCCTGGCGGTTCGTCCAACTTAATCCACCGCCATTTTTATCCTATCGGTCGTAATGGGAAACATATCACTCTATAGGAGATCTTTTCGAGAATATCGATATAATCCCATTGCATCTTCTGGGTAATCTGGTTTTGCCATGTCGTAGTCCAATACTTTGCTCAAATATTTGGAAAAAAATTCTGATGCAACAACCAAATCTAAATCTCCCCAAATATTTCCTTGTGTAGTGACTAGGTGACAAATATATAGATTTTCCCTCTTTTCAAGATATCGAAATAATTTATCACTATATGCACCTCGAACATTATCTAAAAAAATAATAAGATCTGGTGCATATTTTTCGAGTATATTAAATCGTCCATGACTGAAATCTTTTTTTTCATGAATTACAACACGCGCCAATCCCGATTCTATAAGTTTTGACTCTAAGTCCATAGCAGCACAACTTGTATCTACACCCGAAAAAATATCTACAAGCATTTTCCTATCAGGTAAACTAAAAAAATATTTTTCATTTGAAAACTCATGGCATCTTCGCTCAAAACATTCTTTTAGAAATTCCCTAAAACTATTATTGGGATTAGAATAATAAATTTCTCCAAAAATGCACATTGGAATAAGAGTTCCAGCCATTGAAATAAACCCGCGTTCTTTTGTGCTTGACTTCGAAGTGCTATACGAAATTAACGCATTTTCATCATATAAGCTATCATTGACAGAGTACTCATATTTTGTAATAATATAAACTTTAACACCTTCTTTTTGGCACAGATCATATACACTTTGAATATCCTTTGTTTTTCCTGAATAAGAAAACAATATCACTGTGTCAATTTTGCTTAATCCGTCTATAGCAATATCACGGGGATGACATGATTGTGCCAATATATTTGGATGAAATTGAGAAACGCATTTAGCTGCAAATTCAGCAGCAGCAAACGACCCACCAGTCCCTACCATCAGCACATAGCCCTTAATAGAACTTAAAATCTCCTGTAATCTCTGAGCAGCATTCGACTCAAGGGCTCGAAGAGTTCTATCTAATAAATGATTTGTATTTGTAGCTATTTTTTGCTGACTTGACTTAGTGGCTGTCTTTTCCTTTTTAATACTTCCACATACTTTGCAATCTCCACATGGAGGAATCATTTTTTTGTATCTTCCATGTGCTCCTGTAACAGCCACTCTGTTAGATGCATATAAACCAGCTTTATCTAATGCTGCCTCAACTCCTAGTGAGAAATTCCCTTCACTGTTTAATTGTTGCAATAACATGGAAAAATAGGCATCACCAGCACCTGTCGGGTCTATAACTCGGGTGTAAACTGCACTCTTTGATTTAACCTCGATGATATCAGACGAATTTTTATATACAAATTTCGAACCATTTTCACCATCTGTAATATTTAAATATCTGCAATTTAAAACCTCAAATAATTCCTGCTCATTGCTACACGAAAACTTATTTAGTAAGAACTTATAAACTCTGCCAGTCATTTGTATAATTCCAAACATTCCACATATTAGAGATCGAATATTTTCTTTACTCATATAGCGTAGATGATTAATATAACCAATATCTACTGCAAGAAACCATCCTTCATTACAAAACGACTTTGCAAGCTCTAATACACTTTTTTTGAGGCTATCAATAATTACAATTCCTTTAGAAGCTGAACGAAAAATCTCTGGCATACTTTTGGGAAGTTTAGAATCAGAATACCAAATTGTCTGCTTACAATAAGGACACTCCAACTGGCTCTTAGTTTGTTCCCCGTTGACAACTATATTAAATCTTTTCGTCTGCTTTTTAATCCTGGATATATTAGCAGTATCAATTCCAAGCTCATTAAGCTCTTGAATAACAAAATCACCTGCCCAATCATTGCCACAAGTAGCTATGCAGAAGCATCTAGTATCAGAATCAAGACTTGATATATTAACTAAATCATTCCACGCTGATCCCCCTATATAATAGCCAAATTCTTCCTCCATAGTATTGTGATAAATATCTAAAATTAAATCTCCTAATGCTACATAATTTTTCATAATCAATTACCTCGCTGTGCCACTTCTCCCTTAAGAGAATAAAGACCATTCTTATACAACAGATTAAGTGCAAATGTTCTTGTTTTGTTAAATTCCCCCAACTCATCTAGGTACATTTCGTTTGGATTTTTCTTATAGGAATATGGATGGTTTAAACGTGAATATGGCGTTGGCGATGTTAATCCATAAATATATTCCCAAAATAAATCCGGATCAGGTGCACCGTGATTTGGTAAAAACATATGTTTTATTCTGTTGATTGCTGGGTATCTTACTACAATCATTTTTTCTGGATAAATATTACGATTAACAAGCATATTAACCGCAATTTGTATTGTTCGTCCAGTTACCAAATTATCATCCATCAATATATGAAAATAGCCATTTGAATCGATACCCCTACGATTGATGGAAGAAAATGTTCTTTTTGTATCAAGTTCCTTTTTATGATTGCTATTATAATTAGATTTTAAGCATAATGCTCCAATACTATATTTTATGTTAAAATATTTATACTTAACATCAAACAGCATGGCGGTAATAATCGGTAGTTCAAGAGAACCATATCTTATTCCATACAGAAGCACTTCTTTCTTCTCAAATCCACACTCATATAGCATCTTATTAATCGAGGTATCTACCGCAATAATATTCTCATAAAAGGAATCTATTTCTCGCCAAACTCGACAACCTTTTTTATAATCGAAATTTCTTAAAGTCAAAAAGTGTTTTTCCGCTTGTTTTGCTGTCTTTAAAATTTTCTGTGTAATAAAGTCACGAAAATTTTGCACAAAATTAGCGTCAATATTATTAAAAAGACAATTATACATATAAATCAAATTTTGTTTAGCCAGATTGTATAAAGCATATAATTCTTTGTCTTTTTCCGTAAATATGTAAAGTTTATCTTTCGCTCCTGCATATTCCTGCAAACGAATATTTATAAGGATTAATAAATAATCCCTAATTGAATCCATAATTCCTAGCAAAGTTCTCCTTGCAATAGAATCTTTAATATCTATCCGACCACAGTTATTAATAGCATTAACACAACATTTTAAAAAATGTACTCGATATTGATTAAAACGTTGCAAAAACTCTAATGAGATATTGCCACCACCTTCATGTCTAAATGATAGTCCATAATAATAATTTAAGGGACCTCTCAATAACAAACCTGAATCTGTTTTCAATGCAAATTTCAATCTGGGCTGTTGCGAATTTTTTGATTCTTTACGCGAATCATAAATTTTAAACAAAATATGATCTGGATTAACGGCCTTTAATAATTCATATTCAGCATCGTGAATGTAAAACGCGCCTGTTTGTTCATCAATATAATCCCAAACATTCGAAATGCGCTCGTCTTGCCCCATCAATGCATACCGCAACAGATTCTGATAATATTCATATGTTTCGCGATTTGCTGCAATATTTTTTCTTTCACTCAAAGCGAGACGTGGTAAATAAATATCTTCACTAGGTTTTTCCAAACAAATTGTCGGAAATAATTTTAGTGTATTTAATAACTCTACAGTACCCTCAACCCCCGTCAACACATCTGTATCAAATTGTACATATTGCACAACTGGCCAGCATGTTTTTTCAGAAGATGAGTATTTTCCTACAGAAAATCCACACTGACTATTTAACATTTCATAATCATTTCCCGAACAATCTCCTTGATCACCAATTCGTACCATCTTGTTCTTGGGAATGCCTAGATACTCTTCAAATTTATTAATTGCCCATCCTTTCGTAGTCATAGAAATCTCAATTACTGTTTTATTGTTTTTATGATAAACACCACGATTAACACCAAATGCACAGTCCGTATATTTTGCAATTATTGCTCTTAATTCCTCCATCAAATTATAATCAATACTTTCATTATATTCTGGTGCAAAGGGAAATCTAAGACTATTTTCTCCAATACTAGCATTGGAGTCTCTTATAATAACATCTTTTGATATTGAAAATTTCTTTGATAAAAGAATAGCGATCTCTTGTTGTATGGTAGATTTTAACTCTATGTACTTTTTACGTACATCGGCATCAACAAAACTTACACTTTTACTCATAAATCCTTTTTGGGTAAATAAGTCAAAACAAAATAACATACAACCATTATTTGTAATACAATACCATCTGCAAAATTGCCTTTCGTGAATGCTATTATCATAAGCAAGAATTGACGCTTTTAAATCATTTAAAAATTCAAAAGCGTTTGACTTTCCACGCCCTGTAATAAAACAAATTATTACATTTCGTTTTGTCAAACGAGCAAGTGTCTTTACAACTTGCTTTTTTTCTTCCATATTTTTATAAGTCAGGGTATCGTCAATATCTAGGCAAACAGCATGATATAGAGAAGTCATTGCACTTTTGTAAGCCTTAAATCCATTTTTAGTTTGTTCGATTTGTTTCAATTTACATATAGTCGCATAGCAATCTTCATAATTTACTTCAATTGCTGTATTCATTTTTATTTCCTCCCTTGTATAGATATTGTATATTATCCTTGAACGTTTTAATATAAAAATCCGTTACATCTTTATAAACATTTAAAGCTAATTTTATCTCCATCCGGCAACACAAATGCCTGCTCATAGCTAACACCCAACGCTTCTGCAATCTCCATCATTTCATCAAACGAAACCGTCCCACGTTTCAACTTCTTATTAAAATTCTGCGGCGACTGCCCGATACGCCTTGCCAGCTCCGCCAGGCTTATATGCTTCTTTTCACATAACTCCCTTATCATATCCGATGTAGTCATGGTACACCTCCGCTAATATACTACCATTATAAACCTTTTGGTTGACGTTTTCAATACATCCATGTGAAAATTAACTGAAAGTTCAATAAACATCCACCAGCCTAGCTGGTGGTTTTTACGTAATCGCCCCAAGGGGCTCAATTTCTTGCTGCGCTTACCAGCGCAACAATACGGTCCGACTTCCGCATTCTACTGCTTTTTACCCGTAAACGGGTCTTCTATATCCATTGTTAACTGTTCGCTTATTTGGTCTTCTTTTAATTGGTTTTCTATATATTTTTTTATCACCACATCGTTCTTTCCTGCTGTATCTACATAGTATCCTCTACACCAAAACGACCTATTCCTATATTTATATTTCATATTCCCCCATTTTTGGTATATTATTATGCTGCTTTTTCCTTTCAAAAATCCCATAAAGCTTGATACAGACATTTTGGGTGGTATTTCTATCAACATATGCACATGATCCGGGCATACTTCCGCTGTTATTATTTTTACTCCCTTCCATTCACATAATTCTCTCAGTATTGCTCCTATTTCCAGCCTCTTTTCTCCATAGAATACTTTCCTTCTATATTTCGGTGCAAATACTATATGATATTTGCAATTCCATGTTGTGTGTGATAAAGTATGTACGTCATTTAATGGGTTATTATTCATTATTTGTCCTCCTTTTGATTTTCTTATGCAGTTGTCGGACCGCATCTTTATTCTATCAAAAGGAGTTTTTATTTCATAGACTCATCGCTAAAGCTCTTTTGAACCCCCAGACTATCTGGGGGTTTTCTCATACAAAATACAGCGGCTGATTTCTCAAACCATTGTTGGACATCTGACATCTATACACCAGCTTATCACATCAATCCTGTCAACCACAATAATCCTGTCTACACAACCCTACTATTTATCCATTCTGTCAACTCAACTATGACATTTGATATGTTCCCAAGCCTTTGTTTTACGGCATTTGACAGGATTATTAACATTGAAAAACCGCCCTTAAAGCCCCACAAGTCCCTTGAAATCAGAGCCTTTCTACACACCTACTTTTCGACCCTTGACATCAACACTACACACTCAACATGTGATACTTAGGCTTTTTAGTAAACATATCTACGGGTGCTAAAATGCCTTATTTCGTGGTATTTCGACAGTTTTTTCATCTTATCAATCTTGCATTTTTGATTAGGCTATTTTCAGTTTGATGGAGATATACTATCCTTCTATACACTTTAAGTTTCCCTTTATCTAACTGGATTAGGGATTATTCCGTAGCTCTTTGAGCCATCTATCTGAACTTTGAGAACCACAATTCTAAAGAATGGAAGTCATAGATTTCGATACTTCAGAGCCACATTATTCCAATCCACTTCTATTTCTAGGATAGTATATACTTTTCTACCAAAGCATTTCTCCATCTTTTTTATTTAATAAAGTTTTCAAGCTGTTGCAATAACATACTCCAATCCGTTCCAGTAACAGCTCCGGCTGCAAGCGTTACTGCAAGCCTCATAGAAAAATCTCCTGCAAACTTTTTAATACCTGCAATAGCTTTTCCTATACGGTTCTTTTTCGGGCATCGCTTTTTAACTGTTCCTGAACCATTTCCAAATCGGCTCTCACATTCTCAATTTCTTCTGGATCAACCCCTTGTATCTCAGGCAATGAAGCCAGCAATTTATCAATCAGGGTAAGCATAGAACTTGTATCATTTGTGGTATTATAAGTATTTATCACACCACTATTCTGCTGACTTGCAGAGCCATTAACAGTTTCAATATTTTGAATATATGTATTTCCGTTCATAGTCTTTTCCTCCTCGTCATAAACAATCATTTCCATTGAAAGCTGGTCATTTATAAAATCTATAAGAGGCTTAAACGCCATATCAAGGAAACTTCTAATATTATCATTCATTTTTCTACTTGACCAACAGTACCGCATTGCTTGTCCACGGACACTTACCTTATCCTCATTATTGATGAACAAAAGATAATCATATTGTGCCTTAATATGACACCTTTTATCTTCGGATGGATTAAAATGCGCCCAACCTGAACAAACTATATCAAAACACTTCTTAAAATCATAATCAATTCCTAATATTGTATCTTTTATAAACCTTGATATTAACTCATTTCCATTAATAAATTTCAAAAAACGTGAAAGGTTTATATCTGCTGTGTCATAAGTGCTATTAAGAAGATTACTTGATAATCTGCGAAATTCTAAACTCAGTTTCCTCTATTCTAATTTATTCATATATCCACCCCACAATACGGACAAAATACCTTTGCAGCTCCGGCACAATAAAGCACCTTCACTTTGTGTCCACAACAAGAACAAGTAAACTCTGTTTCTGTGGTATCTTTATCTTTCAATTCTTTTGTCGCTATCTTTTTCAATGGTTTGAAATCCATTTTTATCGGGGCTCTAAATTATCGTAGGGTTTTGTAAAAAAACGCTCTAAATTAATGTAGGGTTATGAGAAGATCAAAGTGAGCTCTAAATTATCATAGGGTTTCAAAAAGGTAGAGGATAAGTCAAAAAATGAACATCCACTACCTTTTTCATATGCCAAACAACACAAAGCAAAGTAATTATATTTACTGCTTTTTATAAGGACCTCTTTTATGACCTTTCATCTTAATGGGAATCGCATTACCGGAAAGATCGGGATTAGAATCCTTATTCATACAATACATACAACGGTTACGGAAACGGGCGAAATTGACATAGCCATTACCTGTTTTCTTAATTAATTTCACAATGGAATTACGAGATTCCATGATGCCGTTAGATAATCTTCTACCATTTATAACAATAAAAGAGTTAAGAATTTCTTCCGTCCAATTGTTAAGCATTTTATAAATAGCGATCATTTCCGGAATCTTAGATTTACTAATAAAATAGAGGATATCATTAAAATCCTTTTCAGCGTTATGAAAATCACAGCAGGAGTTGAAAAGAAGATAACGGTCTTTAATGAGATAGGCTTCATTCAGTTCCGGAGAAATCTTTAAAATAAGATCTAGCAATTGAGGATAGTTTACATAACGATTTAAACGCCTGTTAAACTTCCGCTTATTTTCTCTTACCTCTTTTTCCAGTAACAACCATTTAAAGTTTTTAAGTAGGTAATATTCAACACTATCTTTTTTAAAGCCCTTCATAATGCGTATTCTCACGTTATCTAAAGCCTTATTAATGTTCATGACAACATGAAAAGAATCCACAGCAATACGAGCATTAGAAAAGCGAGAATGAATAACATCACGATAAACGTAATACATATCCATGACAAAGAAGCGAACATGAGAGCGTTCTTCAATACTGATCTTATCGAAATATTTAAAAAGAGAAAATTTTTTTTCTTTCCGGTAGCATATCAATAAGTTCATGAGAATTAAAATCAAGGAGTAAACAAACATATTTACTATGATTATCTTTCAAAGCATATACTTCATCAATACAAACGACATCAGGTAAAGATTTTCTGGGGATATGAACATAGAGATCAAATATTTCTTGAACTTTGGTAGAAGAGATAAAGTTATGTCTGGCAACACCGGCGAAAGTAGCGTTAGATTCTTTCAATTCGTTTAAGACATTGAGAATAGTGAGATTACTAATAGAGCGACCACTTGAAGAAAAAGGATTGTTTTCAAAAAAAGATCTGCCACAAAAATCACAAACAAATCTTCTTGCCTTATAATGAATCAAACACTGTTGTCTATTAAGTAAAGAATGTTTAATGTGTTTGATTTTATACTCTTTAATGTGAGAAGTAAAATGACCACAAGAAGGGCAAGCATGAGGTTTCACCTTTAAGGAAAGATGAATCATAAAAATACCGTTTTGGTTAGAAAAAGAGATATCAGAAACAATGTCTTGAGGAATCCCCAGCATATCTGATAAAATAAACATGGTTAAAACCACTCCTTTCATAGAAATGTTGTTTGGCAATTACATTCTACTATGAAAGGATTTTTTATGAAAATGAACAAAAAGGATCACCCTACAATAATTTAGAGCTCACCTTCATCTTGACCCTATGATAATTTATAGCCTACTTTTATCCCTACAATAATTTAGATATCCTTTTTATCAATCCTTTAGAGTGATTAACAGACCTCTGCATTTTATTAAAAGTCTTATTTAATTCCTCCACCATATGATTGTAATCTATTGCTTGTGCCTGCTCGATTATATCTGATGATAGAAATGCATTTTTTTCTTTTGCAAGACCGCAATATGGGCAAAATAATTCTTCAAAGGGTTCATCATCATTCTGATATTCGCCGGCTTGTAACTTAAATTACGAGTCACAATAAGGACATTCAAAGGTAACATATCCTTCGCTGCCACCCTGAATTGTTATTGTAAAATTTTCTGTTGACAAGTCATACACCTCCGTTATAAAGTAACTTTTGTCAATAGGCAAATTAAAAAAGAAACTTTTTTCTACGGCAAAACCCACATTTGTATTCTGGAGATATCCATAAAAAGTCTCTGATCTAACAGTTCTAAATATTTAGTTACTGTGTTGTTCATGGATTCTTACCTACAGGTCAATAGTCCATTGTAAGCCCTGTTATCCTAGATCAAGGCATTCATTCCTACACTACCAACAAGGAGGTGTCACAAATGACTTGAATCTTGAATCAGCCAAAGGCTCCTTACGAATATCTTAAGTTTGTTTACAGTTGCTACTGATTACTTAGCTACGCATGCTTAGTCAGCTTATTTATTAGTCATCAAAATAATAGCTGACTGTGTAAGGGGCTGTGCAGCAGTTTATTTACCCTTGACGGTCAGATGACAGCCTGATATCACACTATGCTGCTGTTGTCTGTCGTCATGCATATATAATAGGCAAATTTATACGTGTATTTTATGATTATCTTATCTCTTCTTCGTTCGAAAGAAACGAATAAGGATGGGGGATATGATACGTTTTTCGATTGACAGGCAAGACGATAGCAATGTAACACTGACAGCCTATTACCCTTATATAAATCACTTTTTGGAACTATATTTAGAGGCTTTCCTCTTTACAGTTCCATTTTTATCTCTCACCACATTACTCCTCCGTCCTTTCTCCATTTGCACCGTCTCAAAAACTTCTTTCGATATTATAGCAGGACGGCTTCCCGATGCCAGATAATGAACCTCACTTTTACTCGATTTCAAAAGTTCGACATTACCAGTATATTTTTCATTGCTTAATATCCATTCTATAGACCTTTTATTCCAATTCTCTTTTCCTTTTGGAGAGAAGATTTTACGCTTTGCAAGTTCTTTGATAATGCCAACAACACTTTGACCACTGAGATATAAGTCATATATAAATTTAACATTTTTAGCTGTTTCTTCATCAATTACTAAATGACCACTCTCATCAAGTTTATAGCCATAACACTTTCTATCATAAAGTTTTGAAGTCCCAGCTTCTGCACGTTGCTTAATGCCCCATTTAATATTTTCGCTTCTGGACTCATTTTCAGCTTGTGCAATGGACTCAATTACAACCACCATCAAATCGCTGCTTGTATTTGCAGTATCTAAGCTATTTCCTTCAAATATCACACGAACGCCTAACGTTTTTAATTGATTAAAGGCATCTAAGACTTCGACGGTATCTCTTCTGAATCTGCAGACATCTTTCGTTATGACTATCTCCAGCTTATGCGATTTGCAATCCTCAAGCATTCGATTGAACTCTTTTCGTGATGAGCCAGTCTTACTTGTCGCAACATCTATATAAACATCTGACAGAAGCCATTGTGGTACAGTAGCTGTTAACCTTGTCAAATGAGATACTTGAGCAATCAGACTTTGGAGCTGCTCTGTACTGTTTGTACTTACACGGCAATAAATTCCGACCCGCTTTTCTCTCTACGGAGGGTTTGCAGGAATGTAATGAATCTTTGGATTATTGGGCATATTTTCTCACCTATCCATTCTCGACTAATTATCATTAATTAGTTTTTCCCTGATGGTGATTCGTCTATACATCAATCCTGTCAACCACAATAATCCTGTCTACACAACCCTACTATTTATCCATTCTGTCAACTCAACTATGCCATTCGATATGTTCCCTAAGCCTTAATTTCAAGGGATTTGACGGGTTTGAAAACGCCGTAAAATCGCACTTAAATGCCACAAATCCCTTGAAACCAAAGCCTTTTCACACACCTACTTTTCAACCCGTGACATCAACACGACACACTCAACATGTAATAGTTAGGCTATTGGCAAATATATCAATAAGTTCTGAAAAGCCTTATTTCGTGGGATTTCGGCATCTTTTTTATCTTATCAATTTTCAACTTTTGATTAGGCTATTCTTTATCATATCACTAATTCTTCTGCTGCCCTTGCTGAATTATTCTCTTGTGCTGCAATTATTTCTTCTTTTGTTTTCCCTCTACTATCAATTATCTTCTTTTGCTCAATCTGTAGTTTATCTAATAAGAAATCATGATTAAGTTCAAACTCCGTAAATATTTCGCTCCATGTCTTTACATAGATTTTAAAATTGTCTACAGAATACACTAGAGATTTTTCACCATGATACTTAAGATTTTTTATTTCATTTTCTATCTGATTATTATATCTATTTCCGACTAAATAAAATTTCCATTCTATATTAGGTGCATTAAAACGGTCTTCTTTAAGTATAACATCTTTATATCTTTTAACCTGTTCTAATTCTTTGTAGCCTAATACTATCTTAGGATGTTTTAATTCTACAATAATGCTGCTTTTAATATCCCCATTTTTCATTTGACGCACAGCAAAAATATCCATTTGTCTGCGCCGGTCTGGATCATCAATATTTATTTCTTCTTTTGCAGGTGTATCCCCTTCAAGTATATAAATATATCTTCTTAAAGCCTCTTCAAAATCCGGTTCCTCAGCTGTTACTAAATGATATTGTTCTCCAAATAACCAATAGTGTTTCTCTATAAACGGCTGTATCGCATTAATTTCACCCGCCCCAAGCTCCTTATTAAAAACTAATTCCTTTAAATCAGCAACAGCTTTAGCCCTATCTTTTAACATTATAATCGTTCTAGAAATATTTGACATTGTTGTATATTCTAATGCTTCTGCCAATTCTGTTCTTTCATCCTGTGACATGTTTACAACGCTATCGATTATCTTAATAAAGCTGTCCCTTTCTCCCGATTCCATAATTAATGCAAACATCCTTATTAAAGTTTTTAATTGTGGCTTATTCAATCCTGACAATATTTTGGGTTCTACGTAATATACCGTTGAAATCAATTCATCTAAGCATTCTTTTTTAAATTTATCTACAGGATTGCATTCATCAAAATCCGGATATGCTTCCTTCTCTTCTACCGTCTTTAAGAATCTTTTTGCATACTTTTTGATAAACGGAATCCTTTTTTCTCTGATTAAATTATCTATTTCTCTCTTGATATATTTAAAAATTTCATCTTCTCTACTGCTGCCTGCAATCTTCAATCGCATCTGTCCCGTCACAACTGCAAAATCAAAATCATCAAACAAGGCACTTGTTATATATACACTATGATAAAAATTATCACCTTTATTGTTTAAAGTTGTATTTTCTTTAAACTTCTCTCTGTTACTTTCATCCAAATAATAATACTTAGAATATTCACCATTTAATTTTTGTGCCCAACGGCAAAAGACAACATCAAATTCTACATCATTATACTTATACTTTCGTACATCGCGATCCTCAAGAATTTCAGAATAATCGATCGGATCATTATTTATCAACAACTGAAATTCATTATTCTTCATCAGTTCTAAAAACCAACAGAACTCAATTTTTAAAAAATGTTTCATGGAATCAACTTGGAAATCTTCATTAATTCTAAAAAATCGCACTGTGGTTCCCAATTCAGTTTTTTGATCTACTTCTTCAGGTTCCGTTGCAGTATAATCATTTAACCCATCTCCGTCAATATCAATCGTATATTTATACTTTTTATCCTCTTTCTCATAAATAGTTTCCCATTCCGCTTGTCCTGCAAAAGTAAAAAATGTCAATCGTCCGACACCATTTTTTCCATGATAACTAGAACTATTCGATTCACTATTACGAACAATAATTTTATTTGACTCAAAGAAAGGTTTGAATTTTGTATTCAACTGACTAAAAGGAATACCATAGCCATTATCTGATATACTTATTTCCTCTATACCTCCAATACTATTCTGTAAAATATTTATATTAACGTAAGTAGCCGTTGCATCATATCCATTCCACACGTATTCCGCTATGGCTTCCTCTGGCTTATATTTACGCAATACACGTCTTATTCCCTTTGAACCAAGTTCGATTTTCTGAACAGCCATTCTTTACCTCCCATTAAGTCTCACTACTTTATTTATATAATCTATGTAACTATTTGTCTTTTGAACTGTATTTCTTGTTTTTACGGTTCTTACCATTCACTCCTTTGACTACATTGCTGCGTTTTCCTTTCTCCATCTGCACAGCCTCGAAGACTTCTTTTGATATTATAGCAGGATTATTTCCCGATGCCAAATAATGAAGTTCATTCTTACTTGATTTCAAAAGTTCGACATCGCCAGTGTACTTCTCATTACTCAGCATAACATCAATAGTTCTCTTGCACCACTTCATCTTCCCTGTTGGAGAGAGAATTTTTCGCTTTTCAAGTTCTTTGATAATTCCTACAACACTTTGTCCACCAAGATACAAATCAAATATCAGCTTAACATTTTTAGCTTTCTCTCCATCAATCACTAAATGGCCATTCTCATCATGTTTATAGCCATAACATTTTCTATCATAAAGTTTTAAAGTTCCCTGTGATGCTCGTTGCTTAATTCCCCATCTAATATTTTCGCTTCTTGATTCATTTTCAGCTTGTGCAATGGACTCAATTACAGCCACCATCAAATCGCAGTTTGTATTTGCAGTATCTAAATTATTTCCCTCAAATATCACACGAAAACCTAACGCCTTTAATAAAAGCATCAAAACTTCAACTGTATCTCTTCCGAACCTGCTGACATCTTTCGTTATGACTATCTCCAACTTATGCGATTTGCAATCCTCCAGCATCCGATTAAACTCTTTTCGTGATGAGCCTGTCTTGCTTGTCGCAATATCCATATAAACATCTGATAAAAGCCATTGTGGTACAGTAGCTGTTAACCGTGTCAGATGAGACACTTGAGCAATCAGGCTTTGGAGCTGCTCCATGCTGTTTGTACTTACACGGCAGTAAATCCCGACGCGCTTTTCTCTCTTCGGAGGGTTTGCAACCTTTGGATTGTTTGGCATATTTTCTCACCTATCCGTTCTTGACTAATTATCATTCATTAGTTTTTCCCAGATGGTGATTAGTCTATGCATCAATCCTGTCAACTACAATACTCCTGTCTACACAACCTACCTCTAAAGTCATTCTATCAACTCAACTATCCATTTCGATATGTTCCCAAAGCCTTGATTTTGCGGCATTTGACAGTATTATTAACATTGAAAAACCGCCCCGCAAATCCCACAAATCTCTTGAAATCAAAGCCTTTTCACACACCTACTTTTCCACCCTTGACATCAACACGACACTTTCAACATGCTGCGTCTGCGGGAACATATCAATCGGCTGTATCACCTTCACCTCATATCGCTCCCTCAACACCGCTAAATTTTTCCCCAGCGTAGCCGGATTACACGACACATACACAATTCTTTTTATCTTGCTTTTCAATATGCAATACAACATTGCATCATCCAGCCCACTGCGAGGCGGATCAACAACGAGCGTATCAATTTGACGCTTCTTAGACAAATAAGTCAGCTTGTCCGCCGCATCTGCGCACAAAAACGATACATGCCCCGCACCGTTCGCCGCTGCATTTTCATTTGCGTTCACAACTGCATCCTTCACTTCCTCGATGCCGATGATCTCCTTCGCCTTATCCTTCAAATATAAGGAAATAGCTCCGATACCGCTGTAAGCCTCTACAATCAAGCCGTTATCATCACCGACCATCCCCGCCACAGTCCGATACAGCCGCTGTGCCTGCTGCGTATTCAATTGAAAAAATGAACGCGGTGATAACCTCAAGCTCAAATCATCAAATTTTATATGTAACTGCTTTGCCCCACCTAAATGAATCATTTTTTTCCCAAACATATCAGCCGTCTTTTTCACTGTATGGTAGCTTTGCCACAGACTGACTAAGCCCTTGATATTCATCAAAGCCGCGATACACTCCTCACTTAAGGCATCCTCACCGCTGACGATACATGCTTGATATTCCCCATCGAAACCGCGGATAATAATCGTTCTGATACCTCTTTTACTATGATAATCATATGCTCGCAAAGAAAAGCGATTCAGCACATCCACCATTTCAGTACGAATACGCTCCAAGCCCTGTTCATGCACCACACAATGCTCCACCTCTTCAAAATAATTAGAATTAGCCATATACATGCCGGCAGTCAAACGCCCGTCAACCATTGAGCACGGCAGCTTACACTGATTACGATACCCAAATTCATTCTCACTCGGAATGATCGGCTGTATCAGC
The DNA here is from genome assembly GCA_910576855.1 of Erysipelotrichales bacterium. Classification (GTDB taxonomy): domain Bacteria; phylum Bacillota_I; class Bacilli_A; order Erysipelotrichales; family Erysipelotrichaceae; genus C-19. The sequence goes on from CAJTJP010000011.1 coordinate 61,218, forward strand.
TTCGGATTTATTTGCGCATACTTGATCAGTGACTGACGCAGCACCAACTGTTTTGCCTCCAACTGCGCATCATACCCGGCAATCATCAACGGGCATCCTCCGCATCGAGCCTGAATCCGACACATCGGCTGTACCCTCTTCGCACTCTTTTTCAAGATTCGCTTTACTTTTCCGTGCATATAACGCTTCTGCTTATCAACAATTTCAATATCCGCGATCTCACCGACCAATGCCTGCGGCACAAATATCGGTGTATGATCATCACTGTACGCAATCCCCTCCCCGTTGATTCCTGTTTTAATAATCTCTGCCTTCATACTCCATCCTCTACTTTCAATAACTATTCAGACGTCTTCTGCACAAAGGGCAAACGCTTATACACCCTTTCACATAAACGATAATACTGCTTATGCTTCATCGGCAGCTTCTCCTCTTTACCATAGCTTTCCTCAAACACAAGATTCAATAAAAAACCAAGATAAATTACACTGCCGATAATATAGATCACCAACAACAGCGCAACTAGCGATGCAAGCGATCCGTAAATACGGTTATACGTAATCATTTGATGAATCAAAATAAACGATAAATAAAATAACAAAATCATAGCTGTCGTTGTAAATAAACCGCCGACCAAACCGAAGGTAAGACTTCGCTTACGAAAAGACAGCGCTCGATACATTAGTGAAAAAACCGGCACCATAATAACAGCCGCAATCAGCGGCAACAGGGAGGGGTTCACCAGGTTATACAAAAAGGTCGCCAGAAATACACTGCCGATCAACAAAGCCACCAGAATAATAAACATCAAAATCGATTGAATACGGATAGAAAACTTAACGACATCCACCTTCTCATGACTTGCACTGATCAATAAAAATGAGAAAATGCTTCGGGATGCCAGCCAAAACGATAAACAAAGCGTCGTGATTGCCGGAATAAAGCCATAATCCTTATTCATAAACTCCATAAAAATATCCTCTATGACAGCTTGAATATCACCGGACAGATGCAGACTTCTAAATAAATCAATCACGACATTGATATCCAAAAAGGTACCCCATTTAAACATCATCGCAAAGATAATCAATCCCGGCGCAAGAGAAAGCAGTAAGCCAAAGGACAAAGAATAGACAAATAAATTTGCTTCCGGTGATAAAAATTCCATTATCACATCCTTTAATTTATCCATAAGCTCACCCCTTTCGCTCATAAGTATGCTTCCGTATTTCCTTAATGCATTGCGGCTTTATTATTCAGCTATAGAACGCATATATTGTAACACGTTTGCCTTATCTTTACTACACACAAAGAGCACATAGTTTCCATAGGTGATAATTTCTGCCTGCTTGACAAGCTTTTGTTGATTCAAAAGCTTGTCATATGCCGCAATACGACCCTCTTGATATTGCTTGAATTGTTCGATGATATCCTTTTGATGGTCGCCCTTACAATGCACGATAACGATTTCCTCACAGGCCACATCGACGATAGCCTTACGAATCAGCACCTCATCACAAAATGCCTCCTCAATACCGTAAATCATTTCCGCATCACTTAATGCTTCACTGACCTGTAGAGGCTCGCTGTTCCATTCACCGGTGTTGATTTTACTATCAATTTCTTTAGACAATGCTTTCGTATTGATAGAATCATCATGAAAGCTGCCGACTGATTTTCCGCATCCCGCACATAGAAACATACATAAACCGATACATACCAAAAGCTTCATCACAAACACTCCTATCCTACCTGCCGTCACAACAGCACCACTGCGGAAAAGCACTCACTCCCGTAATCGAACCTGTCAAATCCGATTCTGCAGATCTCAACGAAACATCTAAGCTCACCGTAAGTACAGTGCTTCGCTGTTGTCCTGTAACTAACATATGAAAAAAGATAAAAAAAATAAGCATTTCTGCTTACTTTTAATCATTTTGCGCCCATTCAGGCACTTCATTACCGCGATGAATCAAAATCGCCTTCTGAAATTCCGTTTGATTTAAAAATTCCAGAACCTCATGTTCCTCCTCTTCACTGCAGCCAATCAATAATTTGACCTCACAGTCCTTTTTTAAGATATCGGCGCTTACAACAATCGCTCCGACTTGATTGGTTTTCTGTGATCCCTTAAATACATCGATCGGTGCCTGATCGCTTCCTGTTGTATCGCTTAAATAACCGTAATCTACAGGATAGACTAAATTTGAATATTTATAATGAACGGTATAACGGGGGCGATCAACAACCAATTTAGACGAAAAAAACAGCGTATCTAACTTCTGCCAAAAAAAAGCGTTGTTCTCTAAAGTATTCATATTGTTTCCTCCTCGCTTATGATATTAATAATATAATCTATAAATATGCCTGACCCATTATATGCCGATATTCACAGCATGACTCATTGTTATAAAAGACGGCATCATTTTGTGAGCGTTGCTATACTATTATACTGTTTATGAAAGAAATTATCAATCTTTTTCTTTCACTTTCATGTTTTTTTCATTATGATATCAACAAAAATGATAAAAAACAGCAGTGATTGAAAGCCAATCACTGCATATTCACTAACTGCGCAATGCTCGCATGGAATTCATCACTGCCAACAAGGTAACACCGACATCGGCGAATACCCCCATCCACATGGTCGATAAACCAAATACCGTCAGTAGCAATACCGCTCCCTTAACCGCAAGTGAGAAGATAATGTTTTGTCTTAAAATACGCTTTGTTCGCTTGGAAACAGCGATTGCCTCCGCAAGTGCCAGCGGATCATCCTTCATTAATACGACATCGGCTGCTTCGATAGCTGCATCTGAACCGATACCGCCCATCGCAACACCGATATCCGCTCGTGCCAAAACCGGAGCGTCATTAATCCCGTCACCGACAAAGGCAAGTCTTCCGCGGTTTGTTTTGAGCAGCTCCTCGACCTTTTCGACCTTTTGCTGCGGGAGTAATTGTCCATATACTGCATCAAGCTTCAATTCATTGCCTACTGCCTGTACAACCTCATTTCGATCGCCGCTCAGCATAATACAGCGCTCGACCCCTTCCTTTTTTAACGCTTCAATCGCCTTTGCACTGGTCTTTTTCACTTTATCGGTAATCAGAATATAACCGAGATATTCCTTTCGATTCGCGATATGAATGACTGTTCCGATCGGTGTATTCTTTTTATAAGGAATGTTGATTTGTTCCATCAGCTTATGATTTCCTAAATAAATATCCTCACCGTCAATTCGGCAATGAATACCGCGCCCGCTGATTTCTTCGAAATCAGTGATGCGTTCCTTTTCAATCGACTGTCCATATGTCTGTTGAATCGACTTCGCAATCGGATGATTGGAATAAGCCTCGCCGTAAGCACCTAATCGCAACAGCTCTGCTTCACTCAGCTTATCGCTTGTAATCTCGCCGACAGTAAAGCTGCCCTCTGTCAATGTGCCTGTTTTATCAAAAACGACCGTATCAACAGTATCTAAGGCTTCTAAATAATTGCCGCCCTTCACAAGAATTCCTTTGCGACCGGCACCGCCGATTCCGGCAAACAATCCCAAGGGCACTGAAACAACAAGTGCGCACGGACATGATACGACCAAGAAGGTCAAGGCGCGATACAGCCATTCCTCATATTGCGTGTCTTTCAACAGAAGCATCGGAAGCAGGAATACAAGCAGTGCTCCGAGCACTACAAGCGGTGTATAAACGCGCGCAAATTTAGTGATAAATTTTTCCGTCGGCGCCTTTTTACTGCCGGCATTTTCCACCAGTTCCAAAATGCGGGAAACACTGCTTTGCGCAAATTCCTTATCCACTCGCACATGAATCAGACTGCTCAAATTCACACTTCCGGCAAGTATTTCATCTCCGATTTCTACCTCTTTGGGCAGACTTTCTCCGCTCAAGGCCGAGGTATCCAATGAGCTCGCTCCTTGAATTAAAACACCGTCCAAAGCGACACGCTCTCCCGGTCTTATCAAGATGATATCTCCGACCGCAACGTCCTCGGGGTTCATTTTTTGTTCAATACCGTCCTTTAATACGACCGCGTATTCGGCGCGGATATCCATTAAGGAAGAAATCGAGCGACGGGAGCGATTCACCGCATAGGCTTGAAACAGCTCACCGATTTCATAAAATACCATTACGGCACTTCCCTCTGCCCATTCGCCGATCGCAAATGCGCCTCCTGCGGCAAGTGTCATCAGAAAGTTTTCGTCAAACCACTCTCCGTGCAGAATATTTCGCAATGCTTTAATAACGACCGGAAAGCCCGATACAGCAAGCGCCGCAGCGAAACACAATTCCTCTTGAAGCAATGCCCCACAAATAAACAACAGTAACGCACACGTCAAGCGAAAGATTTCGCTTTTTTGAACCTGATGCTCATGAGCATTTCCTTGTGTATTTCGATCATAGGCAGTTATCAATACTCCCGGCTCTGCCTCATTCGCAATTTTTTGCAGGCGCTCTCTCAGATCCTCAGTACTCTCCTTTGAACGAGTTTTCACAAATAATAATGAACTTGAAAAATTCAATGCCGCATCCTCTATATTATCAGCTCTTTTTATCGCATCTTCAACCTTTTGTGCACAATTTGCACAATCAAGCTTCTCGACCCTAAATTTTATCGCGCCGTTAATGCTTCTTTCTGCCTGTTCATGTGAATGATCGCTGCCGCAGTCACAATGCACATGATGATGGTGTTCATGCGAATGTTCATGAGTGTGCTCATGAGAATGATTATGCGTATACTTATCACATTCATCTGCATGTTGATGCTCATGCTTTATTTCATTATCCTTATTCATATGATCATCTCCTTATCATACTATCAATCAATATACCATCTATCCTGAATATCATTTTTTTATAAAGGTTTGAATACTTACCCGAATACTCCCTTAACTGAATTCACCGCTACTCACTGATATGCGCAATACCGGCATTATATATCATTTGTATATGCTCATCATCTAACGAATAGAAAATGTTCTTGCCTTCGCGACGATTTTTTATAATGCGATTCTGTCTTAAAACACTTAACTGATGCGATACTGCCGAATGAGTCATATGCAAAACCTCTGCAATATCACAGACACACAGCTCCTTTTGAAACAGTAAGGATAATATTTTTAAGCGTGTCGGATCGGCAAACATTTTAAATAATTCCGATAAATTTTGATATTGCTGATGCTCCGGCATTTCTTTCTTTAGCTTTTCAACAATTTGCGGATGTACCTCTACGACATCACAACACAATGATTTGTTCATACCTTCATCCCCTATCTTCCATCATATAATAATATATGAACATCTGTTCATATATTATTATAACAAGTTTTTTTCTGAATGTAAACAGCTTTTAACCATTAACTTAATATTTTAATGTTATTTTAACACTGTATAAGCAAACATTCTGTATGCCGTAACATGAAGCTTGTTCATAAGTGACAGGCAGCAATATTTGTTCTGCAAAAAAAGCATGAGATCATTGTTTCTCACGCTTTCCTATATTTCTGATTCACTTTTCAAATTCGCCCCTGCATAGAAACGATTGTTTTAATTATCGTATACACAGCCGCTTCCATTTTCTCACCGGCCTGATCCAATGCCTGTTGAAATGACATCGCACGATCGGCAATGCTGAAAATACCGACAAAGCCAAGCTCATACAGTTCCTGATAACCCAAGCCTAATGCTCCGCTGATACACAGCGTCGGCTTTTGATAACGATTTGCCAGCTGTAATATCCCAACCGGTACCTTGCCGAACATCGTTTGACGATCGCTTTGGCCTTCACCCGTAATAACCAAATCACATTCTTGTATTGCCTGATCGATATCGCTGTATTGAAACAGCAGTTCCAATCCCGGTATCATTCTTGCGTTTAAAATGCCGATCAATACTGCGCCGATACCGCCTGCGGCACCACCACCCTCATAGGCACCGATATCGATATTTAAATAACGCTGAATCTGATTGCGATAGTTTTCCATTCCCGCTTCAACCTGTTTGATCTGATTCGGATAAAAACCTTTCTGTTTTCCGAATACATAGGTTGCCCCCATCTCTCCTAACAGATGATTTTTCACATCACAAGCCGCAATCAGTTCAATTCCTTCCAATCTGTTTAAACGATTAAAATCGATATATTTGATTTTCTCAAGATTGATTGCCTGGGGTGATAAGTATTTATGTCGATTATCATAAAAACGACATCCCAGCGCCTGAAGCAGTCCCATTCCGCCATCGTTTGTAGCACTGCCACCTAACGCCAAAATTATTTTTTTACAGCCGCGCTCTACTGCATCTAAAATAACAGTTCCAACGCCGAAGCTTGAAGCGAAATAAGGAGTGCGGCGTTCCTTAGGCGTCATGCTTAACCCGATAATTGCCGCAACCTCTATCACAGCGGTCTTTCCGTTCTCAATCAATGCATACTCCGCAATAATTTTTTTACCGTATGCATCTGTTGCCGCTGTGCTTACCATGCTTCCCTGACATGTTTTCGCAAAAGCCTCGGCACTTCCCTCGCCGCCGTCGCCAATCGCATAAGACATTACTTCGATTGTTTCATCATAGCGATGAAGACCCTGCTCCACATGATAGGCTACTTCCTCTGATTTCAGACAGCCTTTAAATGAATCACAGGCAACTACTATTTTCATATGATCACTCCTATGACTTACGTAAATATTCTTTAGTACATTTTACCACAACACCGTGTAAAATTACCAGTGAAATCAAATTAGGAATCGACATTAAGCCGTTCAAAGTGTCCGCAAGCTCCCATACATAATGAAGCTCCATAGTAGAACCGATAATAATCAAGCCTAAAAACAGCAGCCGGTATATCGTCATCATCCATTTTGCGCTGAACAGATATCTGATACATTCCTGTGCGTAATAATACCAGCCGAGGATCGAAGGAATCGCAAATGCGACTATAGAGGATGCGAATAAAATACCGCCGAATCGACCGAAGCCCTGTTCAAAGCAGGCGATTGACAGATTAACTCCGTCTAAGCCTTGATTCAGCAGTCCGCTTGTCAAAAGTACAAGGGCGGTCAAAGTACACACGACGATCGTATCAAAGAATACCTCGAAAATCCCCCAAAACCCTTGTTCGACCGCTGATACCCTTTCAACTGCTGCATGAGAAATCGGCGAGCTTCCCATGCCGGCCTCATTAGAAAAAACACCGCGGGAAATTCCATAGTGAATTGCTTTCGTAATCATAAACCCCGAGATACCGCCGCTTGCCGAGGGAAAGGAAAAGGCATCTGTGAATACCTCATTTAATGCGGGAAACAGTCGATCACAGTGAATAATAATCATATAAATACATGCGCCGATATAGGCAATCGATATCATCGGTATCGCGATTTCATTGACACGCATAATGCGCTTTGCGCTTCCCATAATAACAGCGCCTACGATAATAGCAGTGATTATACCGATCAGCCATGAGGGAATCGGCAAATAAGTACGTACACTCATGGTGATCGTGTTGGCGGGTGTAACATTTCCGATGCCAAAGGAAGCAAATAAGCATAAGAGTGCAAACAAGACTCCAAGAAAACGCATATGACATCCATATTCTAACGTCATCATCGGACCACCGAGATAACGACCGTCCTTTTGTCTTCTGCGAAACACGATTGCCAATACGACCTCTCCGTATTTTGTCATCATCCCGAAAAATGCACTGATCCACATCCACACCAAAGCACCCGGTCCGCCGACAGTAAGGGCGGTTGCCACTCCTATTACACTCCCCACTCCCAACGTTCCCGCCAAAGCAGTCGCCACTGCCTGAAAAGAAGTAATGCCCTCAGATTTATCCTTACCGCCGAATAATGTTCCGATCGTTCGCTGATAAATCAAGCGCATTTTGGTAATCGGTAAAAAGCGACAGCGTACCAGCAGCAATGCTCCGCTGAACAATAGGAAAAGAATCATTCCCTTCCCCCATACAAAGCTGTTTAAGCTTTCATTTATTTGCCATAATTTCTCCATAATATTTATTTTTCCTTTCCTATATAATATATATATTCTTAAAGCACTTTACGCATACCTCATAAACTCACAGAAAATTGAAATGATGATACGCTTTTAATCTTTAATACCGCTGTTAAGAACAACGCTCTGTCCACCCATAAGGTATTAATGCCTGTCAACCTTACTGAATGACATTACCTAAAACAATCACGCATACAAGATGCCTTATTCACCCTTCTTGCATGGTAATTCCCCCTATTTTTCTTTCCTATATAATATATGTGTTCATAAGTTACCATCGATTACCTTCTTTAAAATATTCCCCTAAAAGAGCTTAAGCTAAATAAACTTGATTTACTCAATCTGCGAATAATTACTTTGCTTTCCTATATAATATTAGGAAAGGATTCTGAACATGCTTATTCTCTATGCATAAGAAGCACTTTTCACCTTTATATGACCTATGCATAAACAATAAGAACCGGTATTCACATAATTTAACCGTTTATTTTTATCCAAGCTCTGATATAATAGATAGAGAGGAGGACGGCAATGTGAAAAAATGGAAGCATATACTATCAGCGATTCTATTAATATTGAGTGTAGCCATCGGAAGCATTTTCATTATCGGTTTTATTCGCTATGAAACTCTGATCAGTGAAAAACCGCTCGATGAAGTCATTGCCGAAATTCGATCTGATCCGAATTATATTTCCTTAGATGATGTGAATGATGATTTTATCAATGCCCTGTTGGCAGTAGAGGATCCTACCTTTTATGAGCACGGCGGTATCGTATTATCAAATATTATTGAAGCTGTCGCAACCAACTTGCGTGAACAGGACTTCGTAATGGGAGGAAGCACGATAACGCAGCAGCTCAGCAAAAACATCTACCTTGACAGTAAGAAAACCTTTCAGCGAAAGATTGCGGAGTTGTTTTTCGTTCATGATTTAGAAAGCACCTACAGTAAGGATGAAATTTTAGAGTTTTATATCAATGTCATCTATTTCGGTGACGGCTATTACGGTATCAATGAAGCTGCCAACGGATATTTTCATAAAGCACCGAAGAACCTGACGATTGCCCAAGCTACATTACTGGCAGGCTTACCGCAAGCTCCTGCCATCTATCAATTAAGTGACGGCATGATTTATGCTAAAAAACGACAGCAGGTCGTACTTGAAGCTATGAAAGAACAAAAACTGATAACTGAACAGCAGCTGTATGAAATCTACAACCAACCGGTGTAGATTTTTTTATAGCACTGATTTTCTTATCATTCTGTCGTGATTATTCTGATATTGCCTTTATTCATCGCCTATTCTTACTTTGAGTATTTTTAATACATCAGATTCTAAAAGTTATATACTATAAAATTACAATATGCTTTTACCTTCTTAATTTTTATTAAAACATGAATAACAAGATATATTCCTGCCTTATACAGACAGCTTGCTAAAAACATTTACCGACTGTACACGGTATGATAAAATAATAGCATGAATCAATCGATAACGGAAACAATAAAAGTGGTGAATAACATGCTGACAAAAACAAGAAAAGTGGTATTAATCGATGCTGGCATCGATACAGCTGAGGAAGCGCTACAAGAAACCTGTGAGTTGATTGCGGCCTGCGACATGGAGCTGATTGATATATGGCGGCAGCGTTTAAAGGAAATCAATCATCTTTCCTTTATCGGCAGCGGCAAGGTTGAAGAATTCGGTGAGTGCCTTAAGCAATACGATGCGGATATGATAATCTTTCAACAGCCTCTGTCTTCACTGCAAGCTAATTATTTAAGTGAGGCTTGGGATATTGCAGTAATCGATCGCAGTGAACTGATAATTGAAATATTTGAAAACCGCTCCCATACACAGGAGGCAAAACTTCAAGTACGTAAAGCAAAAACAAAGAAGCAGCTCAGCCGTTTGATCGGTAAAACTAAATCTCTGGGCAGACAGGGCGGAGGCCGCAACAAGGGCAGCGGCGAAAAACAGCTGGAATTAAACCGCCGTGTACTGAAGCAGCGCATTCGCGAATGTGTGCGGCAAATCGATGCCCTGAAAAAGCAGCACTCGCTTCAGTATCAGCGCCGAAGCAAGCAGCGCATACCGGTAGTTGCCTTGATCGGATATACGAACGCAGGTAAGTCGACATTAATTAATGCCTTATAGACACAAAACAGACGAGCATCGCAAAAGCATGTATCGGCGAAGGACTGCTTGTTTTCGACACTGGATACCGCAATGCGCAGAATATCTTTGCCGTATGCCCCTGATATCCTCATTGTCGATACCGTTGGCTTTGTTTCAAATCTACCGCATGAACTGATTGATGCTTTTCATGCGACGCTTGATGAAGTCAGACATGCCGATTATCTGCTTCATGTCATCGATCATTCAAGCACTATGCGCCAAGCTCAGATTGAAGCAACATTGACTACACTGGAAACCTTAAACGCGCAGAGCATTCCGCGCATCGATGTTTATAACAAGTGTGATTTAAGTGATATCTCCTATCCCAAGGCATGTAACGATGCCGTCTATATCAGTGCCGAACAGGAAGCAAGCGTACTTTTCCTAAGCGACAAATTGGCAGAAGCAATTTACGGTCCTCTGGAGGCTGTCACTTTTGTGCTTCCGCATGAAAAAAGCGTGCATTTAGCCGCTGTTTTATCTCATTTAAAGTTGACAGCACAGGAAAATCGTACCTCAGACGTTGTTTTACACGGCTTTATGCGTAAAATGCTCATATCCGATTATGTGAATTATGTGAAATTTTAAAAATATTTCTTTGTTTAATTTTTCACAAGGTTTCAATACCCCTTGATTATTAAGCCAATTGTGATATTAGCACTCAAATTATTGTTTTGCTAAATTATGTGAAAATATGGGAAAGGGTTGCAAAAAAAGGCGCTTTTGATGTAGAATGTTTAACGTCAGACAAGGAGGTATCTGTATGACGGGTAAAAACGATAATGTAAATTACAAACCAATGTTTCTGTTATCGGCTATGTTTATGGGTATTATCGGTTCCGGTTTCATGAGTAAAGAAGAACTCCCGATACAAGGCACACCATCCCTTCTGCAACAAAAGCAAGCAATGAACTTATTTGTGGATCATCCGGTTAAAATCAAAGCCGGAGATATTGCATCCGTACATAAAATCGCAAGTGTTATTTTAGGTGACAAGATATCACCGATGACTACTGCTGAATTAATCAGCAAAAAAGGTCTTACCTCAGTATATCAGTTAGGTGATTATGAGGTTACGCTTGAGAATTTCAATTTAAAAAAATCAGCACAGCAGGATATTTTTGTTTCTTTCCGTAAAGCAGATGCGATTGCGAAGGAAGGCCATCTTGTATTAAATGCAGTAAGTGAAGAGAACGATACATCACTGACGAATGACGTTGTTTCCACTTACCGACTAAAGGTCGCTGTTTCTGATAACACTGCGCCGGTAATCAAGGTAACGCAAAAGAAGGATACGATTACCGAAGGTGATGATTTTAATGCAGAGGATTATTTCAAAAGTGCAATTGATGATGTAGACGGTAAGGTTGAGCATACGACTGTTTCTGATGTAGATAACGAAACACCGGGTGTTTATACCGTAACATATCATGCGAAGGATAATGCCGGTAATAAGACAAAAGCCAGTGTCAAAATCACAGTTGAGGAAAAGCCGGAGGAGGAGTTATCCTTTGAAGGATACTATTACAGCGGTGAATATGACGGTGAAGTAAGTGTAAACGGCAATGCGGTAGTCAATGCTGCATTAGCTCAGATCGGCAGAAGTCAGGACTGTACAATGTTGGTCACAAATTCATTGGCTGCAGTAGGTATTAATTTCCATAGTGCACCTGCAGGCTATATGCGACTGGGAAAGGTTGTTTCAGCTGCTGAAGCTCAGCCGGGGGATATCATCTATTATGCAGACGGTGGTATTGGAGTCCCTCATGTAGCTATTTATTTAGGCGGTAATGAAGCTGTTCACGGCGGATGGACAGGTGATACTACTGTTGTGAATCGTGTTTACGGCGGTTCCGGTCCTGTATTCATACATATTTCAGAATAGTATACATAAAAACGAGCACACGCTCGTTTTTTTATATTTCTTTATCTAATGCAGTTAACTCCTTGGAAATTTGTTCAATGATATCTCGCGGCAGAATAGAGCGTAACGCCATAGCTTTGCCCAAGCTTTCGGCACACCTGCCCTGCAGATACACGGCACAAGCAGCTGCTTCAAGCGGTGAAGCACCTTGTCCGATAAACGCAAGAATCATTCCGCATAAAACATCACCGCTGCCTCCGGTTGCCAATCCATGATTACCGTTCGTATTCAGATAACGCTTTTTACCGTTTGAAATCACTGTCCTTGTATTTTTCATAACGATCACACCGTTCGGATATGCTCTCTCGCTTAATTTCAGCGCTTCTGAGGGGTTTTCAGTCAGTTTTGTAATATCTGTTCCCAAAAGATAAGAAAGTTCTTTAGGATGCGGTGTTAGGACATATGGTGCGGTACGTTTTTTTCTTTCCTTCCATTCTCCCAACAAATACAGTGCATCACCGTCAAAAACAGCCGGTCGATCGCTTTCCCATACCTGTCGAACAAGCCACATCGCTTTTGCATCTCGTCCCAATCCGTTTCCGATCGAAACACAATCATAACGCTGCAGCAATGCTTGAAAGGTTTCCTCATTTTGCTCAGGATATGACAGGCACATCGCTTCACTCAATGTAAGTGCACTGCTTGCCAAGCCTTCATCCCCCATGATCGTGACTAATCCGGCTCCGCAGCGAAGCGCCGCCTTTGCCGCCATCAGCAATGCCCCGTACATTCCTCGCGCCGCACCGACCATCAATAAATTACCGTAACTGCGTTTATGCGAATGTGATCTGCGCTTGGGTAAAAACGCGCTCACAACAGTATCGTCTAAAATCGTATAAGCCTCAAAGTCTTGAAACAGCGCATTAGGAATACAGATATCCGCAATCGTAACCTGCCCGCTATAGGCAATACCCTCATTCATATATAAACCGAGCTTCCCTGCCGCAAAGGAAATGGTTTCGTTCGCCTTCACGGCACACCCCATAATCATTCCGCTGTCCGCCGATAAGCCGCTCGCAATATCACAGGCTATTACATATGCCTGACTTTCATTTATACGCTCAATCAGCTCCGTATACGGACTGTCCAACTCTCGGCTTAAGCCGGTCCCAAACAGACAATCAACGATAATATCATGATCGGACGGATCAAATTGTTCAAACGTGCACATTTCAAGCCCTAATCGCACGGCCAACCGCTCGTTCGCTGTTGCATCCACACACGAGGCATCCGGCGCTTTGTCTCTCACAAGCTTTATTTTGAAATCTTGCTTTTCATGCAGCAGCCGCGCCAAAGCATAGCCGTCACCGCCGTTATTGCCGCTGCCGCAAACAATCGCAACACGTCCTCCACACATCGCCTGTGCACTTTCTACCGCTCTTGCCAGCGCCATAGCCGCATGCTCCATCAAAACAATGCCCGCAATACCCAGCCGTTGCGCTTCCCTGTCAGCCGCTCTTATATCCTCACATCGAAGCACCTTCATTTTATCACCTGCTTTTCATCTGTCTAAATTATATCATCTTCATAAGCATTTGAAACAGTTGTTTTAAACATTCATATTCTTTCACTTGGTAATTAATTCACAAATAGGTTGTCTTGTTTTTATAAAAGCGTTATAATACTGGCATATAATTAAGAGGAAGCAGCTATGGAAAATAAAAAATGTGTGGTATTGGGTGTATGCGGCGGTATCGCCGCCTATAAAGCAGCTCAATTAACCAGTAATTTAATAAAAAAAGGCTATGATGTAGAGGTCATCATGACAAAAAACGCAACCGAGTTCATTGCCCCCTTGACCTTTGAAGCCTTGACCAAACATAATGTGATGGTCTCAACCTTTGATAAGGTTGCCGATCGCAGTGTGAAGCATATCTCAATCGCACAACGCTGTGATGTCTTTGCGGTCGTACCGGCCAGCGCAAATGTAATCGCAAAAGTGGCGCACGGCATTGCCGACGATATGCTTACAACGACGTTTTTAGCCGCATCATGTCCTAAAATCATTTGCCCTGCGATGAATACAGGGATGTATGAAAATGTGATTACACAGCGCAATATCGGCACATTAAAAGAATTGGGCATGGAAATCGTAGAACCGCAGTCCGGCAGATTGGCATGCGGTGACAGCGGCAAAGGGCGCTTATGCGATCTATCACTCATTGAGGATGCGATCGAAATGGCTATGATAAAGAATAAGCCATTAAAAGGACGTCAGGTGCTGATCAGTGCCGGACCAACACAGGAAGCAATCGATCCCGTTCGCTTTATCAGCAATCATTCCACCGGTAAAATGGGTATTGCGCTCGCATGGGTTGCCAAAGCACTCGGAGCCGATGTAACAATGATTCACGGTCCGATAGCACAACCGATTCCCTACGGAGTCAATGCGATAAAAATAACCTCGGCAAAAGAAATGGCAGAAGCCTTTATCAATCAATATGAACAGGCTGATTTTATTATCAAGGCAGCTGCAGTAAGTGATTACCGCAGTGAAGAAACCAAAACGGATAAAATAAAAAAGAGTGAGGATTCTATGAATCTTAAGCTGATCAAAAATCCCGATATATTGCGATGGCTCGGTGAACATAAAAAACCGCATCAGATTTTATGCGGCTTTGCGATGGAAACGCAAAATCTGTTAGAGAATGCGCAGCAAAAGCTAAGCGCTAAGCATTGCGATTTATTAGTTGCGAATCATTTAAAGCAACAAGGTGCGGGCTTTGCGACTGATACCAATGTTGTTACTATTTTAACCCAAACAAATCAAATACAGCTTCCCTGCATGAATAAGCGTGATGTCAGCGTTGAAATATGGAAACAGCTCATGCAGCTTGCGGAAGCGAAAGGAGCTTAAGCATGCTGGTAGTTATGGATATCGGTAATACCAATATTACCGTCGGTATATACAAAAAGGACAAGCTGCTTGCGAGCTATCGTCTGACAACAAAGATGAAGCGTACAAGTGATGAGTACGGCTTTATGATCATGAGCTTTTTAAATGCGACACACATTGATGCAGATCAAATCAAAGACGTCATCGTTTCAAGTGTGGTACCGAAGGTCATGCATTCCTTCAATAACGGAATACGCAAATATTTAAAAAAGGAACCTATTATCGTAGGACCCGGAATCCGTACCGGTATTTCCGTTCGTGCCGAAAATCCAAAGGCTGTCGGCGCCGATCGCATTGTCGATGCCGCCGGTGCTTATCATGTGTACGGAGGTCCTGTACTGGTTATCGATTTCGGAACAGCAACCACATACGATTATATCGATGCCGACGGTGTTTTCGAATACGGCTTGATTACGTTAGGCATTGAAGCAAGTGCACAGGCATTATGGACACAAACTGCCAAGCTTCCTGAAATCGAAATCAAAAAACCGAAAACAATTCTGAATAAAAGCACGATTACAAGCATGCAGGCAGGACTTGTTTACGGCTATATCGGTCAAAGCGAGTACATCATTCAAAAACTGAAGGAGGAGCTGCATACCGATATGAAGGTCGTCGCAACCGGAGGTTTAGGTAAAATCATTTACAATAACACCAAGCTGATCGATGTCTATGATCCCGATCTTACCTTTAAAGGCTTAAAGTATATCTATGAAAAACAACAGGCAGAAAAGCAATAACAGCCTGTTGTTTTTTCATCAATGTAATCAAATGACAGCATACCGATGCTTCAAAAAAAGAAAGCAGGAAAGAGATCATTGATTTCTAAACACTCCTGTTTCATACAATCAATACTTTCGAACAGCATATGATTGATACAAGCATATGTGATTTTTTATCTTTCACTCAGCTTTTTCATTTAAGAATTAGCTGAAACAGCCAATTTTAATAATTATATTCACAATAACAATAAAATCCATTATAATATTACCGATTTTGAAAGGATAGAATAGCTGATGGAACAATCATTCGGGGTGTATTTAGCTAAGGTATTGCGTTATCACAACCTGAGCCAAAAACAGGCGGCCATGCTGCTTCATATATCACCGCAGTCATTAAACAATTATATTTTAGATAAGCGATTGCCGGATATGAATACGATGAGGCATATCATTAAATATTTTCATATTGATGCCAATCATTTATTTTATGAAACAAAGGATTTAGAATTTTCACAGCTTGGATTTGATGAATTAGAACTGTTGAACTTATATCGGCAATTAGATGAAAAGCATAAGCATTATGTAATTGCGGTCATTAAAAATATTCCGTTATAATCTATGAAATAAGCATAAGCAATAGATTAGTGAGATAAGCACAGATACAGGCTGAGCCCGCTACGACAAGCAGGCTCTTTTCTTTATATGCCAAAATGCAGGCAAGAAGTGCGGCCGCAAAAGAAGGAAATAGTGATCCTGTCGAAGTAAATATCGCCGGAAAGGTCATTGCGCCCAATACAGCATATGGTACATAGTACAGAAAGGATTGAATCCAAGTATTTTTTATTTCTCTTTGAAAACAGGTAATGGGCAGCATTCTTATCAGATAGGTCGTTGCCGCCATGATAATCATATACGGTATATAAGCACTCATTTTATATTCTCCTTGTGAATCGGAAAGCGCCGTGCTCCATAGGCGGCCGCAAGTAGTGTACACAGAATCAACGCGAAGCCGGAGCTGACAGGCAGATAGGCGGATACTCCCTCAAGCACACAGGAGAGAATCGCCGCAAACAGCACAACGTTTAAGATAGCCGAGCTTTTCTTTGCGGGTGGGATAAAAATAGCCAAGAACATTCCGTAGATCGCAATCCCCATAGAATCACGCACATCAACAGGCAGTAGGGCTGCCGCCGCACCGCCCATCCATGTACCGAGCGTCCATCCGCAGATCGGAAGCAGCATCAAGCCGCAAAAATAGGAACAGGTTATCGGCTGATCTTTCGTTGAAGCCGTTGCGAATATTTCATCGGTTATTCCATAAGACATCAGCATTCTTTTTCCTGTTGATGTATTTTTTTCAAGTCGCTGTGAAAGAGACAATGACATGAGCGCATAGCGCAGATTAATCAAAAGCTGCGTAAACAGCATTTCTGTATAAGAGGAAAAGGCTGCGATCAGCTCTAAAGCCGCAAACTGTCCCGCACTTGTCAGATTTGTCAATGAAATTACGACTGCCGCCTCCAAAGGAAGTCCCATCGCCGATGCACTCATCCCAAAGGTAAAGGACACCGATAAATAGCCCAACGCAATCGGTATTCCGTCCTTGATTCCATTTTGAAAGCACAGTATATTTTGTTTCTCCATAGTCATTCTCCGCTTTGTGTATTTAGATTCGATGTGTATGTATTATATAATAAAAAGAATGAATCATCAATTTTGTTTTTCTAAAGATTACAGTATAAACTCGCATCAAAAAAAGACAGCCGGTTCAGCCGTCATTTTAAATCATGATCAATAAAAATATGCCGATTCTTTATTCATAAACAATTGACTCACCGATACACCTGATGCGCCTCAATAAATCGTTTTAAGGCTGCATAGCTTTCATCGCTAAGCGTATGCTCCATGCGACAGGCATCCTCTGCGGCAATTGCCTCATCGACACCGAGCTGAATTAAAAAATCGGTAAACAACACGTGGCGCTCATAAATCTTTTCCGCTATTTTTCTGCCGCTTTCGCTTAAAACAAGCACATTATCCTCTATCTGAATAAATCCGCGCTCCGCTAAAATATGCATGGCTCGACTGACGCTTGGCTTTGATACATTAAGATCATTTGCGACATCTACGGAACGTACTACCCCCTTAGTACGCTCTATTTTTAATATCGACTCCAAATAATCCTCGCCTGATTCCTGCAGCTTCATCACCACTCACCTGCCTTATGTATAATTTTAACATGAAAGCGCATTCCTATGCAACCGATGTAATCCGCTGACTTCAGTTTTTATCCTCTCGCAGTAAATAAGCATTGCCGTCCGGATCGTAAAAGGTGCACATAGAGCCATAAGGCATTGTGATGATTTCCTCGATTTCCACATTGCGTTCTTTCAGTATTTTACGGGTATTACCTAAATGCAGCGCAGACAGAATCAGTGAGGGATGCGTTGTTATTGCCTGCGGATTTTGTTTTTTCATCAGCTCCTTTTCATACAGCACAAAGCGCACCGCACTGTCGGGAGGCGCTACCTCCAGCCATTTTCCCTGTTCCATCGGCTGTTCCTCTACGACATGAAAGCCCATCTGTTTCACCCAAAAATCCTTTGCCTTTTGTTGATCGTTCACAAACAGCGTGATTCGCGAAATATTTGTAATCATAATGTTACCTCCTGATATTAGTATGGAAATACATTTTCGGGCTATGTAATCGAGTAGGGCAAATTTAATTGCCCTCTCACACCACCATGCATGCCGTTCGGCACATGGCGGTTCGTTTCAAATTCAAAGTATGTTGCTTCGTATAGTAATCTAGGCAACTGACCAATCCTTTTTGGGTTAGTTTTCTTTTACTGATTGCTCTCACTACACATGTTTTCGTTACGACCCATTGATAGTGGTTTCCCATATAAGATGTCTGTCTTGCTAAATCTTTTCCGATTCCCAGTTTCTGTAAGCCCCATTGCCTTCTGTTCGGCACTTTCCACTGCTTCCAGATTATCACTCGCAATCTTGTTCTCAAATGGGCATCTATCTTTTCCATATTTGTTTTCATATTACATATTGAAAAATAGTTTATCCATCCTCTGATTACTTGATTCAGCTTTCTGATTCTCTCTTCCATTTTCATAGAGTTTTTCCTTATCGTAAGTCTTTTCAGCGCTTGTTTGAATTTCTTTATACTGCTTTCATGTGCTCGCAGTTTCCATGTTCCTATGGTTTTATCGTGGTAGAATCCAAAACCTAAATACTTCAAATCATTAGGCTTTGTGATTTTCGTCTTTGTCATATTGACTTTTAATCCAAGTTTTCTTTCTATCCACGATGTTACACTGTACATCACTCGTTTGGCACTTGCTTCACTTTTTACTGTAATTACGCAATCATCTGCGTATCTTGTGAAATGTAATCCTCTTTTTTCCAATTCTTTATCCAATTCATTTAACAGAATATTACTTAACAGCGGTGATAAATTTCCACCTTGTGGTGTTCCTTTCTCGCTTTTTTCGTATTTTCCGTTTTCCATGATTCCCGCTTTCAAATATTTTCTGATTAACGATTCTGTATCTCCGTCATTTATGATGATGTGTACATAGCTCATCAGTTTATCTTGCGGTACATTGTCAAAGAATCTCTCAAGGTCTATGTCTACTATCCATAGATATCCATCATTGATATATTCTAATAGCTTCATGACTGCCATTTCACAACTTCTTTTTGTTCTAAATCCATAACTGCTTTCTGAAAAGTGTTCCTCACATATAGGACTTATTATCTGTACCATTGCTTGTTGAATAACTCTATCCATTACCGTTGGTATCCCTAGATTTCTTGTTCCGCCGTTCGGTTTTGGTATCTTTATTCTTTTCACCGGTTGTGGTCGATATGTCCTACTTACGATTTGTTTCTTGATACTTTTCCAATTGTCTTTAATGTATTGATTCAGTTCCTCTACGCTCACTTCATCAATTCCTGCACTACCTTTATTGGCTTTTACCTTTTGGTATGCTTGGTTCATGTTTTCTCTGTCAAGTATCTTGTTTAATAACTCCGACATACTTTGTGTGCTCCTCTCCTTTCCGCTTTTCCATGATTTATCCTACGTTTATGAGTTCTTGGCTTCATTTACGTTTCCGCTGTTTCTCTGTCGGACATTCATAGAAAACATACATTTGTGTTGCACGATTGATACGTTCGGTCCTTCAGTGCTTCCACCTACTATGACCTCTGCTGACTTCTCATTGTTCGTTGTTACTACTCCTCACTGCACGTCGTTCTACGTCTCGCTATTGAGCCAATGAGACCTCACGGGATAAGTCCGTATTCTTTCCTCGTCTACCCTCCTGATTTACATACATGGGTTACGGCTATCTTTTGGGCTTCGTTGTTTCTTGCCAACTTGCCCGCCATATATGCCTTATTATCAGGTTTCTGTTCGTAGGGCTACGATTTCGCTATGGCTTCTTCTCTCCCATACCTCGCGATATGAAACTTGCCAGTCGCTATTTAGTTCGTTGATAGCTACGCCTTTGTGGACTTCCACCACAGAATACGGGCATGCCCGTCATACAAAAAAACAGCCGCTGTACTTGCGACTGTCTTATGCTTTCCGCAATTATAAATTCGCGATGATTGCGTCACGATAAGCCTCGGTTGTGGCATTCCCCTTTAAATCCGGTGTTCTGACTTCACCGAGCGCAAGCACTCGATCGACTGCTTTGCGAATTCTGCCTGCACACTGCGCTTGTCCCAGATACTCCAGCATCATACATGCCGACCATAACAGTGCCGTAGGATTTGCGATATGCTTACCGGCAATATCAGGCGCACTTCCGTGCACCGCTTCAAACATCGCATATTCCTTGCCTAAATTCGCAGAAGGCAAAAGTCCCAATCCGCCGATCAAGCCGCTTGTCAGATCAGAAACGATATCCCCGTAAAGATTCGGCATAACGAGCACATCGAACTCGCTTGGATCCATCACCAACCGCATACATAACGCATCAATGATTTTATCCTCGGCTGTAATACTCGGATAACGCTTGGCGATATCTTGAAAAATCTCCAAAAACATACCATCGCTTTGTTTTAAAATATTTGCCTTATGAACACAGGTTACCTTTTTACGCCCATACTTCAGCGCATATTCAAACGCATCCTCAATGATACGCTCACTTGCCTTTCTTGTGATGATCTTAGTCGCATGCACCGTATTTTCATCGATTTGTTCCTCAACGCCGACATACAGATCCTCAGTATTTTCACGAAAGGTTATGATATCAACATCAGGAAACGGTGTTACTACCGCCGCATTGGATTTAGCCGGACGAATGTTTGCATACAGATCATAACGCTTACGTAATGTAACATTCAAGGAACGGAAGCCCTTGCCGATCGGAGTCGTGATCGGTGCCTTCAGCATCACCTTATTTCGTTCAAACGATTCATATGCCTCCTTTGGGATCAATTCTCCATTGCGTAAGTATTCAGCCTCACCGACCTCAAAGCACTCAAATTCAACATCAGCCTCCGCCGCCTTTAAAATTCGCATGACCGCATCGCAGATTTCCGGACCGATGCCGTCCCCCTTCATTAATGTTATCGCTTTAGTCATTTGATTTCCTCTTTTCTATATCAATATATTCCTGCAACTCACCGACATACTTTGTCGCAGGCCGCATAATACGTCCGTCATATAATTTATTTTCAATATTATGAGCCAGCCAGCCGACCATTCGTGCACATACAAACAGCGGTGTAAATAAATCCTGCGGAATATTCATCATTTCATAAACGAGACCGCTGTAGAAGTCAACATTGGCAGACACCGTAATCCCCTTTGTCTCATACATGATTTCTTTCGCACAGCGCTCAAACCGACGATAAAAATCAAAGCGCTCCTCCTCATGCTTTTCCAGTGCCAGCTCGTATAAATGCTCTTTAAGCAGCTCGGCACGCGGATCGGACAACGTATAGATTGCATGACCCATACCGTAAATCAAGCCGCTTTTATCATAGCATTCCTTATTCAAAAGCCTTCGCTGTATTTCCTTGATTGTCGCTTCATCTGCCGCCAAACCGATTTGTGCAATGACTTCTTTCATCATATTGCATACCTGTAAATTCGCACCGCCATGTCTGGGTCCCTTCAGCGAACCGATTGAGCCTGCCACGGTCGAATACATATCGGTTCCGGTCGATGCGATTACGACATTGGTGAAGGTGGAGTTATTACCGCCGCCATGGTCTGCATGAAGCACCAGCATCAGATCTAGCATCTGTGCCTCTCGTTTCGAAAATTTACTGTCTGCTCTCAGCATATGCAAAATATTTTCTGCCATACTGTAGTGCTTTTGCGGATAATGAATATGCAGGGAAGCCTTTTCAAAATGATGCGCCATCGAATGATACGCGTAACACAGCATCGAAGGAAGCTTTGCCATAATCGAAAGTCCTTGACGAAGCGTATTATCAACATCGACCGCATCAGGACAAGAATCAAAATCATATAGTGAAAGCACTGCCTGTTGAAGCTGATTCATCAGATTTTTGGAAGGAAGCTGTAAAATCACCGTTTCTAAAAACTGATCGGGCAGATCATATTCCTGCTGCAGAATTACACTGAAGGCTGTCAGCTCCTGCTGATCGGGCAAATAGCCGAACAGCAATAAAAAACAAGTTTCCTCGTAAGCATACGCATGATTATTTTGATATCTGCCGTAGATCAAATCATGAACCTCAATCCCGCGATAATAAAGCTTGCCATTTATTCCGACCTTTTTTTGATTGATGCGCTCATAGCCGACAACATCGGCAATCTTGGTCAATCCGACACAAACACCGGTTCCGTCTTCATTTCTAAGCCCTTTTTTTACATCATATTCTTTAAAGTATTCATTTGGAATTTGATTGTATTTTAAGCCTTTTTGATAAAAATCAATTATTTTTTGATTCATAGCCTCACCACTTTCAATCAGTTTCATTAATTATATCATATTTTTCATATTTTTAATGAAATTTTTTCATGATTGATGTTATAATAAAGCATATGCAGTTATAAGATATGATAATACCAAAGGAGGAATTAAGCCTATGCCAACAATGACAGAAAAGATTATTCAAAAGCATTTAACGGAAGGTAACCTTGAGCGCGGTAAAAAAATTGCGCTTACGATAGATCAAACATTGACACAGGATGCGACAGGTACGATGGCATACCTGCAGCTGGAAGCAATGGGTGTCGATCAGGTAAAAACAGAATTATCGGTGAGCTATGTGGATCATAATACATTACAGAGCGGTTTTGAAAATGCCGATGATCACAAGTACTTACAAACGGTTGCGGCAAAGCACGGCATTTATTTTTCTCGTGCGGGAAACGGAATTTGTCATCAGGTGCATTTAGAGCGCTTTGCGAAGCCGGGAAAAACACTCTTGGGAAGTGATTCTCATACACCGACGGCAGGCGGTATCGGTGCATTAGCTATGGGTGCGGGCGGTTTAGATGTTGCCTGCGCAATGGCCGGAAGACCGTTTTATCTCACGATGCCGAAAATCGTTAAGGTGGAGCTTACAGGAAGGCTTAATAAGGGTGTTTCCTCTAAGGATATCATTTTAAAGCTGTTGTCGACTTTAAGTGTTAAGGGCGGTGTCGGCAAGGTGATCGAGTATTGCGGTGAGGGTGTAAAAACCTTAAGTGTTCCTCAGCGCGCTACGATTACGAATATGGGGGCTGAGCTCGGTGCTACAACATCGATCTTTCCGAGTGATGAAATAACCGAAGCTTTCTTACGTAAACAACAGCGCAGCGAGGATTTTGTGCCTCTTTGTGCAGATGATGATGCCGTATATGATGAAAGCTATACGATTGATTTGAGCACATTGGAGCCGATGATTGCGATGCCTCACAGCCCTGATAATGTCGTAAGTATTTCAGAGGTTGAAGGCAAGCCGATCGATCAGTGCTCCATCGGAAGCTGTACGAATTCCTCTTATATGGATATGATGAGTGTGGCGGCCATATTAAAGGGCAAGGTCGCAAATGAACGTGTTTCCCTGACGATTTCACCGGGCTCTAAGCAGGTGTTGAATATGATTGCGCAAAACGGCGCACTTGCGGATATGATTGCATCAGGCGCAAGAATTTTAGAGAGTACATGCGGACCTTGTATCGGCATGGGACAGTCGCCGATTACGAATGCTTGGTCGCTGCGTACCTTTAATCGTAATTTCTACGGCCGAAGCGGTACATTAAGCGCAAATGTATGTCTCGTTTCACCTGAGGTTGCCGCTGCCAGTGCCGTGAGCGGTGTGATCAGTGATCCGCGCAAGGTGGATTATGAGCTTCCTCAAGAACCGCAGGAATTTATCATTGACGATCGCTGTATCATTAAGCCGTGTGCCGCGAAAGCAAGTGAGGTTGAGGTCATAAGAGGTCCGAACATCAAGGAGCTGCCGATGAATCAGCGCTTGTCAGATACGATTGAAAAACCGGTGCTGTTAAAGGTCGAGGATAATATTACTACCGATCATATCATGCCGGCAGGCGCAAAGGTACTGCCCTATCGCTCTAATATTGAAAAGATATCACAATTCGTTTTCCGCGATGTCTGTGCCGATTTCGCACAGCGATGTCACGACAACAACGGCGGAATCATCGTTGCCGGAAGCAACTACGGCCAAGGCTCCTCACGTGAACATGCCGCATTGGCTCCGATGTATCTCGGCATTAAAGCTGTGATCGCAAAAAGCTTTGCCCGTATCCATCATGCGAATTTGATCAATTTCGGTATTCTGCCGCTGCAGTTTGTGAATGAAGCCGATTATGACGCTGTGGAAGAAGGAGATGTCCTTCGCTTCAGCAATTTATCAATGCTGAAGCCAAATGAGCCGATCACGGTGGATAACCTCACTAAGGGTACAACGATTTGCTTATCTCATTCTCTCAGCGAGCTGGATATTACAACCCTGTCTTACGGCGGAACACTGAATCTGATCAAGGCAGAACAAAATAAACAAAATTAAACGATTCTCAAGCAACAATAAAATTTATCAAGCGTTTCGATTATAATTAATGATTGGAGGATGCAAAATGAAAAAAATAATTTGTTGGCTGTTTATCAGCTTATTATTGTGCAGCTCATGCTCGGCAAATAATAAGAAGCAGGAAGATAAGGACCCTAAGGGCTGTGACGGTGATGAGGTATGTGATGTAACAGATCGTGCCGACATGACAAGCTATGAGGGCTTTATGGATGAGAAGCATCAGTTTATCGAGGTGCCGATGAGTGATTTCCTTATAAAGCTCGATGCGGGTGCGACGGGTATTTATTATTTCGGATATACGACGTGTCCTTGGTGTGTAGAGGCAGTACCGATTATGAATGAGGTTGCCAAAGAGCTTGACTTGAATATTTTCTATATTGATAAAAAGGCTGAAACGACGAAAGAAGAGGACAGCAAAGCAATCGAGACAAGAATTCCCGATAAGCTTGATAAGGATGATGACGGCAATCCGCATTTATATGTTCCTTATGTAATCACGATCAAGGAGGGAGAAATCACCTCTTATCATACGGGTACCGTAGATTCTCATGATGCGCATGAGCGTAAAATGAATGATAAGGAAAAAGCGGAATTGAAAAAAATCTACCGGGAGATGTTTGAAACTGTGAAGTAACGGCTTAAGGGCTGTATAGGAGAGGCGATTTTCCCTATACGGTCTTTTTTTGCGGTATTGACAGGGAGTTGAAGGCGTGCTTGGAGTAATGAAATCATTCATAAAGTGAACATGATTTTTGTATCTATTTCTGTGAGGATATGTTATACTGTAAGCAGATAAAACGAGGGCTAATTAATAGCCTAGGTTATGCACAGATATTACGGTGGGGAGTGAATGAATGAAAAATAATATAGAGGTCGCAGATGCGCTCGAAAACAATAATTTGAATAAAGCATATGATGAGTATTGTAAGAAAATATTGAGTAATAAACAGATATTGGCACGTATCATGAAGGAGTGTGTGGCTGAGTATCGAGATATTCCGGTAGAGAAGATTCCTTCCTATATTGAAAATGATCCGCAGTTGGATGTGTCTATTGAGGATGAAGCAGACAAAATCCAAGGTCGAAATGTTGAGGATCAGTCTGTTTACGGTGCCGAAATCAAATACGACATCTTATTTGATGCGAAGCTGCCGAATTCTGATGAAAATGAAAGAATCGGATTGTTTATCAATATAGAAGCACAAAACAGTAATAATAACGGATATCCGCTGACAAGCAGGGCAGTCTATTACTGCAGCAGATTATTAGCGAAACAGAAAAACATGCAGGGCGGTTTTCAGAATTCAGAGTTTCAGAATCTTAAGAAGGTGTATTCGATATGGATTGTGATGAATCCGAATAAGGCATTGGAAGGTGTATTCAATGAGTACACGATCAGTGAAAGGTGCTTGAAAAAGGAATATCATATCCCGAAAACGGATTATGATAAGCTATCTATCGTGATGATTTATCTGAATAAAGAATATGATATCAATGATGATAAGCATGATTTGACGGAAATGCTTTATATACTGTTTCAAGCGGACATGCCGGCAGAGGATAAAAAATATCAATTAATTGAAAACTATGGTATAATGATGACAAGAGCGATAGACGAGCCAACTATATAGAAGTCAAGCAAAAACTTGAAATTCTGTTGGGAAATAAGTACGATCTTTGAAAAGTGAATATGTGTACACTGAAAACAACTAACGATGTAGCCTGTTTGAAGCATAGGATAGATATATACTATTTGAGTAAAGCAGGATCAAAACATATGTTTTCA
>CAJTJP010000012.1 GCA_910576855.1 Erysipelotrichales bacterium
ATCGCGTATCGCAACAACTTATCTGTGATAAAGGTGACAAAGCTTCCTTCTAATTGTACCTTGAGTTCTGTTACTTTATTCTTTGTATCAATTTCATAAACGATTGGCTTGGCATCACTTTTCGCTCCGCCCATCGCATCACCAAGGGCTTCCTGTGGCTCTGTATACGGCAAGTATACCTTGATACTGCCGTCAGGCTGTATTTTCACATTGCCCTTTTGAAGCCATACATCATATACAGTAATCGGTTTTCTAGGTAACGGTGGAATATCATCCGCATGATCGGTAATATCATCGACAATCAAGATTACACTCGGATCAAAGTCTGTATCGCCTTGACCTTCTACCTTAGCGCTCTTATCATCGGTTTCTACTACCTTTTTCCTTAAGCTGTTCCACTTGTCTAAGGCATCCTTGATCCAGTCCTCGATATCCTTCTTTTCTGTTTCATCAATCTTGTCCTTGATTTCATCTAATTCATCTATGATTTGATCGATAATATCTTTAGATTCATCACTGCCGTCAATCTCTGTTTCAATATCAGGCAACGGTACGATTTTAAATGTAATCGTAATATCATTTCCTGCGTTGTCTATCGCATAGACCTCATATTCACCGACACTGCTGATTCTTTCATCAACATTATTTTGAATTGTTCCTGCCATAGCTCCGTCAAGCTTATATTCGCTGTACGATAAACCGCTGTAATCATCGGTGACCTTTACAAATCTCGGCAGATAATAGAATTTATATTCACTCTTATCCTTTACACCGGTTATCGTTGGTGCTTTGCGATCGATCATGATTCCTTCATCACTGCTTAAATCACTGCAGTTTCCTGCTTTGTCACATGCCTTTGCCTGTAACGTAAGCTCTACATCATTTTGATATGTCACTATTCCGTTTGTGCTTTGTTTCTTATTTGTACCGCTCTTACTTGTTTCCGTGTATTCGTAGTAATCAAGCCCGCTTGTCGCATCACTGCTTGACATAGTTACTTCCGCCGCTTGATTCATCCAGTTACCGAAGCTTAATGCGTTGATGAATCTTGCGATTGCACTCTTATTGATTTCCTTCATCGATAATGTCGGTACATCAGGCGGTGTTTGATCGATCTTTAATTGATAACGTATTGCCTTTGCGATCAAGCCTGTACTTGAATTTCTTAAGTAGAAATCAGTCGGATAATCACCGTCTGTACTGTAGACTAACGGAGTAGTTTGG
Organism: Erysipelotrichales bacterium; assembly: GCA_910576855.1. GTDB lineage: Bacteria > Bacillota_I > Bacilli_A > Erysipelotrichales > Erysipelotrichaceae > C-19. The sequence continues at coordinate 1,225 of CAJTJP010000012.1, forward strand.
AAATTGATGCCGTCATTACTGATTTCATCATAACCGTTTTTGTTCGTTGTTGAAATCTGTACATCACTGATATACCAGTTATTTTTTCCTTTGGTTCCGGTTACCTTATAGTAGCCTTCACCGTTATTCGGTAAACTGTTACTGTTGATTATCAATGTTCCCTCTTGATATTCAAATTCATAATTCGGATTGGATAAGCCGCTTGCCTGTATACCGTCTGTATATCTGCCCGGGACTTGATTATTAGGATACTTACTTGTGATAGTAAGTGTTCCTATATTATCACCTGTAACAGGCTGAGGATTATAGGTAGCACCATTATCTTTAAATGCCTGACCTACTGTTTTCGTTACATCCTTTGGTTTTACGATGGTCTTACGTTTATTGACTGTGATTACCTTAGTAGCTGTAGATTCTTGATAGCTGCTTGTGCCGGCTTTCGTTACTTTTATTGTGAATGTACCGACACCGGTAACCGTAACCTTACCGTTACTTAACGCAGCCCCTGTACCGTTATCATTTTCAATCGTCCAAGATACTGCACCGCTTCCTTGTCCGCCGCTGTAGGAAGGGGTGTAGGTATCACCATACATGAATGAATCATTACTTGTGATAGAAACAGGTGGATTCTGCGTAGGCAACTGTGATACCGTTATCTGTTTCGTTACTGTTTTACTGTTGTAGTTAGTGTTACCCGCAACTGTAGCTTCTAAGGTAAATGTACCACTGCTTAACAGCTTGAATTTATTTCCGACAATCTGCGCTACACTGTTGCCGTTTGTGATTGTATACGTTTCATTTTCACCGCTGTCATTACCTGAAGTAGTTATCACTATTTCTTGATTTAATTGAAACGGATAATTCGCGTTATTCGTTATCTGATAATTGTCTTGATTCTTTTTATTGACTGTAATAGAAACTGTTTTCGTAAATGCCATATCATTACCATCAGTACCCGAAACAGTCACGCTATAGGTTCCTGCGTCTAAATCAGTACCTTTCACCTTTAAAGCTCCTGTAGTATCAACACTGAAGTGTGCTTCATCACCGCTACTATCTAATTGAATCGTTTTAATATTAGAGGTAGGCTCACCTGCGGGATACGATAGTGTAAATGTACCGATTGTGTTATTTACCTTTGTTGGATTATCACCGTAGGTAAGGTTTGAATTAACCAATGAGAAATTTAAAGTCGGCTCAGGATTGTCCTTCACTTCAAATTGATAATCCTGTGTATTGCCGTAAGAATCCGTCACTGTTAAGGTATAGGTGCCTATTGTCAAGGTTTGTCCGTTATAATCACTTGTGTTTCCCGATGAATCGGTAATTGTAGCTGTATAACTATTCCATGTAGATTGATCAGCAGGAACGCTAACTGCGATTGAATCTGTCGTTTTTATTTTATTGACTGTAGAAATTGAATAATCTTTCAATTGAGGCGCTTGCTTATAAGTATCGATGATTATTTCCGCTTTATCTGCGTTTTGTTGAAATTTATATTTTCGATATATTCTTTTGTTTTCTGCATTAATTTGTATTTCATTGTTTGTAAAGTCTGTACAGGAAGAAGTAGTGTTATCCGTGAGGTTTTCTATCTGACAAGCAACAACTTGAGAGTCAGAAGCACTTGATAATTTTAAATTCACAAGATCATTATACTTTTCTGCACTTGTATATCTACTGCTGTCTTTTTTAGTTGCTTTTAAATAGAAATCAGGCTGTATTAATAACTGTTCACCATCAAGATATAACGCTCCTGATTCAGAAAGCACATAATAATGACTGTCGCTGACAGCGTTTGCACTGGTCCAGATTGATGCTATTGTTGCTTTATCAACCTTTATACTTTGATCTCCGTAAGGCTTGTGTAGATTTGTATAAAATTTCCCATTGGATACAAAGCCCATTTTATCATCAATCCCATTAAAACAAAATGAAAAAGAAGAAGGATCACTTACACCACTCATTTCTATCCCCTTTTCCCATGTATGTGTTCCGTTTGATTTATTATAGTAGTATCCTTCTATGGTACCGTTATTATCGATTAAGTAGGCCAACCCATTACTAGAATAATCGTTTGTAGAGTGTTCTGCCCAAACGCTGACTACATTTTGCAAAGGATTGCCGTTGGAATCGTTAATTTGAATTGGGCTATGGACTTCGGTGCGCAGTGTCTGACCGTCAAAAACTGCGGTTCCCCACCCCCAAACCGTTCCGTCCTCTTTTACCGCTATCACGGAGCCAACTTCTGATAATTGCATTTTCTTTACATTGCTTATATTTGCTTTAGTAAACGTAGTGTACTCGCTAGGCGCTGCTCCTGTTCCCATAGTGCCATGGTAAGCGGCGCCACTGCCGTAAATATCGCCGTTCTCTGTAAGAATAAGCATATATGCACCTATTTTAATAGATATATCCTTTACATTGTATGAACTTAAATTTAAACCTACTTGAGCCGCAACACCTGTACTTGTGTTAATCGGATTCTTATTTCCTATACCAAATTCACCCCAAAGATTACCATTGGTTCCGCTAAAAAACACCTCTCCGTCATTTCGAACCAAAAGAATATCTTTATTTATTTCTGATGTATTCTCCGCCATTCTGACCATCACAATATTCTTCAACGGCTCACCGTTAGTATCTTTTATGATTGAACAAGTTTTTTCTAAGGTTAAATGTCCGTTCTTATAATCTGCTGTATTACAATAATAAGCTTGTCCTTCCTCATCAATAGCCGTCATCCCACCTCTGCCTGCATCAAAATCTATTATCTTTGCACCTATAGGCTCATCTTTATTATCTGCTTTTACAATATTTGATATATTAAAAATGAAAGGCATGCTTAAACAGAATAATATAGTGAATGAGATGACTTTCGTTTTTTTAATGTTCATTTTATCCTTCCTTTCCTATATATTTATATATAATTAAATATATCTTTTTCTGTAATGCACTTACAATAATCTTATAGACTTATAAGTCTACAAGATACTTAAAAAAATACTTGTTATAAATATCCCTTCTATCTAATCTTTTTTATATATAAAAAACTGAAAAATCGTATAAAAACGATTCTCCCTCAACAATGAGAACCACATAAGAATTCATAATGTTTCAAATAACAAATAAAATATCAAAAAATATAATAGCTATTTCATTGATAAAGCTTCAAAGGCATTTACCCATCCTCTGTTTGATAACTGCTGCCAATATTCATCCTGTTTATTTTTCAATGCTTCATAGATAGGTCTGATCGCTTCTATTTCCTCCTTGCTTTTATTCTGCATATCAGCTTCATTGATTGCCCAATTTAAGCATGTATAATAAGCATCAAAGCTTGTTTCAACTATTTCATCCTCATAATAAACAGCTTGAAAGCGATTATAAACTGCATTAGGATTTGCACTGCTTTCCGTTTGCTTTACTTCATCATTTTCATTTGTTGTGATCGGCGGATTTACGGAATGACTGCGATTGATATCATCTTTTATAAATACGGCACCTGATACTGCCAATGCAGAAAATGATGCAGCACATACGCACTGTATCGCATTTGTTTTCATCAATTCACCGGTATGAGTAACTGCTTTCTTACTGTAGCTGAGATAAGTAAGCAGAGTAAAGATAAACGGTGTATGAATATGAAAGCTTAGTTTTCTTCCTTCTAATCTTTCAAAGCTTTTGATTTCGGATTTTAACAGCTTTCTGCCTCTTACAGCTCTTGTTTTAACCGTATTGATCGGTATATCTAAGTAATCAGCAATTTCCTGAAGCTTCATTTGCTGAATATACATCATATCTAAAACAACAGCCATTTCTTTTTTTAATGAATAAATTAACGCAATGAGAATCTCCCTTTCCGCTGCATTTTCACTTGCGTGTTCCGGCAGCATATAGGTTCTTTTTTCCTCATAATCCGCAATCGCAGATAACTTGTCCGGATCCATTGCCGTTGCGCTTTTTCTTCGATACATGCGATTGCATTTGCTGATAACGATACGTATCATCCACGCGTAGAAATAGGAAGGCTCGTTAAGCTTATGAATTGAGCGATGTACTTCAAGCATTGTTTCTTGTGCGGCATCCTGTGCATCTGCATCATTATTCATAATGCGAAGTGCGATGGCATAGGCTTTGCCGTAGTAAATATGAAACATTTCTATGAAGGCCTGTTCATCATTCGCAATCACTTTTTTAATGAGTGAAATTTCTTCTGAAGTCATAGCTTGTTCCTCCTATTTATTTTAATAATATATGATGATTGCGAAATTGTCTATATTTTTTCAGTAAAAAATATCAAATTTTTTATTTTATCTATTAAATTGGAAAATGCTGCATGTTGAGGAGAGGGGGCGGTTGCGCTGTGAAGGCAAGAAAAAAACAGTAACGATTGTGTACTGCTTGGGGGATAATCGATTCTGCGGTGTTCGGCATGTTGGAATTCTGTTTGTGTTGCAGGTGTCGGCAGGCGATTGACAGGGGCGAATTGTGTGGGGTGAGATGGGGATTGTAGATGGTGGGGGCAGTATTATTTATTTTTGATCAATAGCTTCAGGACCGGCAGTGTTTTATTGATAAATTGATTGCGCTGCGCTTCGTCCAGCTGGGCTAATTGATCCAAAAGCTCTTTTTCCAACGGTTTCAGCTGAGCGGCATAATGACGTATTTCGGCGATTTCAGTGTCGCGGCCGATGATTTCGAGCAGGAATTCATCTGCGCTTGTTTCAAGATAATTCATGAATTTATAGAATTCGACCAGATTCGGCTTTAGGTGCTTACAGCGAGCGTATTTGTACAGATCCTTGTAGGGGATGCCCGATAGCTCGGCGATTTGTTTGAAGTTTAATTGTGTCTCTGCTTTGACTTTGCGAAGCAGGTCGCCGAAGCTGAATTCCTCTAATAATTTTAATTCCTCACCCGTCATCATACGTATCTCTCCTTCAGTAGGATTATTTTAACATATTTTTTAAAGGTGAGCTATTATTTTTAGCTTTTTTGACGGAGGGAATCTGATCGGTGGAGAAGGTTAGTGGTATTCGCTTTATCAGCGGGAGGAGGGATGACATGCGGTATGGAAATTGGTATATTAAGGGTGTAAACAATCCGATTATTAAATGGGAAGGGGAGCAGCTGTGAAAAAAGCCAAGCAGTGTGTTGTTGTGTGTGGTATTGTGTGCGTGAGGGAAAGCGTTGGTAGAGGTTGTATATTATCAACTGTCGGATGATTGCGATAATTTGTTAAACAAATGGACTGTTAATTTTAATTATGTTGGAGAAATGTGCGAAAATTTTGGAATTGGCTGTTAATACACAATTTAACTGCTAGTGATGGAGTCGGTATTTAAAATATCGACTTTTTCTTATTCCGATTTATATCCTTCATAAAATATTTGAAAAAAGTTTAAAAACCTTTTGTATATATGAAAATACATGTGTATGTAATAAGTAAGGGAACCTTAAAAGGATTAAGTATCTTACTTGTTTTGCAATACTCCGCTTTTAATTTTAATGGTGTTTATAAATTATAAAAAGTCCTAGAAATATTGACTCCACTACAAATATCCTTGTTTCTTAGTACAGTTTTTATGCAATTTAACTGATAAAACAGATTCCTACATATGTGATTATCCAAATATAACGGATGCTTCCTTTTATACTGAAATAACGCTAAATATCCTTGTAAATAGTGCGTTGCTACATTTCGTTTACCACGCAAAAACGTCTTTATTTGCTCGTGTAATTTGTTGACCCTATCAAGCGTATATCCTTCAATTTCTTGCTTGCGTGAAGGTATCTTCTTCCAATCTGCTTGGAGATGTTTCATTAAAGGATGATAACTTCTTTGACTGTCGGATATAATTTTCATGCCATGGGTCATTGTTTTGTCAAATATCTCTATCAAAGTTTTTGATGTGGGTCTTCCTCTATCTGCCACAGATAAAACGATGTTATCATGTATATCAATGGCACAGGCAATACCGATTTTATCTTCACTGATACCCCTTTTTTCTTTTCTCACATATCCTTCTTGTTCAAATGTAAGATACGTTTCATCTAATTCCGCTTCATCTAAAAGAATATCCTCATTCATGATCTGAACGAGGACATATAAAATCTTATGACGGCAATAAAATGCAGATGTAATACTGATACCGGTTAAACCAGCCATCTTTTGGAGAGAGTCATTATTTAATGTACTACATAACATCATATTCCATTGCTCACTAGATAAGTGAGAGTGATACATTAATGTATTATGTCTTAGTATAAACGTTTTTTTACAGGTACATTTATAGCGTTGTACTCCTTGAGGTGTCTTTCCATTTTTATGAACATGTTGGTTTCCGCAGTAAGGGCATTTCAAATTTTCTTCATCTAATTCTTTTGACATGTAGGCAAATAATTCCTTTTTGAATATACTATTATTTAATGCTTAAAATAATTCTTTAATATCTTCATATTCGTACTGTTCCATTAAATCAGTTAAACACTTATTTACATCTATCTTTATCTTTTCTTTCATCTTCATCATCTCCTTGATGACGATATCATACACCTATTTGTGACACTATTCATGTCACAACACTATAATTAAATGCAACTTTAACAAAAAAAACCTCATAATTAATCAAGTAAGCATACCTGATTTGTATTATGAGGTTTTTGGTACTCTTCAACCTATAAAAGTGTATGTTAATATAATGTATTTTTTCCGGCTTTATCATTAATCTATTTCCGCATTATCCAGATTTCATAATCTTCGGCTAACATCGAATTTCGTACATCAACATAATACTTATTCTCTTCAGAATCCCAAAATAAGTCATATACTTGATTTCCCATTTTCATATAAGCATAATCTTTTTTCTCCGACTTAACTGAGATTCGAGAAAAGCCGCCTTGTTTTACAATTTGAATTTCTTTATTTTCAAGTCTTTTTGCCTTTGCGACATCTAAAGCAGGCTGATAACTTTTTTCCGTCATACGCTGCTTATTGTAATATGAATCAATTACAGTGTATTCAACTGTTTCAAATACGACAAAATCAGGTTGAAAGAGATTGATATAGTAATCAAAATCAATTACATTCTCATAAGCATGGATATTAATACATTCTTCAACCGAAGGCCACAGCATTTCCGCTCTTGTATTCAAGTAGCTGCCTTGAAAATACATACCCCTCAGCTTATTATTGCTGAGTCTGTTAAAATTATAAGAAAATGTTTGGTGCGCATCATCTAACGGAATATTTTTATATTCCTCATTTAAAGATTGAAACTGCATTCTGACAGAATCTTTTAATTGATAATGAGGGATAATTTCATCAATTTCAAAATTTGAAACCGGTAAGGCAGACGCATGCTTAGTTCCGATTAGAAACATATCAGGTGTATTCACAGATAAGTTTGTAAATTGCTCGCTTAACGCTTCTAATATATGATTAATGCCATAGTAAGCACCAAGATCATTCCAATGACCCGCATCATATTTCACATTGAAAATTTGTTCCTTCTTCGCTATCTCATTAAGATACCCTACATTATCCACATAAGGAATATTGTATAGCTTTAAAAGCTTGTACAAATAGTCTAATCGGTAATTTATATAATTATAGCCGTTAGGGAGATATTGCGGATATATTGTGTCTTTACCTGGATTCAAAACAAATAAAAAGGGGATATTGCGCTGTTCACAATAGTGATTTAATTTAACGACAGTTTGCATAAAAGAATCCATATATTCATAATCGTGAAACGGCTGATTCAGCTTTCGAAAAATATGTCCATCTTTTCCATACTGATAACTTGGATGTATCAGTTCATGAAAAAAAATATCATTCAGCTTTGTATATTGAGTAATAATTGTATCTCTGTGACCGATTCGATCATTGAGGTATGTATCCCAGGATTTTAAATAATCATCAAAGGCTTGTTTCTGTGGAATATCTGCCAGCTTACGATTATCAATTTTACTGATACTGTCTGCTTTAAAATTAAAGCAAATGATAGGAATTATTAATATAATTATGGTCATTAATAAAAACATATATTTAATTTTTCTCATAAGTACAACTCCTTTCAAAATTGAAAATATATAAACGGACTATAATTTCCACTCACCACACCCATTATTGAATAAATCAAGAGTGCAGATAAAAATGTATACTTCGCAATGTTAAAAAGCAGCGAGTTTTCATTATACTTTCTAAATGTTTTTCGTATGAGAGGAACCGCTGTTATATACGACAAAAAAACAGTCAAAAGAATCGTAATTATAATTTTAAAGGAAAGATAATATGTGATCGTGAAAGGGATATAAGAGACCGTGTTTATACCGATCATTCCTTTTATAAACGCAATCAGCTTATTTGCACGAGGAAATAAGAATATCAACCAACCAAGCATAACGACTGCCATTGTATAGCCCCATCGAAAAACGCTTGGAATTTTTTCCAGCAGACCGTGTTTCATTAAAAATCTTTCTATCAGAATAAAGATACCGTGCAATAACCCCCATAACAGATACATAATACCTGCACCGTGCCACATACCCGTTAATATAAATACAATCAATAAATGGAGGTAAACGTTCCCTTTGCGATTACCGCCAAGCGGAATATACACATAGGTACGAAACCATGCACCTAACGATATATGCCAACGTCTCCAGAAGTCAGTGATGGAAATTGCCGTATACGGATAATGAAAATTCTCTTTAAAGCTAAAGCCAAGCATATCAGACAATCCCAAAGCCATATCTGAATAACCGCTGAAATCAAGGTAAATAACCCAAAAATAAGCAAACGCAATAAACCAATAGGTATAAATATCGATGCCGTATGTGTGCATACTTTGAACTGCTTGATTAACTGTAACCAATAAAGTATCGGCCAAAATCACTTTTTTTGCCAAACCGATTATAAAGCGTTCAATTCCGAAAGTAAACTTATCTAAATTGATGTTAGGTTTTTTTAATTGTGGTATAAAATCTTTAAACATTATGATAGGGCCTTGAATCAGCTTTGGAAAATATAAAAGATAAACGCTGAAGTCAATAATATCGACATCGAATAATGCTTCATCTTTATAAGAATCCACCTGAAAGGATACAGCATGAAATATTATAAATGATATACCGAGCGGTATAAGAACCTCCATTAACGGTATTTGCAGAGATAAATAGTCATTTATATTATCTATCAAATAATTGAAATATTTAAAATATATAAGAAGCATAATATTCACGCCGACAAATAAGGCAAGCAAATAAGATTTACGATATCTTTTTATTAAAATAGCACCTGAATAATTTACTAATATCAACAAGAGAATAAATTTAATATTATCCAATCCACTCCAAGCGTAAAAACAAATACCTGCACATAATAAAATATATCGCTTAAAACGCAACGGTACTGCAGTAAAACTAAAAATCACAATCGGCATAAAATAAAATAGAAATATGATACTGTTAAAGACCATATATACTCACCCTTCCTACATAATCCTAATTCCCATCTATAAAAGTACACATTTTGAGACAGAGTAATTTTTGTTCAAAGTATGTACTTTTTTTATCAAAAAATAGATCATTCCTAATATAAAAGAATATGTCTAAACCTCAAACACAATACGTAAGCACTTCTTTACAGTAAACCTTATATTTATCATATAGTAACCGGAAATAAGCATGAAGCAAGTAACACCTAACTTACCGCCTAAAGATAAAATTCCCAATAAATATTGATTCATCATGGAAATGTTTTCTACTTCGGAAAAGCCGTGAATGACATAATGATGACAAATAATCAATAAAATACTGATAATTCTCAGTGCTTCAATATTTGAATTTCTGTCTTTATTATACAATTTTTCTATCACTGCACTATTCTCCCTTCTTTACCAGGGATATTACTTTATTTATAAGTTTCATAAAAGCCTGTCGATAAAATAAGCCAAAGATCAACGAGCATACGCATATACTTACACCCGATATAATAAAGGCATATACGACCCAGTCCATGAAAGACTGCACATGAAAGCTGAAAAAATGTGAAATACAAAGAATAAATACAACACTTAAACCATCTACAATTATAAGCTTAATAAATGTTCTCAACCTTCTATACAAAATATCATTTTTTAAATAATACACAGACATTACTGTTCTATACCCTACCGATATACATGTGCCTATTGCGACACCTGAAATCCCGATAAATTTAACCAAAAGCACAGATAAAACAATATTTAGAATGCATTCAACCACACAGTAATACTGAGTTTCTCTGAATTTTCCTGCTGCAATAATGATTGTCGTATAAGGCAATCGCAATGAATACACTGCATAAGCCAATGTTATCAAATATGAAAACATATAATTTTCATAATTAGCATCATAAATACCTTGCGTGTATATAAGAACAAAAGGAACCAACAAGATACACACACAGCTAAAAATAATTGTTATTATAAAATGAATAATTATTTCATAGCAATCAAATTCATAAGATAATTTCTTATTTTCATTTTTAGCAATTAGATTCCCGAAAAAACTTTTATAACCGGAACTTGTAGTTTCCATTAGCGTTCTTATCGCATTCAACGGCATAACATAAACATTATATACGGAAACCATTTTAAAACTTGAAAACAATGTCAGAATAATACTATCTGCCGACATAGTTAAATGATTAGACACATGCTGTGCCAATCCGCTCCATTTTTGTTTAAGTGTATTTTTGGGAGGATTTTTTGTTACATTAATATGGTAATGTTGCTTCACATAATAATTTAAATATAACGGTCTGATAATATAAATCAAGGACGCTGCCAGCTTAACTGCCTGTATCGATGAATGAAGTGATAATAAAACAACGGTAATAACAGCATTCAGAATCAGTGTTCCCAAATTAACTAAGGTTGGTATATAAATTTTTTGATCTGCATTTAACAAAAGAGTATTACAGATTCCAAAGTAATATTGTGCAAATAAACTGATTGATATAGCAACGATTAATGTTGCAGAATAAAGCCATGAGAAGTCCTCTGATTTAAATATACAATAATAGAAAATAAGACATAGAATATAAATAAGTAATATTTTAGCAATAACAGCAAAATAGTTTTTTGCGCTGCTGTATATATTCGATACTTCTGCTTCATTTCTTTCTGCCAGAGGCCTGTATAAAGAGGCTTGTACTACGGCTCCGACTCCTAGATCAAGCAAAGATATAATTGACAGCATTTGTGTGATTGATTGAACAAAGCCATTCACATCAGATCCATATGATGATAAAATCAACCTTGGAATAATCAAGCCTATAATTACTGTAAAAGCTTGATAAACAAGAGAGAGGACAGTATTCAAATATAGTTTTCTTTTCATTTTATTCTTTCATATACTTTTCATTCAAGTATTCCTTTTTCTCTTTCATTGACATATTTTTTGTATAATCAAATTCATCCTTATGGTTATCATAATACTCTTTGATTGTCTTGATTTTTTTTGCAGGAACTCCTCCCCATATTTCTCCGTCGGGAATATCTTTCGTTACAACAGCACCACAACCTATAATCACATCATTACCGATTTTAACTCCCGGCATGATAATTGAATTCATACCGATATGAACATTATTTCCCACTTTTATTTTATTGACTAAATCAATATCGTTTATATTATATTTATATCTGAGTACCCATACCCCACCGTCATGGGTAATAAACTTACATCCTTGTGTTATCCGTACATGATTACCGATTTCAATCAAATAAGGCTCACTTCCAAAAGAGACATCATTATATATTTCACAGTCATTTCCGATGACAATTCCTTGTTTTCTTAAATAATTAAGATACTCTCTTTGACCGAGAAGTTTGAACTTCAATCTTTTAAGTACACTATTTGTCATTTTGATACCATTCAACAAATTTCTGTATTCCTTCTTCAATTCTTACCTTTGGTTCATAATTTAATATTTCTTTCGCATGACTGTAGTCACTGTAAGTAATATTGACATCTCCAGGCTGCATCGGTAATTGATCTATTTTAGGTTCCTTTTTTACTGTTTCAGCAATAACATTAATTAACTCTTTTAATGATATAGGATGACTTCCTCCGAGATTAAAGATATCATAAATGCTTTTATTACGGTCAAGTACATAATTCAAAGATTTTATCGTGCCGTCAACAATATCACTTACATAGGTATAATCTCTTGCGGTTGTACCATCTCCAAACATTGGAATAGGTTTATCCTCTAACAATAATCTTGTGAATTTATTGATTGCCAAATCCGGCCTTTGTCTTGGCCCATACACTGTAAAATATCTGAGACAAGCCATGTTAATATCATATAAAGAATGATATGTGTGGCATAAAAGCTCCCCCGCTTTTTTTGTCGCAGCATAGGGTGAAATCGGATGATCTACAGGGTCTGATTCACTAAAGGGAACCTTTTTATTATTACCGTATACAGAAGATGAAGAAACAAAAACAAAGCTTCGTACCTTATGAATACGACATGCCTCTAAAAGATTTGTCAATCCGATAAGATTAACATCTACGTAAAAAAGCGGGTTATCAATTGAAGGTCTAACACCTGCATTTGCGGCCAGTGAAACAACAGCATCTATTTTATGATTGCCGAATATTTCATCAATCAAGTTTTTATCACGTATATCACCTTGATACATAATAAATTTACGATTAGATTTATTTGCGTATTCTTCAACAGTTTTACAATTTCTTTTTTTCAATTTAACATCATAATAATCATTAAAATTATCTATCGATACAATATCATGACCTTGCCCTAATAATGTCTCAGAGAGATGTGAGCCGATAAATCCCGCTCCGCCGGTTATAAAATAAAGCATTTTTTTATCCTCCTTTATGAAATATAATTGAGATTCGCCTGTTAAAAAGCTGCTTAAATGAGCTTAGCGAATATTGTTTACAGCCTAAAAATATACTCAATACAATAACAGCGAAATAATTCATTACTGTATCATATATCGTAATTGTTGAGAAATCGGATATAAGCAATGACAGCAATAAGGATGCACAAAGTATAAAATATTCTGATTTCCAAGCGCTTTTCAGCTTATATATGAAATAAAAATAAATTGAATAATAAACACTGAAGCCAAATATACCCATACAGGCAAGCAGCTCTAAGTAGTTGCAGTGAGAGTAGTACTTAAATTCAGTTAATGCCTTGAAGGCATTCCAGCCATTTCCAAACAACATACGCTTTTTAAACAATTCAAATGCTTCTGAGATCATACTGAGACGCAATGAAGTAGATGTATCCGCCTCTACATATATGGAATTGTTTGGTATAATATTTATACCGAGGGTTTGAAAAAATACTAATATTCGATAGCCGATTAAATTGTATAAAAAAGGTACCATAAATATTAATACAAAGAATAGGATAACGATACCGATAAAAATCAGTGCCTTTTTAGGTGTTTTTATACTTTCATAAATCGCAAATACGAAAAAAGGAATAAATAATAAAAGTATACCTTTTTTAGAGCCGCTTAATATTATTATCAGCGCTTGAATGATAATCGGATAGATATTTTTCTTATTTAAATTTTTGATCAAACAAAAGATAGAGAAATTCGCCGCTAATCCAAAAAAATATGCGATTGCTGTAGGATTGATATTGCTGTTTACTCCCATGCGGTACCATGCTTTTCCCTTCATTGCCGGTATTAGCTTTGTGAACAGATACGGAGCTTCAATTAAAAGTAAATAAATTGCAGTAATATAGGTTGTTAATTTGATACATTTCATTATTATTTCATAGCTAGCTTCGGGATGAAGCGTAAATAAACAATATAATTCAATCACAGAAATAAATATCACAACAAAATATTTTATACTAAAGCCGCCGGAATACGGTGTCAATAAACCATACAAGCAAAGAACAGCAGAAACAACCAAATACCATATTCCAAAACAATTAATAAACGGTTGCTGTTTAACCTTATAAAGAAATATACCTGTTAAAGCTTCTGTCAGCATAAAAAAAACAATGCCTGTTGATGAGGTTAGACACAGGCCGGAAAACAATAGTAAAGAAGCAAGCAAGGTTGCTGTACCTTTTGTATTTTTTAACAATGCTTCCATACTACTTCTCCTTTAATACTTTTTCGATAAAGCATTCCCATTTTTCAAATATTGTTTTCAGATCGTGGTTTATATAAACTGTTTCATAAGCCCGCCTTGACATTTCCTGCATTTTTTGCGGATGCTCTAAAGCATAGCTTAATTGTTCAACCAACGATTGTAAATCGTTATTTTCGAATAATAAGCCGGTATTATGGTTACAAATAATATTGGCCGGCCCCCCCGGCGGACAGTCAGATGAGATGCAAGGTATTCCTAGCCCTTGAGCCTCAATCAGAACATTCGGCATGCCTTCATAAAGAGATGACAGTATGAAAATTTTCGCGCTGTGAATAAGCTTTAAAACATCTTTTGACGTGCCTTTCAAAAATATTTTATTTTCTAAATGATATTTATCTATTTGATCCTGCAGAGTTTTTCTTAATTCACCTTCGCCGTATATTTCCATAATTAAGTTAGGATGCTTTTTTTCTATTTGCGCAAAGGCATCAATAAGAAGCATTTGATTTTTTTGTTCTGACAGTCTGCCAATACTAACGATTCTGTTATCCTTATTTTCTATATAATGAAACTCATTTTTATCTATATAGATCGGATTCATCACGACAATAGATTTGTCTTTTAATCGTAAATCAGATAATTGTTCCATAACTCCGTGCGTTTGAAAAATTAATCCCGAGCTTTTCTTCAGAACCCTTTTCAACAATTTTTTTGATATATTTGAATAAATAGTATCCGGATTATTTCTTTCACAATAAATGACTTTAGGACAATTTTTCAATGTCATTGCATACAGAGTCGGATGCAGCCAAAATCCAATAATGATATCGGGTGAAAACTCTTTTATTGATTTTCTTGTTCGAATAAGCGTTTTCAAATGCAAAGCAGCTTTATTCTTAATTTTATTTTGAGTAAGAATCACTCTAACTTTATCCGTAACAGGATAAATAAGATCATCGCCTTCAACAGCACATAGGCAAACATCATGACCTCTTTCAGCTAAAAAATTAGCTAAATTAATCATATTCTTTTCTGCTCCGCCAAAATTCGTATACTTTTTATGACGCTTTGGAAGTGTTCCAAGTATCATTATTTTCATTGTATAAACCTCCTCAATAAGCAATTACGATATCAGTTGCTTATATAAATCACATAGTTTCTTTGCTTCATCGGTAATTGAAAAGCCTTTGCTTTTCGTTGTTTGAGATGCATTGGTTACTCTTTGGGATTCTGCCTTCTGTATAATTTCATTTGCCCATACTTCAATACTGTCTGAAAGCTTCAAAAAGGTAACATCACTGATTGCAGCTTCTTTTGTAACATTTTCACTCATTACACACCTTAACCCTGCCGCTTGGGCCTCTACCCCTACCATAGGCAGTCCTTCATAAAGCGATGGTAAGAAAAAGACATCCATTGCGCTGTACAAATCATTTACATCTGTTCGATTATTTAAAAACAGCACCTTATCTGTTAAATTTATCTTATCTACCATTGTTTTAATATCCTGCTGCAGTTTTCCTTCTCCGATCAAAAGCAAAACAGCATTCGATCTTTGTTTTACTATTTCATTGAAAACTTCTATTATGAAAGGATGATTTTTCTGCGGGTTAAATCTGCCAACATGGCCTATAACTATTTTTCCCTCTAATCGCATCGCTTGTCTTAACTGTGTACGTTTTAATTCAGAAAAAGAAAACTTTTCTAAATCTACAGCATTATTTATAACCTTGTAATTTAGATTTTTAAAGACATGATCCCCTGCAGCTTCGGAACAAGCGAAATAAGTATCGGAAAAGCATTGAATATTTTTACATAACAGCTTATTTCTGATTTTTCCGATAAAATGACTTGACCATTCTGCAGCATGGCTGTGTACAATTACTTTTTTTACACCGTTATGTTTGGCAATCTTATAAATGAATCTGGCTAAAAAAACATCATGGAGATGAACAATGTCATATTCATCCTTATGCTGTTGAAAAAAAGCAGATAAATCCTTTTTAAATTTAATGAGCTTCCTGGGAGATTCAACCATATAATATTTACCATTTTTATTTTCTATAGCTTGTTTATAGCTGTTCTCTGATTCGATATAATACATAAAATCAAATCGTATTTCGGACTTATCTATATATCCGTAATAGTTCATAATCACTCGCATAACTCCGCTGTTCGTGCTTAATGATGAATTGATATGCAATACTCTAATCATGACATCTTACCGGCTGTATACATGTACACAGCATTACCTTTCATTTTAGTCTTTTTCAAATAAATCTCTTGTATATAACTTCTCTTTAACATCAGCCAGTTCCTTATCGTTCCTATTTAATATAATCACATCACTTAATTGCTTGAATGTATCCAGGTCTGTAATAACCCTGCTGTTATAAAAAGTCGTTTCTTTTAAAGTCGGTTCATAGATCACAACTTCGATTCCCTTTGCCTTGATTCGCTTCATTATGCCTTGAATTGCACTTGATCTGAAATTATCTGAGCCTGCTTTCATTGTTAAGCGATATACTCCTACAACCTTCGGATTTTTATCAATGATCATCTGCGCAATATGATCTTTTCTGGTTGTATTTGATTGAACGATGGCACTGATAAGATTCTCGGGTACATCCTCATAATTTGCTTTTAGCTGCTTCGTATCCTTAGGCAGGCAATACCCGCCGTAACCGAAAGAAGGATTATTAAAATGTACACCGATTCTTGGATCCATGCAGACACCGGTGATAATATCTTCGGTATTTAAGCCCTTTAATTCAGCGTAAGTATCCAGCTCATTGAAATAAGAAACTCTTAAAGCTAAGTACGTATTCGCAAACAGCTTGATTGCTTCTGCTTCGGTACTGTCCGTATATAAGACAGGAACCTCTTTCTTTATCGCTCCTTCTTTTAACAAATTCGCAAATATTTTGGCTCTTTCGCTTTTCTCACCGACGATGATTCGTGAAGGATACAGATTATCGTACAGAGCCTTGCCCTCTCTTAAAAATTCAGGTGAAAACATAATATTTTCTGTACCATACTTTTGCTTCATTAGACTTGTAAAGCCTACCGGTATTGTAGATTTGATTACCATTACTGCCCTTGGATTGATGGTTAAAACCGCTTCGATTATCTTTTCAACCGATGAGGTATCAAAATAGTTTTTTACTTCATCATAATTGGTAGGTGTGCTGATAACGATGAAATCAGCGTTTAAAAAAGCTTCCTCTTGATTTAAGGTTGCCTTTAAATTTAGATTCTTGGTTTTTAAATACTGTTCAATTTCAGCATCCTTGATCGGTGAGATTCCCTGATTTATCATATCCACCTTTTCTTTTAGTATATCCAACGCCGTAACCTCATGATACTGCGCCAAAAGTGTTGCGATGCTTAATCCGACATAACCTGTTCCGGCAACCGCTATTTTCATATTGCTTTTTCACTCCTTTTATTCCAAAAATAAACAAATACATTAGTGCATGTAAAAAATAATGATGTAAGAATCATAAAATCTTGATTCCGATATAATTTATAATGATATTTCAGCAGTTTCAGTTTACTGCCGGACGATATCGATTGATTTCCTATTCGATACAATGCAAGATTTTCGTTCAGCAAATATCCTTTTTGTGCTTTTTTTAATATTTTGAACCATAACGCATCATCATTTCTTTTATCCAGACGCTTGATTTCTATCTTTCCTATTTGCGCTTGATTATACATTGCCGAAAGACAGCCGATCGAACAGCCTATCAAAGCTCTTTTATAGGTAATTGAAGCGGGGGCCATGCGTAATTTGTTCAGCGGAACTGATTTTTCATCTATCAGCTCATAATTATGATAGGTAAATAAATAATTATTTGTTTCCATGAATAACACTTGCTTCATCAGCTTATCCGATTTCCATTTATCATCGGAATCCAAAAAGGCTACATATTTACCTTTGGACTCCTTGATGCCTTTGTTTCTTGCGATTGAGGCTCCGCCCTTTTGTTTCAACTGAAAGCAGCTGATTCTGTTATCTGCTTTCATATAGCCTTTTATTATGTCAAAAGTTCGATCTGTTGATATATCATCTACTATGATCATTTCCCAATTTTCATAGCTTTGAGCCAGCACACTTTGTATCGTTTCCTCAATATACATTTCAGCGTTATAACAGGGAGTTATTATAGATACTAGTGGTTTTTCTATACTATCGTTTTCACACATATCATCAAATCCTTTACTATACTGAATTCACATAAATAAGCTAAATTGTATTTCATCTTTTCGGGTAAAATTTCCTTCAAATATACCTCATCTACACTTTTTCCTGCATCGATTCCCTGTTTTATCATTTCGTCCTCATCACGATAGTTCAAGCTTGATAACGATGTAACCCCCGCCGGCAACAACAGCGTTGCCTTCATCTCATCGCTGTACTCACGCACATACTTCTCTACCTCGGGTCTTGTCCCCACAAAGCTCATTTCACCCTTTAATACATTGATCAGCTGCGGAATTTCATCCAAGCGGCATTTTCTGATTTTTGACCCCACCTTGGTGATTCTCGCATCGTTCGCTGTCGTAACCAATGCACCGATTTTATCCGCATCGCTTACCATCGTTCGAAACTTATAGATACGGAACTGTTTCCCGTATTGTGTGATGCGCTCTTGACGATAAAACACACTGCCCTTGCTGTCTGCTTTGATCCATATCGCCAGAATCAAAAACAGCCAAGACAAGAGAATCAGCAGAAGCAGCGACATCACGACATCAAAAAAACGCTTCAGCATCAATGTGAATCGTTTCCGTTTTAATATTTCATGATATTTCCTGACTTCTTCATTTCTCATCCATTCGGGAAGCTCATTCCATGCACTTAAACGCATTGTGCTTCCTCTAAGCATTCCCGATATGCCTGTATTACCGCTTTTACATCCTCATCGCTCAATGTGCTGTACAGCGGCAAGGTGATTTCATTTTCATACAATCGATACGCATTCGGATAATTCCCGATATCAAAGCCCATGCGCTTATACGCTGTCAGCATCGGCAGCGGTTTATAATGCACATTACAGGATACGCCCTTTTCCGCCATGCTTTCAATGAATTTATTTCGCTGTGCTTCGTTCATTCCATCTATTCTTGTAAAATACAAATGACCGCTGGAGTGATGAATGTCCGATTGATGCTTCAAGCACTGTATCGGATCATTTTTAAAGGCTTCATCATACATAGCGATAATTTCAAAACGACGCTTCAGCATCGCCTCATAACGCTCCAGCTGTACGATTCCGATACTTGCCTGAATATCCGTCATATTACATTTATAATAGGGAGCGATGATATCATATTCCCAACCGCCTGATTTATTTTTACTCAAAGCATCTTTATTTTGCCCATGCAAGGATAATAATTGATATTGCTTATAAACGGCCTCATCATCTATGCCCTTATGTGCAATCCATGTGACGGCACCGCCCTCGGCAGTTGTTAAATTCTTTACTGCGTGAAAGGAAAAGCAAGTAAAATCAGCGATTGTACCGGCACGCTTTCCTCTTCTTACAGCACCGAAACCGTGCGCACAATCAGACATCACGATAACGCGCTGAAATGCTTTTTGGAGATCATTATCTGCGTGATATAAGCCGCTTTTTCTGTCGACTGCTTCATAGATGCGCTCATAATCACAAACGATTCCCGCCACATCGACCGCAATGATCGCCTTCGTTTTCTCATTGATTGCCGCTTCCATTGCGTCATAATCCATTTCAACGCTGTCCTTCTGCGAATCGATCATGATCGGAGCTGCGCCGACATGACAGATAACAGAACAAGAGGCGGTATATGTATAAGCAGGAACGATCACCTCATCACCGGGACCGATTCCCAAAACACGCAGCGTCAATTCCATTGCGGCAGTAGCGCTGTTGAGACAAACGGTTTTGTTTGTACCGACATAATCGGAAATTGCTTTTTCAAACTGCTTCGTTCTCGGTCCTGTAGTAATCCAACCCGAAGATAATGCTTCGCTTACTGCCTGCTTTTCACGCTCACCGATATCCGGCGGTGAAAACGGTATCGTTCTATGCTTCATTTTATCCCTTCTTTCAAAAAAAAGTATAGCTCCCCTTACCCATAGGAATCCCTTTCCTACGGCAGAGAGGCTATAATCAAGCAATCCGCTGACGGCAGCGAATCCACACGCATCAGCTGACTGCTTTATTTTAATAAAATACCCGCTTTTATATTGCGATCAAGAAAGGTCAGCTTTAAAACCGCCACCATATCCCGCTTATCCGTTGCGATGATTTCCTCTTGAAACGACAACAGCGGTCCCTTCGTCACAATCGTTTTCCCGTTTTCCTTATACCCTTCGCTCATTACCAATATTCCGTTTTGATTCCACAGTCGTTGATATAAGTCAATTTCATCCTGTGTTAAAGCGGATACCTCGCTTTTCTTTAATTCTTTGATAATGCCGTTTCTTTCATCACTCAAGCTGCTCAACAAAGCATCAAATTCACTCTGATTCAGCTCTGATTTAATAAACACATATCCGGGAAACATTGTTTTCAACATAATTTGATTACTTAATCGATGATAGCTTTCCATTTGCGGTATAAAGGCTTGAAGCTTGCCTTTTCCGTTCAGCCTTCGACAGACGCCTTCACACTTTAAAGTCTGACAATACAGCACATAATAATTCATTTGCCCTACCGCCTTAAAGCACGATGCTTCAGATATGTATATATCTGTTTATGAGTTCGACAAATCTTTCCGTCATCCACAAGCCAAATATCGCTTTCCGCGCCGATTTCACTCAGCTCTTCAATCGCAATTTCCAGCATTTTTTTGATAAGCGTTTCATCACGCTCAGCTCTCAGCTCAACATTACCTGTGGTCGGGTCTGTATGTCCTTGCCTCGTCATAACGATACGCTTCCCTTACGATTGATCACCTCAAGCGGCAGTATCATTTTTTGTCCGAGAAATGTATTACCTAACAGTGCAGTGCGTTTATGACGATCTATTTTTACGATCTGATTTTCCAGCCCCTGAAGCGGGCCCTCAATCACTGTCAGCTCCTCATTTTCATACCTGCCCAAGGAATGTCGTATCACTCCGTTATGGTTAAACAATAAGGAGAATGAATGCTCCTCCTGCCGATCTAAAGCACTGAATTGATGATTACCCAGTAATACACCGATTCCCTGAATGGCCTGAAAGAAGGTTTTATACTTTTCCTGCAGCACTTCCTCATCAAGAGCGCTTTTAATAAATATATAATCGGGATAAAGCTTTTTCAGCTGATACTCACGAATGCCTTTGCCTTGAAACCATTTTTCCACCATCGGAATAAAGGCCTGCATATCATCACAGCGATTGATCGCCTCCAACAGCGTTTGATTCGCAGCCTGCTTCGTATGTAATACATACCAGAACATCGCTACCCTCCTAAATTATCATAGATTAGGTTAATCTACGATAATATCAGGTGTCACAAGCTTCTCTATTTCTCTTTTTTTCTGTTCCAATGATGTATGAACATAAACATTTAAGGTAATCGAAACATTGGAATGACCCAATATTTCACTTAATGCCTTTATTTCCACATTGCTTCTGACACATGCTGTAGCGAAGCTGTGCCTTAAGCCGTGAAAGGTACAGTTAATATCATTGCCGATACAAAACGTCTTGAATTGTCTTTCCAAACGCCGCGGCTCATATATTTTCTCGCTGTTTGAGAGTAAATATCTTCCCTTTTTATCGAAGTATCTCTTTAAATAACCGGATAAAAAGCTTGATAAAGGCACTTCACGATAGGATGCCTGTGATTTCGGCGGTAAAATAACCAATTCCGTTTTCTTATCCTTTGTATCAAAGCACTTCAGTCTTACAGCCGTTCCCATAACCTTGATCACTTGATTGTCAAAATCAACATCATCCCATTTCAAAGCACAGATTTCACCTAAGCGAAGTCCCCCGTATAAGGCCAAAAGCATGGCGAGTGACAAGGAGTTACGGTTTTTTCTTGTATACCGTATGATCTTATTTCGCTCGCTTCCTGATAGTATCGCTTTTGCCTGTACTTTTGAAGCAAAGCGAATTTGTTTGAAATTCATTTGCCTTAATGAATAATTTTCTATCCCGTATTCAAGAATAGAAACAAGAATATTTTTGATTGAGCACAACAGGCTGTAAGAAAGCTCTTGCTGTATTTTCAATTCAAAAAATGACATAAGCGTTTGACTTTTGATTTCTTTCAGCGGTATTACACTGAAATAAGGAAATATGTGCTTTGTGATAACCGCTTCATATTTAACAAAGGTTGAGCGCTTGATATACAGCCTTCTGCAGCTCAGCCACTCATAAGTCAGCTCATTAAAAGTGATTTGTTCCATACTTAATACCTCTTTTCTATATATTTCTATATTAGACATCATGGAAAGAGGAAAAGCAAAATAAAATGTAATAAATGATATATGATTGTTATTGTATCAGTCTATTTGAAAAAAGATTTGGTGCCGATCTATGAATTAAAAATAACTGGATTTTTATGCTTAAATGTGGTATAAATAAAGTCGTAGATTAACCTAATCTATGATTTATTACTAAAAACATTGTAATTCCACTCCTTTTTTGATATCATGTTTACGATGTTATAAGGGAGTAGTCGGCTCTAAGAGTCGCTGTGCCGACATACTGACAGATCAATCAACCAAGGTCTGTCCGGTAAGCGTTAAACGACAAGACTTATACATGTATTTTTATACGTGTATAAGTTTTTTTATTCAGGAGGTAGTTTATGAGCATGTTATCAGTATTTTTTATCGGTGTCGGCCTTTCCATGGATGCCTGTGCCGTATCCTTTGCGAAAGGTATGTGCCTAAAGGAAAAGGCCAAGCGATATGCGGTACTGCTTGGCTTTGCGTTCGGTCTTTTTCAAGCCGGTATGCCATTGTTGGGATGGTGGATCGGTCATTATTTTGAAGGCTTTATTACCGTGATCGATCATTGGATCGCCTTTGTTTTATTAGGAGCGATCGGTTATCATATGATTCAAGAGGCAAAAGAAAATGAGATTGAAACCATCAATCATACCTCGCATATTCCGCTTAAGGATATCATCGTTCTTGCGATTGCCACAAGTATCGATGCGCTTGCGGTAGGTATCAGCTTTGCGTTTCTACAGGTCGATATTCTTACGGCAATTCTTTTGATCGGCAGTACGACCTTTGTGATCAGCTTCGCCGCGGTCATCATCGGCAATCGCTGCGGCGGTTATTTGGGCAAATATGCAGAAATTATCGGCGGTATTATTCTTATCGCTATCGGCTTAAAAATTCTGATTGAGCATTTATTAAGTTGAGCCGGTTTATCATAACAGGCCAAGCCATAATCTTTGAAACACACCCCTTATTGCCTTGTACAAGCTTGGCCTATATTTCATAATTGTCGCAAAAAAGGCAGTCTATTCGACTACCTCCATTTCTACACTTTTACTCGTTTTGTTGCCGGCGGAATCCTCAACATAACATGTAATCGTTTGCTTCCCCAATTGATTCGTATCCACACTGTCGCAATGCAGCGACTTTTTTAACAGATCCCCGTTATCATAATTATCACTGATTTGCGGCTTCAGCTTATTCAAGCTTTCCTCGTTCCACGTAAACACTACCCCGCGCTTCACCTGAAAGCCGACGATTGAAAGCGTCGGTGCCTCATCATCATAAATTGTTACATGCAGGCTCAGTCCGTATTCAGGAAAGGTAAACACCGTTTTTCCGACCGTATTCGTATCGATCTTTGCGCCTGTTTTGATTTTTGCGCGATCCCCTTCATCTAACGGCTCTCCGTCCTTCAATAAGTAATCCAACGGATCAAATTCGGTTTCATGTACCTTGATTTTGACCTCATCTTTAGACAGTGTATAAACACTTTCCTCGCTGCAGCCGCTTAATATGCACAACCCTGCGATTGCGAAACAAGCCCATAAACGCTTTTTATTCATTATTTCACTCCCGTTTCATTTGTTTTACTGCCCCTATTATATCAAATTATCCGCAAATTAAAAGCGCTGTTGTCATGGAAATTTTATCAAATTCTCCTATCCCCGCCGTTGGTTCATTTATTTATGAAATTTACAGGTAAAAGAATTGTATTATCCTTTCAAAGGTATTAAAATGTTAGATAAACGGAGGGATTACCATGACAATATTGATACAGGATGTGCGCTTTATCCAACGAGGTACGATGTGCTTCGGCGATTTATATCTTGAGGACGGCTTTGTCGAACGAATCGACTATAAGACACCGAAGCCTTACAGCGATATTGCCCTCAACGGCTTTGTGGATATTCATACCCACGGCTTTCGCGGCTGTTCTGCCGAAAGCAATGATATCAATGTCCTGCATCAGCTCGCAATCCAATATGCGAAAAGAGGTACGGTAGGCTTCTTGGCAACACTTGATCCCATGCCGTTGAAGGACTATGAGCCGATTTTACAAGGCTATCGAGAAGCATTCAAGGGGGAATATCCCGGTGCTCGCTTTTACGGCGTGCATTTAGAGGGACCGTATCTAAACCCGAAACGAGCTAACGATTTAGACCCGGATTGCCTGCAGCCGATTGATTTACAGGAGCTCGAACATTTTTTATTTCACTACAGCGATTTGATTAAAATTATGAGCATTGCCCCGGAATTAGAAAACGGCTTAGAGGCCGTCGCAATGCTGAAGCGTTTCGGTATCATTGCGTCTGTCGCTCACAGCGAATGCAGCTTTGAACAAACGAAACAGGCAATTTCAGCCGGCATTACACAGGCAACACATTTATGTAACGCAATGCCTGATTTCGACCATCATGAGGCAGGGATATTAGATGCAATCATTGAATCTGATATCCTATGTGAATTAAATATGGACGGTGTTCATATTCAACGAGCGATGCTTCAATGGCTCATCAGGCTGTTAGGGCCTAAACGCATTACGGCAATCTCCGACGGCTCTGCCTACAGCGGCTATGAATATCCGCAAGGATATCAGTTGGATCATAAGCATATCGTTCAAAACAATGCGATTTACGCAAACGGCCACTTAGCTAATTCATTTCAGGATTTATCGGATGCCTTTCGCTATCTGTATTTAGAGCTTCACTATCCGCTTGAGGACTGTATCGCTATGACAAGCACCAATGCGGGACGACTGATCAATACCTTAAATTATGAAATCGGCTTAGGTAAAAAAGCTGACCTTGTGGTTATGGACCATAATATCGAGCTGAAGGATGTAATCATCAGCGGTAAGCATTCGCTTTGATAGTCTCTTTAATCACATGATTTCTATATCAAAAACCGACGTCTGTTTTTATTATTCTAGCATGTTTCAGTTCAATCAAGCACTCTCACAGACAAATAATTTTAATTGCGGCTTACATAGCGTTGTTTGGGACTCTTTGGCTTATCAGGTATTGTCAGCATCAGCTTTCCGCTCTCCACAAGCGGCATTACAATTTTTGCCATCGTATAGTTTTTTGATTTACCGACAAACGCTATAATTTCTTCTCTTGAACGTGCTGTAGAACAAAAATCAATAAGAGACTCTTCCGGCATCATTTCCTCAAACATGCCGTTTTTCATCGTAACCTTAAATTCGCCGTGCTTTACTGAAAACAGCGGAGCGGGAAGTCCGGCATTCGCAAGCTCTGTTCTCATTGTCGGTATACCGGAATAACGATTTTCTGTTACATTCAGAAGTTCAAGCATATTCGCCAATACCGCATTTCTTGTTTCAGGTCGCACCTTGCCGAGCGCATCAATCGAAATTTTTCCGTATAAACCGCCGCTGTTGACAATTTCAATCCGATCACGATACATTTCGATACGAATGGGAATATTCTCTGTATGAATACTGTAATCACGATGGACTAACGCATTTAAAATTGCTTCACGCACTGCCTTGATCGGATATTCCGCCTTATCTGCTCTACGGCCGTAATCATCAATAATTGTTTTTGTCCGGCTGTTTTTGCGCACAAATTCAACTGCTTCCTCAAGCATATCGGGGATAGCACCGGTTATGCGCTTATTATCAATAAAACGCTCTCCGTCTGACCCGACACTGCCATGTTCAGTTCCCGGCAAACAAACTGCCGTTATACATAGCTGCGGAAAATATGCCTGCGGATATTTTGAAAACGTCATAAGGCCTGCAAGTGTCGGCAGTGAATCTACCGTTATTCCCATCAGCTCCAACAGCTCCGCTTCTGAAACATTTTCGGCAAGATTCTTGCGCTCTCGTACCACTGCGCTGAGATATTCAGACATTCTTTTTTCATCGATTAAGCTTAGCTTAGCGTTTTCTACTGTTCGTACATCATCACGTATTCTTTTCCTGAATGCCTCATAGCTATATATCTCATATTCACTCATAAGCTCATCGGCTTCACCGACGCGAACATAAGAACCCTTTATACGACCGACTCCTTTATAGAAAACGGGACGATCAGAAATATCAACACCGGGTATTTCAGCGGATACTATCGTTTTACCGTCTATCTCACACATTGTAAACAGTGCACGAACTGACGGCTCCATCTGTTTACACTGTTCGCCTACCTTCTTTTGCAGATCCTGGGCATCATATACACCCTTTATCGCATAATTATCAGCTTCATCGATACCGAATATAATAACTCCCCCTTCATCTTGATTGGAAAAAGAGGATAATGTATCAAACAGCCTTGTCGGGCACCCCTTTCCCGCTGCTTTCAGCTCAATTGTTTGTGATTCAGCCTTTTGTTTTTTGATATCTGATACAAGTTTCAATAAAGTTTCCGATTGCATAGCAATACCTCCTGATCGCAGTTATCTTCTTAAGAAATTCTCTATCTATAGTATATACAAATTAATGATAGAGTTCAAGTTTGAACGCTATTTTTTAAGAATTAACGATAATAACCATAGAATTAACGATGATTTATATAAGTTGAACGATTTTTTGATAGAATTAACGCTTTTTCAATAAGAATCAACGATTGTCGTAAATATGCACTCCCTTTCCTCAATCCCATAGCGATATACTTAAAATATCACCCCCACTCATCCCGTTTCCGCTCATTTCCTTCAACATCCTGTTGACAATTCTCGATGATTGTTGTACTGTATTATTATAAATAGTACAGTTGGAGGGATTGTCATGCTGAAAGTATGCGATTTAGAGAAAAGACTGCAGCAGCATCTTGTATTACATGATTTTCAAATGGAAATACCGGATGGCTGCATATTCGGTCTGATAGGAGAAAACGGAGCCGGTAAATCCACACTGCTTCGTATTTTGGCCGGTGTTTATGAATGCGATAAGGGCTGTGTAATGATTGATGATTTAAAGCTTCATGAGCATGCGGAAAAGAAAGCGGAAATCTTATTGATTCCCGACGAACCGTTTTATTTTCATAACGCAACACTATCCGATATGAAGCAATTTTATCACATCGCCCATCCTGAGTTTGATGAGGCATACTATCACCGTTTGATTGCGCTGTTTGATTTAAACGATAAGCTGCCCCTGCAGAAATACTCTAAGGGAATGAAACGCCAAGCCTTCCTCATTCTCGGCCTATGTATCGCTCCTCGTTATTTGTTGCTGGACGAAGCCTTTGACGGCTTAGACCCACATATGCGTATGCGGTTTAAAAAAGAAATCGCAAACCGCATAGAGGAAAAGAAAATGAGTGTTGTGATATCCTCACATAACCTTAAGGAAATGGAAGAGATATGCGATCGCTTCGGTATATTAGAAAACGGAAGGCTGACGACCTCAGGCTCAATGAGTGAACAGCTCCATGAGATCCATCGCTTTCAGTTGGCCTTCGCCAAGCCGATAAGTGAAGCGGAGTTTAACGATTTACAGCTTCTGTCGCTTCAAATAGATTCACGCATCGTAAACTTAGTCGCACAAGGCGATGAAACTGAAATCCAAGCTTTTCTGAAGAAAAAACAACCGTTGATGATGGAAATGCTTCCGGTCAGCCTTGAGGAGATGTTCGTATTTCAAATGCTGAAAAAAGCGGAGGTGAAGAAATGAAGCAATTATTATTAAGTAAAAGTGAAGCAGTCTATGTGAAGCATTACTTTCAAAAGGAAACACGCTTAGGTGCTGCCGTACTTATCATACTGGGACTGCTTGTACTCGGATATATTCTTCCGTCACCGATTCTGTATTTCGGATTGAGTCTGTTCGGTGGTACCTTCGATATCTTCGGCGATACAGACAGCGGGAATCTCTCGCTTGTATTTCTTGCGATATGTATTCTGGCATATGTACTGCCCCTCTATCTATTCCGCTTTTTAATGAGCCGCAGCGGCAATGACCTCTATCTGTCCCTGCCGATCGAGCGCAAGCGTTTATTTTATGTTCATTATTTGATCGGTCTGATCTATTTGGTTTCTGTATCCTTTTTCCTGTTGATCATCTTTTGTATGTTCAGCGGGATCGATATCTTTTCAAAAATAATCGGCGGATATTTCCCCGCTATAATGATTTACTTTCTGTTAAACTGCGGCTTTATTCTGTTGGGATGCTGCTTATACACGTTTTTTACCTATATCATCATTCGCTGTCATACATTGTTAGACGGAATCATCATGGGGATTATTTACACCGTACTGCCCTTGTTTTTCTACTATGCCGCATCTGCGCTTTGCGAGCATGTGATAAACGATACGCTTGTTTCCGTTGCGGGCAATGATGATACCATCGAAGGCTTCCTTGATCTTTTGGTTGCTGCGCTGAGTATTCCTTGGCAGATGAATCTATGGATCAAGCTGTATTGTTATCATGAGCTAACGGGTGTCTATACACTTGAGCTGCTTATTTTATGCGGCATCGTATGGCTGATTATTGCGGCAGTCTGCCTGAACGGCGCAGCCAAGCGCTTTATGCGCATTCGCAGTGAACAAAGCGGACAGACAACAAGCGCCTTTATCACCTATCCGCTGCTGATTCCTTTGATTACGTTTTTCCTATTGATCGGCTTTCAGGAAGAAGCCCCGATTTCGATTGCCACGGCAGCTATTGCCGTATGCTATCTGTTGGCTGACTTCTTCGCTGAGCGTAAAATTCGTTTTTCATTAAAGCGGCTTGTGCTCTTTCCCGCCCTTGCCTTGTCAAGCTATCTGCTGTTTATGATGTTAAGCAGTACACAGATGTTCGGCACCCTGCAAGAGGTACCGAGCGCAGAACAAGTCGAAAGCGTTGTCTTTGGTATCACACAGGATTATCAAGGTGATACGAATCACTATCCGAGCTACACAGGCCAAAGCAGCGATCCGCAGAAAATCGCTTCCTTCATCGATTGCCATCGTCAGCTCGCAGCCCTTGCGAAGCAGCACAACAGTGAGTCCTACTCAGGTTGGCGTTATTACATCAGCTTCACCTACACAACCAAGAATCATCAAAACATCGAACGTATGTATCTATTCCGCGAACAGGATATGGAGCACATCAACACGCTGTTAAAGGAATGGCATAAACAAGCATTGATTCAGAAAATCACGGAATA
Organism: Erysipelotrichales bacterium; assembly: GCA_910576855.1. Lineage (GTDB taxonomy): Bacteria > Bacillota_I > Bacilli_A > Erysipelotrichales > Erysipelotrichaceae > C-19. Next base: position 30,922 of record CAJTJP010000012.1, read on the forward strand.
GGAGGTGTACCATGTTTATCTTAAAGCCGCAAAGTCGATTACCGATCTTTGAACAATTAAAAGCACAGATTTTAGAATTTATTTCACTGGGAATCTTGGCACCGAATGATAAGCTGCCGTCGGTACGCTCCTTAGCCAATGAGCTTGCGATCAATCCCAATACGGTGGCCAAGGCCTATCAGGAATTAGAGCTGCAGGGCTATGTATATACGATGCCAGGCAAGGGCTGCTTCGTCAATGACAATCACTTAGACGACCAAATCAAGCAGTTAAAGCTGAAGGAATTTGAACAAGCCGTAACGGAAATGAAGCGCCATCAAATCAAGCAGGAAGCTCTGACTGAGGTAATCACTCAGATTTATAAGGGAGGTGATAACGATGATTGAATTTCAGCACGTATATAAATTTCTCGGTAAAAAACAAGTGCTTCAAGACGTCAATCTTACAATACCCGATGGCTCCGTATTCGGTCTTATCGGTGAAAACGGTGCCGGAAAATCTACTTTATTACGTTTATTAAGCGGTATTTATCAATGCGACGGCGGCAAGCTTCTCTTAGACGGAGAGCGTATTTATGATAATCGAAGCTGTAAGCAACAGATTCTTTTTATCAGTGACGATCCGTTTCAGTTTTTTCATTCGACCTTAGCCGATATGAAACGCTTCTATCAAGATTGGTATGATATTGATGAAGCACTGTATTACCGATACCTGAAGCTGTTTCAGTTAGATGAATATAAGCCTCTGCATAATTTCTCCAAGGGTATGAAGCGACAGGCGTTTATTCTGTTGGGCCTTGCCGCCGCTCCTCGCTATTTATTATTGGATGAAGCCTTTGACGGCTTAGATCCGATCATGCGCAGGCATTTCAAACAGATCATTGCCGATCAAATCGCCGATAAGAAAATGAGCGTCATTATCTCATCTCACGATCTAAAGGAATTACAGGATTTTTGTGACAGCTTTGCGATGCTTGAAAACGGAACGATTCATACGAGCGGTCTGATGAATGAAGCCCTATCAGATATTCATCATATTCAAATGGCATTTCTCAGCGAGGTAAAACCGGAGTGGTTTAAAGAGCTTGATATCATCACAATGCAGATCAATTCTCGTGTGGTAAAGCTTTATGTAAAGGGAGATGAAGCTCGTATCCGCACTTATTTGGAATCACTGAAGCCGCTTGTATTGGAGCTGCTTCCGGTTCAATTAGAGGAGATGTTCATTCAAGAGGTTATTCATAATAAGGAGGCAGTTCATCATGAGCTATGAGATTGCTTATTGTAAATGGATTTGGCGTCACAACAAGCGATTGTTTTTCACTTATCTGCTTACAGCCGTGACATTGCTTTTACTACCGCAGCTGTTATTCCCTTATCAACCTAACAGAAATTCGTTTCCGCCGCTGTATTGGTCGTGCATGGCTATGCTGCTTATCAATCTTGCTTTAGCGATGCTGATGCCGCTTTATCAATTTCGCTATTTGATGAATAAGCGCTCGGTTGATTTGTTTTATCCGCTGCCGATCAAGAAAACAAGGCTGTTTTGGCTGAATTATGTGATAGGTGCGGCTTGTATCTGTATTCCTAATGTGTTGTTTTTATTCAGCTTTTTATGGACATCGGAAATCAATGCGTATATTCCGACGTATTTGGTGCTGACGGCAATGTTTGCGCTGATGAGCTTGGCGCTTTATGCAAGCATTACCTTCTTTGTGATGAAGTGTAATTCATTTTTGGATGCTTGCTTTGTCGCTGTTGCCGTGGTGCTTGTACAGCTGCTTTTGGTAACATCCTGTATAGCCCTGTTGAACAATGTCATACAAGAAATCTCACACAGCGGCGGCAGTATCAATGAATTTTTCCAAATGTCTTATATCGAATGCTTCTCACCGATCATGATTGGCTTTAAATGGCTGATCGACCTTCCTGAAGCCGCGAATGATTATATGCAAAACGGCGGGAATATTTTAGCGCTTTGGCTGAAGGAAGCAGACTTCAACAGCTTCCAACCGATCGTTTATCTGTTTGTGACGGTGGGCTTCAGCATTGTCGCATGTCGTGCCTATGGAAAGCGCAAAGGAGAGGACAGTGAACAAAAAACGACCTCAAAGCTTGTATATCCGATGTTTACTTCCTTGATTACATGTTTGTTGCTGTTGTATGACAGCTTGAGCGCAAGCTTTTTCTGGGTTGCGGTCGTCTTGTTTTTCGTGATGAATTCATTGGCAGAGCGTAAGCTCACAATACGCCCTAAAATGCTCGGCTTTCTGTTCTACGGTGCAATACTGTTTCTTGTGTCGAACCTGATGATCGAAACGAACGGCTTCGGCAGAATTCGTGAATTTTATGAGCCGGAGGACATACAATCAGTGCTGGTGGAGCTTCATTTTTATGAGGATAAGGAAAACGATTTTGATGCGAGCTATGAAACTTCTTATTTGTTGATGGATGAATATCAAGAGGATCAAAAGCTGATTGAACAGGTTACAGCGCTGCATCGTCAGGCAACGAAGGAATCGGAGAACGGTGAAATCAATTATATGAACGGTACCGTTATGGTGAATTATGTATTGAAAAACGGCAGAACAGCTTATCGTTATTTCAGTATCTCCGAACGCGAGGAAGCGACGGTCGCGCAGTTGAAGCAGTACCTTAAGCAACAAAAATATTCACAGGGGGAGATTATCATTGACGAGCCCGATGGCGAAGCGGAGTAATAATTTATTTCGTGCTTCAAGTCTTGTTGTCCTCAGGTTATTACAGAAAAGTTTTAGGAAATAGCTGCATTTGACATCGTGTATCATTTTGTTTACAATACCCTTATGTAATTAAGCATAGCGATAGTTTACGGATCAAGCTATGCTTACATCACAGTGAAAGAGTAGGTATAAGGAGACGGGTATGAAGCTTTTTATCACAAGACACGGACAAACGGATTGGAATCTGCGCGGTATCATTCAAGGTACAACGGATATTACATTAAATGACACCGGTCGTGCGCAGGCACTGACTGTCGCAAAAGTATTGAAAGAGGAAAGGCTGGATGCAATCATTGTTTCTCCGCTGAAGCGCGCAGTGGAAACTGCGGAAATCATCAATCAATGGCATCAGCTTCCGATTCAACGTGATGAGCGATTGGCTGAAAGATGCTTCGGTGATTATGAGGGAACACCCATTACCGATTTTGATTTCTGCGGCTTTTGGAATCAAGAAAAAGAGGCGGATTTTCCCTCTTGTGAAAAAACCTCTGATTTCTTTCTGCGTGTACATTCGTTTATTGAGGAATGTCGTGTGAAATATGCGAATCAAAATGTCTTAGCGGTCGCTCACGGCGGTGTTTCTTTGCCGTTTTATACGTACTTCAAGGAAATTGAGAACGATCACGATATGCGCCGTTATATGCTGAATAACTGTGAGGTTGCGTGTTACGAGCTTTAGTCAGTCGATTGCTTTCTGTCATTAATGTGTGAGAGAAATCATAAGAGAACAGTTTATTTATCATTAAAAGGGAACGATACAAAGTTCCTTTTTTTGTTAGTATGAAAAAAGGCTTTGGTTAGTTAAAGCCTTGATTGACCTAATACATTTTTTAATTGTTCCATTAACGCTTTGTTTTTGAATTCATCAATTTTATCATAATAGAGCAACAGGTATAAATCTTCTAATAAGAAATTCATACGAATGTATTCAAAACGATAGAGATATTGATACAATTCATGGTTTTTTAATTTCTTGGCAATGTTATAATCGAAGGTTTCATAAGGTCTTGTTTTTATTACATTAGGAGAATATTTGATATCAGATAGCACTTCTTTATTTGCCCTGTCTAAAAGAAAAGGGGAGCAGTAATCAAGAAACTCAAAAATCGTATTACATTCATAAGTACCATGTTTTTTCAATTCCTTATCTTTAAATGTGAATTCAAAAATATGATTCAATGAATTCTTTGTTTTCAATTCGATATTGTAAATTTGAAGAAGTCTTTGAAATGCTTCAATCGGACGTTTTTCAAATGTAAGATTTCTAAGCATTGATTCTGTATCATAAAAGGATTGAACAATATCATCATTGTTTGCGATGACAGCATGTTCAGATAATTGCGTTTTTGTCAAAATATGATTGATTGCTTCTACATTACTGTGAATATATTTGAGGGATAATTCTTCAGAAAGTTTCTTGCAGGTCTTAGCAGATGCCAACAGGATTAAATTCATGATCTTGTCGTTCGCAGATTCATTATCTGTTTCTGCATACTCTTTCTCTAATAAACTTGATAATGACCAGTTATAGTAGGAATAGATGTATCGAACCATAACATCTGTATTAAAGTAATCTTGTGAATCTTTTGTAAGTTGCTCCGCAACATCGTACCATTCTTCAATTTCTTTTAGTTCGCTCATGCGTTTTGCGCATTATTTTTTCTTTTGCAGAGATAAGGGTATTTAAACCAAGATAAACTTTTTTACGCTCTTGTTCCGTTAAGTTTCTTAACGCTTTGATGAGCAATTCTTCGTCTTTATCTAAGACGGTTGCTTTTTTTGTATTTGGTTTAAAGATATAGTCTAGATCAAGATTAAGATCTTCCGATACCTGTGAAAGCGTTTCATAGGGCATTTCTCTTATGCCTGTAACATAATTGGAAAAGGCGCTTTCACTACTTGGATTCGTTTTGCGTATTCTTTCTGTGATAATCGCTTATCATCTAGGCTTTCCTTAATGGAAGAGTTTAATTTATCTAAAATATGATTGATTCTCATATATTATCACCTAACCTTGTTAGACTAATGATAATATACTTCCCTTATATTTCGTTATTATACACAAAATAAATAATTTATATAAATAAATATTATTCATATTATGTATATTGCAACTAAAAAAATAATGATTCTCCTCTCTTTTGTAATTGGTTCATAATATCCCCGAAAGCGGGGATATTAAACATACATATAATACTGCAATAATATGGAAAAAGCAATAGGGAGTATAGTATGTATGATAAAATATGATAAATTGTGGGTCACATTAAGTAAAAAGGGAATCAGTCAGAATGCTTTATTAAGAGATTATAATCTCAGCAAGGGGCAATTAGATCGGCTAAGAAATAATAAGGTTGTTTATACATCTACTATTGACAAGTTGTGTAATATTTTAGAGTGTGGACTAGATGAAGTGATGGAACATGTGTTTGATGATAATAAGTTTTGATGATTGCACTTTTTTAGTTATTCAATGAGTACAGTTTGAATACAAAAAATCTGCGAGCAAAACTTAAATAAAATAAATAAGGCAATAAAGACGATAAATGTATCGTTTTGACAAAGAAAAACATATAAATTTCGTTCATAAGGCTTGAGTTCGAATAGATATAAAAAGTCCGTAAACCCGTTATTTATGGGGTAAAACGGACTTTTTGTTTTGTGTTGAGTACAGTTTGAGTACAAAAACTAAAATATTTCTTCAATTCTTTTATTTTATCCAATTGTGATTACAGGTATTCTAATTGTTTTTTCAGCCGTTCCTCATGTGATAATTGAGGAAATTTTTTCTGTGTAATTGGAAGATTATAATACTCTTTTGTTTTCTCTTTTGCGATATCATACATAATTCTATTGAAAGTTGAGTTCTGTTGACAAACTAACTCTATAGAGATATAATGTGTTTAGGTAACTCTTAAGAGATATTGAAAGGAGACTTGCTATGAGTAAATTTGTTTTATATCATGGTTCAAATAAAAGAATTGAAAAACCAATTTTCGGCAAAGGTAAGGTTTATAACGATTATGGTCAAGGTTTTTATTGTACTGAACATATAGAACTTGCAAAGGAATGGTCTTGTAATGAAGGTGTTGATGGTTTTTCAAACGAATATGAACTTGATATGTCCGGGTTGAAGATTTTAAATTTGTCCTCAGAAGAATACACAATCCTTCATTGGCTCGCTTTACTCATGGAAAATCGCCGTTTCCGTATATCGACTCCTGTTATGCGTAGAGGCGTTCAGTGGTTAAAGGATCATTTTTTAGTTGATATCAGCGACTATGATTTGATTATCGGTTATCGTGCTGATGATTCCTATTTTTCATTCGCCAGAGCCTTCGTCAGCAACGAGATTTCTTTGGGTCAGTTAAACTACGCAATGCGTCTCGGTAAACTTGGTGAGCAGTATGTTTTGAAAAGTGAAAAAGCATTTAACTGGTTAGTGTTTAAATCTGCTGAGCCGGCAGATAATAGTATTTACTATGCTCGCAGAAAAATTAGAGATAATAAAGCTCGTAACGCTTTCTTTACAGAGCTTGAAAAAGAAGATGCTAACGGTATTTATATGAGAGATATTATCAGAGAGGAAATGAAAAGTGATGATGTACGCTTACGATGAGATTTATCTGAATGATGCGATGAGAAATCTTGGTGAAGCATTTGATTATTCAGCAACTGTTTTAAGTATCTCTATGGATGATTTTCTGGATATGTTTATTATAAGTGGAATTGCAGAACAATTTGCAGATGGTGTTCCAAAGTTTGTGTCGGGCCTAGCCGGAACTGAACTTGTATGGGAGGTTTTAAGTCGTGTAAATAGAAATGTTGATTTTCCTTCACCACAGACGGAATATAATTACTCTCCTGAATATTGGTGTGGTTGGATACTTGCATTTTATCAATGGAATACAAAGAAAAGTTTTAAGGAAATAAAAAAATATTTGCCGATGAGCGAGATTTATAAGTTATATCCTACTTTACATGAAGCATCGGAGGAAAAGTTTATTGATGTCGCAAATTCTATACTTGAACGAAAGAATCTGCCTACAAAATTACAAACAGTGCGTAAGGCAATCGGTCTTACACAAAAGGAGTTGTCTGAAAAATCAGGGGTAACACTTAGGATGATTCAACAATATGAACAGCGAGCAAAGGATATCAATAAAGCAACTGCATGCAACTTGTTTGCTTTGGCGCAAGTACTCGGCTGCAAAGCAGAAGATTTGTTGGAATAATAGAAATAACATAATTGATTTTGAACTGAAAGCACTGAAATATTATCTTCTATCAGAGAACCGAGGAGGCAGTGTTTAAAGCGTTAGGAATAGAGCGATGTTGATAAATTACTAGATATCTGCGCAGCTTTTTTATTCAACTTAAATAATAAAATAAAGCTGATATAAACGACCTTCCTATTCTCATTTCACATACTGGAAAAAGCTCTGTTTTCTGTTGCATTCTTAACTGAATTTGTTATAATATAAATGAAGGTAGAATACTTTCCATCACTATCTGAGACCTGTGACGGTTCTGACAGGTCGGTAAAATAAAAATTGACCGAGTGATGGGTACCTGTGACGGTTCTGACAGGTCGGTAAAATAAAAATTGACCGAGTGATGAAATATTCAAGGAGGTAAAAACTACCTCCTTGTTTTTTGAAAGAAGGTGTTTGTATGATACCGACAGGCTCTGCCGAACTAAGATTATTAAGTGATTCCTTTTACAATACTTATGACCCTTCAAGCTGTCCCGAAATTCTGCAGAAGTCAAACAGAGCTTATAATATCGCAGTTTTCAACAGTCATAAAGGTTATTACGTATGTGTTCCGTTCAGATCTAATATTACTCATAAATATGCCTATCGCTTTAAAAAATCAAAGCGTTCGAAATATAATAAATCCGACGTAGATTACAAAAAAATGATAATCATAAGGAATCTTGATTATATTGATGACGATAATATTGCCGTTATAGATAAGGATGAATATATTGAATTCGTACAGAATCTGACAAAGATTCAGTCTCAGGCCTTTTCCTCATTACAATATTTCCATAAAGAATTAGGGTTAACATCGGATTCAGTCTTTGAAAGTACCGCTGGCTGATTTCAATCTGTTTTTTTTTGTTTGGAAAAATTCGGAATGCCTGAAATTTATGAATATCACACACAATCAGTTTTGATTGCGATAACACGAAAATCGTGGTAGAATAAGAACAGGGATTTACAGAAAGGAGTGTTTACAATGAAATTAATTTTAGCGATTATGTCAAACGATGACAGTCCTGCCGTTTCCAGTGCTTTAACAAAGGAAAACTTTCAGGTAACACGCTTGGCAACTACCGGAGGCTTTCTGCGTGCCGGAAATACCACTTTGATTGTCGGAACTGATGATGACAAGGTGGAAAAGGCAATCGAAGTAATCGGTGAATACAGCCGCAGACGTACTGAGGTCGTACCGAGCACAGCTTCCTATGACATTGGCAGATATGCTTCATTTCCGGTTGAGGTTCAAGTCGGCGGTGCTACCATCTTCGTAGTTGATGTAGAAAAATTTGTGAAATTATAATTAAATCAGAATACACATAACGGGAATAAAGGATTGTTTGAATCAGGCAGTCCTTTTTTTGTTTATTCCGGCCTCACTGATCAACATATCACTGCTTCACAATACGATACATGATTCACATTGCCTTAAAATAAATGTCTGAAAGCTTTGTAAGAGGCTGTAATAAAGGTAGGCTTATTGCATTATTGCGGTATTTGTAGTATTATATTTTCAGTTAAAGCATAGGGTTTACGTTTTAACGAAGCAGTAATTTTTGTTGAAAAGAATGCGAAAACACTTGATCGTTGCATTGTCACGTCAATGCTGTTAAGCAGGATCAGAATATACGGGCGAATTTTTATTCAAGATTCGTCGGGCGAAGCATGCCCTTTTATTATATAAGGAGCGATTTTCATGGGCTGGTATGTCATACAGGTTAGTGTAAATCATGAAGCTAAAACAGCGAATCGATGCTGCACAATGATATCAAAGGATATTTTACGGGAATGCTTTATTCCTGAATATATACGGATGAAGCGTTACAACGGTTCATGGCATGAGGAAAGAGAAATTTTGTTTCCCGGATATGTATTCATGATCAGTGATCATATCGTTCAGCTAAATATGGAATTAAAAAGAATTCCTGATTTTGCGCGTATTATCGGTAAAAAGAAAAGTGATATTTTTCCTTTGGATGCAGAGGAAATTGCCTTTTTGAAGGAGTTTGCCCATCGAGATCATACGGTAGCGATGTCACATGGATATATTGAGGGGGATCGCATTATCGTATGTGACGGACCGATGAAGGGCAAGGAAGGTTTAATCGTCAGAATCAATCGCCATAAGCGTATTGCGGAAATACAGCTTAAAATGTTCAACAAAAATGCTGTTATAAAAGTAGGATTGGAAATCATAAGCAAGAGTCGTTAAGAAGCTTGCTTTTTGTTTGGAGGAATTTTATTTTATGAAGCATAGAACGATACCGTTTTCACCGCCGGATATCGGTGAGCGTGAAAAGCAGGCAGTAAACGAAGCATTGTCTTCGGGTTGGATTACTACAGGGCCGAGAACGAAGCAGTTTGAAACAGCAATTTCCGATTATGTCGGTACAAACAAAACCGTTTGTCTCAACAGCGCTACTGCTGCAATGGAATTGACGTTGCGTGTTTTGGGAATCGGTCCCGGTGATGAGGTGATCGTTCCTGCTTATACATATACCGCCTCTTGTTCTGTTATCTGTCATGTCGGCGCAGCTCCGATCATGATCGATTCGCAGAAGGACAGCGTTGAAATGGATTATGAGGCAATGGAAGCGGCAATCAATGAGAAAACGAAGGCGATCATTGCGGTCGATGTGGCGGGAATCGTTTGTGATTATGAGCGCATCTATGAAGCAGTCAACAGAAAAAGCAGCTTGTTTCACGCAGCCAATGATATGCAGAAAGCATTTCAGCGCGTTATCGTGATGTCTGATTGTGCACATGGCTTCGGTGCTGTAAGAAGAGGAAAGCGTGCCGGTATGATTGCTGATTTTACCTGTTATTCCTTTCACGCAGTAAAGAATTTGACAACTGCCGAGGGCGGTGCCGTCACATGGATTACGCATGAGGGCATGGATGATGAGGCTGTCTACAAGCAATATCAATTATTATCCTTGCATGGGCAAAATAAAGATGCTTTGAGTAAAAATAAATCAGGCGGTTGGGAATATGATATCATCGCTCCCTATTATAAATGTAATATGACGGATATTCAGGCTAGTATCGGAATCGTACAGCTGGAGCGTTATGAGGCGATGCTGAAGCGTCGTTTTGAAATTATCGCAATGTATGATGAAGCCTTTAAGAACGATCCGATACAGTGCTTGAAGCATCAATCGGACATTCATCGATCCAGCGGTCATTTGTATTTTACAAGAATAGACGGAATGAACGAAGCTCAGCGAAATAAATTCATCGAAAGCATGGCGGAAAAGGGCGTTTCCTGTAATGTGCATTATAAACCGCTGCCGATGCTGACAGCGTATAAGCGCATGGGCTCTGATATCGGGAATTATCCGAATGCGTATCGATTGTATGAAAATGAAATCACCTTGCCGCTGTACAGCACATTGAGCGATGATGATGTAAAAGCGGTAATACAGGCATATCGGGAATGCTTAGAGGAAGCACAATGCGTTTAAGTGCATGGAATGAGCTTCCCGAATGGATGAGAAATGAAGAAGTCAGAAAATATCATGAAATATTGAAACGGAAACGATTCACATTGATGCTGAAGCGTTTTTTTGATGTCGTAATGTCGCTGCTTCTGCTGATTCTCTTGTCTTGGCTGTTTTTGATTTTGGCGATATGGATCAAGGCAGACAGCAAGGGCAGTGTATTTTATCGTCAAGAGCGCATCACGCAATACGGGAAACGGTTCCGTATCTATAAGTTTCGAACGATGGTAAGCGATGCGGATAAAATCGGCGCATTGGTTACGACAGCGAACGATGCGAGAATCACCAAGGTAGGGGCAAGAATCAGAAAATGCCGATTGGATGAAATCCCGCAGCTGATCAATGTATTAAAGGGTGAAATGAGTTTTGTGGGGACAAGACCCGAGGTAGAAAAGTATGTGCGTGAGTACAGTGATGAAATGAAGGCAACGCTGTTGTTGCCGGCGGGGGTTACATCGTTATCAAGCATTCGTTTTAAAGAAGAGGATAGTCTCATTGCTGAATATTCGCAAACATTAGGAATAGATGAAGCCTATATCAAAAAGGTGCTGCCAAAGAAAATGGTGCTCAATCTTGATTATATAAGACAAATCAGTTTTTGGAACGATGTGAAAATTTGTATTAAGACAGTACTGTGAGTGAAAGGAGTGATAAAATGGAATGCGTTTCAATTGTAGTACCGATTTTAAATGAAGAAGCCTATATCAAACAATTTTTAACGGCCGTATCAGCTCAAGATTATCCGCATAATGCTCTTGAGCTACTGTTGGTTGACGGATGTTCAACAGATCAAACAAGAACGTTGATATACCAGTCAATGGAAAACAGTGATATTAGTTTTAAAGTTTTAAATAATCCTAAAAAAATCACACCCGTAGCATTAAATATCGGCATTAAAGAAAGTCGTTACAACTACATTGTTCGGTTGGATGCTCATAGTATATATCCAAAAAATTATATAAGTAAGTGCATCAGTTATCTAAAAAGTACGAATGCTGATAATGTTGGATGTATATTAAAAACAGCATATCATAATAACAAAGAAAAAATGATTGCTACAATGCTTTCATCAAAATTCGGTGTGGGTAATTCAGGTTTTAGGACAAATGCCAAAAGTGGTTATGTTGATACTGTTCCCTTCGGTACTTTTAGAAAAGAATTATTTCAGAGAATTGGCTTATTCGATGAGCGCCTTTCCAGAAATCAAGACAGTGAATTTAATTCGCGCATTATCAAAAGCGGAGGAAAGATTTATTTATTTGACGACATTGAAATAACATACTATCCTCGTAATACCGTAAAAAAGCTATTAGCAATGGGAAAGAAAAATGGCAGTTGGAATATCTATACAGCTCATTTATGTCCGGGATCGATGCGTCTCAGACACTTTATACCCTTTGGATTTGTTTTAAGTCTATTAATCGGTATAATCTCAATCATCGCAAGATGGCAAATTATAACATTTCTGTTTATAGGTGAATTAGCATTATATTTATTATTAGATTTAATCTTTAGTATAAAATCATCTGACAGCTTGAAAGATACTTTGGTATTGTTGTTTTTATTTCCGTCATTCCATATCGCATACGGTATCGGTTCTTTTCAAGGTCTTATTAAATGCCTTTTTTCAAGAAAAAAAGCTTATCAGCTTGAATATTTAACCTAAGCAGGAGAAATTATATGAACGCAAAATCTGAAGCACAAACTGTACCAATGGCTGATATTGAAGTTTTAATCGCCTCTTTAAATCAAAAAGATACTTCATTGATTGAGTCGATGAATGTAAAGACTGATGCTATTATAGCTAATCAAGCAAATAACTATGATTACATCAATGTAATGAAAGACTCACAACGCTGTCAAATGATTACGACACCGTACCGTGGTGTAGGAAAGAACAGAAATATTGCTTTATTTGCAGCAAAAGCTGATATATGCTTAATCGCTGATGACGATATTCTTTATTACGATAATTATAAAGAAATTGTTTCAGAGGCTTTTCATAAATTAAAAGATGCAGATATTATTATCTTTAACATAGAGGATTGTGAGAATAATGGTAGAAGAGTTAATAAAAAAGTTAAAAGGTTGAAATGGTACAACCTATTAAATTACGGAGCAGTAAGAATAGCCTTTAAAAGACAAAGCATTGTAAATAACAGCATTTTGTTTTCAACTGCATTTGGCGGCGGTGCCGTGTATAGTGCCGGTGAGGACTCATTATTTTTAATTGAAGCTTATCGAAAAAAACTACATATCTATACTTATCCCAAAACAATCTTAAAGCTCCAAGAGTCAGAATCTACCTGGTTTAAAGGATTTGATGAAAAATATTTTTACGATAAAGGTAAATTTTTAGCTGTTGCTTTTCCTAAACTAAAATGGCTGCTTGTTCCGGTTTTCTTATTAAAAGAATGTAAGAAATCGTCATTGAGCATGTTATCTTGTTGTAAGAATATATATAATGGAGCATTTAATTAATAAAATGAAAGGATGATTCATAATGAACTACGCTTTAATCGGCTGTGGCAGAATATCTCCAAATCATATTGCTGCTGCTCTAAAAAACAGTCTGACTATAAAGGCCGTTTGTGACGTTAAAAGAGAAAGAATGAGTGAACTGTTAGAAAAATTTGAATTAGACAGTTCTAATATTAATCTATACTTGGATTATAAAGAAATGCTGAAAAACGAAAAAATAGATTTAGTTGCGATAGCTACCGAATCAGGCCTGCATGCTGAAATAGCATTGTATTGTATCGAAAAAGGAATTCACTGCATTATTGAAAAACCTATGGCGATGAATATGAAAGATGCACAAAAAATATGTGATTTAGCAAAAGAAAAGAATGTTGTCGTATGTGCCAACCATCAAAACCGATTCAATAAATCAATTCAAAAAATACATGAAGCAATGAAAGCAGGTATGTTTGGTAAAATGCTTCATGGTACGGCGCATGTGAAATGGAATCGAAATAAAGGATATTATGATCAGGCGTCGTGGCGAGGCACTTGGGACAATGACGGCGGCTGCTTGATGAATCAATGTATTCACAACATTGATCTACTACGTTGGATGATGCAAGATGAGGTAGATGAAGTATTGGCATATACCGATAATTTGAAGCATGATTATATTCAAGCAGAGGATTTAGGAATGGCACTGGTCAAATTCAAAAACGGTGCTTACGGAATTATTGAAGGTACAGTAAATGTATATCCGAGTAATCTGGAAGAAACCTTATATCTTTTTGGTGATAAAGGGACAGTAAAAGCAGGCGGTAAATCTGTTAATATTATTGAAGAATGGTGCTTTAAAGATGATACAAGCAAGCCGGAAGATATAAAATTAAAATATAGTGAAAATCCTGAAAATATATACGGATTCGGCCATAATCCTTTATATGCCGATGTTATTCGTGCAATTTCAACACACACCAAGCCATTGGTAGATGCAGAGGCAGGTAAGCGAGCTTTAGAATTGGTGCTTGCAATATATCAATCAGCGTATTTAGGAAAACCTGTTAAATTACCGTTGAGCATTGATGTTTCCTCTACCGATTTCTTTGATATGTTCTCAAAGAAAGGAGTGGATTAGATGGAATTTATTGATTTAAAAAAACAGTATGAAATCCTAAAGCAGGAAATTGACGCTAATATTCAAGCAGTTTTAGATGACGGTCACTATATAATGGGAGCTGCTGTTTCTGAACTTGAAAAAGAATTGGCAGATTATATCGGTGTTAAGCATTGTATCACATGCGCAAACGGGACCGATGCTTTATCGCTTGCATTAATGGCATGGGACATTAAAAGCGGTGATGCAGTATTCGTACCTTCCTTTACATTTTATGCCACAGCTGAAGTAGTATCTTTGATTGGAGCAACACCAATATTTATTGACAGTGATCCGCGTACTTTTAACATAGACGTTATTCATCTTCGCAGCATGATTGAAAATGTAATCAAGGAAGGAAAGCTAACTCCACGAGCGATTATCCCTGTTGATTTATTTGGCCAACCGGCGGAATATGAAGAAATAATGAAAATTGCAAAGGACTATAATCTATTAGTGCTGGAAGATGGTGCACAGGGATTCGGAGGTTCGATAAACGGCAAAAAAGCATGCGGCTTCGGCGATATCTCTACCACTTCTTTTTTTCCTGCGAAGCCTCTTGGCTGTTACGGCGATGGCGGTGCCGTTTTCACTGATAGTGATGTATATTATGAAAAGCTTGTTTCTTTAAGAGTACATGGAAAAGGAAGCTATAAATATGATAATGTCAGAGTAGGATTAAATTCACGTCTTGATACTCTGCAAGCAGCAATATTGTTGCCTAAGCTTCATGCCTTTAACGATTATGAATTGAATAGTCGTAATGAAATTGCGGATATATATAACCATGAACTGAATGATATTGTAATCACACCTCTTGTTAAAGAAAATATGCAAAGCAGTTGGGCACAATATACAATTTTATTAAATGATGAGCAGGAACGAAACGAGCTTCAGCAATATCTAAAATCAAAAGGTATACCGTCCATGATTTATTATCCTAAACCTTTGCATATGCAAAGTGTGTATAAGGATCATATTGTTTATTCGGAAGATTTAAAAAATGCGGAGAATCTCAGTCGTAAATGCCTAAGCTTACCAATGCATCCTTATTTAGAAAGGGAGCAAATAATTACTGTATGTAATGAAATCAAATTATATCTTCAAAAGGAAATGAAATTATGAGAAAATTTCTTTTAAGCGAATGCTTCCGTGAGAATGTACAAAAAGATGCCGAGTTTGAAGCATTAGGCATTTTAGATTCAAGAGTAAAACTGCCCTTTTTAACTTTTATAGAAAATGAATCATATATTGATAAACTGTTCCATAATCCGCATATAAGTGCTGTTATAACGAATGTAGCGATATATGAAAAGTATTTAAAAGATATTGACTGCGGTTGTTATATATGCACCAATCCTCGTCTTTCTTTTTTTAAACTGCATAATTCATTAAGTCTTCAAAGTGAATATCAACGACCTAAGTTCGAGACTAAAATCGGTAATGATTGTGAAGTATCGCCTTTAGCGCATATCAATAAAAATAATGTAATCATCGGCAATCATGTCATCATAGAGGAATTTGTATCTATCAAAGAAAATGTAATCATCGGTGATCATTCAATTATCAGAGCCGGAGCTGTAATCGGCGGTACCGGTTTTGAATTTAAAAAAGATAAAGATTCCTTGTTTCATGTCGATCATTGCGGCGGTGTCATAATCGGTAAGCATGTAGAAATTCAATATAACAGCTGTGTCGATAAAGCTATATATCCTTGGGATAATACTGAAATCGGCGATTATTCAAAACTAGATAACTTAATTCATATCGGTCATGCTGTAAAAATAAGAGAACGCGTAATGATTCCTGCTATGGCTGCTGTCGGCGGGAGGGTTGAAATCGGCGATGATTCATGGATCGGATTGGCAAGCGTAATACGCAACGGTCTGCATATCGGTTCAAATGCACGAGCAAATATGGGTGCCGTAGTTACTAAGGATATTGCAGACAATCAAGCAGTCAGCGGCAATTTCGCTATCGAACATAAGCAATTTATAGAAAGGTTGAAAAAAGGAGAATAGTAATATGAAACAAATGTTGTTAAATAAGATTAAAAACAAAGAAATTATTGTAGGTGTTGTCGGCCTCGGCTATGTCGGCTTGCCGCTTGCTGTTGAAAAAGCAAAAGCAGGTTTCCGCACAATCGGATTTGATATACAAGAGGAAAAGGTTAATTCAGTAAACCAAGGAAAAAACTATATCGGTGATGTTGTTGATAAGGATCTGGCTGAACTGGTAAGAAATAATATGCTGTCGGCAACAACTGATTTCAGCTTCATTAAAGATGTGGATTTTATCGCCATTTGCGTGCCGACACCTTTAGATGCGCATCAACAACCTGATATTTCGTTTGTAAGAGATTCCGGTATCGCTGTCTCAAAGTATTTGCGTAAAGGAACAATGGTTGTACTGGAATCCTCTACTTATCCGGGCACTACTGAAGAGCTGTTAAAGCCTATTTTAGAGAAAGGATCCGGTCTGAAGTGCGGTAAGGATTTTTATTTAGGGTTTTCCCCTGAACGCGTCGATCCCGGTAATGCAATTTATCACACTAAAAATACTCCGAAGGTTGTCGGAGCTATCGGAAATGATGCAACTGAGGTCATCGCCACAATGTATCGTGCAGTTTTAGAAGGAGACATTCATGAAGTGTCCTCTCCGGCTGTCGCTGAGCTTGAAAAAATATTAGAAAACACATATCGTAATATCAATATCGGCTTAGTAAATGAATTATGTATGTTGTGTGAAAAGATGGGCATTTCTGCATGGGAAGTAATTGATGCTGCAAAAACAAAACCGTTTGGTTATCAAGCATTTTATCCGGGACCGGGCTTAGGCGGACACTGCATTCCATTAGATCCGTATTATCTCACATGGAAAGCGAGAGAATATGGCTTTCATACCTCTATGATTGAAAACAGCATGATTATTAATGACAAAATGCCTGAATATTGTGTGGAACGTTGTTATAAGGTACTAAATAAACAAAAGAAAGCAATGGCTAACGCCAAAATATTAGTATTAGGTGTAGCATATAAAAATGATATTGATGATTATCGTGAAAGTCCTGCGTTGCGCTTAATTGAACTGTTAAACGCAGAAGAAGCTACAGTTGATTTTTATGATCCTTATATTCCGGAATATCGTTATAAGGGAAAAACTCACCGCGGTATAGAAGCAATTTATCCTGATGTCATTAAAAGCTATGATTTAATAGTTATCGCGACAGCTCATAAGAGTTATGATTTAGAAATGCTTCAACAAAACGCTAAGGCAATTTTTGATACACGTAACGCTCTAAAAAACATTACCGATCGCAACAATATTGAATTGCTGTAAAACGAGGTTTTGTATGAATATTGTAATGCTGCTGGATAACTGTTTTGATCCTGACGTTCGCGTGTACAAAGAAGCTGTATATTTGGTGAAACAAGGAAATAATGTCCAAATCATCTGTTTAGATAAAAAGAATAAATATATAGATAAACAAGATGAAATAAAGGACGGCATTTACATACATCGTATTTTCTGCCGTAATGATAAGATCACCCGACTGCTTGAAAACAAATTTTTTTCGTATTTTACAGCGCCATTTTACGCCTACTGGCTGATCATGTTTTTTATCCGGGCAAAACGTTATTTAAAACATAAAAGGGTAGACATCCTGCATTGTCATGATGTTGTAATGTCATATGGGTCAAGATGGTTTTTTAAAAAACAAATAAAAGTATTCGATATGCACGAATATTATTTAAAGGATGATAAAAGCTTCAAGGACCTAATCATGAAGTATATCGTCTCCTCAGCACAAAATCATAGTAAGTGGATTATATATGTGAATGAAAAACAAATACTGAAATTAAAAGAAAAAAATAGGAATAAGTTAGTTCTGCTGCCTAATTATCCGTCTCAATCCATTTTTGCCGACGTAACGAAAACAACATCCGATCGCCTTCGTATAGGCTATGTCGGAGCTGTAAGAGATTTTAAATCATTAGCTGCTTTAATCGATATCAATGATATTATGAAGGATAAATTTGATATTAAAATTTACGGCTACGGCAGTGCTTATGATTCTTTAATCGAGTATGAAAGAAGTAAAGGGTACACAAGCATATTGACAGGCAGTTATAACGGAATCAGTGAAATAGAAAACATCTATAAAAACATTGACATTTTGTATTGTGTTTATGATAACCACATAGCGAATTGGAAGTATTCCTATCCGGTTAAATTTTATGAGAGCATTCTCACAAAAACTCCGATTATAGTATCCAAAGATAGCACAGCCGGTGATTTCACCGAAGCAAGGAATATCGGATATACATTAAATTTAGATGATAAAGATGCTTTCCTACGCTTATTGACTGAAGAAATTAATTATCAAAGCTATAAAGCAAAACAAATAAATCTTGAAAAAATACAATATCACTATACATGGGAAAATCAAGTACAGCGACTAAATGTTATTTATGAAAAATCATGAGGTGTATAATGAATAAAAAAATTATGTTATCAATTCAATCCGGTAAAACAGAACTGATATTTTTCATTCTGTACAAGCTGTTAATCGATTTTTCTTATGTAACTATAATTAGAGATAATTATAATGAGTACAATCAATTTATCACTGATTTCAGCTTAATAAAATATATCATAGCCTTTATTTTTCTGATAACATTATATCTACTGAATATTAAAGCACTGTTGTCTGTTTCTAAAATGATAGTTAAGCTTTTTCTTTTGTTAATGTATGTACCCATTTCAACTGTCTATGCGTGCAAAAATGATAGTACCGTATTCTTTATGACAATAACTGCCGGATTTTTTATTTTCATTATGACAGCTTCATTCATGATCAGGAATATAAAAATTAAAAAGGAGAAAAAGAATGATTCATTCATAGAGCTTGCAACCAATTTATTATACTATGGTTTTATTGCAATAACTGTAATTTTAGTTTTATCATGTATATACTTCAATGGTTTACCGTCCTTAACTGCTTTAAATTTAAGAGATGTATATGAGGTAAGACAAGCATTTTATCTGCCTCGTTATTTATATTACCTTTATGAATTTGAAGCAGGCTTCATTATTTATTTCTTAATCATTGTAAATATGAAAAGAAAAAATATCAAGGCACTAATTGTGTTTATCTTCATACAATTCCTATTCTTTTTATGGAAAGGCGATAAGAGCGCAATTTTTGGTTTAATTACAGTTATAGCAGTCTATTTAATTTCAGGAAAGCTTCAATTGAATAAAATGCTTTGTAAATTATTTTTCTCATTTACATCAATTTCTCTAATTCTGTTTTATACAGTATCAAGCTTACCTTTTTTACTATTAATTCGAAGAATGTTGATAATACCTGCCAATTTAAAATTTATCTATTATGATTTTTTTATGAATCATGACTATATAGGTATCGTCGGAACAGTACTCAATTCATTTTTAAAAATTCCCGATCCGTATGCGCAGCTGCCTTATCAAAATTTAATCAGCAAGCTTTACTTTAATAAAGTAGAAATGTGGTCAAATACCGGATTTTTAGCAGAAGGATATGCCAGAGGCGGTATTATCGGCAGCTTACTGATATCAGGTTTAATGGGTGTTATTCTGTATCTGATATATTTAGGAGTTAAAAAAACTGACTCTCGATTTATTTTAAGTATAGCTATAATACCAATGATAACTCTGAATGACGGCTATTTATTAACATCATTTACATTTGGTTCTGTCGGATTATTATGTGTAACATGCTTTTTCTTTGATCTAAAATATCTAAAAACGGATTTTAATAAGATTATAAATATAAAAGGGCGGTGGTTAAACGATGAAACAGCTAATAAAAAATCTGAGACAGAATAAGGCACTGTCGTCGATTACAACACTGGCATCAGGCTCTTTAATAGCTCAGGTCATTACTATTCTGACTTCACCCATCACTACCCGAATCTTTACTCCGGAGGAATTAGGAACATATACATTGTTAATCACTGCTGTAAACATGTTTGGTCCGATCATATGCTTACGATATGATCTGGCAATTGTTACTGAAAAAACAGACAGGAACTCTCTTGCTATATTTAAATTAAGTGTTATTGTAAGCGTTCTTATGAGTTTGTTTGTTTCATTCGGCTACTTTATCTATTTTCAAATGAACGAGACCTATCATTCTCTCACATATACTGTTGTGATTTTATTTATATTACTTTTAACAACCGGTTTGACAAATGCGTTAACATCCTATAATAATCGTAATAGGCAATATAAATTAATGACATCGGTTTATGTGATAAGAACAACAGCACAAAATCTTCTCATGGTTATGTCCGGCATGCTTAAGACAGGAGTATTCGGTTTGATATCTTCTCAAGTTTTATCACAGCTTTTAGGTATTAAAAAACAAGGAGAAGAACTGAGCGAACATAAAAAAGAATTGAAAAAGATAAGTAAAAACGATATCCTTAATGTCGCAAAAAAGTATAAAAAACAACTCTTATATTCTACTCCTGCTTCCTTCGCCAACAGCTTTTCTTATTCATCGATAAACCTTTTTATAAGTTCGTTATTTAACAACACAATATTGGGGTATTATTCAATCTCATATCGTGTATTAGGATTACCATTAAACATCATCAGCAGTAATGTATCTAAAGTTTTTTTTGAGGATGCCAGTAATGAATACCACAAAAAGGGCTCTTTTAAGCATAGCTTACTTCGTACAACATCATTTTTAGGTATAATATCAGTAATAATGGTGATAGGCTTAGTTTTATTCTCTCCTCTTGCATTTAAAATATTTTTTGGACCCGATTGGGAGCAAGCAGGAGTTTTTGTTCAAATCTTAGCACCTATGTTTGGTATACGATTTATTGTAAATGGTGTAAGTATTGCTTTGATCATAGCACAACGTCAAGATTTTGAACTCATGATACAAGCATTGTTTATTATTTGTTCCGTTGCAGGATACTTAGTTGCTCGTTTTTTTGTGTGGAGCATTACGAAATATCTTGTATTTATCTCTATTTCATATTCTGTAATTTATATAATATTTTTTATTTTCATTTATAACAGTTCTAAAAATATGGAGAATACAAATCATGAATAAACGCAATATTATCAAGATCACCTGTTTTGTAATTTTTGTTGTTTTATATTTTATTTTATGCTCCTATAATGTTAGTTTAAAACACAAGAAGCAGAATGATGAATATAATAAATTAACAAAATCAATGCAGCAAATGCCAAAATTCGATTATAATTATCTCGCCGGCCTATGGGATAAAACAGTTACAAAAACAATGAATTCACCTGATAAAAGCATTGATAATCAAGCAGAGCTTTTATCGGTGCCCTTATACTCGGCCTTTTCCATGGGAAACCTTAACTACATAAATCAGTTTAAAACATATTTCCAAAAGGTTTATGATAGTAATGCTTATGAAATAGCGAATAAACAAGCTAAATGTAATGTTATCTTTTTATCATCTTGTTTCATCAATCTATGCGAAAAAAATAACATAGATTATAATCATACGATAAAAGAAAAAACTTTGAAGGAACTTTTATCTATATATAATCAATCTAACAGTTACAATTATATAAGCTTCAAAAATATGAAAGAAAGTATTCAATTTAAGTTAAGCGATCAATCAGTACACTATAAGCATTTAAAAGCTGTTAATAATGAAGAATTGTTAATCGTCGCAGCTGCTGCTAATCTATATCCATCTAATAAAAATTCAGTCTCTCTGCAGGAAATCGTTTCATTTATCGAGCCTTTAGCCTCAAAAGAGACAATAGTATATTTAAATGATTATTGGCTGTATCAGCCCGGTATTCGCTATGATAACCCCAATTATGCATACTCTAATGCCGATTCCCTGAATAAAACAAATGTAAAAATTGACATAGCACAAGATATCATGAGTTTTTCGCGCATGCCGATTATTTTACAAAGTATGAAACAAGCCGTGGATCAAGACTATAAAGAGTATATTAACAAGTTATTGAAGGATTTATCTAAGCATTACCTTAGAGATTTGATAGTTTATCCCGGTGATACTGATCGGATATTCAAAACCAAAAATTTTATGAATGGTGATAACGGTTATTTAAAAGCAGCAAATCATCAATTTTTTCGCCCTTTTGAATTATCAACTAATATTTATTTTGGAGCCTGGGCTTTTTTGAATACAGATGAAATTAAAAATTTTTACACGTATGTTTATTCTTTGTTCCCATTAAAAGAAAATGAAGTTTTATCAATCAATACAGGAATTACAAAATCAAAGACAACGCAAGAAACCACAAATTCTGACCAACTATTGAAGGACTATATGGAACTGAACTGTTATCTAGCTGCCTATTTAGATTTACTACCTTAATAAGGACAATACAGAGAAAGGGGAATTAAAATGAAAAGAGCCGCAACAGCTATATTTATATATTTATCAATGATTTATCTATCTGCTTTTTCCGTGCAAGCAGCAACGCACAATGATGATACTTACAACCTAACGAATGAAAACACTCAAACAACAGAACAAAATAATGATACATCTATACTTGTAAAAGAAAATCAAAATGCTTCGTATATAGAAAACGGATTTATTGAAAGCAATGGTTTGAAATTCTATTATGTAAACGGAAAACCATTAATAAATCAATTTAAAGAAATAGCAGGCAAAACCTATTATTTCGGTTCCGACGGAAGAATGTTTACTTATACAAATAATATTAATGGAAATATTTATTATTTTAACGCAAACGGACAGATGCAAAAAGGATTTCGCTTTATAAACAACGAGGTACAATACTATGATACAGAAAGCGGTGCACGTCGCTACGGTATGATTCATCATAATAACAAGCTTTATTATCTGCAGGGTAATTCGATGATAAAGAATGATTTTGTAAAGGAAGGAAAATACTATTATTATTTTAATCATGAAGGAGAAGCGGTAAAGGGCTGGCAAACAATTGATAATAAGCGCCGATATTTCAGCAGTCAGTATAATATGTTCAGAAACGGATTTTATGTTTTAGGTAACGATACCTATTATTTTGGTGATGACGGGCAGATGTATACTTATACAAATAACATAGGAGGAAAACAATATTTCTTCGGTTCAAACGGAAAAATGTTTAAAGGGCTTCGGATTGTAAATAATCAAGCACAGTTTTACAATCGTGAAAACGGTGAGCGGACCTACGGCCTTGTTCATGACGAAGGTAATATGTACTATTTAAACAGTGAAGGCCTCATTAAAAACAAATTAATAAAAGAAGGAAAATATTATTACTACTTTAATGAATACGGAAAGGCACATAAAGGATGGCTGAAGCTTGATAATAAAATCAGATACTTCAGTAGTCAATGTAATATGTTCAGAAATGGGTTCTATCAATTGCAAGGAGAAACATATTATTTTGGTGATGATGGAAATATGTATACTTATTTAAATAATATTAACGGCGATATATACTTTTTCAACGTAAGCGGAGTTATGCAAATCGGAAAGCTAAAACACGGTCAAACTACTTATTTCTTCAATGAAGATGGTAAAGGTCTCACAGGAATTATAAATATGAATGAAGCGTTAGAATTTTATCAAAAAGGTATTCTGCAGATAAATCGATGGATCCAATATCAAGGCAACACCTATTACGCCATGGAAGATGGAGCATTGGCTACCTTACGCCAAAATATATTCGGCGCTTATTATCAATTTGGTAAGGATGGCATATTAGAACAAGGCTCGTGGGTAAAAAGAAACAATAAACAATATTATTATGATAACAATAATAATAAGGTAACAGGTTGGTATTATATTGACGGTCTTAAATATTATTTTAATCAAAAGGGTGAAATGATAGGTACAGGTCCTGTGAAAAAAGTCATTGATATCTCTGAGCATAATAAAACAGTCGATTGGGATACGGTAAAGAAACAAGGTGATGTTGATATGGTAATACTGCGCCTTGGCTATGGCTCTGAGCTTTCACAGGAGGATAAGCAATTTGCTCGCAATGTAAAGGAATTAAAGCGACTAAATATCCCGTTTGCCGTATACTTATACAGCTATTCTGAAAGCAAAAGCGATGCGATTGCGGAAGCTCAAAATGTACATAATATATTATCCAAATACGGAATATCAAAGAACACTGAAATATATTATGATTTAGAGCATTTTACGATCGGCGGGCAATATATTGATGTTTCAAAAAAGCAATATGAACAAATCGTTACCGGTTTTATGCAGAAAATACACAGTCTGGGATATAAGAACGCATATGTTTATAGTTACAAGAGTTATTTAGAAACTGTGCTGAACAGTCCGACTATCTTACCCTATGTAAAATGGGTAGCGCAATATAACGAGGAATGTACCTATACAGGGACCTCTTATTGGGGCTGGCAATATACCTCCAATGGCAGTATTCCCGGTATCAGCGGCAGAGTAGATTTAAATGTTTGGTTGAAATAAGCTTTTTCCTTGTTATAACAGCACTTAATGGTATTTTCTAAAAAGTATAGAGTCACTCTTTCCCTCATATCATGAATTATGTCATTTTATGTGAACAGTAGAATTCATGTAAAAAAAGGTGTATAATAACAAAGAATTTATAAGTGAGGTGTTTGGCCAATGCAAAAAACAAACAGACAAAAGAACCTAAATTTAAAGAAAAAATGGTATCAAGATGCACGCACCTATTTCGTAGGCTTGCTGTTTCTGTTGATGCTTATGATTATCCTGCAGCTGTTTATCGTTAAAATAATTCCGATGAAATATATTCTGATAGCAATCGTTGTAATGGCACTGCTGGCTTATGTATTATGGTGGCTGCAATTCGGCAAGCGAGTGAATAAGATAAACCGTACCCTTGGTAAGGTATTGATCGTATTCTTTTGTGCGCTGTTGATTATGGGAAACCTATATATAAATAAAGCAGGCAACACAATCGGTAAAATAGCCGGAAGCGATACTGAGACTGACAGTATGTCAATTATCGTTATGAAGAACAGCAGCTTTGAAGAGCTCTCTGATTTAACAAATGCTCGCTTCGGTGCGAATGAAACAACAGACAAGGAAAACATTGAGGAAACAAAAAAAGATATTACGGATCAAATCGGCAGTGACTACAGCTACCAAAGCTTCGACAGCTATGAAGCACAGGCAAAAGCCTTATATGAAGGTACGATCGACGCAATGATTCTGAATGAAGCATACCGCGGTCTGATGGAAAACAGTCATCCGAAGTTTGATGATGAAACAAAGGTTATTTATACCTTTGAAATTACGAAAAAGGTCAAGGCCATCAGTAAAAACGTCGATGTAACAAATACACCGTTCAATGTGTATATCTCAGGTATTGATACTTACGGTCCGGTTACGACAAAATCAAGATCGGATGTAAATATGATTGCGACAATCAATCCGAATACGCATCAAATCGTTTTAACAAGTATACCGAGAGATTTCTATATTTCACAGACATGTCAGGCAGGAGCCAAGGACAAGTTGACGCATACGGGAATCTTCGGTGTTGATTGTACGATCAGCTCGGTTGAGCAGTTCTTCGGTATCGATATCAACTATTACGCAAGAGTAAACTTCACATCACTGATTGATATCGTAGATGCACTCGGCGGTGTTACAGTAGATAATCCGGTTGCCTTTACCGCAAGTGACGGAACCTACTCCTATGAAGCCGGACCGGTATATATGGACGGCGCAAAAGCACTTCGTTTTGCCAGAGAGCGCTACAATCTATCCGGCGGAGACAGAGATCGCGGTAAAAATCAAATGCGTGTATTGACCGCAATGATCAACAAAGCGATATCACCGGCTATTATCACGAATTATACCGGTATTATGAATGCTGTCGGCGGCAGCTTCCAAACCAATATGAGCTCCGGTGAAATATCCTCATTGATCAATATGCAGCTAAATGAAATGAGCGGCTGGAATATTGAACAACAGGCAGTAAACGGCAGCGGTGATACACTCTATTCACCGGCAAACGGCTTTAATTCCTATATGATGGTTCCCGATATGGATACGGTAAATGCAGCTGTCAGCAGAATCAAGGCTGTATTAAACACTAAATAATAAAAGCTTAAGCAATGAGTTCCTTGAATTCATTGCTTTTTTATATTACCTTCGGTATTTATCTCACAGTTGACATTCATCTGATTTCAGACTATAATAAACAACATTCTACAAGACGGATAAATATTCCTTGAGTACACAAAAGGTGTTCAAACAAAAAAATGGATATCGTGTATCAATCACAACGTATATAAGTAAATCATCGTACGGTTAGGGAATACTTATAACCGATTCACTGAACAGGCTTATAAAAATCTGTATCAATTATCAATTTGATACCACATCCGATATACCGACCGTACACAACAGACCTATTAAAAAAAGGAGACAGCTATGATTCAGCTTTCAGATCACTTTACATATAAAAAGCTATTAAGCTTTTGTTTTCCGACCATTATTATGATGATATTTACAAGTATATACGGTGTTGTTGACGGCTTATTCGTTTCCAATTATGTCGGTAAAACACCATTTGCGGCAATTAATCTCATCATGCCCTTTATCATGGTATTAGGCGGCTTCGGCTTTATGATCGGTACCGGCGGAAGTGCTCTTGTTGCTAAAACGCTCGGTGAGAATAAACAAGAAAAGGCAAATCGTTATTTCTCTATGCTGATTGCCTTTACTGTTCTGTTGGGAATTTCGATTTCTGTTTTCGGCTTTCTGTTTTTACCGTATGTCGCAGATCTGTTAGGTGCAGATGCGGCAATGAAAGAATACTGCATTACCTATGGTCAAATCATGATGGTATTTAACACTGCTTATATGCTTCAGAATGTCTTTCAAAGCTTTTTGATAACAGCTGAAAAGCCAAAACTCGGCCTGTTTGTGATACTAGCTTCCGGTGTATCAAATATGGTACTGGACGCTTTCTTTATCGCTGTACTTGACATGGGAATCGCAG
The DNA here is from genome assembly GCA_910576855.1 of Erysipelotrichales bacterium. Classification (GTDB taxonomy): domain Bacteria; phylum Bacillota_I; class Bacilli_A; order Erysipelotrichales; family Erysipelotrichaceae; genus C-19. Next base: position 58,090 of record CAJTJP010000012.1, read on the forward strand.
GAGCCGCATTAGCGACGGGCATCGGTGAGTGCATCGGCGGTATTCTGCCGTTAATCTATTTCCTTATTCGTAAAGACAGCCGGATTGCATTTTCAAAATGGCATTGGGATTTTAAAGCATTGTGGAAGGCTTGCTCCAACGGTGCCTCTGAATTAATGACAAGCATCTCCTCCTCTTTGGTTGCCATGCTTTACAATGCGCAGCTCTTACATTATGCCGGAGAAAACGGTATCGCCGCCTATGGTGTTCTGATGTATGTTCAGTTTATCTTTATCGCTGTATTTATCGGTTATTCGATCGGTGCAGCACCGATCATCAGTTACCATTACGGTGCCGAGAATTTCAACGAACTTAAAAATATGCTGAATAAAAGCATTCGCTTGACCGGCCTCGGCGGTATCGCAATGATGGCCTTAGGCTTTATTCTGGCAGGGAGTATTGCACAAATTTTTGTCGGCTATGATAAGGTGCTGTGTGATATCACCGTTAAGGCCTTTCATATCTATTCCTTTCATTTTATCTTGGCCGGAATCAATATTTTTTCCTCCTCCTTTTTTACCGCTTTGAATAACGGCGCTGTCTCGGCTGTTATTTCCTTTTTAAGAAGCTGTGTATTTCAATTATTATCCATTTTCATTTTACCGCTTTATTTTGACATTGAAGGCATTTGGTGGGCTGTCAGTGTCGCAGAGGTATTCGCATTTTTAATTTCCTGTGCCTTCTTGTATCATAAGCGATGTGACTACCATTATTTCTAATATTGCTTGATCGTTATCGGAAAGAACATTTATATCCATTTGATTTCATATTCGCTATTTAACTTTCCTTTATCCCTGTTTGTTTACGCAGACTCTGCAGATACACATATACTTAAAAGCCATTTCCAAAATCGGAAATGGCTTTTATATTAAGCTTTATATTAATATTTATGAAACCTTTCAGCTTTTCTTTTTCAAGATGAAGAACATACTTCCGCCGATAATGATCACAAGTCCGCCTATGATATACGGCAGATAATTCATAATCGTATCGCCCAAGGAATTACTTTCATCCTCTGACATAGATGGTTTTGTGATTCCTTCGTTCGTTGGTACGTTTGTATCATTCGCATCATCATCTGTCTGATAAGATATAATGTATTTTCCTAAGCCATTGCTCTTAAATACAAGCTCATTGTTTTCACCAAGCTCATGATTCAAGCGAACAATGCTACCGTCAGCCGTAATCTGATAAACAGCTACAAACTTCTTATTAGGATCTAATTGAAGCTTTTGTTCAATTTCTTCCTGTTTCACATCGATTTCCTTCTTATCCTTTGTCTCTAAGCGTAATTCATAGATTTCACTGTCTTTACCGTAACGCTCTTTCTGACTGTCTGTTAAGGTAAGAGTTTCATAAGACAAGGATGCATTGTTATACTTCTTTAAGATTTCCTGCGGTATCTTAGCGATCAGATTACTGTTGCCCCCGCTTGTTAATTCTTTATATACGTTATCACTGTTTGAAGTATCCGGTGTAATCGTATTATAGAAAGGCTTATTAGCTTCAGCTACATAATCATTTTTCTTATTTGACGTATCGGTTGGTTTTTTATCGGCAGACGGCTTCGTCGGTTTACTTGGTTTTGTATCCGGCTTCGGCTTGATAACCTCTTTTCCGATCCAATCAACCTTCGCTACAGCTGTTCCCTTATTTCCGACCTTATCCGTAAATTCAAAGGTGAAGGTTCCGTTCTCCGTAAAGGTATACGTATTTTCTCCATTATTATTGATAATGGTTACATCCTCTGCAGGTCTCAATGTCGCTGTTACAGGATCATTGATGCCGCCTTTGCTGTTATACTCAATCGTTGCCTTCGGCGGTGTTTTGTCAATCCAATTTACCTTAGCGGAGGCTGTATTTTTATTACCAGCCGCATCGATAAATTCAAAGACAAATTCGCCGTTTTTCTTAAATGTATACGTGTTTTTTCCGCCGTTATTCAAGATGGTTACCTTTTTATTCGGCTTCAATGTAACAACGACATTCTTATTCGTTAAGGTCTTGATATCGTAATCAAAGGTCGCTGTCGGCTTTTCTCTGTCGATCCAATTTACCTTTGCCGTTGCTGTTCCTTTATTTCCTACCATGTCCTCAAACTCGAAGGTAAAGGAGCCGTTCTTGGTAAAGCTGTAAGTATCCTTACCGCCGTTGTTTGTAATTTTAACTTTTTCGCTCGGCTTCAGTGTTGCGACGACTGTTTTGTTTGTCGGCTTTTTCGTTGAGAAGGTGAATTCTCCGGTAGGATCAACTTTATCGATCCAATCTACTTTTACCGGATATCTGCCCATCATATTGTCTTCATCCAAATACTCAAAGGCAAATTCGCCGCTGTCGGTAAAGGTGTATACGTTCTTACCGCCGTTGTTCATTATGCGATAGCCTTCTTCAAGATTCAGTGTTACTTTTACATCTTTATTAGTTGCTTTCTTGGTCGAATAGGATACGCTTATCTGCGGAACCTTTTTGATCCAATAAACATTTGCGGTAGCTGTACCTTGGTTTCCTACCATGTCCTCAAATTCAAAGGTAAATGTACCGTTTTCTGTGAAAGTATAAGTGTCCTTACCATCATTATTCAACACTCTTACCGGCTCACTCGGATCAAGCGTCGCAACAACCTCTTTGTCGGTAATATCTGTTGTACTATAGGTAAATTCTGATGTCGGATCTTCCTTATCGATCCAATCAACAGAGACGGTCTTCGTGCCGATATTGCCTAACGCATCTTTGAATTCCAATGTAAACGAATCATTTTCCAAGAAAGTAATCGTTTGGCTCTTATCTGCATTTGTAGCGATTTCAACATCCTTAGTAAGAATAGTAACAGGTTTTGTAAAACTCAAGCTCGCTACAACATCCTCATTGGTCGGTTCTGTCGTACTATAAGTTACATTTAGCTCCGGCGGTGTCTTATCAATCCAGTCTACTGTTGCCGTTGAACTTCCCTTATGACCTTGTTTATCGACAAATTCAAAGGTGAAGGTGCCGTTCTTAGTAAATGTATAGCTTGTTTTACCGCTATTGTTGGTTACTGTGATATCCTTAGTCGGATTGACTAATTCCGCTGTTACATTTTTATTTGTCGTTTTAATAATGTTGTAGCTGATTTCGGCATACGGTGTATCATCAACCGTTAAATCCTCATATAATTTAATCTCTGATATTGCCAAGTTATTTACGATAGAAGCATGAATACTCGCACAGTGGAATCTTACATATTTGGCTTGAATCGGATCAAATGTTAATGTCTTTTTGGACAACATCTCCGGTAACGATGCGGTAGTAGCGGTTTGCCAGTCGTTTCCATCCATACTAACAAACACAGTCACATTTTTCGGATGTCCGTATGGAAGTGAACCGCCCATTACTGCATTTTTATCCCACGTAAAGTCTAAAGCATTCACATATCTTGCTCTATCTAACTCTATATCTACATAGGCAGGCACATTTTTTGATTGCCATGCCGTATTTAAGTTACCGTCAATTAAATTGTTTTTATCACCCGAACTGGTTGATGATGCTGTTATAACTGATAAATTTTTCGATGGGATATAAGCTTGTTTATCATCTATGATATTTTCAGTAAATGTATAGTGAACCGCATCACTTGTTGTGTTTGTTCCTGTTGCTTTTAATCTTACATATACTTTCTTATTACCGGTAAACAATGGATTGCTTTCTGCGAAAGAAGTCCATTCACCACTTGGATCCAATGTCCATTCCATAAGATCCGTTACACCATAGATGCGGTTTTCCTCATCACTTGTGGAAACGCTTGCTGTTGGGAATACGCCTTTTGTAATGTTGATTGTGTAGATATTTTTATCTTCTCTCGGCAAACCTACGATATGAACCTTAATATCCTTATTAACATCAATACTGTTTATTTCTTCTTGTGTCAGTTGTACAGTCGGTGTATAGCAATCCTTCCATGTATTGCCGCCGTCTAAACTGTAGCTCCATGTTACCTGAGTACTCTGAAGCTGTTTCGACAACACGATTTTTCCTGCATTGGCACCGTCGAAAGAGAAGGTCGCAATTCTTGAATCCACTTCACCGAGGATCGCCTGTGCCACTACCGGCACTTCTTTATATTGAACCGTATTGGAGAAGGTTGCACTTTTAGCTTTATTCAAAGTCTCATTTTGAAGCATCAACAGCTGTGCTTTATATTCAGGTGCAGTAATTTTTGTTCCGATTCTGCGTGTTAAATCATACATCGGAAGCGGATTCCAAGTCATGACGTCCGCAACCTCTTCAGCTAAGCTCATCAATTCGGCCTGTGTCATGCCTGATCTGGAATCGATCGCCATATTGATAACACCTAACCACGCATCAAGATTGATAATTTCCTGATCCAATGCATCATGATAAATCTGATCCAACATATCCCAATCAGTATTATATACATTTGCCAATAACAGAATCAATTCTGCTTGTTCATATTTTTCATATTCGTTTTGTGCTTCCTGTGCTAAGAAGAAATAAGAAGCTGATTTGATGGAACCGCCGTTAGTCGCATAATAGCCGCCGCTGCCCCAGCCGTTCGGCATATATCCCAGCGGTGAGGTATTTGCCCAGCCGGTCGTAACAACACTGTTTGCCAGCTGCCATGCCATTTTGCCGCCGCCGGCATGATACATATAAATATAGGCACAGTGTCCCGGTTGACCTACCGTACTTGTCGGCCAGCCCCAAACACCCCACAGGTTAGCAGCTGTCTTAGAAAGACCGCCGCAGACAGCTCCTTCTTCAAATACGATCCACAGCTTCGGTTTTCCCGACTGATACGGAACACCGTATTTTGATAAGTTATATTTTGCATCCCATTTGGCATAGTTCGCCTGAGAATAATATTGCGGTCTGTAATAGCTGTATCCAAATGTATACTTCATATATTTATACGGATTGAAGCGATCGTTTGCGCTTGACCATTTCTTTGAATAATCATTCAGCCATAAAATTTCTTCATCATCGATATTTACATGCATCAGCCAGCGCATTTCCTCAACCGTCAATTGTTCAAATACAGCTCGATTGTCCAACTTATTATTTTGATACATGCTCTTATAAATTTCATATCGCTTTAACGCATTGGAGTATTGATTGCCTCCGATCCATAAACCGATACCGCTTGAGTGTGATAAGGACAAGGATAACATCATCTTTAAATAGACATCCTTGCATTTTATTCCTGCAGTACCGCCGAGTGCCGCAGTTTCATCTGTCAAATCTGCTTTATGTGCTTGATAAACGGTACTCAATACCTCTAACGCTCTCATATAAGAACCTAAAGGTCTTCCTCCTACTGTCCATAAACGTAATGCTTCTTCATTGTTTAAGAACCATTCTAATGTTTCTTTATTTTTTTCGTTGGCGTCAATGAAATTACGCAGGTTATATTGTCCTACGCGATTAATTAAATCTCTTTGAAGCAATGTCAGCTTTATATCGTCTTGAACAGGACCCCCTGTATATTTAGACTTGATTTCGGCATCCAATTCTGCAACTGTTCTCGTTACATTTTCATTATAGCCTTCCTTGATCAGCTTAGCATCTGCCCATACTGCATGGTCAGACCCATTGCTGCCGTTGTCATTTGCATATAATCTGATAAAATTGGCATCTCTGATATCAATTGTAACCTTTACTGCATTATTGTTACCCTTTATTGCCGTCGGATTTTCCGAAGTCTTTAAATTCCATGTCTTACCGTCTGCTGAGGTATAAATATAGAATTTAACACCGTTTCCGTTTCCTCCAGCTGTAGTATTTAAACCATAATAGGTAGTAAAATAATCATAATCCTTATATTCACTGATATCATAGTCTACCGTTGACGTCGCATGAGCCCAAATACCTTTTTTAATCGTTGTAGTAGAACCATTTAATCGAACACTCAATGCTCCGTTAGATGAGGTTTTATCCAAACCGATGGTACCCCATCCAATTTTTGCACTTAAATAGGGAATATCTGATAGATATAGTACTTTATCGTCCATGTCTCCATGATCTACCAGTATACTCTTTTGTTCTGTTGCTTTTTCCTGTGCCTGCAGACTGGCAGTTGATACGTTGTCATAGCCTGCTAATGCTACACCGACAAAGGCTACGCAACAAACAACACGAAAAAACTTAGACTTTAATAGCTTTCTCATAAATCCGCCTCTCCTTATTTCTTTTTTTCATCTTATCTATTTCCATATGATAAAGGATTCTCCTTCTCCTTTATCATATAAAAAGCTTCCTTAATATAATATGCGTTTCACCTTTTTTGTAAATCGATATTAATCGCACTCCTTTTTTTATTTATCTATCTACAAAGGTATACCTTTATAGACAGCAGCTTTATTTATAAATTATGCTGTTTTTATATCGTTATTTTGATATAAAATGCAAAATTTTGCTTATCTATAAAAATATACGATTTCACACACTTTTTGATGGTATCTATTCTCATATTTTACCATTTCACATATATCTTTTCAATACCTTTTTTCCAATAAATTAAAGGAATGTATAAAAAAACTGCCATTTTGGCAGCTCTTTATCTGATTAAATATCTACTTCTTTTCCCGGATTATATACGATTTTAATTCGGCGTTGGTTTCCTTCTCCTTCACTTACGGTTGATACACCGGACATGTTGGTTAAATAGTTATGTATTGCCTTGCGTTCATCGGCAGGCATCGGATCGAGTGTTACATCGACCTTTGTGCGTCTGACGCTTTTTGCGGCTCTTTGGGCTATTTGACATAATTTACGATATTTATCTTCTTTATAACCGTTAATGTCAACCAAAACCGGAACTCTGCGTTTGAATTCACTGCTCATTGCCGCTTTTACGATCATGTTCAGTGACTGCAGCGTTTGACCGTTGCGCCCGATCAGTATCGCATTGTTTTGCGTATCTAAATCGATGTGGAAACAGCCGTCCTTATCTACGGTTACTTCAATATAGGATTCCATTTCAATCCCGTCAAAATAGCTTTTTAAATATTCTTGAGCGAATTCGACCATATCGTTTTTTGAATAAACTTCGGCCGTGATTTCCTTGCCTAAACCTAAGAAACCGGCTTTTTCGTCTTTGACTTCATAATATAATGCTTCCGCATCGCAGTTTTTTTCTTTAGCCGCTGAGGCTAAAATTTCATCGATACTTTTTCCCGTATATACTTTTTTCATACCAGCTCACCACCCTTAATTGATATCCTTTATAAAGAATTTCTGAATTACAATATTTTGAATGACACGTGCGATTGATGAAACCAGCCAGTAAAAGGACATGGATAACGGCCAGTTGATTGCGAACACACAGATCATTGCCAAGCTGACATACATCATCATATTCATGGAATTCGCCATGCCGTTGCCTTGTTTCGGCTGTGCGTATTCCTTTCTTTTTACCTTACTGTGCTTTTCACGATATTTCTGCATCCATTGCGGAAATTTCATGGAGATAAATTGGAACACTGCCATGAGTAAGAAAATCACAATGTATATCCACTGCCCGTTTTTAATACCCCACATCGGTGTTTCGGTCAGGTTGATATTTAGGAAGGAGCCTTCCACAACTGCCTGTGCACGCTGTGTTGCCTGATACACACCAAGGATAATCGGAAACTGCAGAAAGGTTACAAGTATTGTACCGAACGGATTGATTTTGTATTTGGAATACAGCTGCTGCATCTCCTGCGCCTGCATCATTTTTGAACGATCGTCTGTTTTGCCTGCGTATTTGTTTTGGATTTTCGTAAGCTCGGGCTGAATCATCTGCATACGCTGTGCCGATACCTGTGATTTGATCGTAAAGGCTGCCGTAATAAACTGCAATAACAGGGTTACCACAATAATACCTATTCCGGCATCGCTGTATTGAGCAATCAAATTAATCAGCTGGGCAATCGGCCAAACGATAATACCGTCGAACCAACCGTTATTGAGCTGTGAGCCAAATGAGGTATCGAGTCCGATCAGCTTTTCTGCATATACCTTGCCTGTTTCCGGGTCACGCGGACTGGAGCAAGCTACCAATACCACAAGCAGGAATATCGTCATCATTAAGAGTTTCTGTTTGTCTTTAAAAAATTGCTTCATTTTTTTCTCCTCGTTTCTTTCGCTGTCTACTATATTTTAACTTTTTTATACAGCATTTCCAAGTATTTTTTATTGTTTTGATAGTTTTCTTTTAGATAATTCGGTCGAACAAGGATAACAGAATCAAATTTCTCATCAAAATGATAGATTTCCGTACACATCATTCGCACTTGACGCTTTACCTTATTACGGATATGCGCCTTGCCGAGCTTTTTGCCGGCGGATATACCGATACGGGCATGATCCTCTTTGCGCGGCTTTATATATAAGGTAAAGGAAGGACAGGAATAAAAGCGTTTATAATTCATGATATCGGGAAATTCATCGCTTTTTCGTACTCGATAGTATCGCTTCATTAATTCCTTCCTCCTTTATTTGTTTCTGTCACTGGTTTTTGCTTATTTTTTGTTTCCTTATATATAATACGTCAATTTATTTGATATCATTTCAGATATCGATAGCTTTGGGAAGCTTTTTTTTCAGGAATCATTTCAGCTTACGAAATATCCCTGTATTTCATTCCCTTTTCTATCTTCTGTGCTACAAAAAAAACACTCGATGCCGAGTGATTTTTAAGCTGATAACACTTTTCTACCTTTACTACGGCGACGTGCTAAAACTCTACGTCCACCCACAGTTGCCATTCTGGCTCTGAAACCATGAGTCTTTTGATGTTTTCTTTTGCTCGGTTGATATGTTCTTTTCACAAGAAACACCTCCTTATACATCTTTATACTTTATTTGAGCATGCCTGTAAATTATACAAAATTACATACTGTGTGTCAATAAAATTCATGGAATTCCTATGATTATTTTAGTATTTTTTATCACGATTAAAGCGGTATTTCCGGTAATTTCATTGTGGAAAACCTTAAGAAGCCATAGTGAATTTATCATCATCGAAGTGTATTTGATTGATTTTAAAGCGGTTATCCACTGTGTTATCAACCGAAAAATCATACTGTTTTCCACAGTGTGTTGATAAGCGTTAAAATCTCATTATATGTGATAACCAAAGGGTTTATTCCTTGTTTTCAATGTGGAAAAGTGAATTCAAACTATTTTAGATTCCCTTTATCCACAACCTGAGTTCTCCGCAAAAGCAATAATCCACATATCAAATTGTGGAAAAGTGGTTTAAATGTTGATAAGTGTCAGTCGATGACTATTTCCTCGCCGTATTGTAAATCTGAAATATTTCAGATTTTCCCTGTTATCTCATGATAATTTTTAACGTTTCGGCTAATTTTTGATAGTTACCACTGTCCTTTTCCCTTTCCTATACCCCTTATTTACTCTTACTTCATAAAAATGCAATCATTTCCTGTGATTTCGGCATAGCGTTTTGTGAAATTTTGTAGTAAAATTCCATCTTTAACACCTGAGAATAAAAAATTTAAATATTCTTCATTTATAAGCTTTAGTGGTAATAATATTTCTATCTTTCCTGCATTTTATAAATGATACTTCTCGTTTTTAATTTATTTATGATCTGTATATCAGTACGAAATCCAAATATTTCATGAATACAGTTAGTTAAATTATTGTAATCTTGACGGTTAAATAGTATAATGTTTTAGACAACAATGAAAATAAAATGGAGGAGATAATATGAAAAATTTTATTAATAGTATTTTATGTTTAGGTTGCAAAATAGTTATCTGAATATCAAAATCCAGTTAATATTGAAAAAATTGCAGATGAAATGAATGTTACTACTGAAGATTTAGTAGAGACTTTTTTAAATTTAGATTCATATTTAAATGAAGTAGAGAGTCAACCTGAAATGCTTACTATTTCTGATGAAGGTGAGACAGTTAGTCAGCAAGTTATACGCTTGGATAATGGTTTATTAATTGTAAAAGAAACTGAAATAGAAAGTATAGTACCTTATGCTACTACAAAAGAATTACATACTCATTACTTTGTTTAAGACCCTTTGGGTGCATCAACAGCTGTAACTTTAACAATATTATTATAGACGGATTATTTATGTAAAACGATTAAAAACGAAAAGGAGATATCTTATGGAAGTATTAGGATTTGTTTCATTTTTTTTAGTAATTGGTTTATTTACATATTTTATCATTTTATTTTCTGTTAGAAAGGCAATTATACAAGCTTATTATTTCATTGAAGCTGATATAAATTCAAAACATAGAAAGGTTAAAAGTAACTGCTCAAACTAACCTTCGATTACCTAAATACCAAATTAGATATTTGGAAAGTAATTTTGATATTTTCTTTACGCTTTTACTGAATTATTAAAAAATGAAAAATTAAGGATGGACAAAAGAAAATTTTCTTTTATAATCCCATCTTTGACATTTGAGTAGAAAGAAGTTCAATTATAACTTCTATATAAAGGGATTCAACTGTCTCGTTTGGAGTAAGGAAATACAATCACCAAATAGTGTGGATACTTTATATAAAGGCTATTTAAACACCCTTTTTTTCTTCTTGTAACGAAAATGTGATAGTATTCCTTCATTTTATCAATGATACTTCTTCTGCTCTTTTATATGTCGCCATGTACCCATCTTTTTTCCACATTCTATGATTGTTTTAATGTCTTCCTCTAAACTTCCTAAAATGAATAGCTTAAACAAGTTGTTCTTTTCCCTTTCCTGTACCCCTTAGTATCCCCTTATTTTCTCTTGCTCCATAAAAATGCAATCATTTCCTGTGATTTCGGCATAGCGTTTTGTGAAATTTTGTAGTAAAATAGAGGAAAGGTCAAAGGAGCTTATTATGTCTGAATTTATACGCAAGCAATTAGATGAAATATGGCAGAAAACATTAACGCTGTTGGAAAACGGCGGTCATTTTGATGCCTTAGTTTATGATTATTGGATCAAGGATTCGCAATTATATGATCTCGATGAGGATTTTGCGACGATTCTTGTGCCTTTTAAGATTAATAAGCAAATCATGATGGAGTCTATTGATATCATTCAAAGTACATTATCCGGTGTTTTGGAGTATGAGATTGCCTGTCAAATCTTTTTAAGAGAAGAAATGGATCGCTTGACGAATTCTTCAGTCGCGAAGGCACGTAATGACTTCATGTTTGAAAATAAAATCAAAGAGGATTATACCTTTGACAGCTTTGTCATCGGTAAAAACAATCGGGAAGCACAGGCTGCGGCATTGAGCTGCTGCTATTACCCGGGAAAATACAATAACCCTGTTTTTATTTACGGTAATTCCGGCTTGGGCAAAACGCATTTGCTTCATGCGATCGGCAATTATGTCCGTACTACAAAGCCTGAGGCTAAAATCCTTTATATATACAGTGAGGATTTTGTAACGCTTTTGATTGAATCTATGAAAAATAAGACCGTTGAGGAAGTCAAGGAGCGAATTGCCGAGGTTGATTATTTATTGATTGATGATATTCAGCGCTTGACACAGAGTGCTTCTCAGGAAATCTTTTTCAATCTTTATAATAAACTGATTTCCAATCATAAACAAATCGTTATCACAAGCGATATTCATCCTAATGATCTAAAGGGGATCGAGAATCGTTTGATTTCACGTTTTTCCAGCGGCTTATCGGTTGCGGTAGGTGCCCCTGAGTTTGAAACGGCTAAGGCTATTTTATCGAAAAAACTTGAAGGCCGTGAAGATGAAATCATGATCGATGATGAGGTACTGGACTATCTTGCCGTTAAGTTTTCCAGTGATGTTCGTAAGCTTGAGGGAACATTAAATGAGTTGTTTTTTAAGGCTATCTTATATAATCCTGCTCGTATTGATTTAGCGTTTGCGCAGGAGATATTTAAAGAGGATCCGATCATTCAGCGAGAACGCAGTGATCTAAGCGTAAAACAGATCAAAAAATCGGTTTGTGATTTCTATGGCTTGACGAAACGTCAAATTGAATCGAAATCGCGTACCAAGAATATCGCAACGGCTCGTCATATTGCGATGTATCTGTGCCGTAAGCATTTGGATTTGCCTTATGTAAAGATCGGCTTGGAGTTTGGCGGCAGAGATCATTCCACTGTTATGTCGGGTTATGAAAAAATGGTGAAGCTGTTAAAAGATAATGAGGTCATGAGGCAGGCCGTCACCAAAATTGAGCATAATCTCGGTATTTCTTAACTTATACACATCTTTCGTCTTTTAATCAACAATGATTTTTGTTAAAATATGTTTATGTCATAGGGTTTGTTGAGGTTTTCCACAGTTATCCACAGCCTTATTGTTATATCCTATATAAAGAGTATATATAAGAAGGGAGTTTTATCCATGTATTTCAAGGTTTCGAAAAAAGCATTTTTGCAAGGCTTAGCAACGGCAGCCAGAGCTATTTCCAATTACAGTCCGTTACCTGCTTTCTCAGGTATTAAAATTGTCGCTGAGGAAAAGAGTTTGATTTTGACCGGAAGTGATTCTGATATTTCAATTCAAACTACGATTTCAGCTTCTGAGGAGTGTGCTCTGCAGATTCATGATATGGGTTCTGTCGTTTTGGAATCTCGTTATATATTAGAGATCGTCAGAAAGATTGATGCCGATCAAATTGAGCTTGAAATGATTGACGGTACTTTAACTAAGATCAGCGGTAAGAGTGCGGAGTTTAAAATCAACGGTATGAGTGCCGATGATTATCCGCCGATCGATTTCGCCAAACCGGCTGAGATTTTCTCAATGAGTAAGGAGCTGTTAAAGAAAATCATCAATCAGACTTCCTTTGCGGTCAGTGATAAGGAAACAAGACCGGTTCTTACCGGTGTAAATCTTTCTTGTGACGGAAAGCTGCTTCAGTGTGTAGCGACGGATTCTTATCGTTTGGCACGCAAGAATATTGAGATTCATGATCCGGTGAAATTCAATATTACGGTACCGGGCAAAAGCTTGTCTGAGGTTTATAAGACGTTGGAGAATGACGGTGATGTTGAAATTGCGGTCAATGATCGTAAGGCGCAGTTTATTATTGATGATACGATTATTCAGACTCGTTTGATCGACGGTGTTTATCCTGAAACAAGCAGATTGATTCCGTTGAGCTTTGATTATGAGCTGACTATGGATACAAGGGATTTATTGAATGCGATCGATCGAGCAAGCTTTATCAAGAGTGACGGTGTATCTGTCATTAAGTTCTCGCTGTCTGAAAATGAATGTGTGTTGTCCAGCAAGTCGTTAGAGGTGGGTTCATCAACTGAGATTTTAAGCTCCGCAAGCTTTAGCGGGAATGCGCTTGAAATCAGCTGTAACGGTAAGTATGTGTTTGATGCGATCAAGGCATTGGACGGGGATTTGGTGAAGTTCTCCTTGTGCGGAGAAATGAAGCCGTTTATTATTCAGTCTGTGAGTGATGACAGTGTGCTGCAGCTTGTGCTGCCGGTGAGAACCTACGCGTAATTGAGTCGGTTTAGGTAAGTGCCGTTGAAGGGGTTTTGGAATACTCGGAATTTCAAAATAGGAATTGATTAAAAAATCGGGAGGAAATCTCGGTTTTTTTGTATGTTGGGTATTTGAAACTGTCGGTAAAGCTTAATGAGCAATTTCTATTGTTTGGGTATCGATATCTGCTTTCTGACAAGTAATCATGTGAAAAGGTAGATTCTGCTGCCGACTCATTAAGAATATTATTTTACGGAATTTAATAGATACTATGTATAATTATTCGTTTTAAATTGATTTACCGATATAATATGTTAAAATAGTAGTATGAAATCGTTTACTGTTTACTTTAGGTACTTCAAACCATATCGAATGATAATACCTGCGGCTTGAAGTACGGTATTTATCTTTTTATCATGAGAGGGGGCAAAGGCCATTATGAAACTATGTAATATCAATAAGACATATCATAATAAAAACAATACTGTCGTTGTATTTCAAAATTTAAACTTAGAATTACCGACTCACGGCTGTATTACGATCTACGGCGAGAGCGGAAGCGGTAAGACTACATTGTTTGAGTTAATTGCCGGTATCGATAAGGATTATGAGGGAACAGTAGAGAATGATAAAAGAGTAGAATATTTATTCCAAGAAATTGAATTGTTTGAAAATTTATCTGTCTGTGATAATCTGTTGTTTGCGACTTCGGATCATAATGAAATCAATGAGTTATTAAAAAAATTCGATATGACGGATTTGATTCATCAAAAGGTCAAGAAACTGTCCAACGGAGAAAAGCGCAGAGTTCAAATTATGCGTTCTCTTTTAAATCATCCTGATTTATTGCTGATGGACGAGCCGAGTGCATCGTTAGATCAAAAAAATGCTGCTTTGATTTGCGACATGATCAAGCAATTAAGTCATGAAATCACTGTTGTTATAACGACTCATGATGAGGCATTGTTTGATAATGTGGCAGATATTTCATACCGGATTGAATATCAACAGCTTACCTTAATCAAACAGAATCATCAAATTCAAGCGGTGAAAAAAGAAGCAGAAAACAAAAAGGAATCTGTTCAGACAAAGGAGAACAGCTTAAAAATGAGTCTTTTGTATTTGAAGGCACATAAGCTCAACTTTCTTGTCAGTATCATCCTGTTGATTATGTTTAGCTTTGCGGCTTATACCGGGTTTTACTACAATGATTCCGGCGGTGAAAAACAAAGGCATAATGTATGGAATTACAGTACGAATCTTATTTATACTTTTCCAAATGTCTGTGAATCAACTCCTGCTAAAAACAGTAATTATGTTTATAAGGAGTGTGAAAGCTATGATTTATTTACATTAGAATATTTGAATAAGGTGATTGAAAAAAACAACGATATTATTGCTTATGCGTTAGAGTGGGACTCCGGCATCTACAATGGAATTGATTATGAAAGTATGGAACAATTGGAGAAGGACGTAGCTGCGGGTAAACCAATCAGTATCGTTGATCGTCTTAAAAGGTCCTTTTATTCTTATTATGATGTATTTCAAATTATAGAATATGTTGACGGTGAGGAAACAATCGCTAATTTTGTGAATCCTGAAACTACGTATGTTGATATAAAAGGCTTAAGAAAGCAGTTAGAGGAATTGAATGAAACGCCGAGGGTCTTTCCATATGAATTAGTTCAAGAGGACAAGCTGCCGCTGATTGTCGGAAAGTATCCTGAAAAAAATACCGAAGTCATTATCGCTGATGAGTTAGCGCAGGCATTACAGAAAATATATGGATATGACAGCTTAAATAAGCTTATCGGTACACAGCTTACTTTTTATACACGAGGCGATGTTGATGAATTGATGGAACTGTTGCCGGACGATTGGGGAAACAAGGATTTATACCTTCATGTAACAATTTCCGGTATCACCTCCTATGAAAATATGTTCGAAAATCGGATGTATTTCAAACGAAACGGGTTTCAAAGTACATTAGCGGATATTTATCACTATGATGTGAATAAGCTAAAGGTACATGGCGAGAAGTTTTTAATCGATCCGTCGATAGATACGCAGTCAGTATTAGATAATTTAAATGTAAATAGTCCTTTAGTAAACGACAGCTATCATATTTTTAACGGTGAAAATAATGTTTATGTCGAGTGGAGCGGGAAAATCAATCAGGATCAAAGCTTGATGAAAAAGCTGATTCTTGTGTTGCTGGTTATTTGTTTGTTGTTTATTCTGCTGCAGCGCTTTTTCTTTAAAAAACAGCTAATTAAGGAAGCGCATATCATGAAACAGTGTGCTTATTCACCGATAAAAATAGAGTGTATTGTGAATTTATTTATATGTATCTGTGCCGGTGTGTTATCCTTCCTCATGTTGATAGGGATGATTCCTGCCTTAAATCAAATCGCATTACTGTTGTTCAATCGCACGATATTGGATTGGTCGATCGAGCATTATATTTACAGCTTACTCTTTGTCGTAATCGTATATGAATTAGGAATGATGCTTTATTTAAAATATTTGACAAGAGGGTAAGATTATGAAATGTAAGCTGACAGAAATCAGTAAAAGCTATCAAGACAGAGTTATTTTAGATCGTATTAGCTATGATTTCAGTGAAAACGGAATGTATGTGATTTACGGTAAAAGCGGAATCGGTAAATCAACGCTTTTGAATATTTTATGCGGATATGAAGCATGCGACAGCGGTGTGATTGAAACAGAAACTGATAATATTGTTTATGCCTTACAAAATTATGAGTTATTAGAAGGAATGAGTGTAGCGGATAATTTGAATGTTTGTAAATCTTTTTATCCGAATGATTATGTCGATCCTTACGATACTATGAAGGTATTAAAGTTAGACAGTTTAATCAATCAATACCCGAATGAATTATCAAAGGGACAGAAACAGCGTATTATGGTCGTTAAGGCATTATGTCGAAGTGCAGATATCTACTTATTCGATGAGCCTACCTCAGCACTTGATAAAGAAGCAGCACGCTCAGTAATGAATTTGTTGTATGAAAAGGCAAAAGCAGCGATCGTGATTGTGGTATCTCATGATCTTTCTCTGATTGATAAGGAGAAAACAACACTTTTGGAGATAAAACAAGGGAAGCTGCTTGTCCATGCGGAACAAAAAGGCTTAGTGCATACAAAGAATGACACAAAAGCCATCAGTCAGAAAATCAATATTGATTCCGTTATGAAAAGAATATTAAAGCGACAAAGCAGGAAAATGATGCTTATTTATTGTTTATTTTCGGCTATGATTCTTATGATGCTGATGATAAATATCAATCGATATCAATGGAAAGTCTATAATGATTTATATCAAGAGGAATATTTATATGTAAAGGATAATAATTATAATCGCACAATGAAGGATTCTGCGTCTGTCATGAGCTTTTTAGATTATGATACGGGTACGAATACATTTCCGATTCACGCAATGCCGAGCCATCGAGAGAATGACTTTGAAAGATTAAAGGACGGTGGTGTCATAATTAATCAAAATACAGCACAATTCTTTGAGAAACAATGGGAATTGAAGGAAAGTGAATTGATCGGCAAAACATTTTATTTAGAGTATTCTGACGGTATTTATAAAAAACAAGTGCCGTTTCACATTATCGATATCATTGAGGAAAGAGATGCGCATACAAGAGCGACGGCGTATTATGATGCAGATGATTTAAAGAAGCGGATTGAACATTTTGAGGATATCAGTACACAGTATTATGAGATACAGGCAGATTCAAAGTCTATCGAACAATTATATGCAGAAAAGGATAGACAGGGAATCACGGTATTTCATCCGATGCTGAGTGATAAATATGAAATGTCTAAGCAGGGAGTGAGCGAGGATGTTGTTTTGTGGCTGTTGATCGGTATCGTGCTTTTGTTTTATGCAGCGGCTGTTTATTTTGTTCAAAGGAATCATTGGAGGTATCATTTGATTTCAAATATCACATTGGTGAATGATGGGATTGAGTGTGAGACGGTAAGGAACAGCTATCAAAGGATATATAATCGAGTTGTGCTTGCGGTAACTGCTTTGGCAGTAGGAGCGGATATGGTTTGTTACGGTATGGAAAGGAATGCTGTTTTACTTATTTTCGCCGGTGTATTTATTATGCTGTATTTGTTAAACAGAGCACTTTTGAAATACTACAGTGCACAGCTTCAAAAGGGTAATATAGCGGATTTGTTGAAAGCGGGGCAGGAGATTAAATAGGTACTGTTCAAGGTTAAGTTTATCTGTATTTTATAGTTATTTTGTTTAAATATAATTAATTATACTGTTTATTTATAACTATTTGTTTGTTAATGATAATTTGATTTTTTCATTTTTAATCTTGGCTATTTAAATAAAATATATTAAAATTTTGGTTAGGAAATTTATAAAAATATGTATCCTTCTTAAGTTGATTAGGTTATAATAATATAAATGAAAAAAATTAAAGTAACCAAAGGGAGGAGGACATTTATGGATCATAAAAAAATGACAATTGAAGAGATGTGCTTTGAATCAGAAAAACAATTATTTGATCGTAAAAGTGCTAGAATCAGCGCCACTGCTTTAGTTTCGACAATAATAGCATTTGCTAATGCTGATGGAGGGAAAATAGCTATAGGTCGAGGATGATGGTATGATTTCAGGTATTGATAATCATATGAATAATATTAATGATATATTGCGTGCACCGTTAGATTACTGTTATCCTTCAATTATGATTGATACAGAGATATTACCTTGTATCGATCATAATGGAAAGAATAACCATATATTAGTGATTAATGTACCTCAAAGTAGTAATCTTCATACGAATCATCGTGATGAGGTTTTTTTAAGAGTTGGAGATAAATCAAAAAAACTTACATTTGATGAAAGACTTCAATTAATGTATTCAAAGGGATCACGATATTATGAAAATGAGCCTGTTTACGGAAGCAGTATAGATGATATTGATATGGGATTCGTTCAAGAATATTGTGAAAAAATAGGATATAGAAAATCACCTGAGGAATATATAAAGCAAAACAAGAAATTTATTGTTAATGTTAACGGTCGTAAAGAAATGAGTGGTGCTGCGATACTTTTGTTTGGTAAAAATCCACAATTATTTTTTGAGCGATCAAGAGTTCGATTTATCAGATATGAAGGTTCTGAAGCAGAGGTCGGATCAGAGATGAATGTAGTTAAAGATGTTATATTTGAAGGCCGTATTTTGGAGTTAGTAGAGAAGACAATAAGATTTGTTAGCAGTCAAATCAAAGAACGTACTTATTTAGGAAAAGGAGCACGTTTTGTTACTGAGGCCGAGTATCCGGAATTTGTGTGGAAGGAACTAATTGTTAATGCTATTGCTCATCGTGATTATAGTATTAAAGGTACTGATATACAAATTAAAATGTTTGATGATCACATTACAGTTGAAAGCCCCGGAACATTGCCGGGTATTGTATGTTTGGATAATATGAGAGAAATACATTTTTCACGAAACCCTAAAATAGCAGAATTTCTACATGATTATGAATATGTTCGTGAATTTGGTGAGGGTATTGACAGAATGTTTTATGAGATGAACAAGGCGGGTTTACTGGATCCGGTATACAAAAATGAAGCATTTATGGTTTATGCAACAATTTGGAATAGAGTTATTTCAGAACAGGATGTAATAGGCGGTACCCCCCAAGATACCCCCCAAGATATATATAAGAATATCTTGGATTATTGTGAATTACCAAGGAGTAAAAATGAAATTATGACTTATTTAGGTCTGAAGGATAGAAAAAGCTTCAGAATGATATATTTAAAACCATTACTAAATGAAGGAAAATTGCTGATGACATTACCTGATAAACCAAACAGTAAGAAACAAAAATATGTGACAAAAAAATAATATAATAAGGTCGGAACACATACCCCGATCTTTTATATTTATATTCCTTTAAGAAAATTATCGAATCATGTCGAATAAACAAGAATATAGGCGATTATACAAGAATAAGAGCGAAATATATAATATTTAAAAGAATTATGTAGCTTTCTGCTGTAGTAATTTCTTGCATATTGACGAAATGTGTCGAAATAGAAAGAAACAGAGCGAAATCTGTAGTATTTTGTTTACTACCCTTTCATTCCTATCTTTCACCACCCGTTGAATCAACATTTTTATCGTATCATAAAAAATGTATATATAATGTCGAATTTTACGACAGTAATACAAACAATTAATTCTTTATAAGATGATAGATAAAAGTACAGCCGGCCATCGGATTCATACGAAAAAAGTGCCGAAATATCGCTTAAAATCACCCAAAAAAGCGGAAAATATGTTATAATAATATGGTATGAAAGAAGGCTTGTGATGGATATAAAAATAGACGGAGACTACATTACATTAGGACAATTTTTAAAGCTTACCGATTTTATTTCCTCCGGCGGCGAGGCAAAGCTTGCGGTCAAGGAGCTGTCAATTACGGTAAACGATGAAAAAGAAAATCGTCGCGGCAGAAAGCTGCGTACCGATGATGAAATTGTAATCGAAGGCAATGTCTTTCATATCCTATGATTTTACAAAGGCTCAGCTTACGAAATTTCCGCAATTATGAATCCATCGACCTGAGCTTTGATGCCGGTATCCATTTACTGGTCGGCAATAATGCCCAGGGAAAAACAAATCTGTTGGAGGCAGTATCTTATCTTTCAACCACAAGATCGCATCGCTGTCATGATGATCAAAATTTGATACAAGAGGGGAAAGAAGCGTTCGTAATCAAAGCGTCCGTTGAGCGAAGACAAAAGCTGATGGAGCTGAGGGTTGCGTTAAACGAACAGGGAAAAAACCTCTTTTTGTATCAAACGGCAATGAAACGGGTAAGTGATTTTATCGGAGAGTTTAACGCAGTGTTGTTTTGTCCCGATGATATGACGCTGTTTCAGGCTTCTCCGCGCATCAGAAGAAGATTTATCGATATGGAGCTGTCTAAGCTGTCAAAATCGTATACAAGAGTGTTAAATGAAGTCGGAAAGCTGTTGAAGGAACGCAATGCGGCATTGAAACAGAATACGATTGATTTTACTTATCTGAATATACTGGATGAACAGCTGATTGATAAGCAGGTCGTTATCATGCTTCAAAGACAGCGCTTCTTACAGGATTTATTGGCACATTGTAAGGAATTTTATGAAAAGCTTTCGGCAGATCATACAAGACTTGAGGTTCAGTATCACAGTTGTGTTGCGTACAGCGATGATATTGATGAGTTGAAGGAAGGCCTACGAAAAAAATATGAAAAGAATCGAGAACGCGATTGTTTTTTGAAACAGACAACGGTCGGGATTCATAAAGAGGATTTTATGTTTTTGATTAACGGAAATCAATTATCGGCATATGCCTCGCAAGGTCAAAAGCGCAGTGTTTTATTGGCACTGAAGGTCGGAATCGTTCATATGATTCATGATTTAACCGGTGAATATCCGGTACTGTTATTAGATGATGTGTTTTCGGAATTAGATGAAAACAGACGAGGTATGCTGCTGTGTTCTCTGCCGAAGGAGGTTCAGATATTTATATCGACCACCGATGTCAGAGAAATACCGCGGCTGAGGGATCGAAGCTATATCGTTTGGAAGGTGAAGCAGGGCGAGCTTTCCTTAATGAGATAAAGGAGGACGTAAGATGGATGAAAATTTAGAGTACCTGAAGGAACAGGAAGCAGATTTGGAAAAGGTCGATCATTCTTATACGGCTGATGATATACAGGTATTAGAGGGGTTAGAGGCGGTAAGAAAACGTCCGGGTATGTATATCGGAAGTACGAGCGGCAGAGGTCTTCATCATCTCGTTTGGGAAATTGTCGATAACTCGATTGATGAGGCGTTGGCCGGCTTTGCGAGTGATATTTATGTAACGATCGAAAAGGATAATATTATTCGAGTTGAGGATAACGGACGCGGTATGCCGGTCGGTGTTCATAAGAAAACCGGCGTATCTACGGTGGAAACGATTTTTACCGTTTTACATGCCGGCGGTAAATTCGGCGGCGGTGCATATAAGGTATCGGGCGGTCTGCACGGTGTCGGTGCCAGTGTCGTAAATGCATTGTCTGAGTGGTTAGAGGTCAATGTTCATCAGGACGGTAAGGAATATTTTTTACGCTTTGAGAACGGTGGGAAGCCGACCGGTTCCCTAAAGGTAATCGGGGAAACGGATAAGCACGGCTCGATCGTTCGCTTTAAGGCCGATCCGCAGATTTTTCAGGAAACGCAGGTATATGATTTTGATATATTGAATACTCGTATCAGACAGCTTGCTTTCTTGAATAAAAATATCCGCATTGTGTTGAGTGATGAGCGCGGTGAGGAAAAGCGTATCGAAGAATATAAGTATGAAGGCGGTATTATTGAATATGTGAACTTCTTAAATCACAATAAGAATCTTGTTCATGAGGAAGTCGTTTACGTAGAGGGCATTGAAGAGGGGATTTTAGCTGAAATCGCGATGCAGTATAATGACGGCTTTATGCCGAATATTTATTCTTTCTGTAATAATATCAATACACAGGAGGGCGGTACCCATGAGGACGGTTTCCGTTTAGCGCTTACGCGTGTCGTAAATAATTATGCGAAGGAAAGCGGCGCAATCAAAAAAGAGGAGACTCTTTCGGGTGATGATGTGAGAGAGGGCTTGACGGCGATCATTTCGATCAAGCACCCCGATCCGCAATATGAAGGTCAGACAAAGACGAAGCTCGGCAACAGTGAGGTGCGTAAGATCGTTTCGGGCATCTTGGGTGCTCAGCTGGAGCGTTTCTTTTTAGAGAATCCGGATACTGCCAAATCAATCGTTGATAAAGCGATTCTTGCCTCTAAGGCGCGACTTGCGGCAAAAAAGGCGCGTGAGCTTACGCGCAGAAAGAATGCGTTGGAAATCACTTCGCTTCCGGGCAAGCTTGCGGATTGTTCGTCAAAGGATGCTTCCGCTTGTGAAATTTATATCGTCGAGGGTGATTCCGCCGGCGGTTCCGCTAAGATGGGTCGTAATTCCAAGTATCAGGCAATCTTGCCGCTGCGCGGTAAAATATTGAATGTTGAAAAGGCAAGACTGCATCGTATTTTTGAAAATGCGGAAATTCGTTCGATGATTACTGCTTTCGGTTGCGGTATCGGCGATGAAATGGATGTTTCTAAGCTTCGTTATCATAAGATCATTATCATGACCGATGCCGATGTCGACGGTGCACATATTTGTACTTTGCTTCTGACATTCTTTTATCGCTTCTTAAGACCGGTGATCGAGGGTGGCTATGTATATATCGCTCAACCGCCGTTGTTTAAAATTGCGAAGGGTAATAAGGTTACTTATGTCTATCGTGAGGAGGAGAGAGATGAGGTCATCAAGGAGTACGGAGATACCTCTAATATCAATATTCAGCGATATAAGGGCTTGGGTGAGATGAATCCCGAACAGCTTTGGGAAACGACCATGGATCCTGAGGTTCGTATGATGAAGCAGGTTTCAATCGAGGATGCGATGGAGGCAGACAGCGTGTTTGAAATGCTGATGGGTGAGGAAGTAGAACCGAGACGTAATTTTATTCAGGAAAATGCAATTTATGCGAATTTGGATATTTAAGCTTAAGGAGGTTGAATTATGTTTCAAGATGAAGAACGTTTGGAAATAGTTGATATATCGAAAACAATGCGTGAATCGTTTCTTGATTATTCAATGTCCGTTATTGTTCAGCGTGCATTGCCTGATGTAAGAGATGGTTTGAAGCCGGTTCATCGTCGTATTCTGTATGCGATGAATGATTTGGGTATTGTGGCAGGTAAGCCATTTAAGAAATCGGCGCGTATCGTCGGTGAGGTCATCGGTAAGTATCATCCGCACGGTGATACTGCGGTGTATGATGCGATGGTGCGTATGGCTCAGGATTTCTCTTATCGCTATATGCTTGTTCAGGGGCATGGTAACTTCGGTTCTATGGACGGTGACGGTGCGGCGGCGATGCGTTATACGGAAGCTCGTATGGCTAAGATTGCCATGGAAATGATGAAGGATATTAATAAGGATACGGTTGATTTTGATCCTAACTATGATAATGAGGAGGTAGAGCCGAGTGTTCTGCCGGCACGTTTCCCTAATTTACTTGTGAACGGAAGTGTCGGTATTGCGGTCGGTATGGCTACGAATATTCCGCCTCATAATTTATCGGAGACAATCGATGCGGTATTGGCAGTTATGGATAATCCGGATATAACGATCATGGAGTTGATGGATAATTATATCAAGGGTCCCGATTTTCCTACAGGCGCAATGATTTTAGGTCGTGCCGGTATCAAGCAAGCGTATGAAACAGGCCGTGGCGCAGTTGTGATGCGTGCGAAGCATAAGCTTGAGGATATGGATAACGGTAAGGTGCGTATCGTCTTTTATGAAATTCCTTATCAAGTGAATAAGGCGAATTTAATTTCTAAAATCGCTGATTTGGTAAGGGATAAGGTGATTGACGGCATTACGTATTTGAATGATGACAGTAATCGTGACGGTATTCGTATTATTGTTGAGCTGCGTAAGGATGTACAGCCGGATGTTGTGTTGAATCAGTTGTATCGTACTACGGCGCTGCAGACAAGCTTCGGTGTGAATATGCTGGCGCTGCATAACGGTGCGCCTAAGCTGATGAATTTAAAAGAGGTTCTTTCTTATTATGTCGATCATCAGATTGATGTTACGGTGAGAAGGACGCGTTTTGATTTGAAGAAGGCGGAGGATCGTGCACATATCTTAGAGGGTCTGAGAATTGCGTTGGATCATATCGATGAAATCATTCATATTATTCGAAGCAGTGATACGGATGCGATTGCGCGGGCAACATTGATGGAGAAATTCGCATTGAGCGAGATCCAAGCAAATGCGATTTTGGAAATGCGCTTGAAGCGTTTAACAGGTTTAGAGCGTGATAAGATTGAAAATGAGTATCAGGAACTGATGGTCACGATTGCGGATCTTCGTGATATTTTGGCTAACCACAGTCGTGTATTGGATATTATTCGTGAGGAGCTGACAGAGGTCAAAAATCGTTTCGGTGATGAGCGTCGTACTGAAATCAGTGATGCGGAAATCGATATGCAGGATGAGGATTTGATTCCGCAGGAGGATGTCGTTATTACGATGACTACCAACGGTTACATCAAGCGTATCCCGATTGATACGTATCGTACACAGAATCGCGGCGGTCGCGGTATCAAGGGTATGACGATGAATGAGGATGATATCATTGAATTGATGATTACGATGTCAACTCATGATCATCTGTTGCTGTTTACGAATTTCGGTAAGGTGTATCGGATGAAGGGCTTCCATATTCCGAATGCTTCTCGTACAGCGAAGGGCTTGCCGGTGGTAAATCTATTGAATTTGGATAAGAATGAGAAGGTTGAGGCCTTGGTTCCTGTGGAACGGGAGTCTACTGCGTCTTATCTGTTCTTTGTCACTAAGAAGGGTATTGTGAAGCGTGTGGAAATGGCCGAGTTTAATTCTATTCGTCAGAACGGTAAAATCGCGATCACGCTTCGTGAGGACGATGAGCTGCTCGGTGTGAAACAGACAACGGGTAATGATGATATTATTATCGCTGCGGCAAACGGTAAGGCAGTGCGTTTCAATGAACAGGATGTTCGTGTAATGGGGCGTAATGCTTCGGGTGTCAAGGGCTTTAATGTTGACGGCTCTTATGTTGTCGGTGCAGCAACGAGTGTTGAGGGTTCTACCTTGTTGTCGGTTAGTGAAAACGGCTATGGCAAGCGTACCGCAATCAGTGAGTATCGTTTGACAAATCGCGGTACGAAGGGTGTTAAGACCATCAATATTACCGAGAAAACAGGACAGCTTGTTTCTGTTCGTGCAGTGAATGGGGATGAGGATGTCATGATTATGACGGACAGCGGTATCATTATTCGTATTGCGGTGGAGAATATCGGTATCTATTTGCGTAACACACAGGGTGTCAAGCTGATTCATGTCGGTGATGCAGAGCGTGTGGCTAAGGTCGCAATCGTTGATAAGGCAGAGGAGGAACAGAATTCTGATAATGAGGAGTCTTCTGACGGTAATGTTGCTGCGATTGAGGGTAGTAGTGCAGTTGATAATGCGGAAGCTCCGGAAGTTTCTCAGTCTCAGGAACAATCTGAGGATAAGGAATAATAAATCTGTGAAAGGTTTCTGCTTTCAGCGCTATTGTTGTTGACAAGCAGAGGAAAGAGTGTTTTAATAAGTACAGGTATTTTATAAGATAGAAGCGTTGAAAAGGATCAGTACAAAATGTGATTAGCAGAAGAGAGGTTACGGTTGGTGTAAGTAATCCTAATCCTTTTGGAATCCCCCTTGGAGTAAAGTGAGGAATGTTTAGTATTCACTTTCGGTCGTACCGTTATCGCGTAATTAAGGTCAATAGCTCAGGACATAACGTCAGAGTCATCATCAAAAAATAATGTGGTGAGTGATATTGCATCATGAATGAGTATGATTTACTTGTTTGTCTTTAAACTATTGATGAAAAAGGGTGGCAGCACGAGGCATTCGTCCCTTTCGGGCAAGTGCCTTTTTTATTTCTTGACGCTGTTTCGGTGAACCGGTTGCAGCGATTGATGACTGTTACTTATTTATGTTTGAGTGCTTGCGGATGAAGCTGTAGTTACAGCTGAATGATGTTTATCGGTTCTTGGTGTATCAAAGATTTCAGTGATTTCAGTATAAATAGATGATGTAAGGTTATGAAGGAGGATATTTTATGTTGGATATGAAATTTGTGAGAGAGCATGGGGAGGAGGTCAAGGCGAATATAAGGAAAAAGTTTCAGGATCATAAGCTACCGTTAGTAGATGAAGCGATTGAATTGGATAAATTAAATCGTTCTTTGAAGCAGCGCGGTGATGATTTGCGTGCTCAGCGTAATTCTATGAGCAAGCAGATTGGCAGCTTGATGAAGGAAGGCAAGCGTGATGAGGCTGAGGAAATGAAAAAGGCTGTGTCAAAGATAGCTGAGGAAATGAAGCAGGTCGAGGAACAGGAGGCCGAGATTTCTGTTAAGCTTGAGCAGTGTATGATGCAGATTCCTAATATGATTGATCCAAGTGTACCAATCGGAAAAAGTGATGAGGAGAATGTAGAACTGGAGCGCTTTGGTGATCCGGTTGTTCCTGAGTTTGAGATTCCTTATCATACGGAGATTATGGAGCGTTTTAACGGTATTGATTTGGATAGTGCACGTAAGGTTGCAGGAAATGGCTTTTATTATTTGATGGGTGATATCGCACGTCTGCATTCTGCGGTAATCAGCTATGCACGTGATTTTATGATTGACAGGGGATTTACGTATGTGATTCCTCCGTATATGATTCGCAGTAATGTTGTGACCGGGGTTATGAGCTTTGCGGAAATGGAAAGTATGATGTATAAAATCGATGGTGAGGATTTGTTTTTGATTGGTACGAGCGAACATTCAATGATCGGTAAGTTTATTGATACGATCTTGGATGAAAAGCAGCTGCCTTATACGTATACAAGCTATTCTCCTTGCTTCCGTAAGGAGAAGGGTGCGCATGGTATTGAGGAACGCGGTGTTTATCGTATTCATCAGTTTGAGAAGCAGGAGATGATCGTTGTATGTAAGCCGGAGGAAAGTGCTGAGTGGTATGAGAAGCTATGGCAAAATACAGTTGATTTATTTCGCAGTTTGGATATTCCGGTGCGTACCTTGGAATGTTGTTCCGGTGATTTAGCGGATTTGAAAACGAAGTCGGTTGATGTTGAGGCTTGGAGTCCGCGCCAACAGAAGTATTTCGAGGTGGGCAGCTGTTCTAATTTGACGGATGCGCAGGCTCGTCGTTTGAAAATCAGAGTGAATGGTGAACAGGGGAAGTATTTCGCACATACTTTGAATAATACGGTTGTTGCACCTCCGCGTATGTTGATTGCATTTTTGGAGAATAATTTAAATGAGGATGGAAGTGTGAATATACCTACTGCTCTGCAGCCTTATATGGGCGGTAAGACTAAATTGGTGCCTAAGCAATGATCGTTAAGCAATCTTATCATATGAGTGAGGAGGTCTTTACTCGTATTTATCGAGCGCATTGTCATATCAAATTTAATATTCGACGGTCAATGGTGTTAAGCTTTTTGTTGCTGTTGTTTGGTTTGGCGATGGAGTATGTGTTTCATAAGGATTATGGTATGTTGAACGGTATCGTATTGGTTTTGTTTCTGATAAGTTTGCTTTGTAATTATGTTTGTGATTATCGGATTCCCAAGACTGCGTATCGCTCGATGTATGACGATGCTGATGAGCAGTCTACCTTGATGATTCAGGAGGACGGTGTGAGTTTCGGAGAGGGTGGTAATCGCTATTTTCGTAGCTGGGATCAGTTTGAGAAATGTTATGAAACGAAGGATGCTTTCTTGCTGTATCAGAAGGATGTGTTTACTATGGTATGGAAGGAGGCTTGCGGCAGTAAGCTGGAGGAGGTACGTAAATTGATTCGTACCAATGTGAATCGGGGAAAGCCGATACCGATGAAAAAATAATCCTGTATTTAGTGCTGTCTTTTCTATGAGGTATGGCAATCATTGTGATACCTCTTTTTTATATGGTAATGAGCAACCGGAACTTATATACTCTTACAATAAATCATATTTGGCTAAGGTGTTTATTGAGGAGGCGATAAGTGTAAGGAGTATCAATATTTAGAAGTGAAGGATTGTTTTCCGTAATCTCTGTTTTATATTAATGTTTCACGTGAAACATTGAAGAGTAGATATGTCGTTTTCATAGGATATAAATGAAGGGGAATACTGTAGGTGTCTAATATCTAATTAGGATAATGTTTGATTACATATGGAGTCATCGTTGAAGGAGAAGGAAATTAATGAAATACCTGAAGTGAAAAGTTAAATTCCACTTCAAAAAGCACATAAAAATAAGTAGAATTTACTGTTACAAAAAGAAAGCAGATAGACAGGATTAGGATATATCAAGAAAAAAGTCTTGTGGATTTTAGTTTTTCAGTTATAATGTATATGTAGATAAGTCAAAAAAGGGCATAA
>CAJTJP010000013.1 GCA_910576855.1 Erysipelotrichales bacterium
TTGTTTTTGTTTGAGATAGCATTCATAAAAAATCAGCCTTTCTAAAGTGATGCTGTCAGCCATATAAACAATGCCATTATGTAAGAGTAAATTCAACTAGAATTTACTGAAAGACTGAATTCCATTTTTTACCCTTTGAAGTGGAATCTAACTTTTCACTTCAGGATATTAATTTGATATAAATCAAGACTTGATAAATGTTTTTCATTCTAGTATAATAGATTAGGTAGGAGGAAGATGCTATGAATAAAAAGTTATTAGTGGATGCGTTATTTTCTATTGTTTTGTTTTTAGTGCCAGTCTTATTTACCGGTTCTATTACTGAATGGCCGGATTATTGGGAACTTCCATTATTGGTTGCATGTTATTGCAGTCGTATCATATGTACTGTTTTAAGTGTTCTTATACTATATCATGGAATTAAAAATTATTTAAAAAAAGAGTAATCATCGTTGTTTCAAAAAAAGGTACGCAGTCTAAGTTAGAGGTTATGCGTAAATTAAATAATCAATCAATCATAGTGTTTCGAAAAGGTAGAGGATAAGAAAATGAACATCCGCTACTTTTTTTATATAAAACTTAAGATGAACGATATAACTGATTGGTTATTTAAGATTAACTTTTGTGAGCTGTCAGCTTGATAGAAACCGCATGATTAAAAAGATTAACGATTAGAGAAATTCAAATTCACTCACAGCTTTTCATACATAGAAAAAACAGCTGGGTACATACTAAAGGATATGAGGAGGTACCCTTATGGATCAAAAACGCTTACAGGACACAGCGAAGGCGCATGTGCCCAAAACACATAAAGGGAAGAATGCAATCGTCGCATTTGTGAGCGGCGGTATCATCGGTCTTATCGGACAAGGATTGTGTGATATCTTTATGCAGCTGCTTGATATCGACCAAAAGAGTGCATTGCCGATGGTGATCGTAACGATCATTTTAATTACAGCGATTACGACCGGCTTTGGCATTTATGATAAGGCAGCACAATATTGCGGCGCAGGATTGTTTATTCCGATATCGGGCTTTGCGAATTCCTTGACCTCTGCGGCTATGGAAGGAAAAAGTGAAGGTCCGATCTATGGTATTGGCTCAAATATGTTCAAGCTTGCCGGCAGTGTATTGACCTATGGAATCGCATCTGCATTCTTTTTCGGAGCATTGCGCTTTATCTTATTCGGAGGTTGATTATGAATACGATTCAATTTGAAAATGTCTATGTTGTCTCACGCAGTGCCGTAGCCGGCTGCTTAGAGGCTCAAGGGCCGCTTAAGGATGATTTTGATAAAACCTATGAGGATAATTATTGTAATGAAAAAAGCTTTGAAAAGGCAGAGCGCGCAATGGTATATGATGCCTGTGATATCGCACTGAGAAAGGCAAACCAAAAGCCTTCAGATGTCGATATCATTTTCGGCGGTGATTTGATCAATCAATTAACTTCATCACATTATTTTGCGCGCGATACAAATATTCCGTTTATCGGAATGTATGCTGCATGTGCAACAAGCTCATTGGTGATTGGTCAGGCGGCGATGTGGATCGAGCAAGGCTATGCAAAACAGGCACTTGCCTTTACAAGCTCTCATGTCGCAACGGCAGAGCGCCAATTTCGTTATCCGAATGAATACGGGGTACAGAAAAAAGCGACCACGACCTCTACGGTAACCGGAGCCGGTGCTATTCTGTTAAGCAGACAGCTGTCCAAAATCAGAGTCAGTGCTTTTACACCGGGAAAAATCTGTGATTGGAATTACAGTGATGCGAATGATATGGGGGTTGCGATGGCTCCGGCAGCATATGATACCTTAAACCGCCATTTTCAAAACACAAATACTGATTTTAAGGACTATGATTTGATCGCAACCGGTGATCTTTCCCAGCTCGGTTTTTCCTTTTTAATGGATTTGCTTTATCAGGATGAGCATCCGGTGGAGCATCGTCTTCATGACTGCGGCTTGATGATCTATGATACCTCTGAGCAGGATGTGTTCTGCGGCGGCAGCGGTTGTGCCTGCAGTATGTGTGTTTCCATGAGCAAGCTGTTAAAGGAAATCGAACAGGGAAACTATCAGCGCGTCATGGTGATTGCGACCGGTGCGCTGTTATCTCCGGTCGCGATTCAACAAAAGGAGAGTATTCCGTGTATCGCTCATGCGATCGTTTATGAAAGGAGTGAGGGATGATGATTTATTTCAACGCCTTTCTCGTATGCGGCGGAATTTGTCTGATCGGTCAGTTGATTTATGATAATACGAAGCTTACACCGGGACATATAACATCGATATTTGTGGTGATCGGTGCCGCTTTAGATACTTTTTCGCTTTATGATCGTCTGATTGAGCTTGCCGGAGCCGGGGCAAGCCTTCCGATTACAAGCTTTGGTCATTCTTTGATTCACGGCGCTTTACAGGCGGCACAAAAGCAGGGCTTAATGGGAATTCTTTTGGGAATGTTTGATCTTACTGCGGCAGGCATCACTGCGGCAATCCTGTTTGCTTTTTTGGCCGCCGTCATCTTTAAGCCGCGTACATGAAGGACTTAAAAAATCGGCTGTTAAGCCTTCAGCAAGCCATCGGCAATTCATTCGATGTTGTATATCGCAATGTAGAAATCAACGGTCATCGCTGTGTCATTATCTTTTTATCCTCATTGAGTGACAGTCAGTTGATATCGGATATCGTGGAAAGCATCGTAATAACGATTAAAAGCGAGGTAACACTGACCTTTTATCCGGGCAGTGTAGAGCCGCAAAGCAACCTGCATAAGGCAATCACAGCGCTGTTGTCGGGGCAATGTCTTGTACTCGTAGAGGGAGTGGATAAGTATTACTGTGTGGAAACACGCAGCTATCCATCCCGCTCAACGGCTGAGCCAAGTGTCGAAAAAAGCATCCGCGGCTCACATGACGGTTTTGTGGAAAACATTATTTTGAATGTCGGCTTGATCAGACGCAGAATCCGCGATCCTCATTTACGTGTCGTAATCAATAAAGAGGGTGTGAAAACGCGTACCGATATTGCCTATGTCTATATTGAGCATTTGGTTGATCCCGATATCTTGACTGATTTTGAGCATCGATTAACGACATTGGATGAAACTGAAATCCTCTCTGAACGCAATTTGAGTGAACAGCTTTACGGCAAGACGTGGAATCCTTATCCGCATGTTCGCTATACGGAGCGTCCCGATATCAGTGCGATTCATCTGTTACAGGGGTATTTGATCGTATTGGTCGATAATTCACCGTGCGCCATCATCATACCTACAACCTTTTTTGAACAGACCAAGCAGATTGAGGAATATACACAAACGACCTTGATTGCGACCTTTACTCGTGTGATTCGCTTGATCGGTATCTTATTTTCCATTTATCTGTTACCGCTGTGGATTACGGTCATCATTGATAAGAATCCGACTATGCTGAATTTTCCGCTTGAGGATAATGTAAAGGTATTGGAATTCGGCTTCCAAGTGATTTTTGCCGATATCGTTGTAGAATGGATTCGTCAAAGTCTGATTCATACTCCGACTATACTTTCCGGTATCATGAGCTTTATCGTTATCTTTGTCTTAGGGGATACCGCAGTCAACTTCGGTGTTTATACAAATGAGATCTTACTGATGATCGCTTTATGCAATATCGGTAATTTATTGACCCCCAATTATGAGTTGAGCTTGGCAAATAAGGCGTTTCGTATCTTGATTGGATTGATGGCACTGTTTTATGGACAGGCGGGGTTTTGTATCGGTGTATTGTTTCATATCATCGTATTGCTTTCTACAAAGTCTATTAAGTTTCCGTATTTATATCCGCTGATTCCGTTTTCTTATCGAGAATGTAAAAAGCTGTTGCTCGGTGCGCCGATTCGATTACGGAAAGAGAAGTAGCTTACGGTAATATCATAGGTTCTTTTCCTGTAAGGGGAGAGAATCTTTTTTATCCGGCTGCTTGTGAGCTATGTTATACGCAGCTTTCTATAATAAAGCAGATGATATAGAGTCGCTCTATACAATCATATGGAAATGATTGCGCATACTGTCAATTTTTGATATAATAAGCCACAAGACAGGCTGGTGAAAACATGGCATTTGAAATAACGATCGACCAATTTGAAGGTCCGCTGGATTTAATGCTTCATCTGATCAAAGAGAATAAACTAGACCTTTTTGATTTGAATATGGATATGTTGACCGATCAGTATTTGGCTTATCTGAATACAATGGAGGCTATGCACCTAGAGGTTGCCAGTGAATATTTAGCTGAATTGGCCGGCTTGATTGAATATAAGAGTAAAAAGCTGCTGCCGCGTGAAAAGGTGGTAATTGAGGAAGAATATGAAGAGGATCAGCGTGATAAGCTGGTTAAGCGCTTGTTGGAATATCAACGCTTCAAAGAGGTTTCTTCTTTGTTTCAGCAACAATATGAGGAGCGTCAGAAGCTGATGAGTAAGCCGATGAGCTCCGAAAGCAGTCAATGGATCAATATCACTCATGAGGAGGACTTCAAAGGAAATCCTTATGATTTGGTAAAGGCAATGCACAAGGTTTTAAGGCGAATGGTACTGGCACAGCCTTATGAAACAAAGGTAACGGTTAAGGAAATGAGTGTTGATGAGCGAAAAGCGCAAATCGTAAAGCGACTTGAACACTGGACCGGTAAAATGGATTTTGCATCACTGTGCAGTGATTGTACCGATTTACATATGGTAATCGTTTCATTTTTGGCAATATTGGATATGATACGCTTTAAAATGATTACGTTTATTATTGATGAGGATGAAATGATTTGGATCGTTAAAGGAGAGGTGGAGTATGCCTGAACAGATAAAAGCTGTCTTAGAGGGACTGTTGTTTTTGGTCGGTGATGAGGGCTTGAGTAGTGCACAGCTTGCGACAGTGCTTGAACATGAGGAAGCAAAGATTGAAGCATGGCTTGATGAACTGATGAAGGATTATCTTGAGGATGAAACGAGAGGAATTGAAATCGTTCATTTCGGCGGACTTTATAAGTTTGTATCTAAGCAGACGGTGCATGAATACGCTGAAAAGCTGTTTGCGTCGGTAAAGATGGCAACCTTGTCTCAGGCTGCTTTAGAGACTTTGGCAATCATAGCGTATAAACAACCGATTACTCGTAATGAAATTGAGGAAATCCGCGGGGTTGGCTGTGATATGATGGTACGTAAGCTTTTGGCGCGTAATTTAATTAAGGAATGCGGTCGCAGTGATGCGGCAGGGAGACCGTTTTTGTATGAGGTAACACCGGAATTTATGGATTCCTTTCAGTTAGAAAGCTTAAAGGAGCTTCCTGAGCTGCCGGAAACAAACAATAATCTTGATACGGAGCTGTTTCAAGAGGACGAATAGGGCGCTTGATCATATCTACATGGGCAGGTGTTATCCTGTCTTTTTTATGTCTTGATTTTTGTGTTTTTATTGTATGAAAAAAGATAACCTCATATGGCTATCTTTAAAATTTGAATTTAATAATAATCTTTACATCTAAATGAAGTTACTGCATACCAATGACCGTTGTATTCTACTACACTAACCGCCATAGCGGTAAACATTGTGCGTTCAAGCATAGAACCGTTATGATTTGGACTCGCTTTCCATGCTTGAAAGAAATCAAAACCTGCACCGCCATGGCCGATATTTTCACTAAATTCATAACTTGCATCATGTTTATACTCTTTCACTAATTCCATAGCTCTGCGGTCCGCCTCGGCCTGTGCTTCTGCGGTATGCGGGTAAGGCTCTAAACCATTCTGTTTTCTCCAAGCATTAATTTGAGAAAAATAAGTATTTGATATGTCAGTACGATAATGTGGCTTTTCTTGTGATGTATTTCCACCGCTTGCGCTGTTACCTTTACCGTTATCGGACTGATTTTCTCCCGCATTACCTTGGTTGTATCTGGTTGGGGGATTGATCGCTGTGTCGGGCTTTTTCGGCTTTTCTTTTACAGTAACTTTGTAAGAGCGTTCCGCTTTATTGCCATTCACATCATAAGCGATAATCTTAACTGTATATTTGCCTGCTTTATCAGTTTTCACATCGCTTGTGATTATGTAACCATTCTTCGTGATATTATTGTCATTGCTTTTCCTGATATCACCGTCGATCGGGTCTTTTACTGATTCAATATTACTTGCGGGGTCAAATTTATCACCCTCAGTGAATTCAACTGTTTCTTTCTTTAATTTAATTTCAGGATTTTTCGTATCCTTGATTTCTGCTTGTTCGATAAATTCTTGGCAAGTGTCATCTAAACAAACCGTAAGTACAATATCAATCAGTCCGACTTTTTTAGTATCAAGCTCTTTGACAGTGATTTTACTGCCGTTTGTGACAGTCCTTTTTTTCCAGTCAATGCAAGCTTCATCTGTACCGTACTCAATCACATTGTCATTCAATTTAAAATCAATCTTGACCTTATTCATCTGTGTTGCCGCTAAAAAGATAATGATGATTAAGATAAGAAAAACTCCGATGATACCGCACTGTACTTTCCGTTGCCTTAATAATGCCTTCATATTCATAATCATACTCCCTATATATTTTTTCCTATATAATACACTATATCGGATGGAAAAGGGAAGTGTGCATCAAATCATTTGATACAAAAATCTAATTTAGTGTAAGAATAAACGCTTGACTTTGAGTACACTCCAAGTGTTAAAATTGAACTGTCAAAAGCTGCAAAGATATATAAACACGAGGAGGAATTGACTTGATACATGAAATTCAACAAAGCTATGAGGGAGAGCGTGCATTGTTTCAGGCACAGAATCTGAAGCTTTCCTATTGCCGCTTTCATGACGGGGAATCACCGTTAAAGGAAAGCAACCATATACAACTGTCTCATTGCTTATTTCAATGGAAATATCCGCTTTGGTACAGCAAGGATATCGTTATGAACAGCTGTTCCTTATTTGAAGAAGCACGATCCGGTATTTGGTACACAAGCAATATCAAGATTGAGAATTCAACGATACAGGCACCGAAAACCTTCCGCCGCAGTCAACAAATCGAATTGGTGAATTG
Organism: Erysipelotrichales bacterium; assembly: GCA_910576855.1. GTDB lineage: Bacteria > Bacillota_I > Bacilli_A > Erysipelotrichales > Erysipelotrichaceae > C-19. Next base: position 7,060 of record CAJTJP010000013.1, read on the forward strand.
CGAGCTGCTTTATGCACAGGAAACGCTGTGGAACTGTCAGGATATCATTTTAAAGCATGTGAGTGCCAACGGTGATTATTTTGGGATGAACAGTGAAAATATCACAGCTGAACACTTTACCTTAAACGGAAACTACGCATTTGACGGCGCTCGAAATCTAACGATTAAAAATGCTCGTTTGTTATCCAAGGATGCATTTTGGAACTGTAAAAATGTGACTGTCAGTGATTCGGAAATCTATGGAGAATATCTAGGATGGAACAGTGAGAATATCACATTTGAAAATTGTACGATTCAAAGCCTTCAGGGACTGTGCTATATGAAAAATGTCAAGCTGATTCATTGTCGCTTGATTGATACGACCTTGGCATTTGAATATTCCGATGTGAATGCGATCATTGACGGTTCTGTTGAAAGTGTTAAGAATCCAAGCAGTGCTTATATACAGGCCGCAAGGATCAATGAGCTGATATTGGATGATGTTAATATCAACAGCGAACAAATAAAGATTATAACGGAGGACGAATATGATAAAACAACAGCTTGATTTAGTCATTGATCGTAAAAACAGTAATTCAATGAAATGGCATGTAAAGGAAGGGGAGCTGCCCATGTGGGTGGCTGATATGGATTTTCGCTGTTGTGATGCGATTATCGAGACACTGAAAAACAGAGTGGAACACGGAATTTTCGGCTACAGCGACAGTGATGAGGAATGGGCGGAAAGCATTTGTGACTGGTGGAGTGACAGACATCATTGGATAACGCAAAAGGATTGGCTGTTATTCAGTAACGGTGTCATTCCGATTATTTCAAGTGCGATACGCAAGCTTACGACAAGCGGTGATCGCATAATCACAATGACTCCCGTTTATCATATTTTCTTTCATTCGATTGAAAATAACGGTCGTTTTGTCGTTGAAAATGAACTGATTTATGAGAATCACCAATATCAAATTGATTTTGAAGGCTTGGAAAAGCAGCTCGCTGATGCACGTACAACGATGCTGATTTTATGTAATCCACATAATCCGATCGGCAGAATATGGAAGCGAGATGAGCTGGAGCGAATCGCAGCGCTTTGTGAAAAGCATCATGTGATAGTGATTTCCGATGAAATTCACTGTGATTTGACGGAAACAGGCTGTGAATATATCCCGTTTGCGAGTGTTTCTAAACAAAGTGCCGATATCAGTATTACATGTGTCGCACCGACAAAAAGCTTCAATATTGCCGGAATTCATTCAGCGGCAGCGATCGTTCCCAATCCGTATTTACGAGACAGATTAGCACAAGCACTTAATGATGATGAGGTGGCTGAGCCTAATGTATTTGCGTTGCCGGCAGCGATCGCGGCATTTCGTCATGGAGCGCCTTGGCTGAATGCGGTAAGGGAATATATCAGTCAAAATCGGAAACAAGTGACAGAAGCACTGCGTGAGGAAACAGATATTGTTGTCGTGGCACAAGAGGCGACCTATTTACTTTGGTTAGATTGTTCAGGACTATGTGCGGATACAAGGGAGCTGTGTGCTTTTTTGCGTAAGCATACCGGCTTGATTTTATCCGATGGTGCACAGTTTAGAGGCAACGGCAAGCAGTTTTTGCGTATGAATATCGCATGTCCAACACCTACGCTGCTTGACGGCATTGAGCGCTTGAAGCGAGGATTACAGCTTTATCGAAATCGTTAATGAAAAAAAGCTTGTGATTGATTATCAAATCATAAGCTTTTTCTATGCGTTCATCAGCTTTCCATAACCTTTTTTCCTTATCCACAGATAACACATCGCATGAATACAAGCGGTTAAAATCCATGAGATCGGATAGGAGATATAGAGCGAAAACGTCGTATGATACATTTGAAAGATAGTAAATATCCAAAATATACGAAACAGACAGGCACCGCTTAATGAAACGAGCATCGGCGTTATCGAATAGCCGAGCCCGCGCAAGCTGCCGACAAAGACATCCATGATACCGCATAATAAATACATCGTGCTGATAATACTTAAGCGGACAAGGCCGAATTCTATGACCTTTTCACTTGTCGTATAGAGAGATAACAGCGGATGACCCAATAGGTAAGTACCGACTCCCAGCACAAGTCCGATGATTGATACGATAAACAAGCACTGCAGCAGAATCTTGTCAATGCGCTCTCGTTTTTTCGCTCCGACATTTTGTGAGGTGAAGCTCAAGGCCGTTTGATAGATTGCATTCATCGCCGTATAGACAAAGCCCTCAAGATTACTGGCAGCGGTATTTCCTGCCATAACGATTGCGCCGAAGGAATTGATCGAGGATTGAATCAGTACATTTGAGATAGAGAAAATCGTTCCCTGAAGTCCTGCAGGCAGTCCGATTTTCAGCATCAGCATCAGCTTTTCCTTATCGATATGCAGCTTTTTTAAATCCAGATGCAAAGCACCTTCATTTTGGTGCAGACTTAAAATAATAAAGAAGGCAGAAATAGATTCCGACAAAATCGTCGCGATCGCAACTCCGGCTACTCCCATATCAAAAACGATCACTAAAATCAAATTAAAGATCACATTGACAATTCCCGAAATCGTTAAAAAATAAAGCGGACGCTTCGTATCACCGATGGAGCGCAAGATTGCCGCACCGAAATTATAGATCATCAAGGCCGGCATACCGACAAAATAAATCTGCATATACAGAACCGATAAATCAATGACATTATCAGGTGTACTCATCATTTCCAACAGCGGTCTTGCGGCAAATAAGCCGACGAAAATCATAAGAACACCGGAAACAAATGCGGCTGTCATCGCTGTATGTACGCTTTTTTCAATGTTGTCATAATCTTGTGCACCGTAGTAGCGTCCTACCAAAACGTTTGCACCGACTGATACACCGATAAATAAATTGATCAACAGATTAATCAAGGAGCTTGTAGAGCCTACGGCCGCAAGCGAATGCTCACCGCTGAAGCGTCCGATGACAACGATATCGGCAGCGTTGAATAACAGCTGCAGGATACCGGACAGCACAAGCGGAATCGCAAACAGAATAATTTTATTAAACAGCGGCCCTTCACACATATTCATCTCATAGGAGCGTAATTTCAGCCCTCTTGTTCTCATACAATCATATCCCTTCATAATGAATTTTATTATAGGCACTTTAGGGTTATTTTTCAAGTCTTTGGCCGCAGTTAATTGCGTTATCAAGCAAATCAAAGTGAAAAATAATATAATCTTTCTTTCAATCATAACCTAAGGAAATCAATGCGTTGGTTTTGTGTTGTCAGATGACGATGGGAGATATAACTTTTTAATATCATTCCTTTTTGGATTCTGATGCATAAGTACACTATCGATCATACATAAAAGCACTTATATCGAAATGAGGAGTATTACACCTTTACTTTTATAATATTTTAGCGTACAATTTTACAACGAGGTGAAGTATGAGAAAATCTTTAAATTTATTGGAAGGAGCGATTTTGCCTGCATTGAGTGCACTGGCACTGCCGATCATGGCAACAAGCTTAATTCAAATGGCATATAATTTAACCGATATGATATGGATCGGTCGCTTGGGAAGCGGTGCGGTTGCCTCAGTAGGGGCTGCCGGAATGTTTATGTGGCTGTCTAACGGCTTAGCTACCCTGGCTAAAATGGGCGGTCAAATCAAAGTAGCACAGGCACTCGGTGCTTCCAAAATCGAGGATGCGCGTGCTTATGCGAATTCGTCTTTTCAGTTGGCTGCGCTGTTCGCGTTGTGCTTCGGTCTTATCTCATTATTGTTCGCAAAAGCGATGATAGGCTTTTTTCAATTAAACACGGAAGCAGTTATCTTAGATGCACAGGCTTATTTGTTGATTACCGGCGGACTTGTCATCTTTAACTTTCTCAATCAGATTTATACCGGTACGCTGACCGCAATGGGAAACAGTAAAACCTCATTTGTTGTTACGACAATCGGACTGCTCATCAATATCGTATTAGACCCGTTACTCATTTTCGGCGGATTGGGCATTCCGGCTTTAGGTGTTACGGGAGCGGCGCTTGCGACAGTGATTGCGCAGGCTGTTGTAACGCTGTCTTTTTATATTGTCGTACATAAGGATGACGTGCTGTTTCATCATCTGAAATTCCTTCAGCGGCCCTCAAAAAAGCATACGAAGGAGATATTTATGATCGGCTTGCCGTCTGCGGTCCAAAGCATGATTTTTTCTTCAATTTCCATGGTGATTGCGCGTTTGATTGCCGGTTGGGGAGACGGTGCGGTCGCGGTTCAGAAGGTAGGGAGTCAGATCGAATCCATTTCGTGGATGACATCAGAGGGCTATGCGTTGGCCTTAAACAGCTTTGTGGCACAGAATTTCGGTGCTCGTAACGGCGAGCGAATCAAAAAGGGCTATCGATTATCGATGATATTGATGTTAGTATGGGGACTGTTCTGCAGTGCGCTGTTGATTTTTGCACCTGAGCTGATCTTTCGTATCTTTATTCAAGAAAGCGATGTGTTACCGCTCGGTGTTGACTATCTGCGCATTCTCGGTGTTTCCCAATTATTTATGTGCATTGAAATTACGACCGAGGGCGCCTTCTGCGGCTTGGGCAAAACTCTTCCGCCCAGCATCGTATCGATTACCTTGACCGCTGCTCGAATTCCTTTAGCGATCTGTTTAAGCGAGTTCTTAGGTCTGAACGGAATATGGTGGTCGATAACGATAAGCTCGATATTCAAGGGAATCGTGCTTTGTTCATGGTTTTTGCGGTATCAGCATAAAACACTGGGTTCCATGCTGAAGCAGGATTCAAAAACACTTGCCGAAGCTTAGCTTACTTCAACATTATGAAACAAAAAATGACGGTGAAGCCCATCGTCTTTTTTGATGCTTTCTCCATAATTCAAGTATAGAACCCTTTTTTTTGTACATACTACGAATAGAACAAAGGAGGAATACCAATGAAGGTATGGAAAAAGGCTGCATCGCTTTCTTTAGTCTTGCTGCTTGCTATGATGAGCGGCTGCGGCAGCGATAAAAAAGATGACAGCACAAACAACAACGCAAATGCGACAGATACAAATAAGCCGCAAAACAATGCAGGTGAAAAAGCCACTGAAACAATGAACAACATGGTTTCTTATTTAAAAGAAAAAGGCATGGAGCTCAGCGATATGGCAGACATCGATCAAATGGATTTTGCCGCCCATGAAGGAAAACGCTTTTCCTATAAAGGCAGTCCGATGTATCTTTATCGCTTAAAATCCAATGATGAAAGCATGAAGGCATTGCTTGATTCCGCTAAGAATACCGGTAATGTAAAAGTCAATATTGACGGCAAGGAGCGTAATTATAAGGCTTCTGTCAACGGTGACTATTTGCTTGTATATGAAAACGGTGATACGATACAGGATTTCATCGAGATATTCGGCACTTATTCTACCAATGCACCGGCGGCGCCGAATACGGAAGGTGTAACTGCACCGGGAAGTGATCATCCGGGTGTCAAGGATGAAGGGAAATCCACAAATCCCGACGGAAGTCCCTCTAATAAAAACGGTGTGATTACAGAAACCGAGGACTGACATAACAGCTTATTCAAGCTGTTTTTTTTACAAGTTGTTTTAGACTTACATAAATAATGTTATAATATATGATATCGTATAGTCAACGGAAAGGAAAGGTAAATCAAGAAAGGATTTACCGCGGTTGAACTATATGACTTTTAAATTTTTAAAGCACAATCTGGAAAAAGAAGGGAAGCTGGCAAAGCTGTTATTGAATGCAGTTTGGGATGAAAATGTAGCGAATGCACGTAAGCTGATTCACAGAGGTGCCGATCCAAACTGGATTTATAACGGTTATCCGCTGCTGCTTCATGCGGTATTCACCCGTAACGAGGAAATGGTGATGATGCTGATTGAGGAGGGAGCTGTACAAACCTCTGAGGCCTTAGGCTTTGCTTTAGATCGCGGCATCGGAGAAATGGTGTTTCCGTTAGCGTTTATGGGTATCGTTCCTAAGGCTGCGGCAGCACAGGAATATTTCGGGCCGTATCCATCACGCTTTGCGCCGCTTGACATGAATTATCCGATTTTGCTTGGCTGAGTGAGGAGGAGCTTTTATGAATCGAACCGCGATGTGTATTCGCATGCTGCAGATGCTCAACAGCAGAGGTTCTATGAATAAACAGGAGATCGCAGAGGAATTAAAGGTAAATATGCGCAATATTCCCGAATACCGAAAGGAGCTGGAGGCAGCCGGCTATCGTATTGAATGGTCGCTTGGAAAGTACGGTGGCTATGTACTTCAGGACAGCGTGCTGCTTCCTGCCCTGGGCTTAAGTGATGAAGAAAAGGAAAGCTTACATGAACTGAGTGAATATCTCCGCTCAAATCATGATTTTTCTGACGCTGATACAATCATTCAAATCATCGATCGAATGCTTTCTAATACACAGCTGAATACAAAACAGACCGGCTTTTATATGGATCATCATCATGCGAATATTTCCGCACAGCTACGTAAAAATATTGAACTGATCCGAAATGCCGTCAAAAAGCATATCTGTGTGAAAATCGAATATCGCTCCATCAGTGAGCCAGAGGCCAAATCCTATATCATTCATCCCTACAGCTTGGTTCATTTTAAGGATTCCTATTACTGTATTGCTTATTCGCTCAGCGCAAGGGATTATCGAACCTTTAAATTCAGTGATGAACGAATGAAAAGCTGTACCTTAACAGACAGTACTTTTAATCGTGATAAGCATTTTAATATCGAGGATCATATCGGAAAAGTCGGATTGATGAAACAACAGGCGATAAAGGTTGAATTTCTTGCCTATGAGGAAGCAGCTCTTTATATGGCAGAACGACAAATCGGCTTAGAACCCCATTTTACATGGATAGATCGTACGACTGTGCATTATGAAACTACCTTTGAGGGAAAAAAAGAGGCACTGTCCTTCCTGTTGTCACTGGGCGCGAAAGCAAAGCTGCTCAAGCCGGCGGAATTGAAGGAAGAGTACACTCAGGAAATAATGAAGATGATTGAAATTGATAAAAAATAGATAAAAAAACTCTCGATCAGAGAGTTATCTTTTAATGGTAGCGTGTACGGGACTCGAACCCGTGATGCAGCCTTGAGAGGGCTGTGGCTTAACCGCTTGCCGAACACGCCGTTTTTTGATTGCGTGTTTATTATACTTTAAATAATAACGGATTTCAAGTAGAAAATGAACGAAAATGAAGCCGGTTAAAAAAACAGAGAGGCAAAGCAGTTGAAATCACGGAATAATCCTATATAATAACTCTGTAATTATGATATAATAGGAAAAAGGTGATAATAATATGAAGGGCAAACTAATGAAGCTGTTGGCAATGTGCTGTTTGTTAAGCGCATGTACCGGTACAGATACGGCAAAACAAGCAGAATATCAACGAATCGATGCACAAAAGGCAAAGGAGATGATGCAGGATTCCTCAGTGATCGTACTCGATGTTCGAACGCAAGAAGAATATGCACAGGGACATATTCCGAATGCTGAGCTTTTGCCGCTGGACCAAATCGAAAAGATATCCGAGGTAGCAGAGAAAGACAAAACGATTTTGGTATATTGTCGAAGTGGTAATCGAAGTGCTCAGGCTGCGCATTATTTAATTGAATCAGGATATGAAAATGTATATGATTTCGGCGGCATTCTTTCATGGCCGTATGAAATCGAATAAAAAAAGGAGCAGGGAATTTTACAAGCCCTGTTCCATTATTTTTTGTGTGATTTCTTGTTCATATAAATGCGTATCACTGTCGACCTCTTTGACGATATTGAATATATGGTCTCCGATACGCTCTAAAGTACCTAAGATATCCACATAGACACCGGCTGCGACCGAAGAGGTACATTCATTTGCTGCCATGCGTTTAAAGTGGCGCTGACGAGCTTTTTCCTCAACAAGGTCAAGATAGTTTTCCTTATCCAATAATTCCTTTAGGTCAGCCTCGCTGTGCTCCATAAAGTAGGATAGGGCTAGCTTGTTCATCTCCAACACGGTTTCATACATTTCATTGACATCACTGATCGCATGCTTAGAGAATAATCCTTTATCATCATAAGCCAACTCATAGAATTCATTCAAATTCATCGTTAAGTCGCCGACACGCTCAATGTTTTTAATAACCTGCAGCGTAGCAATAAAATCATCAGTATCCGTATCACTCAGCTGTTCATGGGCAATCTGCATCAAATAGCCGGTGATTTTGGAATCTAATGAATTGATCGCATCCTCATATTGACGCGACACATCACGATATTTACCGGACTGCTTCATAAAATATTCGCGGCTCGCTTCAATACAATCGGCGGCAAGCTCACCCATTTTAAAGGTAACCTGTTTGGATACGCCCAAGGCACCGGACGGTAAAGATTCCGCCAGCTTAGGATCGAGCGCTTCAATATCAACATCGATTTTTTCTTCTTCACCGGGCAGAATTCGCTTAACGAATTTCACCAGTGATTTGATGAACGGATAGGTAAGAAGCGATACGACAAGTGCACGTATAATCGTCGCTATCGCAATCTGCATCATCGGAGAGATATTGTATTCCGTTGCCAAATATTCGATGAATTGTGAATACGGTCCGAGCAGTAGCATAAACAATATCGTACCCAATACATTGAATATGACATTGATTGCGGCAGAACGTCTTGCCGAAATGCTTCCGCCGATACTGGCAATTACCGCGGTAATCGTAGTACCAATATTGGAACCGAACACAAGCGGCAGGGCAGCGGTCAAGCTTAACGCGCCTGCATCATAGATTTTCTGCACGATACCGATCATAGCGCTGGATGACTGTACTACGGCCGTCATTACCGTACCGGTAAACATACCGATAATCGGCTGATTGGCCATCGTGGTCGCTAAGGATGCAAATGCTTCCGTCTGACCGAGTGTCGATAATTCATCACCCATTAAACGCAGACCGAAAAACAGCATTCCAAATCCCAATAAAATCTGTCCTGCGTACGTTGCTTTTTTGCGCTTCGCAAATAAAAATACGAGCACACCGAGGAAAACAAAGTACAGGGCAAGCTCCTCAACCTTTAAGCCGATCAGAAACGATGTTACCGTCGTACCGATATTCGCTCCGATAATAATGCCAACCGATTGTTCCAACGTCATTAAGCCGGCTCGCACAAAGCTGATCGCTATCGCACTGGTTGCGGATGATGATTGGATAAATACCGTAATCACCGCACCGACTAAAATGCCCTTCCACGGTTTGCTCGTATAGCGATCGATGTAATCACGCAGCTTACTTCCGGCAATGCTTTTTAAGCCATCGCCCATAAACTGAATACCGAATAGAAAGAGTGCCAATCCGCCGATAATAAAGTCCCAGCGTATTGCCAGCTCCGCAGTTGTTGCTGTTGCAGTTAAAAACATGTTATGTCCTCCTAAAAGAAACATCTTTATTTTATCAGAAAATATCGAAGCTGTATATTAAATTTCATCGTAATTTTATAAAATTGATACTTTATGATTATTTTTTCCGTAAAGAAGCATCCTATGAAGGAAAAAAGCGTTGTTTCGGCAGTGGGCAAAGTGATCGATCTATGATAAAATAAAGATATGATAAACTGATACATAAAAAATATAAAAACAGGAGAAAACTATGGAGCTATTAATCATAAATCATACGCAGGAAGAACAATGGATGAAATACGAACAGGACTTTATTCGCGTAATGAAGCAATGTGAAAAGACCTTAGACATCACAAAGGAATACAGCGTATCACTGATTTTTACCGATGCGAAGGAAATTCATGAAATCAATCGCAGCTATCGCAATATCGATCGTCCTACCGATGTCATCAGCTTTGCGTTGATGGATAGTGAAAATGATTATGAAATGCCTGAAGGGGACAATGAACTCGGTGATATCTTTATCAGTATTGATGCGGTAAGGGAACAGGCAGAAAGCTATGGGCACGGTATACGGCGTGAGGTATGTTTTTTATTTACGCACGGTCTGCTTCATCTGTTGGGGTATGATCATATGAATGATGAGGATGAAAAAGTGATGTTCCGGATACAGGATGTGATAATTGATGAAATCGTTCCTAAAAAGAAGTGCAGCTAAATTCAAATATTCATTTGAAGGGCTGTTTCATGGCTTATGTCATGATAAAAGCATTCAGCTTCAAGGCTTGATTGGCTTGATCGTAATAACAGCATGTCTTACGTTATCACTGAAGCTGTATGAATGGTTACTTGTAATGGCTATGATTCTGCTTGTTTTAGCAGCGGAATTCATTAACAGTACAATTGAAGCACTGTGTGATAAGCTGTATCCCGATTATCATGCAGAAGCAAAAAAAATCAAGGATTATGCGGCTGCGGCAGTGCTGTTGATCAGCATGCTTGCGGCAATCGTCGGTATTGTGGTGATCGGAGGGAAGTTATTTTGAAAACAAAGTTGATGGCTCAGGCATGGCAAGCCTTAGAAAATGCCTATGCACCGTATTCGAGCTTTCGTGTCGGTGCCTGTGTGATTTGTCATGACGGTACGTGTTATTTGGGTGCCAATATTGAAAATGCCTCCTATGGCTTAACGAGTTGTGCAGAGCGCAATGCACTGTTCAGCGCATACAGCGACGGTCAGCGAAGCAAGGATATCGCGGCCCTTGCGATTGTGAGCGAGGCAGAACGTCTTTCCTTTCCTTGCGGTGCATGCCGTCAGGTAATCAGTGAACTGATGGAGAGCGATACGCCGATCTATTTGGCAAATCATTATGAGGAAGCGGTATATACGCTGAAGGAGCTTATGCCGTATGCGTTTGACAAGGAGGATTTATTTCATGTTTAAATCGGGTTTCATATCAATTATCGGTCGACCGAATGCGGGAAAAAGTACATTGCTGAATGCGCTGTTAAACGAAAAGCTGGCAATCACATCACCAAAGCCGCAGACAACGCGTGATAATATTATGGGTATTTTGAATTTACCGGATGCGCAGCTTGTTTTCATTGATACACCGGGCATTCATAAGCCGCACCATCGTTTGGGAAAGCATTTGAATCGCAATGCGTATCAGGCAATCACCGAGTCGGATATCAATCTTGTGATCGTTGATGCCGCACAGGCATTCGGAAGTGGTGATGAGTTTTTACTGTCGCGAATTGCGAACAGTGAAGTACCGGCCTTTTTGATCGTAAATAAAATCGATCTGTTGAGCAAGGAACAGCTGCTTAAGGTATTAAAGGAATGGCAGAATCGTTATTCCTTTGCCGAAATCATTCCGATCTCTGCACTGGAAAAAGACAATATACAGGAATTGCTTAATCTATGTAAAAGCTATCTGCAAGAGGGCATACAGTATTTTCCCGAGGACATGAAAAGCGATCATGACGCTTATTTTCAAATCAGTGAAATTATCAGAGAAAAGGTGCTGTATAAAACTGAGGAGGAAGTACCACATTCCGTTGCGGTTGTTTTAGAGCATGTGGAGGAAAATGAAAAGCAGCTGTTTATTCAAGCAATGATCGTGGTAGAGCGAAGCTCGCAAAAGGGGATTTTGATCGGCAAGCAGGCAAGCATGATTCGCTCGATCCGTATGGCGGCACAAAAAGAATTAAAACGGCGCTTTCAAAAAAATGTCACATTGGAGCTGTTTGTAAGAGTGGAAAGCAATTGGCGCAATCGCAGCAGTAAGCTGACACTGCTTGGCTACGGCGATAATGAATAAGACGATCAACGGCATTGTTCTCTCAATTTCCGATTATCGCGAATATGATGCCATCGTAAAGATATTGGGAGATGATGACTGCAGATATTCACTCAGCGCAAGAGGCATTCGCAAAATGTCAAGCAAGAATATCGGCAGTGTTCAGCCGTTTCAATATGCCCGTTTTTTCATTGACTATAATGAACAACGTACGATGCACTCATTAAAGACGGCCGACACATTGGAAAGCTTTCGCAGACTGAGAGCGGATTTAGAGAAGCAGACGATTGCGGCAGTGCTGTGTGAATGTATGGAAAAAATCGAATTATGGGAGGGAAGCAGTGAGTTTTTTCTGAATATTTTAAAGGAGCTGGAGCAAAGCAGTCAGCCTTATTTGATTGCCGCATTATTTTTTGCTCATATGAACAGAGAATTGGGAATTGAACCGTTCGTTGACGGATGTGCGAGCTGCGGCAAAATGAATCAGCTCTGTGCGATATCGCTTTCACAAGGCGGTTTTGTCTGTCAAGGCTGTTATCATTCTAATGATAAACTTTATGAGAAAGAGGAATTAAAATCATTTCGCATCTTATGTAAAGCACAGCTTGTGCATATCGAGTTATTGGAGAATATTCAAGCATGGAGTTATGAGCATTTCTTAATGGTTTATCGCTTCTTTGCCGAATACAGCGGTATATCGATTCGCAGTATCCGCTTTTTGAAGCATATAGCAGCAATGGGTGAGGAATAGGAATGGAATAAACGGTTGAAAAAAGGAATCATAAAGATATAAATGTTTTATAAAGCTCTCAGACGAATAATACTGTCTGTTAAAGCTGTATAGTGACATCGATTTAAATGAAAATGTCATTTTCTACACACAGATAATTCCTTCGATAATTTTCTTTTATAATTATATCAATCTGTTCATAAAAAGTTAATATTTTATAATATAGCAAAATGCAGTTCGCTGTTTCAGTATTTTTATCATAATGAAGCAGCGGTTTTTATGCTTTTTAAGTGAAAAAAATCAATTTTAGCATTGACATTGCGCCTTAAAAAGTGTATATATTATAGTGTATTATTATATCTAAAAATAGATGATATTGATAGAGTTAAAAAAAGAAGATGAGCTTCACCGATTGGTGAGATTTTTTTTGAAAGGGGTATGTAAGCAGATATGCAGGAAACAAAATTTGAAGCAGTAGTTGCTCATGTAAAAAACTCCGGCTTTGTGTATCAAGGCAGTGAAATTTACGGAGGCTTATCAAATACATGGGATTTCGGTCCGTTAGGCGTAGAGCTGAAGGAAAATATCAAAAAGGCTTGGTGGCGAAAGTTTATTCAGGAGAGTCCACAGAATGTCGGTATTCAATCCGCAATTTTGATGAATCCGCAGGTGTGGGTTGCCAGCGGTCATGTCGGCGGCTTCAGCGATCCTTTGATGGATTGTAAGCAGTGCCATACACGTCATCGTGCTGATAAGCTGATTGAGGATGATTCTGCGGGTCAGGTAAATCCCGGCGGCTGGACCAATGAACAGATGATGGATTATATCAAGGAGCATCATATCGCATGTCCTGATTGCGGTGCTCATGATTTTACCGATATCAGACAGTTTAATCTGATGTTCAAAACTTTTCAGGGTGTGCTGGAGGATGCGAAAAATACCATTTATCTGCGTCCTGAAACAGCACAGGGAATGTTTGTCAATTTTAAGAATGTTCAGCGAACGACACGCCGTAAGCTGCCGTTCGGTATCGGACAGATCGGAAAAAGCTTCCGTAATGAAATCACACCGGGAAATTTCATCTTCCGTACTCGTGAATTTGAACAGATGGAGCTTGAATTCTTCACTAAGCCCGGTGAGGATTTGAAGTGGTATGAATATTATAAAGACTTCTGTATGCAGTTTCTGTTGAATCTTGGGATTCAAAAAGAGCATTTGCGTATTCGTGAGCACTCGCAAGAGGAGCTGTCCCATTATTCAAAGGGCACCAGTGATATTGAATACGAATTCTCCTTCGGATGGGGCGAGCTGTGGGGCATTGCCGATCGTACCGATTACGATTTGACATGCCATCAAACGACTTCAAAACAGAATTTAGAATATTTCGATCAGGAAAGCGGAGAAAAATTCCTGCCGTATTGTATTGAACCGGCAGTCGGTGTCGAGCGCTTAATGCTTGCCTTCCTGTGTGATGCCTATGAAGAGGAGCAGTTGGAAAACGATACCCGTATCGTGATGCACCTGCATCCGTATTTAGCACCGGTAAAGGCATGTATCATGCCTTTATCCAAAAAGCTGCAGGAAAGCGCAATGGATATTTTCACTAAGCTGTCGGTTGTCGGCAACTGCGAATATGATGAAGCGGGAAGCATCGGCAAGCGTTATCGCCGTCAGGATGCTATCGGTACGCCGTTCTGCGTTACCGTTGACTTTGAAACGGAAAATGACGGCTGCGTTACGGTACGTGAGCGTGATACGATGAAGCAGGAGCGAGTAAAAATTACAGATTTAGTATCATATATCGAAAATCGACTAAAACTATAACAGGGGTGATACTTTGGGCCGTCTGAGCGAACAGGAAATCAATGAAATTCGGGCAAAAGCAAATATCGTTGAGGTAATTTCTCACTATATTCCCTTAAGTCGAAAGGGCAGAAATTATACTGCTGTTTGTCCGTTTCATGACGATCATGATCCGTCAATGTCGATTTCCGAGGATAAGCAAATATTTAAATGCTTTGTCTGCGGAACCGGTGGAAATGTATTTACTTTTGTATCAAGATATGAACAAATCTCTTTTATTGAAGCAGTGTATAAGGTCGCTGAAATCGTCGGAATACCGATGGAAAAAGCGCTTGAACTGCCGCAGAAGCAGGTGGATCCGCAAAAGAGCAGACTGTATCGAGCATGTGCTGATACGATTGAGTATACGCACTATCAACTGCATACCCCCGACGCACAAAGTGTTAAGAATTATTTGGCACAGCGCAGCATCGATGATACGCTGATTGACCATTTTGAATTGGGCTATAATCCGAATCAGGATGCGCTTTATCGTTTTCTGAATGCGAAAAAGCATGAGGATGAAAGCCTTTTGGGAGCCGGAGTGGTACGTATGAGCTCTCAGGGAATTACCGATGTATTTGCGAATCGCTTAATGATTCCGATTCATGATGAAAGCGGTAATCCGGTCGGTTTTTCCGCCCGACGTTTGGCGGACAGTGAGGAAGCAAAATATATCAATACACAGGAAACCTTGATTTATCATAAAGGGGAATTGATATATAACTATCATCGGGCAAAAACAGAAGCACGAAAGGCCAAATGCGTTTACTTGGTTGAGGGCGCAATGGATGTAATCTCACTGGCAAAGGTCAATATCCTGCATGCGCTGGCTACCTTGGGTACTGCCTGTACCAATGAACAAATTCACCTTTTGGCAAAGCTCGGTGTTGATATCATCGTCTGTTATGACGGCGATACAGCCGGGAAAAATGCCACCTATAAGTTCGGAAAGGCGGCAAAGGGCAAGCTTGCCTTTACGATCATTGATAATAAAACAGGCTTGGATCCTGATGAAATTATTGACGCTTATGGGAAAGAGGAGCTTCAAAAAACATTACATAAGACGATTTCTTGGGTAGATTTCTTATTTGATTATTTACTTACGAAATATGATTTAAACAATTATTCACAGAAAAAGAGCTATGCGATGGAATTAGCGGAGGAAATCGGACAGCTGAAAGATGATTTCGAGCAAGCCAATTATTATATACGTCTCAGAGAGCTTACCGGCTTTGATATGAGTGTTCAGGAACAAAAACCGATAAAGTCTCAAAAAAAGCAGGAGTATCAAAAGCGTACCTATTTGACTTATCCGAAATCCGGGGTTATGGCAGCTGCCTATGAGATATTATCGCAGATGCTTCATGCGCGAAGTGCCAGCAATTATTTTAAGGATAAGCTTGGCTTCATCAAAGATGATGACAGTAATACCTTGGCAATGTATATGATTAATCATTATCGCAATCATAAAACGATTGAGGTAGCCGATCTATTGAATGAAATCAAAGAGGAATCGGTACGCAATCTGTTGTTGTCGATCGCAGATTGGGAATTGGCTTGTGAGGAAGTCAATATGAGCGCAATGAATGAAGCCTTTATTAAAATGAAGGCATGTATATTAGATGATAAAATTGCATCCTTGATTCAGGAGGCTGCAGCAGTAAACGATCCGATACAAAAGGCAAAAATCGCCGATGAGCGTAATGCCTTGATTCGCGAGCGCAATGAGTTATTTTCAGAAAGGGAGGAGCAAGATACATGAAGCAGGTAAGCAGAAGTAAAAAGGAGGCTCTTATGCAGGAGTATAAGACACTTGATGAGATAAAAGAGGAATTGGCGGAATCTTATCATATTCATCATGTATTATATCAAAGTGATGTTATGGATGCCTGTGAGCATTTGGATTTGGATGATAAAGAATTTGATGATTTAGTCGCATGGTTTGGGGCGAACGGTATCACGATCAAAAATGATGAGGATGATGACAATATCGATCTGAATGATGACGATGCTTTGACACAGGATGATGACTTGAGCTATGTCGACGGTACAGACGATTTGGATCATATCGATGATTTGGACGGTCTTGATACCTTAGCCAGTGACATCGAATCTTTGGAGCAGTCCTTTGCGAATTCCGCTCATACCAAAATTAATGACCCGGTTAAAATGTATCTGAAGGAAATCGGCAGAGTAGACTTGCTAGACCCGAAAGATGAGCCTGAGATCGCCCGTCGTATTCAAGAGGGTGATGAGGAAGCAAAGCGCAAATTGATTGCCGCCAATCTGCGTTTGGTGGTTTCTATCGCTAAAAAATATGTAGGTCGTGGCATGCTGTTCTTGGATTTAATTCAAGAGGGGAATATGGGACTTGTAAAGGCAGTAGAGAAGTTTGATTATACAAAGGGCTTTAAATTTTCCACCTATGCCACATGGTGGATCAGACAGGCAATCACTCGTGCGATTGCCGATCAGGCTCGTACGATTCGTATTCCCGTACATATGGTGGAAACGATCAATAAGCTTACTCGTATTCAGCGTCAGTTGGTACAGGATTTAGGACGTGATCCTTCTGCTGAGGAAATTGCGGAACGCATGGAGAATATCTCTCCTGAAAAGGTTCGTGAAATTCAAAAAATCGCATTAGAACCGGTATCCTTAGAAACACCGATTGGTGAGGAAGATGATTCCCATCTCGGAGATTTCATTGAGGACAAGGAAGCATTATCTCCTGATGAATATGCGAATAATCAGCTGCTGAAGGATGAAATCAACAATGTACTTCAGGGCTTGACAGAGCGTGAGGAAAAGGTATTGCGTCTGCGCTTCGGCTTGTATGACGGTCGTACCCGCACCTTAGAAGAGGTCGGTAAGGAATTCAATGTCACAAGAGAGCGTATTCGTCAAATTGAGGCAAAAGCATTAAGAAAATTAAAGCATCCGACAAGATCCAAGCGATTAAAGGATTTTGTCGATAAACCGTAATGGCGCTGAGTAAGCGCCTTTTGGCGCTTTATGAGATGGTTGAAAAGGGAAGTATTGCGGCTGATATCGGCTGTGATCACGCACAGCTATCCATCGCATTGATTGAAAACGAAATTTGTCCTCATGTATATGCCTGTGATTTAAGAGAACAGCCTTTAGCAAGAGCGAAGGAAGCGATACAAGCGGCAGGTCTTACAGAGCGTATTACAGCGCACTTACGTAACGGTATTGAAAATTTAGAGAGTGATGTATCTACAGTGATTATCGCAGGTATGGGCGTTGAAACGATTCTGACAATTCTATCCTCACAGCCCGCACAGCTTCAAGCAAATCGAAAGTTTATCATTCAAGCAAATCTGCATGTTGATAAGCTTCGTCATTGGATCAGTGAGAATCATTTTACGATTGAAAAAGAGGTGCTGGTCGAAGAAGATCACTTTTATGAAATCGTTTGTTTCAGCTGTCGCTGTCATGATTCCTACAGCGAACAGGAGCAATTATTCGGTGCTGTAATGCCTAAGGACGCGTTATTTGAGCGCTGTTGGCAGCAACGCCGTGATAAGCTTGAAGCGATTCTTAAGCAGCTTCCGCCGCAGCATATCAAGCGGAATGAATTGGAACAGCGTAAGGAAATGATTGAAAGACAGCTTAGCGATAACGCTAATAAAACACGACAGGTTTGATAAAATCAGAGGAAAGCAAACGAAAATGCCTAAACTAATTATGACAAAGCACTTGATTCATATCGTTACAAAGTCTAATTACTATGAGTTCATTATTTATCGTAGGAGCGAATCTCTATAGAAGTCAAAGCAACTCTTAAATGTGATTATTCAAATGGATTTATTTCAAGCAGCAGACCTAAATACAACCACACATTTATATTACATAAGATACATTATGCGAAGTAATATATAAAAATAGTTTTATAAGTTCTATCATAAATCAAATAAAATAAGCAGCAGCCTTTTCCTTCAGCCACTGCTTAAACAGCATCATTATTTAATTGATACTCTCACACATTAATCATCTCTGCGCTGCGCAATTAAAACGATTCTGATAATCTGTACGATTGTAGACAATAACGCTGCTACATAAGTAAAGGCAGCGGCACGAAGCATTGAGCGACAATCACTCACTTCATCTTCCATCACATAACTCCCCTGCTGTAGCTGTACCAATGCACGTGAACTTGCATTCAACTCAAGCGGTAATGTAACAAGCTGAAACAGCGCAATAATAACCAGCATTCCGATTCCGATATAAAGTAAAAGCGGTGTAGCATACAGGAAAAACAAGCCGAGAAGCAATGTCAGCCAACCAAGCTTACTGGCAATCTGAGCTGCCGGCAATAAACGATTCCGTACAGCGATAAAGCCATACTGCTCCTTATGCTGAATCGCATGTCCGACCTCATGAGCCGCTACGGCAAGTGAGGCAATAGAACAGTTATAATAGATATCCGGAGAAAGTCTCACCGCATGCTTTGTAGGATCATAATGATCCGATAAAATACCGCCCTGTGCTACCTCAACCGTGACATCCTGCAGTCCGTTCGCATCTAAGATACTTCGTGCAGCTTCAGCACCGCTGATATGATTTTCATTTTCAATTCGCTTATAGCGCTGATAAGCACCTTGAACACGCATCTGTGCCCAACATACGACCAAAGCCGCCAATAAATACAAATAAGTAGATTCCACTCTACAATCACCTCTTTCAGATATTGCCGTTATTATAACACAAATCAAATGAAAAACAACAAAAAAAGACCGTATCAACATAGATACGACCCTCTTTTTTTTGCTCTGCTTATTTTACAGCTTCTTTTAAAGCTTTTGCTGCTTTGAAAGCAGGAACTTTAGAAGCAGGAATCTGAATTGTTTCTTTAGTAGCAGGGTTGATGCCTTGACGAGCTGCACGCTCTTTTACTTCAAATTTACCGAAGCCGCTGATATCAACCTTATTACCCTTAGCTAATTCAGCTGTAACAGTCTCACAAACTGCTTCCACTGCAGCAGCAGCGTCTTTTTTAGTAACATTCAGTTTTTCTGCAACAATTTCAGATAATGCTTTTTTATTTAAAATTTCACTCATGGTTTATTACCTCCGACATGGTATATAATACCATTCATGACAGTATATTTCAATAGTTTTTGCGATTAATAAGTGAAATTTTTTTTATTTTTTGTGTTACAGTACGATAGCGATGACATTTCCCTTTCCTTTATTTACCAATTTAGTCAGGATATCCTGTAAACGAACCCTTGCAGCCTCGGGAATCATAGAAAGCTTCGCATTCAGACCGTCACGAATCAGATCACTTAATTTACGGCCGAAGATGTCAGAATCCCAAATCGTTTCATTATTGCTGCCATCTTCACGCAATAAATAATTGATCAGCTCCTCGCTTTGTTCTTTGCTGCCGATAATCGGTTCAAAGGAGCTTTCGACATCCACCTTGATCATATGAATGCTCGGTGCAATCGCCTTCAGCTTTACCCCGTAACGACTGCCCTGCTTAATGATTTCCGGTTTGCTCAGCTCGATATCGGAAAGTGTGGCGCTCGCAAAGCCATAGCCTGTCTGCTTCACCATCTTTAATGCACCGGCAACCGCATCATATTCCTTTTTTGCCTGCGTGAAATCCTGCATCATTGAGATCAACTGTGCCTTATCCTTAATTTCAACACCGATGATTTCCTTTAAGATTTCATTGAATAATCCCGCAGCGACCGTGATATCTACATTAACGATACCGCTTCCTGCATCAATCGTTGCGATATTGCTTGTCTCAATAAATTCATTTTGATCTAATGTATCGGTGATATTGGCTACCTCACGCAGCTTATCTACCGCTGACATGCTTTCCTGAATCGTTTCGTTAAAGCTTTTCTTCAGCCAGTGATCGTCATTTAAAACAGCGATCCACTGCGGCATATTGATATTGATCTGAGATACCGGGAATTCATACAGTGCTTCTCTTAAAATATTATGCACATCGTTTTCACTCATCGAATTCACACTCATCGCCAATACAGGCACCTCATATTTTTCCTTCAGCTTTTCAACGACATTGCTGCAGGCCGCACTGTTGATATCGGCTGTATTTACGACAACGATAAACGGTTTGCCGATTTGCTTCAGCTCGTCTATGACCTCTGCTTCCGCTTCGATATAAGCTTCACGCGATAAATCGGTAATCGTTCCGTCTGTCGTTACGACGATACCGATAGTCGAATGATCTTGAATGACTTTCTGTGTCCCCATTTTCGCAGCATCGTTGAACGGCATTGCTTCCTCGCTCCAAGGTGTGCGAACCATGCGGATACCATCCTCATCCTTATAACCCTTTGCTTCCGGAATCACATAGCCTACGCAATCCACTAAGCGTACATTCACGGTAAAGCCGTCATCAAATTCGATACATGCGGCATTATTGGGCACGAATTTAGGCTCTGTCGTCATAATGGTTTTACCGACACCGGCCTGCGGCAGCTCATCGATCATGCGGGCTTTTTCATATTCATCATTCACATACGGAATGACTGCTTTTTCCATAAAGCCCTTGATAAAAGTAGATTTGCCGACACGCACAGGTCCTACAATTCCTAAGTAAATGTCACCGCCGCAGCGCTGTGCTATATTTTTCAAAATCTCAGGTGTATTCATATAAATCCTCCCTTTATTCACTCTTAATCTATGTGGGAGAATTTTTAATTATACCTGTTTTGGTTGTTTTTATCCGCGGATTGAATTGTTTTTTGATCTAACAGCTTCCATACGCGTGCCAACAGCTTTTTTTCATTAAAGCTGAATTCATATAAGATATCATATAAATCCTCAAAAAAATCATGTTCGATCGTTTCCTGTTTCATTTCACACATAATACAATCAAAATCATTTTCCCATGATGATAAAAGTCGATCTAAAAGCGCAAGCACCTGCTTTCGTTCCTCTCTGTTCATCATGCGTGATATGCTCCGATCATAAGCGAGTTATAAGGGCTGTTGACCATTTTCATAATAAGGTTATATACAAAGCCGCAGTGATCAACGGATGCTGATGTAACTGATTTGCGTTTGTCTTTATGATAAAAAAAGCTCATATCCTACCTCCGTAAATAATCACAGATTGCTTCTGTTACGAAAAATCGTTATTTACAGCCTTGGATAAGAGTTTTTTTCTTTAATCGTATGACGTTGTCGGTTGAATACAGCTTAATATTGCTTAATAGCTGTATTCAGCTATTTCTTTGCGCTTTCTGAGAAACGGAAAGCGTCCCTGCACATTTGTCTTAAATCCTTTTCAGCACACCAATTCAGCTCCTTCTTCGCTTTTTCCGTATCGGCATAGCATTCGGGAATATCACCCGGACGACGAGCTTCGATCTTGTAAGGAACCTCAACATGATTGACTTCAACGAAGGTATTTACCATGTCAAGCACGCTGTAGCCCTTCCCTGTGCCCAGATTATATGCATCGAGAATATGGCTGTCACTGATTTTCTGCAGAGCGGCGATATGCCCCTTTGCCAAATCAACGACATGAATATAATCACGAACACCCGTACCGTCTTCGGTCGGATAATCATCACCGAATACATGCAGATATGGCAGCTCTTGATTGGCAACCTTACAAATATAAGGCATCAGATTATTAGGAATCCCGTTCGGGTCCTCACCGATCAAGCCGCTTTCATGAGCACCGATCGGATTGAAATAACGCAGGATCGCGATACTCCATGACGGATCCGCTTTATGTATATCTTTTAAGATGAATTCCGCAAACAGCTTGGTTGAGCCGTAAGGATTTGTAGCCGACAGCTCAAAGTCCTCTGTGATAGGAACTGTCTTAGGTTCTCCGTATACAGTCGCACTAGAAGAAAACACGAGGTTTTTACAATTGTGACGCTGCATCACTTCACATAGATTCAACAAGCAATTCAAATTGTTTTGATAATACATCAACGGCTTTTCAACACTTTCGCCAACTGCCTTATACGCTGCGAAATCGATTGCCGCATGTATCTCATGCTCATTAAAGATACGCTCTAATAAATCAATATCACGAGCATCTCCCTCATAAAAGCTAAAATACTTTCCTGTGATTTGTTCAATCTTATCCAAAACCTCTGCTTTAGAATTAACGAAATTATCAATAATGACAACCTCATAGCCTGCCTGAAGCAGCTCTACAGCTGTATGAGATCCGATATAACCGCATCCGCCGGTAACTAATACCTTCATGTTAAAGCCTCCTTTAGTCATCTTTGGTTATTATAACATCATATCCTATAAGATACAACCGATCGGACAGCATCAAACTTAAAGCCTTCGGCAATTCCTTCTAATTCGTAAACAGAATCACTCTTAGTATGGGCAGTTTTTTTTAATTTATAAGTGAGCCGTATCCATTAACAAGAAACACTGTGATATGTTTAAAAGTAATTATCAATCATCGTATCGCATGAATTAAAAGATTACGGCTTGTTTGCTTAACATAAGCATGAAACTATGGTATAATTTATCAGGTCATTAAATTCCTTACATACAGGATAAATATTCAAGGAGGACAACAGAAATGGCAGTAAAAGAAATGATTTACGAAGGAAAAGCTAAGAAGGTATTCGCTACCGATCAAGCAGATGAGGTGCTTGTATCTTATAAAGATGATGCGACAGCCTTTAACGGTGAGAAAAAAGGTACGATCGTTGGTAAAGGTGTTGTGAACAATCGCATGAGCAATCATTTGATGCAGATGCTGGAAGAAAAAGGAATACCTACTCATTATATAAAGGAATTAAGTGAACGAGATACGATTGTGAAAAAAGTAGAGATCGTTCCGTTGGAAGTGATTATTCGTAATAAGGCATGCGGCAGCTTCTCAAAGCGTTACGGAGTAGCTGAAGGTACAGAGTTAAAGCAGCCTACGATTGAATTCTCATATAAGAATGATGATTTAGGCGATCCGCTGATCAATACCTATCATGCATTAGCGCTCGATTTGGCAACCGATGCGGAAATCGCTGAAATTGAGCGTTTGGCTTTTGCGGTAAATGATGCTTTAATTGCCTATTTTGAAACGATCGATATTGAATTAGTCGATTTTAAATTAGAGTTCGGTCGCTATCATGATACAATCGTATTAGCGGATGAGATTTCACCGGATACTTGTCGTTTATGGGATATTCATACACATGCGCGTTTGGATAAAGATCGCTTCCGCAGAGATATGGGCGATGTGGAAGAAGCGTATTTAGAGGTTTATAAGCGTTTAGGAATTTAATTCACTCAAAGTGACGGAAAGGAATCAGAACATGGCAAATGATCGTTATGAAAGTCCCTTGGCGAAGCGTTATGCAAGCAAGGAGATGCAGTATATATTCTCGGCAGATAAAAAGTTTAAGACTTGGCGTAAGCTATGGATTGCGCTTGCCGAAAGTGAAAAAGAATTAGGTCTTGATATTACACAGGAACAGATTGATGAATTAAAAGCACATCAAGAGGATATTAATTATGAAACGGCACAGAAGCGTGAGGCTGAGGTACGTCATGACGTGATGAGTCATGTATATGCCTATGGCTGCCAATGTCCGAAAGCAAAAGGAATTATTCATTTAGGTGCTACCTCTTGTTATGTCGGCGATAATACCGATTTAATTGTGATGCATGAGGCACTTGGCTTAGTTCGCCGCAAGCTGATCAATGTGATTGCACAGCTCAGTAAGTTTTCTTTGGAATATAAGGATTTACCTACTCTGGCTTTCACGCATTTTCAGCCGGCACAGCCTACAACTTTAGGAAAACGTGCAACCTTATGGATGAATGATTTAATGCTTGATTTAGAGGAATTGGATTTTCTGTTAGAACATAAAAAGCTGCTTGGATGTAAAGGTACAACCGGCACACAGGCAAGCTTTATGGAATTGTTTAATCAAGATAATGAAAAGGTAAAAGAATTGGATCAGCGCATTGCCGCAAAAATGGGTTATGAGCATTGTTATCACGTAAGCGGACAAACCTATTCCCGTAAAGTAGACAGTCAGATTTTAAATGTCTTGGCACAGCTTGCTCAAAGTGCGCATAAATTCTCAAATGATATTCGTCTGCTTCAGCATTTAAAGGAAGTGGAAGAACCGTTTGAAAAGCATCAGATCGGATCAAGCGCTATGGCGTATAAACGCAATCCGATGCGCAGTGAGCGTATCGCTTCCCTCGCCAATTATGTGATTGCGGATACCTTAAATCCGGCAATTACAGCAGCTACACAGTGGTTTGAGCGTACCTTGGACGATTCTGCAAACAAGCGTATTGCGATTCCTGAAGCATTTTTAGCGATTGACGGTATCTTAGAGCTGTATTTGAATATCAGTGAAAATCTTGTCGTATATCCGAATGTTATCAATGCGCATTTAATGAAAGAGCTGCCGTTTATGGCAACCGAAACAATTCTTATGGATTGTGTAAAACTCGGCGGAGATCGTCAGGAGCTGCATGAAGCGATTCGTGTACATAGTATGGAAGCTGCGAAGCTGGTAAAATCCGAAGGAAAAGGAAATGATCTGTTAGAGCGTATTGCGAATGATCCCCTATTCCCTATGGATAAAGAACAGCTTGCACAATTGATGAATCCAAAGGCATTTGTTGGACGCAGTGTTCAACAGGTTGAGGAATACAATGCCGATGTAATTCTACCGCTGTTGGAAAAAGAGCGTGAGGTATTAGGAATTCATGCAGATATCAAGGTTTAAAACGCCGTTTGATATGAATGTGAATCAACAATAAGTTTATTGAATATGAAAAAGCGATAATGGGCGTATCAGCTCCTTTATCGCTTTTTTTATTCTTGATTACAACAGAAATAATTGAGATTAAAGACACCTTCTTTATTCAAAGACTTGAGTCTTCGTATATCAATCAAGATTCCTCAATCGTTATTTTTAATGTTTACCTATGACGACTTTCATTCACTTTTTTCAGCGGATTGCTTATCGTAGAAGGCTTGAATAATATCCCCGTAAGAAAACAGCTCCGTTACATAATGTCCGCTGAAGCAGGCGGTACACAACGCATTACTGCGATAGGCCTTAGGCAGATCATCGATTTCCATAAAACGAAGTGAATCCGCTTTTAAATATTCACAGAGCTCTTCATCATTCATACGCGCGGAAATCAGCTCTTCAAAACTTGAGGTATCGACACCGTAAAAACAAGGATGTGTGATTGCCGGGGCGCCGATACGGATATGAACCTCTGTAGCACCTGCTTCCTTTAACAGTTGTACGATTCGACGTGAGGTCGTTCCTCTTACGATCGAATCATCAATAAGAATGATGCGCTTACCTCTCACTAGCGATTCAATCGCAGACAGCTTCATTCGTACGCCGCGCTCACGCTGCTTTTGTGTCGGCTGAATAAAGGTACGGCCTACATAGCGGTTTTTGATTAAGCCCAGTTCATACGGGATGCCGCTTTCCTTCGCATAGCCGATGGCGGCAGAGGTTGAGGAATCAGGTACACCGATCACGATATCGGCACTTACTCCGCTTTCCTTATCCTTTTGTGCCATGACTCTGCCTGTAGCGACACGTGCCTCATGGACATTGATGCCGTCGATCACACTGTCAGGACGCGCAAAATAAATATATTCCATCGCACACATGTGAACGCCCTGCGGCTTTCGATAATATTCTTTGGTGATACCTTTTGAATGAAACCAAACGATTTCACCGCTATCAACATCGGTAATCTCTTTAGAGCTGCTCATCACATCAAAGGCACAGCTTTCCGAGCTGATCAAATATCCGTCTTGATAAGAGGCATAGGCTAACGGTCTCAGGCCGTTATGATCGCGAATCGCAAAGATTCCCTCCTCACACAGCACCAGACATGCGTATGCACCTTCTAAGCGCTGAAATGCCTGCTTAATGCGTTCTGAGAAGCTTCCCTTGCCCTGTTGAATCAGATGCAGAATGATTTCACTGTCACTGCTTCCTTGAAAGATACTGCCCTTTTTCTCTAATTCAATGCGCAGCTCCTTCGCATTTACGATTTGGCCGTTATGTACGACTGCGAATTTATGCTTTTCCAAATTCGCAAACAAAGGCTGAACATTTTCAATTTCATTCCCGCCTGCAGTCGAATAGCGAACATGTCCGATGGCATATTCACCCGGTAAGGCCTGTATTTGTTCATCGTGAAATACCTCGCTTACTAAGCCCTTTCCCTTATAGGTAGTTAAGCACTCGCCGTTCATTGTCGCAATTCCGCAGCCCTCTTGACCTCGATGCTGAAGTGCATGCAGGCCATAGTAAGTCAAAGAAGCACTGTCCTCTACACGATAAACGCCGAAGACACCGCATTCTTCATGTAATTCTTCCAATACTTCGCTCATATTATCGATCCTTTTCCAATAGCATTGTTTTTTCGTTTGTTATTATACTGCTTTTTATTTCTGATGTAAACATGCTGATTCAATAAATTTCACAAACAAAGGATGTGGTCGATTGGGTCTGCTTTTCAATTCCGGATGAAATTGAACACCGATATAAAACGGATGATGGATATATTCGATCGCTTCTACGAGCGAGTCCTGCATACTTGTTCCAACTATATCCATTCCATGTTCTTCAAATAACTTGCGATATGCGTTATTAAATTCATAACGGTGACGATGTCGCTCTGTTATGCTGTTACATTTGTATGCTTCCGCAAATCGACTGCCTGCTTTCACATCACATGCATATGCGCCCAGTCGCATCGTTCCACCTTTCTTCCTTACTGTTTTTTGATCTTCCATAAAATCAATAATCAAATGATGGCTTTCAGAATCAAATTCATAAGAATTGGCATCTTCATAATGCAACACATCACGCGCAAAGGCAATGGCCGCAACCTGCATGCCCAGACAGATACCTAGATACGGAATGTTATGAACCCTTGCATAATTGGCTGCTAGAATCATTCCTTCGATACCTCTGTTTCCAAAACCACCGGGAATTAAAATTCCATCCACATCCTTCATCATAGTATGAACAGTATCTTCTCTCACACATTCCGAATCCATCCATACAATATCGATATTGCGCTCATTGACATAACCACCATGATGAAGTGCTTCAACCACAGATAAATATGCATCATGAAGCGTAACATATTTACCAACGATGGCAATACGTATTGTTCGCTGAATACTCTTGATCCGCGCCACCATTGATTGCCACTGCAAACTGGAAACGTGTTGTTGCGTTAATAAAAGTTTTTCGCATATGATATCCGCAATTTGCTGCTTTTCCAACATCAAGGGTACTTCATATAACGAAGCGCAATTCACATTTTCAATTACGCTGCGTGTATCAATATGGCAAAAGGATGATATTTTTTCAATGATAGATACGGGCAGTTCCTGCTCGCATCGAAGTATAATTATGTCTGGTATAATACCATATGACTGTAACTCCTTCACGGAATGCTGCGTAGGTTTTGTTTTGAATTCGTCGCTGCTTTTTAATAATGGTACCAATGTTACATGTACGAACAGACAATTATCTTTCCCTTGCTCTTGTGCAATCTGTCGAATGGCTTCCAGATAGGGTTGACTTTCCATATCGCCAACGGTGCCGCCAATTTCACAAATTAACACATCCGCCTTGCTTTTTTTCTGTGCAGAATATATAAATTGTTTGATTTCATCTGTAATATGCGGGATCACTTGTACAGTTTCTCCAAGATACTGCCCTTCCCTTTCTTTATGCAACACATTCCAATAGACTTTTCCCGTTGTCACATTGGAATACATATTCAGATTTTCATCCATGAAACGCTCATAATGCCCAAGATCCAAATCTGTCTCGGCGCCGTCTTCCGTCACAAATACTTCTCCGTGTTGGATGGGACTCATTGTTCCAGGATCCACGTTGATATATGGATCCATTTTCTGCGCGCTGATGCGTATACCCCGATCTTTTAACAGCCTTCCGATGGATGCGGCACTGATGCCTTTGCCAAGTCCGGAGACAACCCCTCCGGTAACAAAGATAAACTTTTTCATTGATCATCCCTCCTCGTATTCTCTAATAATCGCATTTGCGATTTCCAAACGTGTTTTTCGTTGATTCATTGCTTCTTTTTCCAAGCGTTTATGTGCTTCTTCTTCTGTGATGTACTCATTTTGAATCAGCAGACATTTGGCACGATCAATCAATTTGATCTCTTTGATCTTCTTTACCATTTGCGCTTGCTTTTTCATTGCGTGATGATAACGATGCAAGGCAGCTTGTGCAAAGGCCATCAACTGTATCAATACATCCTTATCAATGGGTTTCATGATTGTAAAAATACCATATTCTTCCACTTTGGCACGAACCAAATCATAATGATTTCTTTTTACCATGACAATAAATGTCGCATGACTCAACTGCGCCATTGCGCACAGACTTGTAAATTCATGTGTATCTTGTGTAAAAGGAAGGTCCACAAAAACCATCGTGAATACCTGTTTTTTTATAAGTTCGATTGCCTGATCACTTGTAAAGGCTACAACAAAATCATGATATCCATGTGCGATAAAATATTCACTTAAAATATCAATGTTTTTTTGTTGATGAGAACAAATAAGAATGGATGGCATAGTTAGACTTCTCCTTTGCGTTATATTTACTGATTGTTTGAATCCAGATAAAAAGAACGGATAGCAGGATGGAGTATTTGTTTTACAAATTCACTGTTGCGTGCGATTTCCTTAGCTTCATTTAAAGAATGCGGCAGCATTTCCAGATTGCTTTCAAACATTACATCGGTTTTGCTTTCTTTTTGCAAGGATCGATGATGTTTGATGCCATCCATTCCTGCGCAAATCAACAAATAGCTGGCCAGATATGGATTGCAAGTAGGGTCAGCGCTTCGTACTTCTAAGCGTACATACGATTTACTGGCAGAAGGAATGCGTACCAGCGCAGAGCGATTAGAATGGCTCCAGCTAACATACTTAGGCGCCTCAAATTCACCTAGTCGCTCATAAGAGTTTTCACAAGGATTTAAAAATGCAGTAATCTCTCTGATATGTGCCAATATTCCAGCCAAGAATGGATATATGTAAGTAGGATCTTCTAAAGAAAATGCGTTCAGATTATTTTTAGACAAAGATAAATTGATATGCAGACCATTGCCGCTTGCATCTTTCATCGGTTTTGGCATGAAATTTGCAATGACGCCATGTGTATGAGCCACACTATCCACAATCCAGCGAAAGGTCATATAATGATCGCAGGATATCAGCGCATCATCAAAATGAAAATCAATTTCATTTTGTCCGGGACCTTGTTCATGATGTGAGCTTTCCGGTGTAATTCCCATCGATTCCAATGTCAAACAAATGTCACGGCGCAAATCCTCTCCTTTATCTTTTGGAAAAATATCCAAATAAGAGCCGTGATCGATCGGCTGACAAGACTGATCGATAGATTCCATCGCATAAAACTCACATTCCAAGCCGCTCATCACATGCCATCCCATGGTCTGTATTTCACCGCATTTTTGTTTCAACAACGACCGAGTATCTTTTTCATAAAGACGGCCGTCCGGATAGCGAATTTCACAAAAAAAACGAATCACCCTTCCTTGTGAAGGTCGCCATGGAAGAATATCCAAGGTGGCAACATCGGGATAAAGAAACAAATCAGACTGATCCACATTTTGAAAGCCTGGTATTGCGCTAGCATCAAATGAAATTCCATGTTTGAAAACACGTTCCAACTGTGAAGGCATCACGGCAATATTTTTTTGATTGCCTAGTAAATCAAAAAATGCCAAACGAATGAATTTCACATCATTTTCTTTGATGAATGAACATACTTCTTGAATTGTACTTTCCATAATTATCCTCCAAAAATAAGAAAAAAAGTGGTCATCAAAAGAAACCATTCCCTCTTGATAAACACCTTTGTTCATATGTATATGATAGCGAAAAGTATGATATTTGTCAATCAAAAACAAAGAATTTCTATCTTGATTTTACATCCTTAATCAATCCTCTATTGTCCGCTGTTTCCATAATTTTTCAATACTCTGGCACTGGGATCATTCACATCGCAATTTGGCCATGTGGCATTGGGCATCCAGAAACCCTTGATCCAATGAGAGCGATTAGGAAAAAAAGATTCGAACAATTCCCGATAATATAAGGATTCTTTTGTGAATGGTTGCGCATGTGTATAGCATTTTCGTTTTGCTTCATATGTTGCATCATCATAATACTGATTGGCATATGCCTGAATGTCATCTACCAAAGAATGACCAACAGCGTCTGAAAAAGCAGCTTTTTCACGCATTCGTATATGTTTGGGCAAGTCCATGTCTGTAAATGCATGACGCAATAAATATTTTCCAATCCCATAATGATTACGCTTTAATTCAGGATCAATCCGCATGATATATGCGATCAATTCTTTATCGCTGAAAGGTACGCGTGCTTCCATGGCATGTGCTGCAATGCATCGATCCGCACGTAGCACATCATATTGATATAATTCACGAATCCGCTTTTCCGATTCTTTCTGAAATTCTTTAGCGGATGGCGCATAATCCGTATATTTATAACCGAACAATTCATCACTAATCTCACCGCTGAGCAATACTTTGACATCCTTCTCTTCTGATATTTTTTTACATAACAAATACATGCCGACAGAAGCACGAATCGTTGTAATATCATAAGATTCCAGATGATAGATCACTTCCGGCAGTACTTTTAAAACATCATCCTTGGTGATGAGAAATTCATGATGTTCACTGCCAATAAAATCCGCTACTTCACGTGCATAGGATAAATCAATCGCATCCTTATCCATACCAATCGCAAACGTTTTGATTGGCTGAGTGATGTGTTTTGCGGCAATAGAACAAACCAAAGAGGAATCCAATCCGCCGCTGAGCAGAAAACCAATCGGCGCATCACTGTGTAATCGTTTCAATACTGCACTTTCTAAACGGGAACGAATGCCTTTGCACAATGTCTCCAAATTATGGTTAGCTTGTATGCTTGTTATATTGGAACAATCATGATAACAGTGAAATTCTCCATCTTTATAATATGTGCCTATCGGAAAAGGATGGATGACATCACAGAAGGGCAACAGTGCTTTTGCTTCTGAGGCAAAGGCAATGCGTCCGTTGCCTTTTTGAAAACCATAAAACATCGGACGTATTCCCATGGAATCTCTGGCCGCGATCCATTCGTCACTTTCTTTGATATAACAGACCATCGCAAATTCTCCATCCAGCATATCAAACATCTGCGTTTTATATTTGCAATATAAAGGCAACAGGACTTCACAATCACTTCCGGTATGCAAAGAAAGATTTAATTTTTCTTTTGCCAAGAAGCGATAATTATAGATTTCGCCATTGCATATACAGACATTTCCATTCCATTCCATCGGCTGCATTCCTTTTTCACTTAATCCCATAATGGCCAGACGATGAAAACCCATGATACCATCGTTTAGCACTACGCATTTGCTCGCATCCGGACCGCGATGTGCGATGGAGTGAAACGAAGACTTAAAAACAGATAACGGTAAATCAGTTCCGCAAACACTCATAAATCCACACATAATCTTTCCTCCTTAATTCTCTACATAGAGTCTTTCATATGGATTTTTATTTTGCATAATCACTTCATAAAAATCCATTGTTTTGGGAAGTGTGATATGAAGATCATTCGCATATTCATTCAAAGCTTGATCAATATACGCTTTCTTTTTATCATCTACTTTTTTTAATTGTGAAGTTAGATGGCAAGCTTGTGATAAGTCGGACAGCCGTAAAATAAT
The DNA here is from genome assembly GCA_910576855.1 of Erysipelotrichales bacterium. GTDB lineage: Bacteria > Bacillota_I > Bacilli_A > Erysipelotrichales > Erysipelotrichaceae > C-19. The sequence goes on from CAJTJP010000013.1 coordinate 39,167, forward strand.
CGATCCGCCATGAGCGCCGCAGCCGCAATATCTGCCACAGCAGCTTGCTTCATTTTGCAAATTCAAAACAATCAAGGTTCCTCCTGATAAATATTCACCGAAGAAATCCTGTACGACACCACCTATGATCATCAGCGGCTGTTTGGTTTTCGTCGCTTTCATATGAATCCCACATCGGCTTCCACAGTCCTTTTCAACAAAGATTTTACCACCGCGCATGCCGTATCCAAGCGCATCTCCACACATGCCATGTAGAATTATCTTGCCATCATTCATCGTATTGGCACATGCGTCCTGCACATTTCCAAACACTTCTATTTCACTGCCATCCAGAAAACTGCCCAAATTGTTCCCACAAGTGCCAAACAACTTAATTTTTTTTCCATTGGAGGCATTCGCAATGTATCGCTGTCCCAAAATATTTTGAATTTCTATGACATCTGCATCGCTTTCACGAATTTTTGTATTCAGTTCGCTCGCAGTAAGATTTTTTGCGTCAATCATGTAATCACCTGCTTCCTGCGTGTTTGACTTGCAAAATACGCAATTCTTCTTCTTGTAAATGTATCCCTCTCAACATCATGCGATTGCCTCTTAACGCTTCTATAGAACAAATACCCATACCGCCCATCATTTCTTTTAATTCCAACGTCCATGCTTGAATCAAATGAATGAGCTGTCGTTTTGCCTGTTCGACATTGAGACGCTTTACAAGCGCATCTTTTTGTGTCGCAATGCCCCAATTACAATTTCCTTTTGTGCAATCACAGCACATATGACATCCCATCGCTATGAGTGCCGCCGTTCCAATCGCAACCGCATCCGCACCAAGAGCAATGGCTTTCAGCACATCCGCACTATTGCGAATACCGCCAGCCGCAATTATGGAGACGTCTTCACGTATGCCTTCCTCTCGTAGAGTCTGATCCACACTGGCTAATGCCAATTCCAATGGTATACCTACATGATCGCGAATTCTGGTAGGCACCGCACCGCTACCTCCGCGCATACCGTCTATATAAATGATATCTGCGCCACTTCTGGCGATACCGCTGCATATGGCCGCAATATTATGTACAGCCGCTACTTTCACGATGATAGGTTTTTCATATTGGGTGGCTTCTTTCAAAGAGTTTACCAGCTGTCGAAGATCTTCAATGGAATAAATATCATGATGCGGTGCCGGAGAAATTGCCTCACTTCCCTCTTCTATCATTCTTGTATCAGCGATCAAAGCAGAATTTTTACGACTTGGTAAATGACCGCCAATTCCTGGTTTTGCGCCTTGCCCAATTTTAATTTCGATCGCAGCAGAATGTTTTAGATACGTTGGATCGACTCCGAACCTTCCACTGGCAACCTGTACAATGATGGAATCCTTATCCGAATAGAATGCTTTAGGAAGACCGCCTTCCCCACAGTTATAAAATGTGCCAAGTGCTTTCGCCGCCTCCAAAAGCGCTTGATGCGCCGGATAAGAAATAGCCCCTAAAGACATGCCCGCAAAAAGAATCGGGGTTTTTAAATGCAGATGCGGATGTACTTTGATTTGAATATTTCCATTTGTATCTCTAGTGATATGGTGGGTTCGTTTTCCTAAAAACGTTCGTACTTCCATCGGTTCACGTAATGGATCGATACTGGGATTGGTCACTTGTGATGCATTGATCAACAGATGATCGAAGTATTTAGGATATGCTTTGTCATTTCCCATGGAAGACAGTAACATTCCACCATGTTCTGCTTGTTGATAAATTTCCTGCATATCTTCCATTTGCCAATATCCATGATGATATTCATTTCGATTGGCAATAATTTTTAATGCATTCTGATGACAATATTCCACGCATCGCTGGCAATTTACACAAGATAGAGAATCGATTATCATCTTCTTTTTTTCTGCATCATAATGATATACACCATTGGCACATTGAAATTCACATGCACGACATGTATCACATCGATCTTGATCCTTGATAATTTCATATTTTGGCTGCTTTTTCATTTTGCGTCCTCCTCATAAGTAACAACATATGCTTCTTGTGCTTTCAGCGAAAACAATCGATTCAGTTGCGGACTCATTTTGCGAATGGCACTTTCTTCACTGGCCATATAGACACAGGATGCTTGTTCGCCAATCATCAAAGATCGAAGTTTTAAACGATCATTCATGGCGCCGACACCATCTTGAAAACCTAAGATAATACTGAACGGACCATTGATCAGCATCGATCCCAAGTTTCTTCGAAGCATTGTATAATAGCGTTTTTTATCCGGTCTCATTTGATCGATTTCATCCCAAAAAGGCGCTGCCAAAATATCCGCGCATTCTACAAAAGACAGTTGGTGTTTCCGCATCAGAAAATCCAATTCATATGTGATAACTTCTGTATCTGTCAATAAGGAACATGGATAATCAAACATTTCTATATAACGCCGGTTGGCATCGTAGCTGGATATCTCTCCATTATGTACCAAAGCAAAATCCAGCATGCCAAAAGGATGTGCGCCTGCCCACCAGCCAGGCGTATTCGTCGGATAACGGCCATGCGCAATCCATGTATATGCTTGATACTGATTCAAACAATAAAACTCTGCCAAATCTTCCGGATAGCCAACACCTTTGAAAACTCCCATGTTCTTTCCACAGGAAAATATATAAGCGCCTGTTATGGATGTATTGACATAAAACATTGTTTCTGTCATTTTATTTTCATCATGTTCTACACTCTCGATAAAATATCGCCAAATTAGCGGGGCGTCCTTGATTTGGGAATGTGGTTTGGTGGGTATTTCTTCTTCATGTAAGATGTTCCAATGATGAGACAAATACGCTTCACATGCATCCTTGCATTGTAAAGTATCATAAAAAAGATGCAAGGCATACTCGTTTTTATGTTCCGGATAGATGCCATACGCCGCAAAACCGCCGCCAAGACCATTGGAGCGCTCATGCATCATCCGCATCGCCTGCGTAATGCGCTCTCCGTTCTCACGGTGTTTATCTTTATGGATCAAAGCCGCAATCGCACATCCGGATGGTATGCGAAATTCTCCTTCTTTCATAGTGATCGCTCCTCTCAAAATAAAAAAAACAAAGAGCGCTGCACAAAAATGCAATGTGCATAAGCCTCTTTGCTTAACGTGTTTTATCTTAATCACTTCGCTACTTTTTGTCAAGTAAAATTTTAAAAATAAAAAAAAAGGATTGACAACTGCTTTTCACACGTTTATAATTACCGCAAACAAGCAAAGGCGCTGTAATCGAAAGGTACAGTGTCTTTTTTTGTATTTGAAGAAAGGATGGATATTTATGAATACGATACCTGAATATTTTGGCGAATATGTATTTAACGATACGATCATGCGCCAGCGACTTCCAAAAGATATTTACCACAAAATGAAAGCAACAATGGAACAAGGTACATCTTTGGATTTGAGCGTGGCCAATGTTGTCGCAAATGCAATGAAGGACTGGGCCATTGAAAAACAGGCAACCCATTATACCCATTGGTTTCAACCGATGACCGGTATTACAGCAGAGAAACATGAAAGTTTTATTTGCCCGCAAGACGCATCTCATGTCATTCTTGAATTTTCAGGAAAAGAATTGATAAAAGGAGAACCGGATGCTTCCAGTTTTCCAAACGGCGGGCTGCGCGCTACTTTTGAAGCACGAGGGTATACAAATTGGGATCCTACCTCTTTTGCCTTCATCAAAGATCATACCTTATGCATCCCTACTGTGTTTTGTTCCTTTGATGGCTCTGCATTGGATAAAAAAACGCCGTTGTTAAGATCCATGGAAGTCATCAACCGACAAGCAATGCGTATTATTTCTTTATTTCCGAATGAAGGAATCACACATGTTTCGACCACTGTAGGGCCGGAACAGGAATACTTCTTAATCGACAAAGCGCTGTATGAACAACGACCGGATCTCATATTGACTGGTCGTACCTTGTTTGGAGCCAAAGTAACACGTGGACAAGAAATGGAAGATCACTATTTTGGGATGATTTCACAGCGTGTTTCTGCCTTTATGCAAGACGTCGATCAAGAATTATGGAAACTTGGTATTTTTGCAAAAACGGAACATAAAGAAGTTGCCCCGGCACAATTTGAGTTAGCCCCTGTTTTTACAACTGCGAATATTGCATCCGATCAAAATCAGTTAACGATGGAAATTTTACAAAAAGTCGCAGAACGTCATGGATTTGCCTGTCTGTTACATGAGAAACCGTTTGCGCATATCAATGGCAGTGGTAAACATAACAACTGGTCCTTGACAACGAATAACGGCATCAATTTGTTAGAACCTGGTCAAACACCACAGAAAAATGCGCGCTTTTTACTATTTTTATTAGCTGTTGTGAAAGCCGTAGATGAATATCAGGGATTACTTCGTGTATGCGTTGCTACAGCTGGCAATGATCATCGTCTTGGCGCCAATGAAGCGCCACCTGCGATCATTTCAATATTTTTGGGAGATGAATTGGAAGCCGTATTGGATGCAATCGAGAACGATCATGTTTACGATCAAACTTATGAACGATCCATGAAAATTGGTGTAGATGCACTACCAAAATTTCCAAAAGACACGACCGATCGTAACCGTACCTCTCCATTTGCGTTTACCGGAAACAAATTTGAATTCCGCATGCTGGGATCCTCCCTATCCATTTCTTGTCCCAATTATATCCTCAATACGATCGTTGCGGAAGAATTAAGTAAATTTGCGGATGTTTTAGAAAATGCAAATGACTTTGAAAAAGCACTGCATACATTGATCAAAGAAACCATTCAAAAACATAAGCGTATTATATTCAATGGCAATGGATATACAGAAGAATGGCTGAAAGAAGCAAAACAGCGTGGTCTTTTGAATTTACCAACCACCGCTGATGCCATTCCTTACTATATTACTTCCAATAATATTGCCTTATTTACAAAACACGGGATCTTCAATGAAAACGAGCTGAAAGCAAGAGATGCGATTCTCTATGAAACCTACTATAAAAAATGCAACATTGAAGCCTTGACAATGGTACGCATGGTAGAACAGGATATATTACCGGCTGTCATTGATTATGAAAACATGTTATTAATGAATGCTGAAAAAAAACAATTACTTTTCAAACAGGAAAAGCATACAACATTGATTCAGAAATTGGATGAATTAACCAATGCTTTATATGAATCCACGCAAACATTAAAAGAAAAATTAAAACAAATGGATGAACATGATATGAAAGCAGCTGCGATGTCATGTAAGGAATCGATTCTTCCACAAATGGACATTGTGCGGCATTATACAGATCAATTAGAAGAAATAACAGCGAAAAGCTACTGGCCATATCCGGATTACTTTGATTTGCTTTATCGCTCATAAACAAAAAACCTTATACTTCTATCTTATAAAGAAGTATAAGGTTCTTTTATACCGGTTAAGATGCATGCTCTTTTGAACGTAATTTTTGAATTACTTGTGCAAGTACATGTTCTGCCTGGTAATAAGGTAGTGTATCAAATAGATCGCTTTGTGCTTCGAAAGCTTCCATTTGTTTTGTATACAACTGTATCTGTTCTTTTGGAAGCTGTTTTAACGAAAGATATTCACATGCCTGCTGATAAAGACGATGCGTTTGAATGGCATGACCCAATCTTCGCATACAGTCACAATGTCCATTCACCATGCAGTAATTGTCCAAAAATCCTTTCACTTTTTGCCTGCTTCTTGATAAAATTTGTCTAAAATTTTCCGGTGTCATTTCCATAATTGCAGCGCCGTGTTTCGCATCGATATGAAACATGGCACCAAGCACATACACACATCTTGCGCGTGCATCCAAACATTGCAACATGACATTGCTACAAGAATATTTCAATTCTTCTGCTAATTGCTCAGTGGCTACATTGCTGACATAAGGAACATCAAAATGCTCTTCTACCAAATCATTTGCATAAATTTCAAAGTTCAAACCTTGAAAACGTGAACGTTTTTCCCTTTCACGAAGCAGGTAATTCACGCTCAACCGATAGACCCAAGTTGAAAATTCGCTTTCAAATCGAAACGTGGACAGCTTATCCAAAATGCGCAAACAAATTTCCTGACTGGCATCTTGTGCATCTGCAAGATTACCCAACATGCGCAAAGATAAGTTGTAGACAAGGTCGCTGACAGAGCGCACAACCTGTTCCTGTGCATCCATGTTTTTCTCAACTGCTTGTTTGATAATGGTTTCTTCCATATGTATAACCTCCTCTTTCAATGATTAGATACAAGGAGTTCAAAAATGTGACAATCCACAACATTATTTATGCTGCGGAAACACTTTCTTTGGATGCTTTATGAATCCATGCGTTTAATTTCTTAATCTCGTGATATGCAAAACATAACACGATGATGCCGCTGGAAATATCTGCCAAAGGCCCTGCATAAAGAATACCGTCAAGTCCAAAGAACATTGGCAAAATGACAATCAACGGAATCAGCAACAACAGCTGTCGTAACGTTGATAAAATACTGGCCTTCATTGGCTGACCGGTCGCTTGAAAATAATTGGTCGTCACAATCTGGAAGCCTGATGTAAAGATGCCAAATAAATAAATGCGCATTGCTTTTAGCGCAAAATCTGTAAATGCATCATCCGCATTCCCAAACACTTTCAAAATTAAATCCGGAATTAATTCACATAAAAGCCAGCCCAACAATACAACGGAGGTTGCACATCCCACTGCCAAAAGATATGTCTTTTTAATTCGCTTTGGTAGATTTGCACCACGATTGAAACCCATAATCGGCTGTGATCCAACACCAATGCCAATACAAACAGCTACAATGATCATACTGATTTTTAAAACAATGCCCATAGCGCTGAGTGCGACATCACCGCCAACGGAAGACTGATTGCCATAGTAAACAAGCGAATTGTTCAAAATGATCTGCATGATCGCAGCCGCAGACTGTGTAATACAACTGGAAATACCCAAAGACAATATCCTTTGTATGCTATAAGGCTCCAATTTCATTGCACTTTTATGCAAATGCATGGATTTTCCTTTTTTCCAGAAATAATACATCAATACGACTGCGGATAAAATCTGTGAAGAAATGGTAGCGATCGCAGCTCCTGCCACACCCCAATGAAAGACAAAGATATATAATGGATCTAGTACACAATTTAAAATGGCGCCAATCACGATTGCATACATGGACAGACTGGGACTACCATCTGTTCTTGCCATATTTGATAAAGAAATACTCAAGACGTTAAATGGCAATCCGATCAAAATAATAGACGCATACTGTCTGGAATATTCTATATTGCTGGGCGTTGCGCCAAATAAATTCAGAATCGGATCCAAGAAGACCAATCCAATGATCGCTATCACAACGCCGGAAAACAGCGATAACATAAACACATTTCCCAATGTTTTCTGTGCTTCCTCTTCTCTTTTTTCTCCTAATTTGATTGCCGCATAAGCACTGCCGCCGGCACCGATCAAGGTCGCAATCGCAAGCACGATGGATACGATAGGAAAAGCAACAGTCGTGGCGGCATTTCCCAAATACCCTACACCTTGTCCGATAAAGATTTGATCTACGATATTGTAAACTGCATTTACCAGCATCGAAATGACTGCCGGCAACGCAAACACACGCAGCAGCTTGCCGATCGGTTCATACCCTAACGGATTTCTGTCTGTTTTTATTGTTGATTCGCTGCTCATTTGATTTACATCCCTTCCGTATTTCATGAATCTTTGCGATTCATCTTGTATTTTTTTATTTGAAATGAAGTAAGTATACACTGTTTTTTTAAGCTTCGCAAGTATAAATTTTCGAAATAAAACCGATCATCAAGATCGGTCAAGCAAATAGATTTATTAAGCTTACAATGATTCTTATACCAATTCATGCGTAATGATATTGTTGATGCGATCAGGTCCGACCGATATCAATGAGATGCGCGTATTGGTAAATTCCTCAATAAATGCTAAATATTCACGACAGGCCTGCGGTAATTCTTCATAGCTGCGGCATTTTGTGATATCCTCTTCCCAACCGGCAAACAGCTTATATACAGGCTTAGCGGAAGCGACATCCTCTACGGCAGACGGAATGTAATCTAAAACCTCACCGTTTACCTCATAGCCGATACAAACCTTCAGCTCCTTCAGACCGCTCAATACATCGATTTTTGTTACAACGATATCAGTTAAGCCGTTCAAGATGCAGGCATGCTTCACCACGTTAAGATCAAGCCAACCGCAGCGACGCGGACGTCCTGTAGTAGCGCCGTATTCACCGCCGTGTTCACGAATAAAAGCACCTGTTTCATCCTCTAATTCAGTTACAAACGGTCCTTCACCGACGCGTGTGCTGTAGGCCTTTACTACACCGATGATATGCTTTAAGCGCTGCGGTGCTACCCCGGCACCCTCACATACTCCGGCAGAGGTAGGTGATGATGATGTCACAAACGGATAAGTACCATAATTGATATCAAGCATGGCAGCCTGCGCACCCTCAAACAAAACAAGCTGATCCTCGTCCAATGCCTTATTGACCTCATTTACCGATTCAATGATACGAGGCAACAGCTTTTCACGAATATCCGCAAAACGCTGAACCATTTCCTCATAGTCAAACGGTTCCTCGTGATAAATATTAACAATCTGCTCATTTTTCAAAGCCAATGTATAAGCTAAGCGCTCCTTAAAGGCTTCAAAGTGAACTAAGTCATGTACTCTTAAACCGATTCTCGTATATTTATCGGCATAGCAAGGACCGATACCGCGCTTCGTTGTACCGATTTTATTCTTCCCGGCCTTTTCCTCCTGAAGCTGATCCAGCTTAATATGATACGGCATAATCAAATGTGCACGTTCACTGACATAGATATGCTCAGTATTCATTCCCTTGCTTTCTAAAATTGCCAGCTCCTCTAATAATACAAACGGATCGACGACAACTCCCGGTCCGATGATACATTTCGCATGTTCGTGCAGACAACCGCTCGGAAGTAAATGTAAAATATGCTTCTCACCGTTCACCACTACTGTATGTCCTGCGTTGTTACCACCTTGAAAACGCACGATCATATCGGCTTTTTCACTTAATACATCGACGATTTTTCCTTTTCCTTCATCGCCCCATTGTGTTCCGACTACAACATATCCGCTCATATTTACCTCCGTTATGCTGATTCGCATTCATGAAAAAAGGTGTTTCCTTTCATTTATGATCGGAACACCTGTTCCTGTACTATTATACAGAAATCAAATTCATTCGTCAATCCTAAACGCAACGAATGCTTAAGAAATTAACATTTATAATTTAATATCATTTTACTATTAAAAATCATACATCAGCAACAATTGACTATAATATATCTTTATCCGTCACTCTAAGAGGATAAAAGCCTCGATTCTTTAAGAACTGCTCAATTCTGGCTAAGGCTGTTTTGATTTCCTCAATGCTGTAGGCATAGGAAACACGGATAAATCCTTCACCCGCTTCACCGAAGGCGGTACCCGGTACACAAGCGACCTTTTGGTCGGCCAGTAATGCCTCACAGAAGCCTTCACTGGTTAAACCGGTGCTTTTGATACACGGGAATATATAAAATGCACCCTGCGGCATATGTGTTTTTAGGCCGAGCTTATTAAAGCCGTTGACGATAAAGTTACGACGGGTAAGGTAAGAATCACGCATTTCTCTGACATGATCCATACCGTTTCTCAAGCCCTCGATTGCACCGTATTGAGCAGCAGTCGGAGCTGACATAATAACATACTGATGAATCTTATTCATCGCTTTGATGAAATATTCATCACCGCAAACATAACCTAAACGCCAGCCGGTCATCGCAAAAGCTTTTGAAAAGCCGGAGATAAGCAGTACCTGATCCTTGATTTCAGGAAAATTGGCGAGTGAACAATGCTTAACATCATAGGATAATTCCGCATAGATTTCATCGCTGATTACAAGGATACCGCTATCCTTGATGATCGGAACGATGGCTGTATAATCCTCATAGGTCATCACTCCGCCGGTCGGATTGCTTGGAAAATTTAAAAGAATTGCTTTTGTTTTCGGCGTAATTGCTGCCTGAAGTGCTTCTTTTGTAAGCTTGAATTGATTTTCCTCTTTCAGCTCAATCAGTACCGGTCTTGCCCCTGTCATAATGACACTTGGCTCATATGCAACATAACCAGGACTTAGGACGATTACTTCATCCCCTTCATTGATGATGGCACGCATCGTAATATCGATTGCTTCACTCCCTCCGACGGTTACGATCACATTTTCCTTCGGTTGATAGGACAAATCAAAACGCTGCTTTAAATAGCGGCAGATTTCCTTGCGCAGCTCAAACAGACCTTGATTGGCGGTATAAAATGTCTTGCCCTGTGAAATAGAGTAGATTGCAGCCTCACGGATATGCCAAGGAGTCGCAAAATCAGGCTCACCAACGCCGAGAGAAATAACACCCTCGGTTTCGGAGGCCAAATCAAAAAACTTACGAATCCCGCTCGGCTTTACCTGCTTGACGCGCTCACTCAGCATCTTTTCTTTTCTCATGGCGTCACAAGAAGCCGCTCCTTGACTTCTTCCTCCTCCTCATAAATGATGCCTTCTCCCTTATATTTTTTCAGCACAAATAAGGTGCAGGTTCCGGTAACCTTATCGATACAAGCCAATTTACTTCCGACAAAGTGTGCAATCTCCTGCATCGTTTTCCCATAGATCGTTACGATAAACTCGCTTTTCCCGCTCATTAAATACATGGTATCTACCTCAGGATAGCGATAAATCAGCTTTGCGATGCGATCATAGCCGAATTCACGCTCCGGCATGACACTGACCTCAATCAGTGCCATTACTCGATCGACATTTGTTTTATCCCAGTTGATCAATGTGTGATGACCTAGAATCACCTTTTCCTTTGTCAGCTCATCGATCGCTTGATTTACATATTCTTGAGATTCATTCAGCGCATCAGCCAAATCACAGGTGCTCATACGTGCGTCCTTTTCCAACAGCTTCAGTAATGCTGTTTCATTCATATGCCACACTCCCTTTCTTTTTTTTGTTATATTGTATTGCGTATCACCAAAGATGTAAACTAAAAACAATCTTTTTTTATCAGTCTTTTTCAGAAATCATACATACAATGTATGCACAATGATATAGAATTCTTATTCTGAAAATTGCTTAATCATTACCTACTTCAGTCAGCACAAGACCTTTATTTTGATCCAATGCCCACTTGATTCCCCAGTTATTTAAGAAAATCAAGAGATTTCTTCCCTTTAAATCCTTGACCCGTTTGGTATCGCTGTTCAGATTTAAGGTATTTGGGTCTAATGCTTGATCCTCGATCCAACGTACACATTGATACGGTAATATATCCAGCTTGATATCAACATTATATTCGCTGATCAATCGTTGCTTCAATACATCAAACTGTAATACGCCGACACCGCCGACAATGATTTCCTCCATACCGAGGTTCAATTCCTGAAATACTTGAATTGCGCCTTCTTGAGCAATTTGCGTGATACCCTTTGTGAATTGTTTGCGCTTCATCGTATCCTTTTGCGTTACACGCGCAAAATGCTCGGGCGCAAAGGTCGGAATCTTATCAAACAAGAATTGATTTGCGGCTGAGCATAAGGTATCACCGATCGCAAAAATTCCGGGATCGAATACCCCGATCACATCTCCTGCGTAAGCTTCCTCAATGATTTCACGATCCTGTGCCATAAACTGCTGAGGCTGTGCAAGCTTGATTTTCTTGCCGCCTTGCATATGATAGACTTCCATTCCCTTTTCAAAGCGCCCGCTGCAGATACGCATAAAGGCAATTCGATCGCGATGCGCCTTATTCATATTCGCTTGAATCTTAAAGACAAAGGCGGTAAAGTCATTTTGAAACGGATCGATTTCACCGTTATTTGATGATCGCGGAAGCGGAGGTGTCGTCATGGAAAGGAAATGCTCTAAAAAGGGTTCCACACCGAAATTAGTCAAGGCACTGCCGAAAAATACCGGTGTCAGCTTACCCTGTGCAATCAAATTTTCGTCAAAGGCTGTACTTGCCATATCCAACAGCTCGCTGTCCTCTTTGAGCTGTTGAAAGAAATGATCGCCCAAGATTGCACGAAAGCTGTCATCCGTTAAGCTTCCCTCCAGCTTTTCAGCCTCCTTTTGACCGTGATCGCCGCCATGAAAGGCAATAATGCGCTCATGATCTCTTTCATAGACACCTTTAAATTCCTTACCTGAGCCAATCGGCCAGTTCATCGCATAGGTAGAGATTCCTAACTCATTTTCGATGTGCTCCAAGAGTTCAAAAGGGTCCATAGCTGCCCGATCCATTTTATTGATAAAGGTGAAAATCGGGATATGACGAAGCAAGCAAACCTTAAATAGTTTCTTTGTCTGTGCCTCTACACCCTTAGAACCATCAATAACCATAACGGCCGAATCTGCCGCCATCAATGTACGATAGGTATCCTCACTGAAATCCTGATGACCCGGTGTATCCAATATATTAATACAATAATCATTATATTCAAACTGTAATACGGATGAGGTAACTGAAATTCCACGCTGCTTCTCTATTTCCATCCAATCGGAAACTGCGTGCTTGCTTGCCTTTTTACCTTTTACGCTGCCGGCCTGATTGATTGCGCCGCCGTAAAGCAACAGCTTTTCCGTCAAGGTCGTTTTACCGGCATCGGGATGGGATATAATAGCGAAGGTCCTTCTTCGCTCAATTTCATTCTGTAATGTTCTCATAATATCCTCGCTTTCTGTTAATATTATTAAAAAGGCTTCCTACATCGTATCACTCTCTTTCTTAATATCCTTTTAATTATAGCATGAAGCGCCTTTCATATCCACTGTATTTTAGTTAAAATGACTGTCCCGTAAAGGCGGTGAAGGCATGAAAAAAAGAAGCGTCATCTGCCCTATCAATGTGCTTTAGCTTCGCTTCCTTATATTATTCATTGATTTCATTTTTCAAATCTCTCAGCATCAAATCACTTGCGGATTGATGCGGATTTTTGCCTTCGTAAATCACACGATAGATTTCCGTAACGATCGGCATCGCAATTCCCAGTTTTTCCGCAACCTCATGAACGATTTTTACCGTACGAATCCCCTCGACCGTTTTTGTATTCGTTTCCAGAAAATGCTTGGCATTTCCTTCTTTACCGATCGTATATCCTGCTTGAAAGTTACGTGAATGAACGCTTGTGCAGGTTACGATCAAATCACCGATACCCGTCAATCCCATCATTGTGCTTTTTTGACCGCCCATCGCACTGCAGTAACGAATCATTTCGGCCAAGCCTCGCGTGATCAATGCTGCTCTTGTATTATCACCGTATCCGAGTCCCGCAAGCATACCGCTCGCAAGCGCAATGGCATTTTTCAGCGCAACGCCGATTTCACTGCCGATTTCATCATTACCGCGATAAACACGCAGATACTGATTGGAAAATAAATGCTGGATACGCTCTGCGTCCGCTTCCTTTTGAGAAACCGCACAAATCGTTGTCAGCATACGGATGATGACCTCCTCTGCATGTGAGGGACCGATCAACGATACCACACTGCTCAGCTTTTCTGCAGGCATGACCTGACGAATCACCTCTGACATTCTGCCGTTGGTTTTGGGATGAAAGCCCTTGGCCGTATTCACGATGATGATTGGATGATCGACAAGCTCCTGTATCTGCATACATACTGCTTCAATCGCAATGCTGGGAACGCTTAATACGATGACATCGGCATTTTTAACAACACTGATATCAGTCGTAGCGCACAGCTTTTCATTTAATTTCACATCGGAAAAATACTTGCGATTTTGATGATAATCATTGATATCATTAATTTCAGCCTCATCTAAGCCGTAAATAATTACGTCCTCATTTTTATCCTGTAAAACCTGTGCTAAGGCAGTGCCCCAGCTTCCGCTTCCGATAACAACTGTTTTCATAGGCTACCTACTTTCTTTCACGTGCAATGATACGAAGTGTCGTTCCTGTAAAACCAAAGGCTTCGCGCAGACGATTTTCCAAATAGCGCTGATAGGAAAAATGCAGCAGGCTCGGATCATTCACAAACAGGACGATTGTCGGTGGTGCAACTGCGACTTGAGAAGCGTAATAAATCTTTAAGCGCTGTCCCTTATGCGTTGGCGGCGGTGTCATCAGCTGAGCATCCATAATGACCTCATTGAGAATATTGGTTTGAATCCGAAGTAACGAAAAGTCATGAACCTCATCAATCAGCGGCAGCAGCGCATTTACACGCTGTCCGCTTTTTGCCGATACAAAGAGAACCGGCGCATAATCCAAATATATAAACTCCTGACGCAGTTTTTTCGTGATCTGATTCATAGTTTGTTCATCTTTTTCAACCGTATCCCATTTATTATAGACAAGAATGACCCCCTTGCCTGCTTCATGGGCATATCCCGCAACATGCTTGTCCTGTTCTCTGATTCCAAGCTCACCGTCAAGCACGACCAAGACGACATCACTGCGCTCGATTGCGCTCATCGCTCTTAATACACTGTATTTTTCGATTGCCTCATAGACCTTGCCGCGCTTTCTGATACCTGCCGTATCGATAACGACATAGTCCTTATCCTCATGATGAAAGGGCGTATCGATCGCATCTCTTGTGGTACCCTCGATACTACTGACGATCGAGCGCTCCTCTTTTAATAAGGCATTTACCAATGAGGACTTTCCGACATTCGGACGACCGATCAGACAAAATTTCGTCATGCCCTCATAATCGTCCACTTTTTTATCGGGAAAGCTTTTCAATACCTCATCCAATATGTCACCGATACCGATGCCGTGAACACCGGAAATCGCAATCGGATCACCAATACCTAGATTATAGAATTCATAGATATTTGCCTGCATTTCAGCATTATCAACCTTATTGACCGCTAAAATAACAGGCTTTTCACTGCGCTGAAGCATTCGTGCGATGAATTCATCATCATTGGTAATGCCTTCCTTACCGTTAACGACAAAAATAATCACATCGGCTTCATCAACAGCGATTTCCACCTGCATGCGGATTTCTTCTTGAAACGGCTGGTCCGCAAGCTGAATGCCTCCGGTATCAATTAAGCGAAATTCCTGTGTCAGCCATTCCACTTTACCGTAAATACGATCACGTGTTACTCCGGGAGTATCCTCGACAATACTTTTGCGTTCCCCTATCATACGGTTAAAAATCGTTGATTTCCCAACATTGGGACGACCAACGATCGCAGCGATTCCTTTAATCATAAGCATGCTGTATTGTTAAGATACAGCCCACCTCCTATCCACATGTATCTGTGATGATCATACTGATTTTCTCAACGACCTCATCTATTGTTAAATTGCTTGTATCAACGGCGATTGCATCCTCCGCCTGCTTCAGCGGTGATTCTTTGCGATGCGTATCTTGATAATCGCGTTGAACGATATCCTGGCAGATCGTATCATAATCGGCACTGATTCCTTTTTGTACATATTCATTGAAACGGCGCTTGGCTCTTGCTTCCACACTGGCCACCATATAGATTTTTACATCGGCATCAGGCAAAACAACGGTTCCGATATCACGTCCGTCTAAGATATAGCCCTTTTCCTCTGCGATTTCCTGCTGCATCGCTACTAAGGCCTTGCGAACACCTGCGAAAGCAGATACCTTTGAAGCAGCCATAGAAATATCATTGTTGCGTATTTCAACGCTGACATTTTTATCGCCGATATAAACCTGCTTATTATCGTCAAAGCGAATATCTAAGTGCTTTACCAATTCGCTCAAGGCTGCTTCATCGGTTAATGAAATTCCTTGTTGATCCGCCGCAAATGCACAGCAACGATACATCGCTCCGGTATCTAAATGCGTCAAATGAAATTTTTTAGCCAATAAGTCCGCAATCGTACTTTTCCCTGCAGCACTCGGACCGTCAATCGCAATATTTATTTTCATATTAAACCAATCCTCCGGCCTGAATGACCCAATAAATAATAATACCGATAATTACAAGCAGCGCTAAAATCAAGCATCCCAATATGACATTCAGCATTTTATTCGTCTTCTCAACGCCTTCACTTAAATCATTAAGATCATCCTCATATTCATTCAGCTGAACACGAAGCTGTTGTGTTTCCTCTACAAGTTTCTGATGCAGTCTTTGTTCACGCTCTACTTCAGCCTGAAGCTCCTTTGTAGCAACTGTTTTCGGCTTTGGCTTATTCGAAACACTGCGCTTTTCCTGTTTTTCACTCGGTTCAGTTACGTTCTTTACATTGCTGTTTACTTCATTGATTTCTGTGACAGGCTTTTCCTTATGCTTTTTCAAGCTCAGCTTTTTTGCCTGCTTTGGCATACTCTGAGCTTCACTTTGCTCCTGCGAAAGCTCTGTCCTTGATGCTTCAATCGTAACGTCTTGTTGAGGCTGTTCCTCAGCCTTCTGTTCCTCAACGCTCACCTTTTGCCCTTCAAGCGGTGTGTTTTCCTCCTCTAACAGGCTTTTGACCTGTGCCGCAATATCCTCACGATTCATTGCGGCCGCATCCTCCTGCTTCGCTTCTTTGATATCCTCCTCAATAGTTTGAATATAATCACTGCGCTTTGCTCTGGAAACGGAATTTAAGCGATTCAAAATATCGATTTGGGTATTTTCACTTTCACGATTACCCTTTTTTATATTATATTCACGAACCTCATTGATAAAATCATCTAAATATTCATTGCGAAACTCCTGCATCGTAGAATCGTTATCATCATAGATCGATGTTTCGATTCGTTCACGCTGCGGTGCATTAGGTTCTTCCTCAGTAATTGTTACTTTTTTAAAGATTGAAGGATCTATTTCATTTAAACGCTTTGCATAAGACTGCAGCTTTTCTTCCGGCGGTGTATCCGTACCGATACTGTCGTCTTCAATCTGCTTACGCAAATCTTCATAGCGCTTGACCCTTGATAAAGTTTCCATAAGAAAAACCTCCTAATCAAATATTATTATACCAAACTTCTGCATGAAATGGTATGGATAATTCATAGAAATCAGGTAAAGTTGAAAAAAGTGATTCATTGTCACGGTAACAAGTGCTTCTGCAGGCGTAAAAGACATGAAATCATGATTTCATGTCTCAGTAAGTATTATCGTAAGTTATTCATTCATTACGTCAGACTTTTATAGCGAATTGCAGCTGCGAAGCTTGAAAACGGAACAAATATCGCCAATGCCATAAAGGCTAATACATCGATGTTTGCCGTAAAGCCCTGAAGCTCATAAAGATAAGCCAAAACCGCTAAATAGACAGCACATAAAATGAAATCCTTTCCTTCCAGTGCCTTGCAGTTTTCTTGATAAAAGCCTTTGGATATGATTAAGAAAATCAAGAACAGCGGAATGCTTTTATAGATCACCGGATCGATAAAGCACATCATATGACCGAAGCCAAGCAGCAGGCAATATAATATAGTTGCGGTAAACAGATTCAGCAGCATAACGACACCTCTGTGGTTATCATGGTTATTTCACTGAAATATATACCAAATCATTTATGCTTTCATCGGAAATTGAATACCTTAGCTGTATCAGTTTGTCATTCAAGCGGATCATGCAGCTTTCCTTATCGTATTCTATGGAAATGCGAATATCGTGATATGTAAATGTCTCCGGCTTTGAAATACAGGCTGCTTCTTTTGCTTGTTGATCAAATTCAATCTCAATCTCTGTTTCATTTTCCTTATTCGCATCCTTAAACACTTCTTCCCTATCGATTTCAAATTCGGTATCTGTATCCTCTTTGGTATGATTTTGTTCAATATCAATCATACACTGCTTCATCTGTGACAAGCGCTCCTTTGTTCGATAGATGGAAGCGATTTTTGCATCATAAAGCAGCATATTCTGCTTGGCATTTTTAAGCGATACTGCCGAAGCGATGATCAATACAGCGGCAATCGTAACGATATTCAGCCACATAAGAGCATAGATGCTGAAAAAGCCGTTATTTTTCACAGCCGAGCACCGCACCTTTCTTTTGATGATTGCGCTCATAGCTCAAATGATAACAGCTGCCTGACCTTGTAAAGCGAACACTGTCGATATCCTGCAGGATTACCTCAAAGCCCTTCCGCTTTACCAAAGCGTTTTTATATCGGGTTAAATAAAAATCTTCTTGATGATATATAAAATGAAGTTCATTTTGAACAATCCGAAGGCTTTTACTTTGCGCAAGTATCAGCTGAAGCTGCTTGATCGCCAAAATGTCCTCAGCTTCATGATTTACCCTTGTACTCTTAACGATGATCAATGCTGTTTGCGATAATACAATACAAAATAAAGCGGCACATAATAAAGACAATAACGCTTCAATCATCGTAAAACCTTGTTCCTGCTTCATAAATTTCATAAATATCTAAATTCTCCTTTGTTTTTAATGAGCTGTGAAAGCCCTTCAGTGCACTTGTAAGCATCAACAGCAGAATCATCACAAGCATTAAGGCAATCAAAGCATCTAACATCATAAAGCCCTGTTCATTTTTTGACATACATACGTCCGCTTCCCAGTTGAAGCACAAGCTCGCTGCTATGGTTTAAATATCGACAGTGAATCGTCTTTGCCTTATCAACATTGCCGTTCGCATGGAAAATGACAAAGCCCTCACAGCGCATACCGATATCTGTGGTAAGCACATCACTGATAAGTCTTGTTCCTTTAAAATCCACTCTGATATCATTCATCTCTCGCATTGCCCTTCCCTGTATATACAACAAGCGTTCTTTCAGTACTGCTGTTTTCATATTCATCGTATGATGATTGCCCTTGACCAGCGGAAGCATGCCCGCCATAAAGATAAAGAGTGCCAGTACGATCAGCATTTCAGCCATCGTAAAGCCGCTATCGTGCCTGTGCTTGACCATTTGCGATTTCAATCATTTCACCCGAAGGACAGCGACGCTGTGACTCCTTGATATATCCTTCTGCAATCAGCTGTTGTATAGAGCTCGGTGATACGAGATGATCGATTTCATACAACAGAATTTGCGCATTTACAACTTCGATCAATGCCTCACAACCCTTGTTTTGAATGATTTTTTGTTTTTGTTGAATATTGGGCAGTGTCAATAAAAAGATCAATGCGATAATCGATAATACGATTATCATTTCTAATATAGTAAAACCATCTTGTTTTTTTCTCATAGTATTCTCCTCCTTTATGAGATAACATATTGTTTAAAACAGTATTTGAGCTTTTCCGCTCATTGTTGCTTACATCGTTTCCAAAAGCTGCAGCGGTATCAGCATGATTTGATACACTAAAATCACCATACTGCCGACAAAGCCATAGGAGCCGATTTGAATCCCTTTGCCGATACGCTTTAACAATCGCTTCCACGCTTCCTCTTGAAATGCTTTATACTGTAAAAATGCCGTTTCCATATTCTGAGTATGGGTTCCGATATGAAAATGCTTGATAAAATTTGCATCAAGCCATGGCTGTGAATCAAGACACTCATTTAAAGTAAAACCGTTATTCAGCTGCTTCTCTATTTGCGCTGCACAAATCGATAACAGTGATGCTTGATTCAGCTGAGACAAAAAGCTGAAAGCATTTCTTGTCGATATGCCGTGACGCAAAAATTCGGTATAATAAGCAGCCAACAAATACGAACAGAATTGTTGAGGCAGTCTTGTAAAGCGCAGTCTATGCAGTACGAAAAGCTTTACAGACAATGATTTTTTCATTATCAGCATCAACAGAATACAAGCGATGATTCCCCATAAAACGATATGAGAAAGCAGCTTTAACACAGCGACTGCATGTAAGAGAAAGGCATTTGATGACATGTCAAAGCCTTGCATAAGCTGCGGCAGAATAAACGATGTGAACATCGTCAGTGTTAAAAATGACATCAGAAATAAAAACATGGGATAGCTCATTTCCTTCAACAGCTTATTTTTCAACTGTTTCGAAATATCATCGATCGATAAGGCGGATAAAATCGCATTCGGTAGCGAAGTTATTTTAAGGAAAAAGCTCAGATGCTCATAAAATGGCTCAGAATGTCCCTCAATCAGACATTCACTCAAAGGCTTGCCCTGTTCCATCGCATAAAATAAGCGTTGATTGCCCTGAAGCATTTCATAAGCCTCACGAAACGGATAGCCTTGGTGTAAGAGCTGTGCAAGTGCCTCCCACTCATAGCGCTTCAAGGTACAATTCACCGCTTGCCGCTTCTGTTGAAATAAGCCCCGCGCGGATTGCCTGTTTGATTTTGGCATAGATATCCTCGTGCCGATCGATTGCTTGGTTTGCCAAGGCTTTTTGGAGCTGTGCTCCTTGCAGAATTTCATAAATACAGATTCGCTCCTTTTCTTTTAATTGATGAGGATACAGTCGCTGTGAACAAACAGCCGTCAATGTATCCGATAAATCATGATTACTGATACCGAGCTCATTTAAGCGCTTGATTGCCTCAGCGGCATTTTTAGCATGTACACAGGAGAAAACCATATGACCGCTCAAGGCACAGCGATAAGCCATTCTTGCGCTGTAGGCATCACGAATTTCACCGATCATGATCACATCGGGATCATGGCGCATAAATTGACGGATTCCTTCCTCATATGTAAAGCCTGCCGCTTCATTCACCTGCAGCTGCACAAAACGCTCATCCTGAATTTCAATCGGATCCTCCAAGGTCATGATCTTATGGCGGCCGATTGCGGCAATTTCCGACAACAAGGCATATAATGTCGTTGTTTTGCCGCTGCCGGTAGGCCCCGAAAGAATCACCATGCCGCTTGTCTGCTTGACCCAGCCCTCAAAAATTGCCGTTTGTTTCTCATCATGACTCAATTCCTTCAACAGAATCCGATGATGATTGTTTAAGATTCGCAGTACCCCAGTTTCCGTATCATATGATGAAATCAATGAAAAACGAAAGGATAAGGTCATTTGGTTCCAGACAAAGGAAAAGCTGCCTGATTGCGGCTTGTCACTGTTTCCTAAATCCAAATCCGCAATATATTTCAGATAGTGAAACAGCTTGACGCTAAAGGCTGCACTGTGGATATTCTCCATTCCCTGTTTGCCTCGCATCATAATTTTTAATCTGTTATTATGATAATGAAAATGAATATCGGTAGCTTGTTTTCTCATCGCCAGGCTTATTAATTGATACAGCATGTTTTGCATTTAATCACCTCCTATATTACATCTACACACGGAATTGAAAAAACACAAAAAAAACTTAAATTTTTTTATCTTTGATTCTTCTGGTAAGTGACAATGGAAAAGAAAGTGGATATATGAACTGATTAATCGCAAAAAGCCGACAAAAAAAGCACAGCGTGTGCCGTGCCTTTCGTTATTAATTCGTTATTAATTTAAAAACGGATTATGAAGCAGCTCCTCTTGAAGCGTAGTCGTAGGACCGTGTCCCGGGTAGATCTTTAAATTCGCATCCATTTGTTTGATTTTCTGCAGTGTTTGAACCATCTTTGGATTAGAACCCGTAATCAAATCGGTTCTGCCGATGCTGCCTTGAAACAGGACATCACCGCAGATCATATTTCCTTCCCAGATCATTAAGGAGCTTCCCTCACTATGTCCCGGAGCATCGATTAACTCAAAAGCGAACTCACCGATTTGATTGATTCCCGGCTCCAGTCCGATGACCTCTGTTTTTAATATGACTTCATTATCCATACCTGCCGATACGTTTAAATAGGGATTTGTTAATAGTGGGATATCAAGCGGATTCATATATACCTTACAATCATAATACTTAGCCAAAGAATCAACACCGGCGATATGATCGAAATGTCCGTGAGTTAAATAAATTCCGTCAACGAAGCCGCCCTGCAGCTCTATCAGCTTTTGAATTTTGGGGCTTTTACTGCCCGGATCAACGATCAATACATGTCTGTTTTTCCACAACAAATAACAGTTTGCCGCATAACTGCCTAATACAAGGGAATCAATCTTAGTGTTCATGAGCATCTCCTCTCTAATAAAAAAGACCTTCGGGGCCCTTTTTATTTTTTCTCTTTATGTAAAGTTTTCTTGTTACAACGCGGGCAAAATTTATTGATCTGCATACGTTCCGGATTTTTACGTTTATTTCGTGTTCCGATGTAGTTTTCTTCTCCACACTCCGAGCACTTGAAAGTAATACGATCTCTCATGTTATACCTCCTCGTCCTTACTTGCTATAGCATTATAGCATACAATGGTGTAAAATGCTAATATTTTTTGTTAAACTCTTATAAATACTGCTGAACCTTAAGGCTTTTGTTCATAATAAGCTTTAATGACCTTCGGCATGATTTCGCTCGTACAAAGATTACCACCCAGATTATTGACATTTGATGAAGTCGGTGCAGCACAGACGAAGGCTACCTCAGGCTTTTCATAAGGCCAAAAACCGATCAGTGAGGAATTCGTTGATTCATGACCGTTGATCGTGACCTCGGCGGTACCTGTTTTGGCCGCGACATTATGTCCGATTGTTGCCAAGGCAGAACCGCAGTGATAGCCACTGCCGACAACACATTGACGAAATCCTTCTCGTACTGTATTCAAATTTTTATTCTTATCGCTTAAGGTAGATAATACCTCCGGTTCATTGACATATATCAAGGAATCACTGTTGACTCCGAACGCACCGCTGACTAAGCGAGGCTTTACCTTTTTACCGCCGTTTGCGATCGTTGATACATACTGCAGAAGCTGAATCGGTGTATAATTGTCATACTGTCCGAAAGAGAAATATAATAGATCACCCGCTGTTTCCCTATTGCCGGTAAACGCAAGCTGCTCGTTTGGAACATCCAAGCCGGTCAACACTCCTAAACCAAACATGGAATAATAATTACGCATCAGCTTAAATACGGCTGCTGCATCGTCGATCAACAGCGGTCCGTTTGGAACATAGGTGCTTTTTGCCAAGCGGATAGCGATATTCACCATATAAATATTACTTGATACACGAAGCGCATTAACGGCATCTACATTCCCATAATTGCGATAGGAAGCAATTTGCGGTGTTCCCCTAATTCGCATCGGCCCGTCAAAAATCTGTTCCTCCTTTTTGACAACGCCTTCATTCAGCCCCATAAATACGGTAGCACCCTTTACTACCGAGCCCGGCGTGTAGCCCTCAAGATAATTGCCGCTGGCATAGTTAATAATTTCATCATCGCTTTTCAGCATTCCGCTCATTGCGTAGATTTCACCGGTATTGGGATTCATCAATGATACGAACAAACGATCCATATCCGGTCGATTGCCCTTTCCCGCATAGGTTTTCATTGTCTTTTTAAGTATTTCATCAACCTTTTTTTGAAATTCTATATCTATCGTAAGCTGTATATCATAGCCTTTTTTTCCTGAATTGACCTCGGTAAAGATGGCATTACCGTCGGTATCGTATTTTATCGTGCTGATTTTAGATGTTCCTGATAATAATTCCTCATACTGCTGCTCTAATCCGGATTTACCGACGCGCGAATTCATCTCATAACCTTTTGCACTGTAATACTGCATCAATTCTGACGGCAATCCCTGTTTACTGGTAGTAACCTGTCCCAATACATCACGCAGTGTATTTTTATACGGATATTCACGCTTCCATGAACTGAAATCTACGTCAAAGCCCGGATAATCAGATTTATGTTCAGTCAAGTATGCAACCTTATCCTCGTCAACGTTTTCCATAATAACACGGGAATGAGAGCTTTGAGAATTGATTTCCATCGCATGATAAACGACCCATGCAGCTTTTGTTGAAGCATCCATTTCTTTATTGATCATTTCCTCACTGATTCGCTCCAACTTCAGCTGATAGATTTCATCATCGCTCAGCTTCAGCTCCGCTTCGCTCAACAGATGGTTCGCTTGGTCGTTATAGCCGTTCGCATCGGTATGCAGCGTAATATAAGCGTCCTGCAGATCACGAAGCGTCAAGTCCTTTGTTGATATCTCGAA
Organism: Erysipelotrichales bacterium; assembly: GCA_910576855.1. Classification (GTDB taxonomy): domain Bacteria; phylum Bacillota_I; class Bacilli_A; order Erysipelotrichales; family Erysipelotrichaceae; genus C-19. The sequence continues at coordinate 63,219 of CAJTJP010000013.1, forward strand.
CTGCTTTGCGAATTTCATCGCAAGCTCCCACTGCTCCTTTGCGGTTACATTTTCCGTCGGATAGTAAGTAATATTCATTGAGCTTACCGTTTTTACGACCTGCTTGCCGTTTCGATCGATCATCTGTCCGCGCGGTGTTGAAATCACTTGTTTTTTCATTGAGTATATATCGAGCTTGGTCGCATATTCCTCTTTTTGTCTGACTTGAATATCAATTAAGCGTCCGGCAATGCATACAAACAACAATACCGTCACGAGCGCAACAATCGTCAGTCGCTTATTGACGATTTTCTGATAATCGTTTTGTTTCTTTAATAAATCACTGCTGTGGCGCATATGCTTGGCGTCAATATCACGAAACGGATTTCTGAGCATACCGAACACCTCCTTTGTTTTATTATTATAATACAAATCATGACTCGATTACCAGTCCCAATCCGGTTTTTATCCACATCTTTTCTATGATTCATTTCGATGCTGCCAAAGGAAGCATAAATTAACAAGGGACAGTCTGATTATAGTAAGCGTAACCATATCGGGCAAGTCAGTTGTTATGTACATTTCTCTATTTCTTAATAAAAAAGCATTTCGTTCATATGATTTTCTTTGCGTTTCACATAACAGATAAGTTATAATGTAAAAGAGGTGATTTAATGATCCATACACGTAATCAAACAAAATCAATGATGGTTGGAAATGCAGAGCTCGGCGGTAATTCACATGTCATTATTCAATCTATGTGCAGTACGAAAACCGAAAACACACAGGCAACGATTCAACAAATACTCGATTTAGAAAAGGCCGGCTGTGAAATCGTTCGCTTAGCTGTTATCGATGAAGCTGATGCCGAAGCAATTAAAATGATCAAGCAGCATACGCATATCCCTTTAGTTGCGGATATTCATTATGATTATCGTATTGCGCTTTTAGCTGCTGAACACGGAATCGATAAGATTCGTATCAATCCCGGAAATATCGGTAAAAGAGAAAATGTGGAAGCCGTCGTAAAGGTGTGTAAAGAAAAAAAGATACCGATTCGCATCGGCATTAATTCCGGTTCATTGGAAAAGGATATTCATGAAAAATACGGCAAGCCGACAGCCGAGGGGATGGTCGAAAGCGCCAAGCGTCATGTCGATATATTAACTTCCTTTGATTTTCATGATATCTGTCTGTCTTTTAAATCCAGCGATCCGCTCCTTTGTATCGAAGCCTATCGCCTAGCGGCGAAGGTTTTCCCTTATCCGCTTCATCTCGGTGTTACCGAAGCCGGTACCTATATCGGAAGTGCGATCAAAAGCAGTATGGCACTGGGTACCTTGTTAAATGAAGGTATCGGCAATACGATCCGTATTTCGGTCAACGGCGATCCTCTCCATGAAATCACGATTGCCAAGCAGCTGTTGAACTGCTGCCGCTTGATCGATCATGTACCTAATTTGATTGCCTGTCCTACCTGCGGCCGCACACAGTGGGACATCAATTCCGTAGTTGCTGAAATCGAAGCGTTTTTAAACGGAATTCACAGTGATATCACAGTCGCAGTCATGGGCTGTGCCGTAAACGGTCCCGGTGAAGCAAAGCATGCCGATATTGCCATCGCAGGCGGTAAAAAGGAAGGTCTGTTGATCAAAAAAGGTGAAATCATTGAAAAGCTTCCACAGAATAAAATCGTTGAGCGCTTAAAACAAGAAATTCTTCACATGTGTGCACAATCAGCGAAATGATAAATTTTCGTATTAAACAATTCAATTAAGCAATTTTAAAGGCTGCATATTTCTGCAGCTTTTTGTATGCCTTTATCCTCTTTTCTTTTTTTAAGCAATTCATTGAATTCACAAATAATTAATTAACTTGACATATAGTGTTATTTACACTGGACAATAGTGCTTAAGCATGCTAAACTTTAAGTATCGTATACTTTCTGAAGAGCTTTCAATCAAAACTTTAAGGAGATGAATTATGAAATTACCTAAATGGGATGTAAACGGTATCAGATATCGTGATGAAGAAGAAATGAATCAAATTATGAATGATATTCAGGAATATGTGGATACAAACAATAAAGAATCCTTGCGTCGCTATAATGATATTTGGGATCAAATCAGCACAGAAAAAGGATTTGATGACGATTCTGTCTATGATTTGATTGACAGACTTGACACTGACTCTAAAATTTTCATTTATGCAGCGGCGGCCGATATTTGGGATGTGCTTCATCCGCTAACTAAGGAGGAGGAAATAGAGCGCTCACGCACCGCAAGGAAAGAAATAATCAGAAGAGGAATCCTGCCGTAGGGCTCAATAACAGTGACTATTTATTATATTTATTATCGCTTAATTCCAATATATAATCAGCACTAACCTTATAAAGCGTACACAGACCTTTTAAATGTTCTGCCGATAAATTCCCCACTCCCCTTTCAAGATCGGAATAATAACGCTGACTGATACATAAATAATGCGCAACATAGACTTGCGTAAAATCATTGTCTTCTCTCAAATCACGAATTCGCTTAAATACCATGTCGATATCACCTGGAATCATTATAAATAAAAAACAATTAGAGTTTCGGTTTATAGTGTGAATAGCACTAAATATTATGGTCGAAAATTCGGGATGTATACTTATGCAATGACGCTATAAACAACTGTTATACATCAGTCTGCCAGTTAAAAAAAGGACTGTAGAAACAATCCTTTGAAAAGTAAAGCTATCAATCGATTTTCAGATAATTCGTTATTGAATAGCTTTTTTATTACAGTTGAGCGAAAATTCAAATACTGAATTATTTCACTTCTTTAAAGACAAAGCCCTCAATAAGTACATCAACAGCAGGACGATCGTTAACCCCCGTCTGCACATTGGCAATTTTTTCAACGACATCCATTCCTTCGATCACTTGTCCGAATACCGTATGCTGGTGATCCAAATAAGGAACACCGCCTACCTCACGATATTTTTCCTTGACATTTTGCGGATGAATAAAGCCGGCATTGTTCCATCCTTTTTTTTCTGCCTGTGCATAAATGCTTTGGAAATAATCCTCGCTGAACATTTCTTGATCCTTGTTTTGTACGATAAAGAATTGAGAACCGTTTGTATCCTTACCGGAATTTGCCATTGACAGCGCACCGGTGAAATTATACAGCTGATCGCTGAATTCATCCTCAAACGGCTTGCCCCAGATACTCTCTCCGCCGCGGCTGTTACCGAGCGGATCGCCGCTTTGAATCATAAAGTTCGGAATAACGCGATGAAAGGTAATATGATTATAGTAGCCTTCCTTCGCATGAGTCACAAAGTTTTCCACCGCCTTGGGAGCAACCTTCGGAAACAGGTGGATTTTGATATCACCTAAACTTGTAGACATTGTTGCGATAATATCACCGCTTTGCGGCTTTTCAAATTGTAATAAGGTAACATCCTTAGGAATACCGGCATTGTCATCCTCATTTTTTTGTTTATTGTCACAGCCAACAAATAAAAGCAGGGCTGCCGCTGCTAATAAACACCATTTTTTCATAGTCTTACTCCTTGTTTGATTTTTTCTTGAAGCTGTTCATCAAAGCTTCCCGACTTCAGCATCGCAATTTCCTGCTGATACGGGGGGTGCTCCTCAATATAAGGGGTTTCTAAAATCTTGACCACGTTTTCTAAACGTGGATGATGCACGATATGGTACAGCGTCTGATAGCCGATTTCACCGAAGCCAATATTGGCGTGGCGATCTTTTTTAGCTCCCTGTATATTTTTAGAATCATTCACATGAATACATGCCAAACGCTCTAAGCCGATGATTCGATCAAATTCCCGCAGCACCTCATCAAAATGGGCAATATCATAACCGGCATCGTGAATATGACACGTATCTAAACAAACGCTTAAAGCTTCGCCATGTTCGACATGGTCGATGATATAGCGCAGCTGTTCAAAGCGATAGCCTAATTCACTGCCCTTTCCGCTCATTGTTTCAAGCGCAATCGATACATTGCCCATATTCTGCATTGCTTCATCAAGTCCGGAGATGATTTTATCCAGTCCTGCCTCCTCGCCTGCCTTTACATGAGAGCCGGGATGAAGCACCAAATAGGTAGCCTCTAATTCTTTGACGCGCTCAATTTCCTTTGTCAGAAATTCAACTGCCAGCTCATAAGTTTCCGGCTTTAAGCAATTCGCAAGATTAATGATATACGGAGCATGAACGATCATCGACTGTTTACAGATGCCATGGCGCTGCATCAGCTCATGTGCTTCCTTTACCTTCATTTCACTGATTGGCTTACGTCTTGTATTCTGCGGCGGTCCCGTATAAATCATCAATGCGTTGGCATCATAGGAAACTGCTTCCTTTACGGCTCCTAATAAATAATCGGGAGCACTCATGGATACATGAGAACCGATAATCATTGCCTATCCCCTCTCTTTTCTATTTGTTTTGCCTTGGCCCGTTCCTTTTTCTGTCGCTGAATATCTTGTTGTATCAGCGCTCTTTTTGCCTTACGTTTGAGCTTTTTAACCTCTTGCTTGCGTTTTGCCTTATAGCCCGGCTTTACCTTTTGTTTTTTACGCTTTACGATTTTATTGATTTCAGCGCTTAACGGATCTTCAGGTCTTGCTTTTTTTACATTTTTGGCTGCCAGCTGCTGCCAAATTCCGTTTTTATAGCGGCGATGTGCAAAGCTGATACCGCGCTTCTGCAGTGCCTTGATCATTGCCTCATCGCTGTCCTGATACAGTGCGTAACAAATTCCGTCCTTTCCCGAGCGACCGGTACGACCGCTGCGGTGAATATAATAATCCAAATCTTTAGGAAAACCCATCGAAATAACATGCGAAACACCGTCAATATCAATTCCACGTGCCGCAATGTCCGAAGCTACGACATAAGCCTTATCCAGCTTCATCAGCTGTTTCATGGCCTTCGTGCGCTCACGCGGTGTTAAACTGCCGTGCAGCTCGATCACTCCGTAATTATGTTCACGAAGCATTCGTGCCGTCACAGCCGCCTGTTGTCTTGTATTCGCAAAGATCAAGCATACATAAGGCTGAAAAGCCGGCAGTAATTCCAAAACCGCTTCCTCATAACTCAGGTGTCTGCAGGGTATCAGCACATGTTCAATATTAGGTTGAAACAACCGATCGTTTTTTACCTGTACCGTTGCTGGATTTGTCATATATTTCTTTAAAAACGGCTTTAAGCCCTCTGGTATCGTTGCCGAAAAGCTCATCATCTGTAAAGCCTTATCCATACGGGAAGCAACGATATCGATATCCTCTAAAAATCCGAATTCTAAGGTCATATCGGCTTCATCCACAACTAAGATTTTCACATGCTGAAGCATCAGCGTCTGTTCCTGTAAAAACAAATCTCGAATTCGCCCCGGTGTGCCGATAATCACATGCGGCTGAACCTTAAGACTTTCATTCATGCGTGTCTTTTCCATACCGCCCGTAATCAAGCGCACCGCCAAATCAGGATCGGCCTCCTGCATCACCTTTGAGCGCTCATACAACTGTATTGCCAGTTCACGCGTTGGAACGGTAATTACTGCCTGTACATAATTCTTGGTCGTATCGACAAGCTCCATGATCGGAATTAAAAACGCATGCGTCTTTCCGGTACCGGTTGCGGATATACCGATGATATCCCTTCCCTTGCATGCCAACGGAATTACTTCTCTTTGGATTTCTGTCGGCACATTGAAATGATTCAACTGAATCATTTTCGCTGTTGTATCTTTTAGCTGATAGTCACTGAATCGACTTTCACTCATGATTTCACCTCATTTTCAATCTGAAAGCTCTAAAAAAGCATTCCTTTGTTTGCCTTCTGTCTTTTAGATTCTTTCTTATTATACAGAATTTATCGCGAATGTAAACAAAATATTAGAGAAACACAGTGGATTACGTTATAATAGTAGTGAGGTGATTCTATGGAAATCATTAAAGTAGCCCCCCGTGGCTATTGTAAAGGTGTAATCAGAGCCGTTCGTATGGCAATTGATTGCAGGAAGCAATATCCCGATCAAAAAATAACTATTTTGGGAATGCTGGTGCATAATCATTATGTCATGGAGGCATTGGCCTTGAATCATATTCAAATGATCGATGATCCGAATAAAACAAGAGATCAGCTGTTAGAGGAAATTAATGAAGGTGTGGTGATATTTACCGCACACGGCATTGCCCCGCAGGTGATTGAAAAAGCACGACAAAAGGGCTTAATTTGTGTAGATGCTTCCTGTCCCGATGTATTAAAAACACAGAATTTAGTGAAGAAGAAGCTGTCGGAGGGTTATGAAGTTTTGTATATCGGTAAGGCGAAGCATCCTGAAGCGGAAGCTGTTTGTGCTTTAAGTAAGCATATACATTTTATGGAGCCTGCCGATCCGCTTCCCGATTCAACGAATCAAAGGCTGTTTATAACCAATCAAACGACAATGTCTGTTTATGATTTGAAGGTGTTGTTTGAAAGGCTGAAACAGCGTTTTCCGAAGGCAGAATTCAGTGAGGAGATTTGCAACGCAACCAGGATACGCCAAGAGGCTGTTGCCAAGCTTACAGATGTCGATGTGCTTTATGTAGTCGGTGATCGCTTCAGCAATAATTCCAATCGTCTGGCGCAAATCGGTAAGGAGCGTGGAATCCCGCACGTTTATTTGATTGATACAGTGCAGGATATTGAGGATGAGCAATTCAAGCAGGCAAAACGAGTTGCGGTTACGGCCGGGGCTTCTACTCCTACCTATTTGACCGATCAGGTCATTGCCTATCTGCAGCATTATGATACAAATAAACAAAAGCCTAAAATAGAGCTGTCGGCACTTTTAGGGGGAATCATATAATGAGTTCAACAAAGCGTCACTATGGCATTATCAGCACCGCAACGATCGTCCCTCGCTTTATCAAAGCACTGCAGGCAAACGGTGATATCGTAGAAGCGATTGCTTCAAGAAGCCTTGAAAAAGCAAAAGCACTTGCGAAGCAGCTTGGTATTGAAAAAGCATACGAGTCTTATGAAGCACTGTATGAGGATGAATCGATAGAAGTTGTTTATATCGCTACGCCAAATCATACGCATTATCAAGAGGTCATGAATGCTTTGAAGCACCATAAGCATGTGATCGTTGAAAAGCCTTTTGCGCTGAGCGGCAAGGATGCATTTGAAATGTTTCGGTTTGCGAAGGAACAGGGCTGCTTTTTAATGGAAGCACAAAAAAGTGTTTTTCTGCCGGCAACGATTCGACTGAAGGAATTGATTGAACAGAAGGTGCTCGGAGAATGTCAACAGATTTCTATGATGTCCAGTTTTCCCGATGCCTATGATAAGGATCACTGGATGTACAAGGAAAGCGGCGGTGTTTTATACGGCTCTGCGACTTACACGATTGAGTATCTTATGTATTTATTTCATGATCCTGCCGTTGAAATTCAAGCTGCGGTTGATACGGCTGAGAGCGGCGCAGTGATCGATGCCGGTATTCATCTTGTTTTAAACGGACATTTATTGGCGGACAGTCATATTACGATGAAGGTCAGAACGGACAATGCTGCTGTGTTTTATTTTGATAAAGGATATATACGGATTGAAAATTATTGGAAGGCACGTAAGCTTGAGATTTATCCGCATGATGGAGCGAAATATGAGGAAAGCTTCCCTGTTGAATATGAAATGGTGTATGAAGCAGCGCATGTGGATAAGTGTCTTGATAATCAGCTTTTGACAAGTCCGATTATGAGCTGTGAGCGGTCGATCTTGTGCACACAGATGGTTGAGCAGTTGGTAAAGGATGCGCGTACGGAGTGAAATCGGATTTGATTCCCTATTTTAGATCTATAATCTGATTCTGAAAAAGCTTGTCTTTTATTGATACGAAAAGGCAAGTTTTTTATTGAAATATGATAGAAAAAAAGTAGTGCGTATCAATCATGCCTACTTGCAGGAGTATTAAATTAATCAATGCTTAATCTCCTCTTTTTCATGATCATATTTCTAGCAAAAATACATATGGTAGCAAAACGAATTTGGGGTTACAACCTACGGTTTCGGAGTATCATTCTAGCAAAAATCCATATGGTAGCAAAACAGGTTGACAACTCCTGATACCACAGTATTAGTATCATTCTAGCAAAAATCCATATGGTAGCAAAACAAGCGTCAGCGTCTTCCATATCATAGAATAGTATCATTCTAGCAAAAATCCATATGGTAGCAAAACGAATGTCCATTTTATCGATATTATACGGGGGTATCATTCTAGCAAAAATCCATATGGTAGCAAAACTGATGATTGCGAAATTGTCTATATTTTTCAGTATCATTCTAGCAAAAATCCATATGGTAGCAAAACGAAAATGAGTACACAAGAGGTAAAAGAAAAGTATCATTCTAGCAAAAATCCATATGGTAGCAAAACGCTTGAGCGATGTTTACGAAAACTTCCTCAGTATCATTCTAGCAAAAATCCATATGGTAGCAAAACTAATGTTGGTGTATCAACACCCTTCGCTAAGTATCATTCTAGCAAAAATCCATATGGTAGCAAAACATGATATTTTGAGTCTGAACGCTAAAATGAAGTATCATTCTAGCAAAAATCCATATGGTAGCAAAACAAGAAGTATATGACAAAAGCTCATGTGAAGGTATCATTCTAGCAAAAATCCATATGGTAGCAAAACCTCAAAAGTATTATAGCATAACTTTTGACATTAAGATATATCAATCATTTACTTTTTAGAAAATCGCTCTAATTCCTGATAAATATCGTTATCTGTGTGAGTGTAACATGTATTTAGATACTTCATAATCATATCTTGAACCTCCTCTATTGTAAAAAAACGGAATGAACGCATAGAAAACAAACGATAAAAAGCTTCCCTATTAGCTAAATCAATCAAATCCCTTTCAATTAAGCATATATCATCCAACTGCATTGATCCATTGAAACAATTCGTAAATATCATTATCTTACATTCCTTTAATGAATTTAATTGTTCAATAGTGCATTGTTCCAAATGATGCAGTCTCCCATAAACAAAGATATTATTATACTTGGTATTATGCTTCGCAATGTATTCAATCAGTTGAATTTGAAAGCTTAATAATTCCGGAAGCGAAAGATCAAATTCATCCTTTTGATAATCCTCGCCATAATACGGATACAATAATTTTACTAACTGTTTATACCCTACTGTTTGAAACATAACTTTAAGTGCTGAGTTTTCATTGAATTCATCTGATAAAGTATGAAATAAGATATCAATCGTATTTGTTGTGTCAAAGAAATCTGTAAGCTGCAATTTTATTTCTAGGTATTTCAACATTAAAGATCTAGAATTCAATTTCTGATCTTCATGAAAAGAATACGTATCCGTTATCTCAATAAACAAATTATTCTTTAAGCTTAATTCACGATCATCGATCAAAATTTTCGCCTTTACATCATTCTCTTCCCTATATTCACTATGTTCCTTGCTGACAAACTGTTTAATAGTAGAATAAAGAGGATAATCATCGTTGTTCTTACAAAGCAGATACTTTACTTGATTTATTTGAAATTCCTTATTAACCGATCCGTTTATAATATGAACTAAATTCATAGCTTTATGAATGAATCACTGTTTACGATTGTTTCCTGATTGGATCTGCCGCCGACAATAATTTCTATTTTTGCATATTGTTTTTCAGTCACTAAAAGAACTCTTATCTGCCCTTTTTTAGGTACATTACGTTGCAGTATGTTCATATGCTTCACTGCAGCTTCCCGATTCGCAAACAGTTTACAATAAACAGAATACTGCATCATCAGATAGCCATTGGAAATCAGATACTTTCTAAAGGATGCATAAACCTTTCTGTCTGCTTTGGAAACAACCGGTAAATCAAAAAATAATATCAATCGCATAAATTCATAAATCATAAATGACGGGTAACGGATATAAAATGGTATCATTTTTACCATCCAAATAGTTAAAAACGGAGTCCAAATATAAATGTATTGCATTAGCTACAGTTTGTTTGCGCTCATCAATCTCAATTTTTTTATTCGCTAATTGAATCAATGATTCACGGTGAGATTGCTTAAAAAGAATATCTTCGCTCATTTCCTTATATACAAAATCATCAACGATCGGACGAAATACTTCGATTATATCATCACTTAAATTAAACATATTTTGTTTGCCTTTATGGAATATACCTATGTTCGCTAAATATCCTTTCGCAACTATAATAGATGCTATCAACGATCTAAAGATTGCATATCCGTAATTTAAGCCGGCATTTATGACATCATCATCAAAACGAATGAAATCATTCCCGAATAAAGCTCTGAAATACATCTTAGCTGCTAAACCTTCCCTGTTGGTTTTATCACCGGGTACAATACTATCCGCAAATTCATAAAGCTTTTTAATTACATCAAAGCTTTTGTTATTCATTTTCAGGATTTCAATTTGATTTAATATTTTGTATTTAATAATCATAGAATGCAAGGTTTGTTTTCTGTTTTCATCCCAATTTATTTGTTTTAAGATATTTCCGCTGCTGGAAAAATGTCCGTTCATCGGTAATATATAACTTTTCGGTAGATGATCTACACCGCATATAATTGTACATACATTATATTCAGTTAATTTATTTATTAAAGGTACACTCATGGTAGACTGATAATTATCAATCACTAGAATTTGAATATCTGAAATTGGAAACAAAAGTGAGTCATTCTTTACTTCAACCTTTAAATTATCTAAGTATAATCGCAGATATTCACATTTCTCTATATAGATTACTCTATAACTCATAATTGATCAAAAGAAAAGGCTCCGAAGAGCCGAATCCGGGATAAACCCTTGTTTTGCTAGGTCATATAGATTTTTGCTAGAATATAACCATATATATTATAGACTAATCAAATTCTAATTTCAAGCAATTTTCTTTAACTTCGTATAAATTTCCTAGTACGTCAGTGGCGTACTTTTTTAAATTGATTGAATTTGAAATACTACACATTAATTGCTTTTTACAATATGTGTATAACGGTTTTACCTCAATTCTATTTGTTGGATCATCATTAGTCGCCGTAAACTTTAATATTTCCGGATGAATACCGTCAGCGATCATCTTTTCTCCCTCTTTTTCGGTAGATAGATCATAGTAATAAGGTTTTCCTTTTTGTCGTACAATTCCAATCAATTCATCACGATGCAATGAGAATAAGAATGTATCTGATGCCTTGATTCCCTTCTTCTGTTTTTCGTTCTCATACCATTCTTCAGAAATCACATACTTTTGATTACTTTTTTGATACATTACATTGATATACCGAACAGTTACAAATCTAAATTTCCCATCGCCGCATTGATAGAAATCAGTACGATATGGGCTGATCTGTTTAAGAATCACCTTTTTAGAATCTACTTGATAATTAGCTGATATATCAATATGATTTCCTAACTTTTCGCTTTGATATTTCATTGAAAGAATTTCAGGACCGTTGCCTTTTTTTGAATACTTCCTTATCGGACCGTGCTCTTCTCTATAACTCGTCAATGGATTATCACCGATTAATTTTATCTCTGATTTCCCTTTCTTTATATCGGTTTTATACATTTTTGGATATTCATGGTATTGAGTATAATGGTATTCTACAATCTGCCTGATAAGATCAAATGTTTTTGGATCGTGCTGAGCCATTAAATACTTTTGCTCATTATGATTCAGTATATCCTCAACCAGTGTTTTGCATTTCTTTTCCTTTGGATCATAAATATCAGCGATTTTCTCTACCAAGTAATCAATACCATCCACTGAGCGAGTACTGTAAATAGTCTCATTAGCGATTTGACGATTAGGCTTAGTGTTGATTTTATGAGAGATTTTGATTGGTGGATAAATCATATCTTTTCGCTCTATTGAGTAATTATAATACTGATTACTTTGCGAATACATCGTTTCTAAGTCGATGATATAATCGAAATAGCGTTTATCAAAGAATTTATCATCATTTGCGACAGTAAATATTTCACCTGTAGTCTCATTATACAAATTATCAAAACTATACTTACTTAAATAACCATCCAATAAATTCATCTTTTTGATTGAGGCAACGATCAACGCATCAACCGCATGATGCAGGAAATCCTCATCACGTTCCTTTTCAAGTTTTATTTTTTTACGGAATAAATCTGTAAGTCTACCGTTCACTGTATGAACCTTTGTATCAATAGCATTGTCTTTAAAATAATCCGCTAATGTATTGAACACTACACGACATGCATAGCTCGTATCATTTAAATTACGGTTGATAAATTTTTTCGCTACTTCCTCTTTTGTAATATTTTCTTCATTCAATAGGTTCAGACGCTTTTGATACGGAATATTCTTATTCGCAAGTACATTTGCTTTAAATTCGGCATAAGAATACTTGAATTTATTTGCTTGGAAAGCCATAAACGGAGTTAAATTCCCCTTGGCTTGATTTTCTGAACGCAAAGTCAGCACCTTATTATTTTGTGAATCATCTAAGGAAACAGAAATCGGAATAATATGATCGATTTCCGTATAAGAAGGATCTTTAATTACTTGATGCAATTCTAACGGTTGATTAGTATAAGCACTTTTACCTTGTTGTTGCTGATACAAGCGGATTTTCATTCGTGTTTTTCCGTTGATTTTTTCAGGATCGTAACCACTTTCCTTTAACATTTTATTCATTTCTTTGGAAGAAGCTTCATTTTGGCTCTGATACTTCTTGATTCGCTTTTTTCTTTCATCACTGTTTTTATCTCTTGTCGTTTCTACAACAATAGAGTCAAATTCACCGTATTTTTTACGTAATGCATTGATTACCTTAAATGTTTCATTTTGCGCTCGTTTCGCTACAGGAGATAAAATTGCATCAATATCTGCTTCAATATTTTTCTTGCCCTTGTAAGATTTCTTATTTGCCCCAAACAGCTTTAATTCATATAACAGCTGCATTTGATTTAAAGTTGATTCAAAAAGTTCAGTATTCAATAATCGCAAGGCTTTTAATGATAAAGAATGATAACCGCTCACTCCGGTTGTATTCGCCAATGTATCGGCTAAAGGTTCAGTGATATTAAAATGTGATTCCGATAATGCTTGTTTACGTTCTTCTATGCCTTTCTTGTTGGTCAATATTTCCACTATAAAATCGATGAATTCATAATCCTTTAACGATACTGATACGCCCTCTTTTTTGAAAATATTACGAATTTTTTTATAACCCTTTAACTCAGTGAATAAAGGCTTATCATTCTTATCAAAGCGATAACCTTTGATCTCTGCTTCTTCTACCTCTAAATTCTTCGCTATTTGTTTTAGCGTGAGATTACCTTTCTCATTGGCAAGCTTTAAAAGCATTGTTTTTTCATCTACAGTCAGTTTCTCTCCACTTACAGAAAGATTATTTAAATCATTTAACAAATTAAACAATTCAGCGCTTACTGATAATTTAGGCGCTCTTAATTGATCAGGATAGATGCTGCATTTGCCGCGCATTTTTTCAATCAGATCAATTTGTTGAATCTGTCCGTCTACTTCAATAAAACGACCGTAAGGTGTCGGTGATTTTTCACTTCCCGGACCTTCATAATAGGCACGTCTGCGCTTTACAATATTGATAATCTGTTTGTTGAGATCATCGGATAATCCCTGATACTTTAAGATTTCCGTTAATTCATTCACATAATCTTTAGTAGAAAAATTATTATTGTGACCTTTGATTTTGTTTTGTGAGTGCAGTCGATCTAACTGGATCTCACAAATATAGTTACCTTGCTTAACCAACTGCTCATTTTTTTGTAAGGTTGCCTTTAAACTTTCTGCATCTTTACTCTTTTCTATATCATCCTCTACAGTCTCAAGGATACTGCCTCGATGCTTTGTGATATGTAGAATAACTGCTGACAGTTCATCAGAAGTTAATTTTTGATGTAGACCTTTACAACGTAATTCATACACATTGTTTATCGGATGATAATTCTCATTTAAAATATGATTGTTTTGCAATACCTTGCGCATATCAGATAATCGCGTTTTTCTTCTCCTTGTTAAACGCCTTCTTCCTCTGGTCGTTCTTCTTGTTTCATTTTCAGCTGCCGTACCTTCCTTAAACAGACGCACCCCATAATCCACAAAAGCACCTGTTTCTAAATCAATGATTCCATAACCTACACTGGTAATTCCGATATCAATCCCTAGTACATATTTTTTCATTCTCTTCCGCTCCTTTAACCGTTTTATATCATATATTATAGTCTATAGGGTAAGAAAAAGATAGCTGATTTGTATAAATACTTCCAAATAATGTATAATCGAGTAGGGTAAATTTAATTACCCTCTCACACCACCATGCATGCCGTTCGGCACATGGCGGTTCGTCTCAATTTCAAAGTGTGTTGTTTCGTATAGTAATCTAGGCAACTGACTAATCCTTTTTGGGTTAGTTTTCTTTTACTGATTGCTCTCACTACACATGTTTTCATTACGACCCATTGATAGTGGTTTCCCATATAAGATGTCTGTCTTGCTAAATCTTTTCCGATTCCCAGTTTCTGTAAGCCCCATTGCCTTCTGTTCGGCACTTTCCACTGCTTCCAGATTATCACTCGCAATCTTGTTCTCAAATGGGCATCTATCTTTTCCATATATGTTTTCATATTACATATCGAAAAATAGTTTATCCACCCTCTGATTACTTGATTCAGCTTTCTGATTCTCTCTTCCATTTTCATAGAGTTTTTCCTTATCGTAAGTCTTTTCAGTGCTTGTTTGAATTTCTTTATACTGCTTTCATGTGCTCGCAGTTTCCATGTTCCTATGGTTTTATCGTGGTAGAATCCAAAACCTAAATACTTCAAATCATTAGGCTTTGTGATTTTCGTCTTTGTCATATTGACTTTTAATCCGAGTTTTCTTTCTATCCACGATGTTATACTGTACATCACTCGTTTGGCACTTGCTTCACTTTTTACTG
Organism: Erysipelotrichales bacterium; assembly: GCA_910576855.1. Lineage (GTDB taxonomy): Bacteria > Bacillota_I > Bacilli_A > Erysipelotrichales > Erysipelotrichaceae > C-19. Next base: position 78,228 of record CAJTJP010000013.1, read on the forward strand.
TAATTACACAATCATCTGCGTATCTTGTGAAATGTAATCCTCGTCTTTCCAGTTCTTTATCCAATTCATTTAACAGAATATTACTTAACAGCGGTGATAAATTTCCACCTTGTGGTGTTCCTTTCTCGCTTTTTTC
>CAJTJP010000014.1 GCA_910576855.1 Erysipelotrichales bacterium
ATGCATTGAAACTGAGCGAATATGAGGAAAACTTATATATTTGCGGCAATCGAAATAGTTACTCAAAAACGGATCATGATGCGACAATGATGAACACAAAATATGATTATTACAATCAGACAGGAGTATCGAAGCCATGCTATAACATCCAACATGCCGTAAGTGGAGGAATCGTAATGAATGTAGGAGTGTATCAGACACCCGGAGACACTAAGACATATATCCCATTTCTTGAGCAGAATAAGGAATATCACGGATTCTATCCCAAATGGGCAATCACAGATGCAGGATATGGAAGCTACGATAATTATTTTTTCAATATTGAAAACGGAATAGAATTGGGAATGAAATATAATTACTATGCCAAAAAGAACGATAGGAAGTTCATGAAAAAGCAATATAATGTGATGAATTGGAAGAAGAATGAAGATGGGTATAAGATATGCCCAGCAGGAAAAGTATTTGATATACTGCTGCGAGAAGAATATGATGAAATAGGAAGATACTTGAAAATAAACCAAAGATACGGCTGTGAAGGCTGCGCTGAATGTGAACGGCGAAAAGATTGTACAAAATCAAGCAGAAGGACAATAACGGTAAATGCAATCAATGAGGAATTTCAGAGAAAAGTAGATGAGAATCTAGGGACAGAAACGGGAAAAGAAATGAAAAAGCAAAGAAGTATCCAAGCAGAAGGAGTGTTTGGAGTCATCAAGCAAGCTCGACTCTATACGAGAATAAAACGCAGAGGCCTAGAAAATGTAGAAATAGAGATATTCAAGTTATATGCAGGATATAATTTAATGAAATTCCACAATTACCGTCTGGCGCAAAAATGTAAAGCATAAAATTTTCGTTAATTAGTGGGGACGAGTTTTTTTGTGCTCAAACAATCCACAAAGGTACAGATCCTAAGCCATATGAACAGTTAGAAAGCGAAGTTTATTGAACATTCCCTTTTATAGCATAACAAAAAGCTGTAATGCAATAGAATGATCTCATTGATCAACTAATGCGTTACAGCCCCTTTTCCTTTACCTTATTATTACTTACAGTGCGTTTCCCCTATCTTAATTCACAGACCGTTGTCTCATTCCTAAGCCTGTATATCATACAAAAAAACTTATCATACTTACAGTCTGCCTTTTCTACCCCTTCTCCACCGCATCAAAACGACGATAAATATCTAAAAATTCACTGCACAATATTTTAAAAGATTCAGCGCTCATCAACTGATCCTCTGCATGCACAAGCAATAAATCAAGCTCAGCCTTGTTTCCCCCGGCTTCCTGATTCAATAAATCGGCATGAATTCGATGCCCCTTCGCATAGGCTTCATTCCCCTGCTTCAACAACTCGTTACAAGCATCATAACGATTTGCCTTTGCCTCCTGTATCGCCTCTACATATTTGCTTCTGGCATTACCTGCTTCGGTAATAATCTGTAAGCATAACATCTCACTGCTCATTCCCAATCCCTCCTGATCACATGATTATTAAAAATACAATTCATCGCTTTATCTATGTATTATTAAAACACTTTTTCACTTGACAATCCATAAACAAACTTACCGATACATGGAATATATTGACATTCTCAACCAAAAAATGAAGCAATGAAAAGAATTATGTATTTTAAGGCTTTCTCATTTCCTTCAAGTTATTTTTTGATAAAAAAACAACTATTTTCTTACACAGACTTTTCTAATCAGCATTTTCATTATATAATATACCTATTGAAAGAAAGGAGCGAGGCATAGATGCTGCAGGATGTTACATTATATACCTTTATATACGGAAGCTGCGTCTACTGGTCTTGTTTCCTGTTATGCGATTTAACCTTTACCAAAGCAATCGCTAAAGCTGCCGTATATTCCGTTATCGCATTATTTTATGCCGGAATCGGTGCATTATATTTTATGACCGCCTTTTCCTCATTGACCTTTATTGAATATATCATCGGTTTTTTACCGTTTATCATTATCCCGCTGTTATATAAGGATTCGGTAGCCAAAATCGTATTTACCTATTTCAGCTCTTTATTATATTGTTTAATGATACATCTGTTGAGTAATATTATCACAAATCATATTTTTACCGCTGTAAGCGATATGAATATCATTAATAATCTGACACCTGATATACTGTTTCGTATGATTACCTTGGGACTGATGCTTCTGTATCTTATATTCGTATTTTTCATATTTAAACAAATGTTTCAAAATATGCTGGAACAGGTATCCAATAAATTAATAGCGATAGCCTGTGCACTCCCTGTATTTGCGTTTGTGATTCTGCTTGTAGATTATGTCATGCTTCCTGAACTGACGGATATGAACGGCAATGTAATTGCGCTGTTGACGCTGATGTTTTTGATTCTTACCGTTTACGGTATCGTATATGCGGCATTCTCTAAAGCAACTGTTGCCGAAACGAAAAGCGGCAGTAAGGAAACAAACAAGCAGCCTGCGATCGTTAAAAAGGAAATCGTTTCCGATCCGATGGATTTGTTGACAAGCGGTCGGCATTATTACGAAATGCTTCTGAATCATTATATCGATATGAACAATCGCACAAAGACGTTGGATAATCAGATGCAGACAATGAATTCTCTGCTTGTGAATGACAATGTCGCAGGTGCCAGTGTATTCGTTGACCGTATCTCACAGACCTTTCACGATCACGATGTCGTAACGGTTTGTAATAATCAGTCATTGAATTTATTATTTTCCTACTGGCATTATATTTGTAAGCAGCAGCAGATTTATTTTGAAACGCATATTGATTTACCGGGTCAACTGCCCATTCCGGATTTAGATTTATGTATCCTATTCGGAAACTGCTTGGAAAATGCCGTTGAAGCATGCGGCTATGTGAAGGATATGAGTCAACGCTTTATCAATGTAGACGGAAAAATCCAAAACGGTAGTCTTGTGATCGTGATGGACAATTCCTTTGACGGCTTTATCAATAAAGTAAACAACCGCTTAAAGTCGCGTAAGAAATTCGGCGGCATCGGTTTAAAGACCGTTCAGGCAGTCGTGGGCAAATATCAGGGAAACATTGATATGGAATATCCGCAAAATGTATTCAGTATCTTTTTGAAAATACCGTTGAATCAAAAGAAGGCACAGAAGGAACATCGTCAACAGGAACAAAAAAATACACAGCGAGTGAATCGCAAACGAAGCGCATAAAAAGCTTGTCAGCATTGATATGTACCTAAATTCAGGCAACATATCACGTGGCAAGCTTTTTATTGTTTAACGTATGAAATCAAAGAATTTCCTTCGGATAATAAACCTTGCGGTCCTCCTTCAGCTTTTCATGACAGACTGCATGAACCAACGGACTGATTGTTGAAAGCTCCTTTACCGTCTGATCCTCGCCTAAAATCCAAATATTATGACCGCTTTCATTGCGCTGATACAGTGAATAAAGCGCCTGTGCCGCCGTATCACTGTAAACATAGTAATCAGGTGAATAGCCTGCCTGTAAGGCCTTATGTTTTATTTCCTCGATACGTGCTTCATCACTAACAGTTTCATATTCAAATAGTTTTCTGTCCAAGATACGAGAAGACAAATCGCGCAGTATTGCATCAGGATGTGTTCTTAACCTCGCAAAACCGTAAAAGGCCGCTGCCTCATCCAATAAAAACAAATCCTCGATTCCCGCCGGAGTATCCTTTAAAAAAGGAATCAGCATTTCTACATTCTGCAAGCTGTCGGCATCATTTTGATAAAGATACTTCAGTCGACGAAACAGCATTACCAACAAACCCTCATAGCTTCGTGCAACCGGATGCAGATACACTTGCCAATACATATGATAGCGCGCCATAATATAATCCTCAACACTGTGGATACCGCTTTCCTTTACCGTAATGCGTTCATCCACAATACGCATCGTACGAATAATGCGCTCTAAGTCAAAATTACCGTAGCTCGTACCGGTAAAATAAGCGTCTCTCAACAAATAATCCATGCGATCTGCATCCAACTGTCCCGATACGATTTGATTCAGCAATTCATTACGATGGCGGCCCTTGATGATATCGACAACATCCTTGCTTAAGGAGACATCACAGCGTTCTAATATACGATGAATCTCACTGTTCTCCGTTATGATTTTACACGTATATTCCTCATGAGACAACAAACTGACTGACTCAAACGCATGAGAAAAGGGACCGTGCCCGATATCATGCAGCAATCCCGCTGCCATAACCGTAAGCTTTTCATAATCACTTAAACGCACTCGCAGCTCTTCAATCTCATTCACCATTCTGCGAACGATTTCATAAACACCGAGCGAATGAGAAAAGCGTGAATGCTCCGCCGTATGATAAATCTGAAAATCACCGCCGAGCTGATGAATCCTCCTGAGCCTCTGCATTTCCTTCGCATTGATACAATCCCATATAATTTTATCCTCAACATGAATATATCCATGAATCGGATCGCGCATTACCTTTTTTTCACCGGTTTTTTCAAACATAACGCTACCTCACTTTACTATCATTGTACTATAGAATGATATTCTTGAAAAGGAAATAATTTCATATAAATAAACCTAAATCTAATACATAAACTGTTTTTATACGGATGAAGCATGCCGATGTAAGTAAAGACAATACTGTATATAGGACTTTTTCAATGAACAATACATCACATTAGGTATCGATTCAAACCTTAATGAGATTTAAAATCGCAAGAAGTGATGATTTACTATCGCAAACGATTAAAATGTGTTATATTATAGATAGATAAAATCAAATACTATCAGGAGGTATGATTATGAAAATCGCAACGATCGGAACAAGCTTTATTACAGAGTGGTTTTTATCTGCCGCAGCTAAAATAGACAATGCACAGCCGATTGCCGTTTATTCAAGGAATGAACAAAAGGGCAAAGATTTAGCTTCGCAATACGGTATACAAAAGGTATATACAGACCTTGATGCAATGCTGAAGGATGATGAAATTGAATGTGTATATGTAGCGTCACCGAATTCTCTCCATTATCAGCATGCATCAGCGGCACTGAAGGCCGGTAAGCATGTGATTTGTGAAAAGCCGTTTACTTCTACGGCAAAGGAATTAAAGGAACTGAGTGAACTGGCGAAGTCAAAGCATTTATTCTTGTTTGAAGCAATCGTGACAATACATATGCCTAATTATATTTCTTTAAAGGAAAAGCTTCCTGAATTGGGAGATATTAAAATGGTACAATGTAACTTCTCACAATATTCCTCACGCTATGATAAATTTATGGCAGGAGAATCGGTAAACGTATTCGATCCTAAATTTTCTGGTGGCGCACTTATGGATATCAATATTTATAATCTGCATTTTGTAATGAATCTTTTCGGTAAGCCAAACGATGTCCATTACTATCCGAATATGACAAGGGGGATTGATACCTCCGGTGTGCTTGTATTGAACTATGAGGGATTTCATGCCGTATGCGTCGGCTGTAAGGATACGAAATCCCATAACATCTCACAGATTCAAGGTGAAAAGGGATATATTACCTTGAATTCAGAAACAAGCCGCTGTGCAAATTATTCATTGACGACAAATGACGGGACGGTTTTGCCGTCAATCAAACAAGAGGATATTGCCTTGTATTACGAAATCAAGGATTTTATGAGAATCATGGAGGAACAGGATTATGCAGCATGCGAGGCATTGTTAGAGTATTCCAACGAGGTTATGGAGGTACTTGAACAGGCACGCAAAAAAGCGGGAATTCGTTTTCCGGCAGATGCGAATGAATAAAAAAACGGCTGTTGTAAAGCAGTCGTTTTCATTTACCGAATACATAAGCTATTCTTGTGTTTGTAAATAGTCCAACAAGCAGCGATCGGCCGTTTGAAACTCATAATCATACGGCTCGTTTCTTTTTACCCATATCCCCTCATAATGCGCACGAAATTCCGGTTCACCGCTGACGATATGAGCCTTATAGGCATGTACATGGATACTGACGGAAAAATCATCATCGTAAAAATCAAGCAGGAATCGATCGATTTCAATGTCGACATTTAATTCTTCACGACATTCACGGATACAGGCTGCTTCATAGGTTTCTCCTGCTTCAACCTTACCGCCCGCAAACTCCCATATTCCGTCTGCGACCTTTGAATTTCGCTTTGCGATCAACAGCTTTTTTTCATCATTTTCAATTACGGCACAAACGACATCAAGCTTCTTCATGCCAAGCCTCATAGTGACGCTCAACCGTTTCATAAAAGCTGATGCCGAACGCAAATACAAATGCGGATGCGATGATTTGCGCCCAATTCATGACCTCGTCAGCGATTAAGCCGTTGTAGATACCGATACAACCCACAGCCATATACAGCAGTAAGCCGATGCGGTGTTGAATCCGTTTGCGTAACGAAATCAAAACACCGGCCGCAAGCAATGCAACACTGATACCGCATGCGACAAGCGTATCGCTTAAACTCCATTCATAATGAGCCTGTGTTACTGCATAGGCACAAAGCAGTGCATAACAATACAGCGGAATCAATGCGACGCTGAAAATTTTAGAATTGAATTTCACGCTTTCACCTCTTGGAAACAGCTGAAATCAGTCGCCGTTATTCCTTTGGTATTATCTTGCTGCTTGCTGCGTATAAAGGTCGCAAATAAATGCTTTGATGTATGTAAAACTGCTTGATCGGAATAATCATCGTTGTTTGTTTTTTTCATTCGTAAATCATAGGTGATGACATCACCGCCTATTTTTGATAAATAAAAGCTCTGATACAATATATCATGGTTGATACATAAGTTTGCGATTTTATTCATTCCATCACTCCTCGCAAGTATTGTAACATATTTATTAAAATAAAGCTATGAGATATAATTTACTTTATCGCAACCGGATTTTGTCGCTCATTCGATTAGATTGAAAGATATGATTTATTCATACAGTGCCGTAAAAAAGAAGGATATGCATCAGCACTTACCTAAATGCTGCAATTCCATTTCCTGCCAAATAAAAAAGCTTTCCTTTTGAACGATTACGTATTGTCAGAAAGCCTAAAAGCCATTACACTCCAAGCATTCAATGCGCTTGATCTGCAGTACCTCATCCAAATAATGCTGCGCCTTGTCCCAATAATAAGGATTTCGTAAGTCCTCATAGTGATGCGCATCACTGCCGATAATTGCCGTATTACCTACCTCGCGCGCAATTTCCCAAAACCGTGGGTGCGGATACTCATACACATGATTGATTTCATTATAAGCAGCTCCGGCAAGATTATACTCCAACGGAATATCTAAGCGCTTTGCGGCTTCACAAATGCGGTAAGCAATTGCTTCACAGCGTTCATCAAAACGAGGGCAGGCGCGCATAAACAGCTCCGGATGACAAAGATACGAATACAGACCGCTCTCCATTCCCTCAATACACTGTTCACAATACAACTCCAAATAATGCTCATCAACGCAAGCCGTCCCGAAATAAACACGCTTTTCATCACTCAAATAATAATGATTACCGAAAATAATATAATCCACCTGCTCCTGCTTTAAAAAATCACGAAGCCATCCCATATACTGCGGAAAATACTCCACCTCCAAGCCAAGCTTTACAGAAATTTGATTTCGATACTTTTCCTTCAAGGCCAAAACACTTTGTTTATAATCTTGGAACTTATCAAGGCGCATTCGCATATGCGATACAAAATCGCTGTCATAGCGCCAAGGTGTATGATCGGAAAAGCCCAATTCATCAAAGCCGGCCGCAATCGCACTCTTTACATAATCCTCATCCTTGCCTATCGCATGATGACAACGCGCTGTATGCGTGTGATAATTCGCTTTCATCGTAATACACCTCCGTTAAATACAAGCCCTGCGGTTGTGCCTTAAAGCGGCATGCGTGCTTGCTTTCACTTTCCAACATTTCCACTATTTGCTGCTCGCTCAATCGATGCTTTCCCGCTTCAATCAAAGTCTGGGCAAGCATACGCACCATATACCGTAAAAAGCCGGTTCCGATAAAGCTCATACGAATAAAATCCGCCTCTTGACTTACTTTCAATTCAAGTAAGGTTTTTATGCGCGGTTTACGCGGATCGATTTTTGCGCTGGTAAAGCTCGTAAAGTCATGGGTACCGATAAAAGCCTTTGCGCAGCTCTGCATATATGCAACATCTAAAACACTTCGTTCCGGTGCCGTATAACGCTGATAAAAGGGATGATCAACGCAATTCGTAATCAGATAATCATAGCGCTTCGCAATCGCAGAAAAACGCGCGTGAAAATCCATTGGTACGAATTCCACCCGTTGAATACGAATATCCTTAGGAAGCATACTGTTCAGTGCCGATTTCCAATGATATTCATCAATATCCTTTTCACTGTCAAAATGAAACACCTGCCCGAATGCATGCACCTGTGCATCGGTTCGCCCGCTGGCCGTTACCGTAATCTCATGCTTGTGCATGGAACTTAACACATCCTCAATTACAGCCTGTATGCTGTCCGCATTCGTTTGTCTTTGCCAGCCCTGATATGCAGAACCGTCATATGCACATACAGCCTTTATGCGCCTTACCGCAGCCATGCCAAGCCTATCAGAAGCACTAAAATAAGCAGTGCTGTACTTAGGGTAATATAATCACGCTTCAGCATTTTCAACTGCTTATAGCGTGTTCTGGGTCGATCAGGCACATAGCCTCTTGCCTCCATCGCATTTGCCAAATCATCGGCATGCTGAAAGGCAGAAACAAACAACGGTACGATCAAGGATAAAATCGCCATCAGCTTTTCCTTGAAACTGCCTTCCTCCATATCAACACCGCGCGATGCCTGTGCCTTCATAATTCGCTGTGTTTCCTCGATCAAGGTCGGAATAAAACGTAAGGCGATCGAAATCATCATCGCAATCTCATGTGAAGGTACATGAATCACCTTAAAGGGAGAAAGCAGATCCTCAATGCCCAAAGTCAAATCCAACGGCTTAGTCGTTGCCGTTAAAACTGTAGTCAGCATAATCATCAGCATCAAGCGTACAACGATATACAGCGTTTGAAATAATGCTTCGCTGTAAACAGCAAAACTTCCTACAGCAATCAGCACCGTTCCCTCATGAATCACAATCACATTGATAATCAACAGAAAGAACAGCATAAACAGCATTGGCTTCATAGAGCGCCATAAAAAGCTGATTTTAAGCTTTGCCAGCATTGTTAAAATCAAAACTGCAGTACCGATCAATAAATAACCGAGCCATCCTGCCGGGATAAAAATAGCCACCATCATTAAAATCAAGGCGATGATTTTAGTTCTCGGATCCAAGCTGTGAATGCAGGAATTCAGCGGCAAGTATCTGCCTAGCGCAATATTATTCATGGTGCTTCACCTCGTCCGCAATCGCCTTTGCCAATACTTCCGTATCTAAAATATCACAGGGAAGCTCAAAGCCTCGTTGATTTAATTCATCACGCAGTCGTATGATGGCCGGAGGATTGATTCTCAGCTTATGTAACAGCGAAGTATCTCGGAAGAAATGCAGCTTATCACAGGTCTGTACGATATGACCGTTATCGACCACGACCACATGATCACAATAGTTTAATACATGCTCCATATCATGGGTAACCAACAATATCGTTTTATGAAACTCCTTGTTTAAGCGTACAAATAACTTCATCATATCTTTTGCCCCTTGCGGATCCAATCCAGCTGCCGGCTCATCTAAAACAAGAACCTCAGGGTCCATTGCCAAAATACCCGCAATCGCAACTCTGCGCTTTTGACCACCGGATAGCTCAAACGGACTGCGTTCCAAGTAATCCTCGCTCAAACCCACGACCTGAAGCATTTCCTTCGCCTTACAAAGCGCTTCCTCTTCGCTCATTCCGAAATTTTTCGGTCCGAAAGCAATATCTTGGGCAATCGTTTCTTCAAACAGCTGATATTCCGGAAACTGAAATACAAGCCCGACACGCTTTCGCAGCTCCTTCAGCTGTTTTGGTTTTTCAGCTGCGGTAATGGTTCGATCCAATACGGTAAGCGAGCCCTTGGTCGGTAAAAGCAGCGCATTCAAATGCTGAACCAGTGTTGATTTCCCGCTTCCTGTTTCACCGATGATTGCGGTAATCGCGCCTTCCGTGATTGAAAGATCGATCGCGTCAAGTGCTAAATAGGCAAAAGGGGTTCCCGCATTATACTCATGCGTTAATTCTTTAAACGTAATCGGCATAATTCATCCACAACCCCTTCCATTGTCGTACATGGCTTTGTTTCCAAGCCTTGGCGCTTCAAGGCATGCTGAAGCTTTAAGGCAAAGGGAATATCCAAGCTTAAATCAATCAATTCCTGTTCATGAAACAGCACCTCATCCGGAGAACCGTCTAATACGATACGTCCGCTGTCCAATACAATCACATGATCGCTGTGCGCAACCTCCTCGATATCATGAGTAATCGAAATTATCGTTAAATTGCTTTGCGCATGAATATCCTGAATCAGCGCATTGATTTCAGCCTTGCCTTGCGGATCAAGCATACTGGTGGCTTCATCAAAAATGATGATCTGCGGCTTCATTGCCAATACACCGGCAATCGCAACGCGCTGCTTTTGTCCGCCCGACAGCTTGGTCGGCTCACTGTTTAAAAATTTACGCATATTGACACGATCGGCAAATTCCTCGATTATGCCCTGCATTTGTTCGCTCGGCACACGATGATTCTCCAAGCCGAAGGCAATATCATCAGCAACGCTTGCGCCGATAAACTGATTATCGGGATTCTGAAAAACGATACCGATGCGGTCTCGTATATCATGGATATTCTCCTCGCTTAATTCTAAACCGTCTACGGTAATAACTCCCGAATCACTTTCTAACAGACCGATCATCAGCTTCGCAATCGTAGACTTCCCGGAGCCGTTATGACCGATTATCGTTGTGTAGCTGCCCTCCTCGATTGAAAAGGATGCATCATGAATCACCCGGTTTTCCTTATGATAACCAAAGGACAAATGAGATACTTGTATTTTTTTCATGCTGTTCACCTCAAAAGTTCACTTCATTATACAACAATCCCAGTTGGTACGCAAACCTTTCGTCGAAGCTATTCAAAAAAATTTCACTTTTGATACTTTACCCTTATTCGCCGGAACCATTCATTATTATTTATTTCCGATCGGTTTCGTAATTTATTTAAACCTTCCGACAACCGAAGAAGCTGTTTACGCCTCTTTCTATTCTTTCTTTAAAAAGATATCCATATTACGCTTAGTATAAATACAACGCGACATCACAAAGCTTTTATCACTCTTAAACTGTTTATTTAAAAAGCCAAAATAAGAGCCGGGAGAAATAATATCGCTCATATCAAATAAATTCAGTCCGACAACACGCGGAAACAGCACATAGAACATTTATCATTCGCGGCAGCGATACCGACCAATATATTACATCGACAAGCTGGGTAAATCGTTGCTTCAGCGTTGTAATCGTCCTTCCTTGAAGCTTAATTATAATGATATTTATCATTTACACAAGTATTATTTTTTAAGTAAGCTTTTGAATAGGCAGACTTTAGGCACTTACTTTACTTTTACACCCTTACAGTTGTTTCAGTCCCTTACATTCACACTATTACAAAAATAAAATATCCCGCAGTTTCATTTCTGCGAGATATTTATATGAATCAATGAGTTTGTTTCAGTTTAGAAGCTGACTTTACTTTGCCAACCGCGATATTCACCGTTGAAGGCATATGCCTGATCGGCCAAATAAAGAATGTGATTTACCAGCTTCACTTCATCAATAGAAGAAATATGAAGAACAATCAAATCATATTCATCCTCACCCTTTGTAATGACAAAGCCTTTATTGATGACGCGACTCTTAAAGCTTTCCATATCCTCTTTATTACGGAAAGATACCATATGCTGAACCGGGCGCTCATGCGCATGTACATCGCCGTCCTTAGCCAATGCTTCAATTGCATCTCTTGTCATCATATTAATATCGTTTACCATACGCATTGTCAAATGCGGGAAATCACTGCTGTAGGAATTATCCTCATCATCAGCTTTTTCAGCCTCCTGCGGCATTGGTTCTGCACCGGGCTGCATATTCATCGGTTGTTGAGTGTTAACCGGTTCAGGCTGCACAACAGGCTCCTGAGGCATTGTCGGTTGAGGGGCAACCGGAATGATCGGTTCCTCGCTGACAGGCTCCTCAATGGGAATCATCGGTTCTTCCATTGTTTCCTGTGCAGCTTCCTTTAACAGCTGCTGAATATCGCTTACCGGTATCTCTGCATTCTTTTCCGGTTGCGCAAATTCCGGTTCAATTTCCTTCGCGATCGGAATTTCGATCTGCTTTTCAAATTGTACCTCATCATTTACGATTGGCTTTTGAATCGGTTTATGTACTACCGGTTCTTCGCGATGAAAATCAAGATTCTGATCATCCTCCAACAAGCCTTCATCTAAATCCATTAATTGCTTTTGTTCTTCCTTTTTCATCTTATAAACCGCAAAGGCAACGGCACTTCCGAGTACAGCTAATACAGGTATGATTTTCTTCATCATCTATCACCACTTTCTTATCAATATTGTACCACATTGTACGTTTTTTTGAACAGATAAATTCATAAATTTTCAGCTTTTTTCCGGCTGATTGCGACACCATCTCCTATGTTTACAAATTCAGTGTCATAATTACCGTTATTTTTCAAAAATTCGATATAGTTTTTAATCTTGCGTACCATTTGTCTCAGGTGTCGAGAGCGAATTATTTCAGGATGCTCGACAAAGCCGTGAAACTGCAGATTATCGCTGACGATCCAACCGCCGATATTCAGTTGTTTTTCATAGCGCTGAAAGAACTTGAGATACTGTGCCTTTGCGGCATCTATAAATATCAAATCAAAGCTTCCCGTCACCTCACACTTGAGCGCATCCTCATGACAGAGGGTAATTCGCTTTTGAAGCTTCGCCGCATTTACATTTTCAACTGCACAGTGATATCTTTCGGTATCTCTTTCAATACTGACAACTTCAATATTTTCATCCACCGTTGCCATGCATATTGCGGAATAGCCGATTGCGGTACCGACCTCTAATATGCGTTTTATATGATGCTTACGAATGAAGTTACATAAAAATTCAATTCCTTCTGATTCCATGATCGGAACATTGTACTGCTTCGCATAGGCTTCCATTTCTTTTATAATATCCATTGATGCTCCTCTAGTTTACGCCTAAATATTCCTCAAGCGTTACTCCCTTCTGATAAATTTTTTTCGCTGTTGACTTTCCTACATAGCGAATATGCCACGGCTCATATACATAGCCGGTAATCTTTTCCTTATCCCGTGGATAACGAATAATAAAGCCGTATTCATGACAGTGCTGATGCAGCCATTTACCGGCCTCTGTTTCACCGTAATCATAACTCAGCTCTCCCACATCAAAAGCCAATCCCGATTGATGCTCACTAAAGCCCGGACGAGCTGAATAGGTATCAGCTGCTTCCTGCCCGTCCAGCGCTACATAATTATTGTACAAGGTTCCCTGATAATCATAGCTGCGATATGCGCTTAAGGTCGGAATGGAATAGCCTGCATTGTTTGCGGCAGTCTGTAACTTCTCCAACGCCTGTGCTGCCTCATCATCTAATTCTCCGTAGCTCGGCGGCAAGGGATGAAGCTTATTCACCAATAAAATTCCATTCACATAATATGGCTCACAGTCATTGGGATCAATCGAGCTGTCGTATCCGCCGCTGTCTATATTGGATGGCTTTTGCTCTTCATTCCCCTTATTCTCAGACTTATCTACAGTATTCGGCTTACTGACAGGGCTGCTCGTTTTTTTGTTTTCAACCGTTACCGTCAGTATTTTTTCGGCTTGATTATCTTTATGATCAAGTGCGTAAACGATTACCCTATAAACTCCTTGTTTATTGATATCAACATTACCGCTTATCCAATAGGTACCTTTCTTATGCTCCTGCTTGCTCAAGCTGAGTGCATTTCCGTTAAAATCCTCTACAGAAGTGATGTATTGTTCCGCATGAAACGAAGTACCTTCATCAATGATTATTACATCAGCCTTTAAGGTAATTATTGGTGCTTCATTAACGAAAATCAACTTATCGAACAATAGCCACACTGCCGCAATGATAAATATCGAAATTGCAATCAAACAAAATATCGCTCTCGGCCTGACTCTCCTTTTACTTTTTTTCATACTCAACCTCTATTCTGCTTATCTTTATAATACAATTATAGCATATTTATTAAGCTTTCTGCTGATTATTTTATCGCTCTCAGAGTCTATTTATAAAATGACATCCATTATCATATTATAAACATCATAAATTAATCGTTCTCTTAATTAAGATTCATAAAGTGATTGCTTATAGCCATATAATTTAAGCCTACGAAGTCATAAACAAATGCTGTCATTTGCTTTAACCTGACATAAAGAAAAAAAGCCCGAATCGGGCTGATTTTTAAACTAATTCAATAATTGCCATCGGAGCACTGTCACCGCGACGTAATCTGGTCTTTACAACTCTTGTGTATCCACCGTTACGATCTGCATATGAAGGACCGATTTCTGTGAACAATTTCTGTAAAGCTGTCTGACCTGTTTTTTCATCCGCTACAACATCACGTACATATGCAGCAGCTTGACGGCGCGCATGTAAATCACCGCGTTTCGCTAAAGTGATTAATTTATCTACAACTGCAGAAAGCTCTTTCGCCTTCATTTCTGTTGTTTCAATCTGACCGTCAATAATCAGAGATGTTGCCATGTTGCGCAGCATTGCTTTACGATGGTCGGCAGTACGTCCTAATTTACGATTCCACATTGGTATTTAACCTCCCTTTTGCGCTATTCGTATGATTTGAAGCTCAGCCCCAGATCATAGATTTTATCTTTGACTTCTTTTAATGATTTCTTACCTAAGTTACGAACTCGCATCATTTCATCTTCCGTCTTTTGAGTTAACTCCTCAACTGTTTGAATTCCCGCACGCTTTAAGCAATTATAAGAACGAACAGATAAGTCAAGGTCTTCAATCATCATAATCAAGCCCTTGTTCTGAGTTTCACCCTGCGCTTCTTTCATCATGGAGTCCAATTCATTTACTTGCTCATGAACATTTGTCAAAAGCTCTAAGTGGTCGATCAGAATTTTCGCAGCTAATGCGATTGATTCAATCGGAGAAATAGCACCGTTTGTCCAAATTTCCAATTCGACCTTATCATATTTTGCATTTTGTCCGACACGAGTCGGTTCCACGTTATAGGATACACGATTGATCGGTGTATAAATTGAGTCAGTATAAATCGTTCCCAAAGGCTGATTTTGACTCTGATACAACGATTTGTTCGTATCGGCACTTACATAGCCGCGTCCTATACGAGCCTGCAATTCCATTTCCAAGGAACCGCCTTCTTCAAGAGTACAGATATGTAAATCCTTGTTCAAAATTTCCACACCGTCCGGACAGATGATATCTGCACCGGTAACCTCTCCAACGCCTTGCTTAGAAATGCGCAATGTATATACTTCATCATCTTGAATTGTCATAATCAAGGTTTTGATATTCAAGATAATTGCGGTTACATCCTCAACAATTCCCGGAATCGCAGTAAATTCATGGTATACGCCATCCACTTTAATTGAAAATACGGCGCCTCCCGGTAACGAGGAGAGCAAAACACGTCTTAGTGCATTTCCAATCGTAACTCCGAAGCCTCTTTCCAGAGGTTCAAATACAAACTTACCGTAGTGTTCAGATTCTACATATTCTTTGACTTCAAAATTTGCACGTTCGAATTTTTCCATGCTATTACCTCCTCAATCAAGGTTTCTTAACCACGTGGGCGCTTCGGCGGACGGCATCCGTTATGTGGAATCGGTGTAACATCATTAATCATGGTGATTTCCAATCCTGCAACCTGTAATGCTCTTACCGCTGCTTCACGACCCGGACCCGGACCTTTCACATTTACTGATATTGTTTTCATACCATTATCAATCGCTGCCTTACCTGCGGCTTCTCCTGCCATTTGAGCGGCATACGGAGTGGATTTACGAGAACCCTTAAAGCCAAGTGCTCCGGCAGAGGACCATGCCACTGCATTTCCGTTATCATCGGTAATAGTAACGATCGTATTATTGAAAGTTGAATGAATATGTGCAACTCCGCGCGCTATATTCTTACGTGCACGACGCTTGCGTGCACCTGTTTTCGCTTTTGCCATTATCGTTTTTCCCTCCTATCGTCCTATTTCTTCTTGCCTGCGACAGCACGAGCCGGACCCTTGCGAGTACGAGCATTAGTCTTTGTACGCTGTCCACGTACCGGCAATCCTTTACGATGACGGATTCCACGGTAACATCCGATTTCCATCAGACGCTTAATGTTTAAGTTTACTTCACGACGCAAATCACCTTCGGTCTTGATTTTGTCGACCTCACCGCGAATTGCATTTACCTGATCATCAGTTAAGTCCTTTACACGAACATCTTCACTGATACCGGTTGTTTTCAGAATCGTTTCCGCTGTCGGACGTCCGATTCCGTAAATATAAGTTAATGATACTACAACACGCTTATCGCGTGGAATATCTACACCTGCAATACGAGCCATTGTGTAATTACACCTCCATTAATTTCCTTGTCTTTGCTTATGTTTTGGGTTTTCACAAATTACCATAACGCGACCTTTTCGTTTAATGACACGGCACTTATCGCATATTGGTTTGACAGATGGTCTTACTTTCATGCGTTTCCCTCCTTATTCACGACTATTTGTGTCGGAATGTAATTCGCCCACGTGTTAAATCATAAGGTGAAATCTCTACGGTTACACGATCCCCCGGTAAAATGCGAATGTAATGCATACGGATTTTACCGGAAACGTGAGCCAAAATTTCGTGTCCGTTTTCTAATTTCACTTTGAATTGTGCATTTGGCAAAGTATCCTCAACTACGCCTTCGATCTCAATAACATCTTGTTTACCCATTATCCGGATGGTCCTCCTTATTGATAATTGCTTGTCTTGTGATTAGAAAGATATCAGTTAGATACTTCCCCGACAGGCCGGTTTTCATCACAAAAAACCTGCCTTTGTGTATTATATCAGAATTCGCACCCATTTTCCAGCATTTACATGCGTAAATCATTAAAGATTTATGATTTCATGGTACGATTCCTTATATATTCAAGTATAAGCTGCATCTTTCGTCATATAAGATCGATATATGATGAATGAAGGCAGGTGCAACACACCTGCATCATTCAATCATTGTTTTATCATTTTAAAGACTTAACGCCTTTTCTACGTCTGCCCATACCTTTTCGATCGGCTGATTCGCATTGATTGTTTGAACCAAGCCCTTTTCCTCATAGAATTTCAAAACGGGCTGTGTTTGATTCTGATATTCCTGCAGACGTATCTGCAGGCTTTCAATCGTATCATCCTTACGCTGATACAATGAAGCACCGCATTTATCGCATATACCTTCCTGCTTGGAAGGGTTAGATTCAATATGATAAATCGAACCGCATTCCTTGCACAGGCGTCTGCCTGTTACACGCTGTGCCAAAACCTCAAAGGGAATCTGCAGCGCTATTACAGCGGAAATTTCCAAATCAGTTCCGGCTGACAAAGCATCAAAGGCTTTTGCCTGATCCAAGGTACGAGGATATCCATCCAACAGAAAGCCGGATTTTTTATCGCTCAAGCCCTCTAAATAATGCTTTACCATTGGGTTTGTTACTTCATCGGGAACAAGCTTACCTTGATCGATATAGCTTTTCGCTTCTAAGCCAAGCTTTGTTCCGTTACTGATTTCACTGCGAAAAATATCACCTGTCGAAATATGATTGACGTTAAATTTCTCTACAATTTTAGCTGACATAGTGCCTTTTCCGGCACCGGGGCCACCCATAATCAGAATATTCATATAATTCACCTCTTAACGAGTCATAAAGCCGCGATAAGATTTCTGTGTCAACTGTCCTTCCAGCTGTTTTACGGTTTCCATTGCTACACCGACAACGATGATAATACCGGTACCGCCTAAACCCATTGACTGCGGCAATGCAGTAAACAACGGTAATGCATGAGGCAATACGGCGATGAAAGCTAAGCCGATCGCACCTAAGACGGTGATACGATTTAATACCTTTGTGATATATTCCTTTGTTTCCGTACCCGGACGAATTCCCGGAATATACGTTCCGGATTTACCGAGATTTTCAGCGATCTTTTCCGGATCGACCTGAAGCTTCGTATAGAAGAAGGTAAACATCAGAATTAAAATCACATAGATCGTTAAGCTGATCGGTGTCGTCAGCCCTAAGTATTTAGTCATCGTTACCAATACATCTGAGCCTTCTGCATAGAAGAAACGTGCAATTTGTAACGGTGCTACCATAATGGCCGATGAAAAGATGACCGGAATAACGCTGGCTGAATTTATCTTCAGCGGAAGATAAGTCATATCTTTTTTACGTGTCTGAACGGTACTGCTTGTATATTGAATCGGAATTTTACGCTCTGCCAGCTGCATAAACACGACAAATATCATAATTAATACATAGCACAGAATAAATAAACCGAAATTCAACAGACCGCCGAACATCGCACTGCTGTCTAATGAACCGACAAGCGTTTGATAAGCTGATGTAAACTGATGCGGCAAACGTGCAACAATTCCCGCCATGATGATAATGGATACACCGTTGCCGATTCCCTTCATGGAAATACGATCGCCGATCCAAAGCAGGAACATAGAACCTGCTGTCAACAAGGTAGAAATATAGAAGCACTGTGCAAATACGGCTTCGCCTTCCAACAGCGTTGGATATGTCTTACTGAAGGAGAACACCATTGTGAAGCCCTGTAAAAAGGACAAGACAACTGCCAAATAACGCGTATAGCGATCCAGCTGCTTTCTGCCGGTTGCACCGCTTTTCGCAAGCTCCGTCAACGGCGGAATTACATCCATTGATAGAAGCTGAATGATGATGGATGCGGTAATATAAGGACCTACACCCAATGCGAAGATGGATAATTGTTCTAATCCGCCGCCGCCTAATAGGTTCATCATTGCAATCAAGGAGTTGTCATCAGCACCGCTTAACAGCTCTGCAGTATTTACACCCGGAACAGTGATTGCTGTTCCGAAGCGAAAGATGAACAGCATGGCAAGCGTAAAGAGAATACGATTACGAATCTCTTTATTCTTGCACATACTTACAAATGTCGCAAACATGTTAAATAACCTCGGAAGTACCGCCCGCCTGCTCAATTACAGCGACAGCGCTTTTTGAGAATTTATTTGCCTTTACCGTAAGTTTTTTCTCTAATTCACCCTGTCCCAGAATCTTGATACCGTCAAGTTCCTTTTTTACGAGACCGCACTCGATTAATAATTCCGGAGTAACTTCTGTACCGTTTTCAAAACGATTCAGACTTTCCACATTAACGATTGCGTACTCTTTACGTGTGAAGTTGGTAAAACCACGTTTCGGCAAACGACGAGCCAACGGTGTTTGACCACCCTCAAAGCCTAAACGAACACCGCCGCCACTGCGTGCCTTCTGTCCCTTATGGCCCTTACCGGCTGTTTTACCGTTACCGGAGGCAGGACCGCGTCCGATACGTTTACGTTCCTGACGAGCACCCTCCGTATATTTCATTTCATGTAATTTCATGTCTATTCCTCCTATTAACCGCGAATTTCTTCCGGTTTTTTGCCGCGGAGCGCAGCTACTTCCTCAATCGTCTTCAAACTCTTTAACGCATTCACGGTAGCTCGTACCATATTAATCGGAGTACGGCTTCCGATACATTTTGTCAAAATATCGTTGATTCCGGCAAGCTCTAATACATCACGTACAGCACCGCCGGCGATAACACCGGTACCTTCGGAAGCCGGGCGAATAAATACTTCGCCTGCTCCGTAAGTTCCGATAATATCATGAGGAATAGTTCCGTTGATCACAGGTACTTTGAATACGTTTTTCTTAGCGTCTTCAACTGCTTTTTTAATTGCATCGGGAACCTCATTCGCCTTACCTGTTCCGAAACCGACACGTCCTTTTTTATCACCGATCACTACAAGTGCAGCGAAACGGAAACGACGTCCACCTTTTACTACTTTTGTTACACGGTTGATTGTGACAACGCGTTCTTCAAATTCTTTTTCGCGTTGATCTCTTCTTGGTTTGCGTTCCATTAGCGCTACCTCCTAAAATTTCAAGCCGGCTTCTCTTGCCGCCTCTGCCAATGCCTGTACACGACCGTGATATACATAACCACCGCGATCGAATACAACATTAGTGATATTCTTTGCTAACGCTGCCTTAGCGATAGCTTCTCCGACCTGCTTTGCAGCTTCAACATTTCCGCCGTTTTCAAGTTTCAGAGAAACACTGCTTGCAGCAACCAGTGTAGTTTGATTTACATCGTCGATAATCTGTGCATGAATGTTAGCATTAGAACGGAATACGTTCAGGCGGGGACATTCAGGAGTACCACTGATTTTGGTACGAACACGTGCATGACGACGAAGTCTTTCATCATTTCTTGAAGTTTTCTTAAGCATTGTTCAATTTCTCCTTTCCCACTATTTCTTACCTGCAGTTTTACCTTCTTTACGGCGAACGTGCTCATCCTTGTAACGAACACCCTTGCCCTTGTAAGGCTCCGGTTTTCTGCTGGCTCTAACATTAGCGGCAAACTCACCGACTAACTGCTTATCAATACCGGAAATAATAATTTCCGTAGCTGATTTGCATTCTGCATTAATTCCTTCCGGAATCGCAAATTCTACCGGATGAGAATATCCGATATTCAAAGTCAATTTATTGCCGGAAACAGCGGAACGGAAACCGATACCGACTAACTCCAGTGACTTTGTGAAGCCGCTTGATACACCTTCAACCATGTTGTTTAACAAAGCACGAGTAGTACCGTGAAGCTGCTTCGTATGCTTTTCATCATTCGGACGAATGACCTTAATTTCATTTTCTTCCTGTTTGATTTCCATCAAATCGGAAAACTGACGCGTCAAGGTTCCCTTAGGTCCCTTCACAGTCACCTCGTTCCCGGCTGCGACGTTTACTTCAACGCCGGCAGGAACGGTAATCGTTTTATTACCGATACGTGACATTTTCTATACCTCCGTTATTTTACCAAACGTAAGCAAGCACTTCGCCGCCTACATGTTTTGCACGCGCATCTTTATCTGTCATCATACCTTCAGATGTAGAAATGATGGCAATACCTAAACCGTTTAATACACGCGGAATGGAATCTACCTTCGCATATGCACGTAATCCCGGTTTAGAAATACGCTTTAAACCGCTGATTACTTTTTCACCGTTAGGGCCGTATTTCAAAGTAATCGTAATTGTTTTCTTAACATCACCTGCGACTGTAAAATCAGTGATGAAGCCTTCGTTCTTTAAGATTTCAGCGATTGCCGTTTTCTCTTTACTTGCGGGAATTTCAACAGTTTCGTGACGCGCCTGCAGGGCATTACGAACTCTTGTTAGCATATCCGCAATTGGATCTGTCATAATCATTGAGCGTTCCTCCTTCTTACCAGCTGGCCTTCTTCACTCCCGGAATTTGACCCTTATAAGCCAATTCACGGAAGCAAATACGACATAGCTTGTATTTGCGCAATACTGAGTGAGGGCGTCCACAGCGTTCACAACGTGTGTACTCACGCACTTTGTACTTCTGAGGACGGTTACATTTATTAATCATTGCTTTCTTTGCCATATGAAGTCCTCCTATTTCTTGAAAGGCATACCTAAGTCGGTTAATAATGCCTTTGCTTCATCGTTTGTTTTGGCAGTCGTTACGATAACGACATCCATACCGCGGATTTTGCTTACCTTATCGTAATCAATTTCCGGGAAGATCAGCTGTTCCTTCACACCCAAGGTATAATTACCGCGACCGTCGAAGGAAGTATCACTGACACCGCGGAAATCACGTACACGCGGCAGTGAAATGTTCATCAGCTTATCTAAGAAATCATACATTTTCTCAGAGCGAAGTGTTACCTTGCAGCCGATCGGCATTCCGGCACGAAGCTTAAAGTTCGCGATTGATTTCTTTGCCTTAGTTACCACTGCTTTTTGTCCGGTAATCTGCTCTAATTCTTTTACGGAATCCTCCAAAGCTTTTGCATTTTGGATTGCATCACCAACACCGATGTTAATAACAACCTTTTCTACACGAGGAACTTCCATTACATTTTTGTAACCGAATTTCTCCATCATAGCGGAAATGACTGTTTCCTTATATTTCTGTTCCAGGCGGTTCATGTCAATCCCTCCTACTTCAAGACAGTGCCGCTCTTTTTAAGCACGCGCACTTTTGTCTGATTGCCTTTCTTATCTGTTTCTGTTTTATAACCGATTCTGCTGGCAGCTTTTGCTTTTTCATCATAAGCCATCACATTAGAAACATGAATCGGCATTTCTTTTTCAATAATTCCTCCGTCAGGATTTGCCTGAGTCGGCTTCATATGCTTTTTCACAACGTTGACGCCCGCTACAAGCACCTTATCCTTTTTAGGGAATACTTGAAGTACTTCAGCAACTGTGCCCTTGTAAGCACCGGCAATGACTTGTACCTTATCACCTTTTTTGATTTTCACTTGGACACACCTCCTATAATACTTCCGGAGCCAAAGAAACGATCTTCATGAAATCATTGTCTCTCAGCTCTCTTGCCACCGGCCCGAAAATACGGGTTCCGCGTGGTGTTTTATCATCTTTGATCAATACAACGGCATTGTCATCGAATTTGATGTAAGTTCCGTTTTCACGGCGCACTCCGCGTTTTGTACGAACGATAACGCCTTTTACGACGTCGCCCTTCTTCACTGTACCGCCGGGAGCAGCCTGCTTCACTGTACATACGACAATGTCGCCGATGTTGGAAAATTTACGTACACTGCCACCTAAACAACGGATAACTAAGACTTCCTTAGCACCTGTATTGTCGGCAACACGCAATCTACTTTCATTTTGAATCATGAATGCTTACCTCCTGTCGGCCTACAGCTCAACGGCTTTTTCAACGATTTCAACCAAACGGAAACGCTTTGTTGCTGACAACGGACGAGTTTCCATAATCAATACCTTATCGCCGATTTTCGCTTCGTTCTTTTCGTCATGAGCCTTGAACTTCTTTGAATATTTCACACGCTTTCCGTAGATCGGATGCGTTTTCTTTGTTTCTACAATTACTGTGATCGTCTTGTCCATTTTATCGGAAATGACGGTACCACGGTATGTTTTACGGTTAGATCTTTCCATGCTTCATGATCCTCCTATTCCTGATTGGCAAGCTCACGCTCGCGTACCACTGTCTTGATACGTGCAATGTCTTTTTTCACTGTACGCATACGGGCTGTGTTAGTTAATTGACCGGTTGCTTGCTGGAAACGAAGATTGAAGAGTTCATCTTTAAGCGTTTCGATCTCTTGCAGTAATTCCGTATTGCTTTTTTCTCTGATCTCTTTCGCTGTCATAATTACTTAACTCCTTTTCTAACAAATTTTGTTTTTACCGGTAATTTGTGAGAAGCAAGACGGAAAGCCTCGCGTGCTACTTCTTCACTTACTCCCTCGATTTCAAACATGATACGGCCCGGCTTTACAACTGCTACCCATCCTTCAGGAGCACCTTTACCGGAACCCATACGTACTTCAAGCGGTTTTTTCGTAATTGCCAAATGCGGGAATATACGAATCCAAACCTTACCGCCACGTTTCATATAACGTGTCATCGCAATACGGGCAGCTTCTATTTGACGGTTGCTTACATAAGCACCGGAATCTGCCATCAGACCGAATTCACCGAAGTTTACTTCGCGGCCTGCCTTGCTGCGTCCTTCATAGCTCAAACGGTGAGGACGTCTATATTTTGTTCTCTTTGGCATCAACATAGATTAGTTTCCTCCTTCCGCTTTTGCCCCTTCTGCCTTAGCAGTGTTGTTGTTACGGTTATTACGGTTTCCGCGATCATTACGTCCGCCGCGGTTATTGCGACGACGGCGATCGTTTACCGGATTTTTTGGTGCTTCCGGCTCCGTTACCATTTGTCCCGGTAATACTTCACCGCGGCAAATCCACACTTTAACGCCAAGACGTCCGTAGGTTGTGCTTGCTTCTTCCCATGCGTAGTCAATATCCGCACGAAGTGTATGAAGCGGAACGACACCTTCGGAATAGCCTTCGGTACGTGCCATATCAGCCCCGCCCAAACGTCCGGATACGCTGGTTTTAATACCCTTTGCGCCGGCACGCATTGTACGCTGGATTGCTTTTTTCTGGCAAGTACGGAAGCTTGCACGCTGCTCTAACTGATCGGCGATGCTTCTTGCGACCAAGCGCGCATCTAAATCAGGATTAGCGATTTCAAGCACTTTCACATAGACATTTTTCTTTGTCAGTTTTTCTAATTTCTTTTTCAAGTTTTCAATATTTTCACCGTTGGTACCGATGATCACACCCGGACGAGCGGTACGGATCATGATTTCCACACGGTTTTTTGAACGCTCGATTTCAACACGGCTGACGGAAGCTGCTTTGCATTCCTGCATGATGAATTCACGAATTTTTACGTCTTCTAACAGTAAATCAGCATAGTCCTTGTCTGCAAACCATCTTGATTCCCAATCACGAATGATTCCGACACGCATACCGATCGGGCTTACTTTCTGTCCCATGGGCTACCTCCTTAATCACGCTCGTCAACCACAACAGTAATGTGGCTGGTGCGTTTGTGGATCGCACTTGCAGATCCTTTGGCACGTGGCATAAAACGCTTTAAGGTAACACCCTCGTTTGCATAACATGCTTTCACGTACAGTTTTTCTTCATCCATTTCGTTATTGTTTACGGCATTGCTAACCGCAGATTTTAAAACCTTTGCGATTGCCTCAGCTGCTACATTCGGTGTAAACTTCAAAATTGCGGCAGCTTCCTCTGCGTTTTTCCCACGAATCAGGTCTAATACTAAGCGAGCCTTTCTAGGTGGGATACGTAATGTTTTTGCTGTTGCTTTTACTTCCATCACTGATTCCTCCTATCGTTTCGCTTTCTTGTCATCGTCACCGTGTACCGCAAACTTACGGGTCGGAACGAATTCACCTAATTTGTGTCCTACCATATCTTCCGTTACGTAAACCGGTAAATGCTCTTTACCGTTGTAAACAGCAAATGTATGCTCTACAAAGCTTGGGAAGATTGTTGATCGACGTGACCATGTTTTGATTACTTCTTTTTTACCGGCAGCATTCAGCGCTTCCACTTTTTTCATCAAGTGATCATCACAGAATGGGCCTTTTTTCAAGCTACGACTCATTTTACCATTTCCTCCTTCGCTTATTTACCGTTACGACGACGTACGATTAATTTCGTAGATGCTTTCTTCGCTTTGCGTGTTTTCACACCCATAGCTTTCTTGCCCCACGGAGTCATCGGTGATTTACGTCCTACCGGAGTACGACCTTCACCACCGCCGTGCGGGTGATCGTTCGGGTTCATTACGGAACCGCGGACTGTCGGACGAATACCTCTCCAACGATTACGTCCTGCTTTACCGTAGTTTACTAAGGAATGATCCTCATTGCCGACAACACCGATTGTTGCACGGCAGTTGCTTAATACCTTACGAACCTCGCCTGATGCCAAGCGCAGCGTAACGTATTTTTCTTCAATACCGAGAATCTGTGCAGATGTACCGGCAGAACGTGCCATCTGTCCGCCCTTCCCCGGCTTTAATTCAACGTTGTGTACAACCGTACCTTCAGGCATATCGCGAAGCTCTAAAGCGTTTCCGACTTTAATATCGCTTCCCTTTCCTGATTCTACGCTCATACCTACGGTCAAGCCCTTAGGTGCTAAGATGTAGCGTTTTTCACCGTCTGCATAGTTCAGCAGTGCAATGTTGGCACTGCGGTTCGGATCATATTCAATCGTTGCGACTTTAGCAGGAATTCCGTCCTTATTACGCTTAAAGTCGATGATTCGATATGCTCTTTTATGTCCGCCGCCTTGATGACGAGTAGTGATGCGACCGTTATTGTTACGACCGCCTTTGCTCTTTAACGGAGCAAGTAAACTTTTTTCCGGCTTGTTTGTTGTGATTTCCTCATATGTCAAGCTGGTCATACCACGACGACCGGGCGTGGTTGGCTTATATTTTCTGATTGCCATTGATATCCTCCTTACGCATTATTTATTCAGGAAATAGCGTGCTTCTCCCTGATTTATTTCGCTTCCGCTTCGCCGAACAGATCGATATCCTGTCCTGCCTTGATTTTTACATAGGCCTTGCGGACTGCTTTGGTCTTGCCGATGTAACGTCCCACTCTTTTTGTTTTCGGGCGTACATTTACAACATTTACTTTATCAACATCAACATGGAAAATGTTTTCCACTGCCTGTTTGATCAGAATTTTGTTTGAACCCTTTTTTACTTCAAAGGTTACTACATTGTTTTCGTCCATATATCTCATTGTTTTTTCTGTGATAATCGGACGGATAATAATATCTTTATAGTTCATTATCCTAATGCCTCCTCAACATGCTTCACAGCAGCTTCTGTGAACACGATTTTGTTTGCATTAACGATATCATATACATTGATACCATCCGCAGTCAGCATCATCATTGTCGGGATGTTACGCATCGAGCAGAATGCGTTCTCGAAGTCTTCATCCGGTGCTACAACAAACAATGTTTTGTTGCAGGCATTGATATTGCTGATAATTTGAACGAACGTCTTTGTTTTCGGCTCTGCGATATTGAAAGCATCAACAACAGTCATATTGCTTTCCGCTACCTTTTCACTCAAAACTGATTTCAGTGCCAAACGACGTACTTTTTTGTTTAGCTTGTAGCTGTAGCTTCTCGGTGTCGGTCCGAATACG
Source organism: Erysipelotrichales bacterium (assembly GCA_910576855.1). Taxonomy (GTDB): domain Bacteria; phylum Bacillota_I; class Bacilli_A; order Erysipelotrichales; family Erysipelotrichaceae; genus C-19. The sequence goes on from CAJTJP010000014.1 coordinate 26,981, forward strand.
GTACCGCCGCCGCGCCACTGCGGAGCACGAGTTGAACCCTGACGGGCACGACCGGTTCCTTTTTGACGCCATGGCTTACGACCACCGCCGCGTACTTCGCTGCGGCCTTTTGTGTCGTGTGTACCTTGACGCATACACGCGCGCTGCATGATGATGGCATCAAATATTGCCTGCTGATTTGGCTCGATGCCAAATACTTCAGGGCTAAGAGTGATTTCGTGCAGCTCCTTACCCTCTTGGTTTAATACTACCGTTTTAGGCATCTGTTATTCCTCCTCGCTTCTGTTATACTGAACTAATGTCGGTGCCGGTTTTGCTTTCTTAGCACATTTTGCGCTGCAAACCATCACCATACCACGTTTCGGTCCGGGAACATTTCCCTTAATCAATAAGCAGTTGTTCTCAACATCTACTTTAACGATTTGTAAATTTTGATTTGTTGTGCGGTATCCGCCTTCCTGACCTGCCATGATCGTACCTTTTAAGATTTTACCTTGGCGGGAAGTAATACCGTTGGTTGCTAAGGAACCGATATGACGATGATGTCCTGAACCATGTGATTTAGGACCGATTTTCGCATTGTTACGAACAACCGTACCGTTATATCCTTTACCCTTGCTTGTTCCGATTACATCAACGATGTCACCATCATTGAAAATATCAACCTTAACTTCTGTGCCTAATTCCAAGCCGTTAAATTCCTCAGCCTTGAATTCTCTCGCAAAACGCTTTGGTGCGGTATTTGCTTTTGCCGCATGTCCCTTGCACGCTTTGGTTGCACGTCTTTCTTTTACATCTTCAAACCCTAATTGAACTGCTTCATAGCCGTCGTTTTCATTTGTTTTCTTCTGTAAAACGATATTCGGTGTAGCTTCAACTACGGTTACCGGGATCAATACTCCATCTTCAGTGAAAACCTGAGTCATCCCTAACTTACGTCCTAAGATTCCTTTCATGCTGCCACCTCCTAAAGTTTGATCTCGATGTCAACACCGCTCGGCAATTCCAAACGACTTAATGAGTCGATAGTCTCTGCCGTAGGTCCGACAATTTCAATTAAACGCTTATGCGTTCTTACCTCAAATTGCTCGCGTGAGTCTTTGTATTTGTGCACCGCACGCAGGATTGTTACTACCTGTTTTTCAGTCGGGAGCGGTACCGGCCCAACGATCTTTTTTGCACCGTGAGATTGTGCTGCCTGAACGATCTTTTCTGCAGAAGCATCTAAGATTCTGTGTTCATAAGCCTTTAAGCGAATTCTTACGCTGTTTTTTGCCATGAATTTTTCTCCTTTCGTCTATATCTTGATAGACTCGCTCAATGCGAATTCCCTGACACACTGCATTCATGACAACGCTTATCGGTGTGTCAGCAACCTCGCACGTCCACGCGGTCGTGCAAATATTCTATCATAATATACCTATGATTACAAGCATAAATTTCATTTTTTTAATACAAGCGGAGTTAGCAACTGCTCGTCCGTATTACCCTTTGTTTTGTAGGCTACTTTAATGCTGATTCATTACCTTATACCGTAGCTTTATTGCTCAGCATCATCAAATCTCATCTTATAGGATTGCTCACCTCTGATTTTCCCTTAATCATCATTAAAGATGTCTATTCATAATACTTATATATTATAAGGAAAGCCTATAGAGCTACACCTGTAATTCAGCGACACTCTATAGGCCTTTTCACTTATTTTATTTCCCGGTGATTACCAAAAACGAAAAAATTTCACTTCTGATGCAGCAGCACAGTTATAAGTTGATATTTGAACAGTTACCATTCCCTCTTGCGGCACCTCAGCAACATGAGGGAAACCGCCGTGCACAGCCATACCGTTACCAATATAAACGCACGTATGATACACTCCCAGTGTAGAATAATACATAATCACATCACCGATTTTAAGGGATGAAACTTCATATTTTTTATAATTGCCTTTTCCCAAATCATGATACGCCTTGTATAATTGATCTGAATTCAGGCCTGCTCCCTCCATAGCTGCGGCCGCCGTATTGATACATGATGCCTCAGCATACCAAACACTGCTCTTCCCAACAAGCTTCTTTGCCGCATTCGCTACCGCCACACCGGTCGAAGAACCGACTTCCGATCGCTTGATTGACGGAGCAGAAAATGTATTTTGTGTCTTAACAGCCTGCTTAGGCTTTGGTTTTTTCTTAACTGTTACCGCATATGACTTTTCTGTCTTATTACCATTTTTATCATAAGCTAAAACTCTCACCGTATAGTTACCCGGTTTATTTTTATCAACCGTATTTTTGATGATATATCCGTTCTTTACGATTGACTTATCTTTTCGCTCCTTAATATTGCCGTCTACGGGATCTTTTACACTTTTAATGTTTTTTGACGGTTCGAAGGCCTCTCCCTCTGTAAAGGTAATCTTATCTTTTTTCAATTCAATCGTTGGTTTTTTTGTATCTTTTACACTGACATTAAATTTCTCTTCTTCATTGCGATGTATCACTCTGCCTTCATAAGTCCCGACCTCTGCATAAGAACGATCCTTCACCTTTTTAAAGTCAATTGTTACTTCAGCCAATTCACAAACTCGTTCTCTTTTGCATTGTACATAATCAGAAGGTTTAAAAGAAAATTCTGTACCGTATTCTACAGTTATCGTTGATTTTTTCAAAGTCATTAAATCGGATTCATATTGCCATATGAAATAGCCCAAAACACCGAATATCGCAACAGTTGCTGTAATCAGCCATTTAAATCCTGTTGTTCGAATAAAGCCTATCCTTTCTTTTTTCACTTGCTTTGATAGATGCTCATAAATACCGTTTGATATCTTGCAAGTGTTTGGCAGTTTGCAATCTTTCGCTTCTTGCATAAGTACATATGCAACAAACGAAAATACAGCACTGCTGTGCAACTTAACATCATTAGCCTTTTCATAAGCCTCTACCTCATACACAAGCTTATTTTTCGCATATTTCAATCGGCTTTTTACTGTCGCTTCCGGTATCTGCAAGGCCTCGGCAATCTCTTTTCCGTTGAGCTGATCATAATAGTACATGATTAAACACATACGCTGATCATCAGGCAGTCGATCAATGATTTCCATAACCATTCGCTGCTGCTCTTTATAATTATGTGCTTGATCAGGTACAAATTCAATGCGCGTATCTTCAATTTCAATGTCATTGTTTTCGTCAGAAATATCGCTGAACAACATTAAGTTTTTCTTCTTTAAAAAATCCTTGCTTGTGTTTGCGACAATACAATGAAACCATTTGATAAAATGCTCATGGTCTTTCACTTTATCAAGATTCGCTAATGCTTTTATATAGCTTTCCTGTAAAACGTCTTCCGCATCACTGTCTTTTTTCACATATCGCTTTGCAACAAAATATGCATTGTGCTGCGTTAATTCAATCAGCTGAGTGATTGCTTCTTCATCATTTTGTTTTGCTTTTTCCAACCATTGATTTTCATTCATTCTTGTTTCCTCCCTTAATCTTTCTACTTTTAGCTCAACTTATTATTCAGACAGACCTTGCATATTCTGAATTTTCTCTTGAAAAGCGATTGCTGCTTGTCTGCCTTCACCCTATTAACGATTGCCAAGAATAAAAAGATTTAAAAAATATAAAATTTATTTTTTATTAAGCAAAAGCTCTTTTATTAATTTAGAGAACCGACAATAATTGCAGGCAGGTCCAACTATGTAACTATAGTTTTCAGTATATCGATATAATACTTTTAACCCGTAAAGGTAAAATAACAGTTCAAGCATACTTCCCTGATATATCTTTTATTATACTCTGCTTATAATTCAATGTAAATAAACTGTTCAAATAAACATGAGATATTATTAGCTATCTTTTATTTACCTTAATCACCTTGAACATACTTTAGTGATGAGACGGTATATTTCTTTCGCCGCCTCTTTTTCTTATTATACTTTTTTTCGTTAAACAGTTTCTTGCGTTAAACAATCATAAATATAAGGAAAAGCCCGCCAAGAGAACGATCTGCATACAAAACCTCGTACACACTGACCCTTGGCAGGCTGTTATTAATTTCTTCCTATATGATCCTTATCTGAAGCTTTAATATCCTGTACACCCTCGTTTCATCACTTCTGCAGCATCTACTTCCAAGCCTTTACATGATGCTTTTTCCTATACACCGCCAAAAGCGTACCGCTCATCAGCACCAAAAACGAATTCAACAATCCATAATCCTCAACCCCTGTATCAGCACCGGTCGTTCCGCTTTCACCCGGATTCTGTACAGGCTGATTTGGTTTAACAATAGGAGTCTCAATTACAGTCTTTTTACTGCCGACAATACCGTAATAGGAGAAGTGCTCCACGCTGAAGCATAACGCACCATCAACGATTGTAGAGCGTACTTCTTCAAAGCTTCCATCATCCTTAATATAAATAACTGACAAATCTCTGCCGATCCACTCCGGCTGCAGCTTGATTCTTACAAGCATAGTCTCCTCAGCATGATACACTTCATTATTCTTTAACAGCTTGATGTCATACACATTCAACAGCTCTTTATCTATGAAGTACCGCGCATTAGAATTCATCGTTTTTTCAACCAGCTGCTTAAATAAAGCTGTTGCCTTTTTCGCCGTATTAATTACTAACAGCTTGACACCCTCCTGCATCTTTCCGGTTACGCTGATATTTTCATCTGTAACCGTTCGATAGTCCTCGAATGGCTTCAGCTTTTTAATCGCTTCATTAATCTTAGTAATACAATCATTTACTTCAGCCAATGAAACAATATCTTTCTCAGCTGCTGCCTCTGCCTTTTCAACCGCTTTGATTAGCTGTTCCCAAGTTGAAGGTGCGTAATCCTCCGCTTTGAGTGCCTTTGCCTTAGCGATAGCCTCCTGTAACGCTGCCAAATCGGAAGGCTGAGCTTTTTTCTGTAGCTTCGCAAGTGCAGCTTCAATCGCCTTTGCCATAGCATCTACAACATCCTGCTCATTGATTTTCTTATCACGAACCACCGCATCAATTGTTTCCTCTACCGCACTGAAATCCATATAATCATTCGGATTTAAAGCCTCGGCCTTACGTATTGCTTCATCTACCTTTGTATAATCAGCTTCCTTATAGACAAGCTGTGCCATTGCATCACGCAACACATCACACGCAGTATCCACTTCATCCTGGGTTACATCTTCCGCTTTCTCGACCTGTAATGCGTTTTCCAAGGCCTGTTCAAGCAGCGTCCAGCTGTCAGCCGTATAAAGTTCTTCAGATAAATCTTTCGCCTCTGCGATCGCAGCACTCAAATCGGATGTATTCGCTTTGAATTTTTTTCCTTTGACAATCAGCTCCTGAACGGATACGGAATTCCGCTTACCGCCGGATTCTAATTGTACATCGGTCAAATACAGCTTCACATAACGTGCTAAAACATTGTCAAGCTCATACACATCCTCATCACCCGGTAATGCGTTCGTTTTCTTTTCTCCGATTTTTGTCCATGTTTGATTATCCTCGCTGACATAAACCTCATAGTGATGCCAAATATTACCACCGAAAACCACTTGAATCTGTGAAACCTCATACAGCTTTTCTAAATCAACCACTGCCCAGCCAGGAGTGATCGTTTCCTCATACGGTTTTCCGGTTGCGCTTAAGCGGCCTGCATTCCAATGGGTATCCAAGCTGCCGTCTGTTAAGCGCTCACTGTTGCCTGAGGGATCATTGTGAGCCGTTACCGTTTTATGCAGGGCAACATTAGGAGTTGTTTTTAAATCCAACGCGACAATCGCATCGTAGAGTGCCCAATAAACGGTTCCTGCCTCATCCGGATTCGCACCGTTTTCATAAGAAGTTGTCGCATCGCTCAGCGCTGTCTCAAACGGCTTTATTGCCTCTTGAGCCGCATTATCTAAATTCAAGGTCGCCGCAAAATCAAGTAATGTTTTCAGCTGAACCAAATCAGGCAGAATACGCTCACCGTATGCACGCACCTCACCAAGCTGTAATGCCTTCGTATCATCAGCTGCCACTACCTTGATATAGCGTGCAATCGCTGCCTCTAACGGATAATTAATACCTGCTTCATCCTCGCTTCCGGATTTCTTTTCACCGACCTTAACCCATGTGTTCTTATCATCGCTGATATAAACACTGTAGCCGCAGCTCTGCGCATTCGATGCGATATTAAGCTTAGATAATTGGAATTCACCGATCAAATCGATCATCACTTCAGCATCTGCTCCCGCAAGCTCTAAAATCGTATCCTTATCACCGTCATTTACCGTATTGACATTTTCATTGGCAGGTGTCGCCTCACCAAAGCCCGGCAATGCGACATTTCCGATATTCGGATCAAGTTCTCCGCTGATTGCGCATTCATCTAATACACGCTGTGCAATTGTCTGAATTTCTGCCGCTGAATCCTTTGCGGTTCTTGTATAATTCTGCTTTGTTAAATTCCATTTCCAATAGACATCAAAGTAATCACTCTTTGATAAATTACCGTTGCTCACTGAGGCGTTGTTTTCTAAATTATCTGCTACACGATTCAAATATTCACTCCAAATAGCGGTATTCAAATCCTTAAAAATACCTTCATAATTGCGCCAGCCGTAATCCTTTAAGCCACCGTGTGAATTTCGTGAGCCCCAAGAGGTAATCAGCGCCTTAGCGCCCATTTCAAAAGAATCCACCGCAAAATCATCATACGCGCTTCCTCGGTCGGTAGCCTTGCCGATCCATTCACCGCCGAGCTGCTCCTGTTGCGTCGACGCTACCTCATTCAATACATCAAAGGCATTCAGGAATTCATCCTTTAATATCTTAAACTCTGCCACAGTATCTGTCGATCGTGCATCTAGGACCTCATTGTATTTCAATACTGCATAATTGCTTACCTGTTGACGCATGATTTCTGTAATATCATATAAATAGCATTCACTGTCTTTAAATTTATCAAAATCCTCTAATAATAAGCGCAGTGCACTTTCCAGATTTTCCGCACCATACGGAATTGTTTGCTTTCCGTAATCCTGCGGTGCTTTAGACTTCATACCAAACAGCTCATTCGTATAGCGAACACCGTGATTATAATTGGCATTTTTCATGATATTCCATGCCGTTCGCGCATTTTCCGAGGTTCCGCCGTAGCGGCGATTAATATAGCCCTGAATCCAAGTATCCAAATTGAAGCTTTCATCGGCCCATGCCAAATCAAAGATTAAATCGTACATGATCGGATTATCGTATTGTGCTTCGGAAATGATACCGAGTCCGACCATATGCTGTGAGGTCTTTCGTGCATTTTGAATATCGTTTACCATGACCTCCATCTGTCCGTGCATCGACGGATTGCCGCCGAAATTTGCCAACAAGCCCCATGCCCAGCTTGTTCCGTTAAATTCCTTCGCATCCAATTTGGTACTGCCATAGCTTGTTTTATTGTATTTCGTCCAGGAAGCGATCGGATATTTAATCAAATCGACCACAAGGACATGATCCTCACGACGATCGCCCATGCCTTTTAACAGGTCATTGGTCGGATTGCTTTGCCAGCCCTGTACGACCCAAACGGCATCCTTGTCATATTCCAGCATTGAATTCAATACTTCATCCGCAATCGTAGAATCGCTTAAGCCCGCAGGGCGCTTCCCGCCTTCATGGAACGGGTCTACCGCATAGTAGTCTGAGGTTGCGCCGTATACAAACTCTTGTGCCTCATAGAACAGACGTGCATATTCATCATAAGTTGCTGTATCTGTCGCTATCATGCTTGGACGGGTAAAGCCGCCCCAGCCGCCCTGTGCCAACAGCTGTACATCCTTTTGATATTCGTTAAAGTTAGTCGGAACCATACCGGCATAGCCCTGTAAAATTGTCTGCATGCCCAAAGAACGTTTCCAGCGCTGTGAGGATCTTGCCAGCTCCAAGCGATCTTTCACATAGCCGTCAGGCACCGGACCGCCGAATACTTCCATGTTGTCCATAAACTGCCAAGCATAATAAGCGGGACCGCTTAACCAATCCTTGGCATCATCAAAGCTGTATCCGAAATTCATTAAGAATTTGATCCATGTTGCTTCCTGCCCTGCCAGATCAAGCACGACATTCACACCGTTTAATGCCAGCCAATCGTTTTCTCTTTGCCATTCGTCCTGTCCGAAGAACGCAAATGTATAACTCAAAGTACAGTAATTAAACGCATAACGCACCTGATACGGTGTTTCCTTTCTGATTGTCTTATTTACCTTAACGATTGCATCAGGCATTGATACTTGTTTTGTCTGTTCGGAAATATGAACATTCAGATAGTTTTTATAGTAATAGTTTAAGCCGGTAGTAAGTGATAGACCTTCATTGCCTTTGATATGAATTTTTCCGTTCTTATCACTGATTTCATACCAATCATCACTGCTTCCGTCTTTCACGATTTCAAAGCTGAACCAGCTTCTGTACTGAGAACCGATCGTGCGATCGATGATGCCGTATACATTATCAATCGTTTCCTGATCAGAAATCACTCCTGCATACTGACTGTCCTCAAAAGCGGTAACCCCTAAAATTTCCTCAAGTGTTCCCTGCTTTAGGGCATCGGTATTTTTTCCTGCCGCAGTCCCGTATACTCTGACCTCAGATAAGAATGCATTGTTTTCACCTTGCGTATATTCCATATAAACACGCACGATACGATATTGTTCTCTCTTCGCAAAGGTAATCGTATCACCGTCTTTATTCATCGGTGTTAAATCGCGTTTTTGATAAAGTCGTGTATAGTTAGTACCATCATTACTGCCGTAGATTGTATAGTTTACTTTTTTGCCTACCGGTGTAAACAGCTTCATGCCGGTAATATCATAAGCTTCCATTAAATCAATATCGACATAAGAAGGATAAAACTCTGCCTGCCAGAACGTATCTAAATTGCCGTCGGTAACACGTGCACTCTGTGTTTTAGATAAATTGGTGCGCGTTGGCTTTTGATAAGCAATATTTGCACTGTCACTCGGATCAGCCAAGGAAACCAGTGCTTCCTTTGCTGCCGCAAGCTTTTCATACATGATATGGATATCCAATCCGCTCGCGGCATCGCCTAAGCCCTCCGCCTGTGCTAATACAGCTTTTAACTCGTCCATACCTGTCTGTTCATACAGTGCTTCATCTAAGCTTTGGCATTCCTTGATCAGGTTTTCCAAACGCATTGAGTAGTCTTGATAGATACCGGTGATTTTAGCACCCTTTGTGCCGTCGGCACTTTCCTTTGTATGAACCATCAACGAAGTTTCCATGCCTTTATCAGCTACCATAAACACAGTAATTCCGCTGTATCCCGCATCCGCAATTTCTTTGATTTTTCCACTAATATCTATTTTGATATGCTTTTGTGCATCGGTTTTATTTTCGTATTCTGTTCCTTGTTTAATCACAAAATCACATAAGAGCTTATCACCGTCATGCTTGATATCGGCATGCTTGCTATTCCAAGTAACCGTTGTTTCACTCCAGCTTGTATCGGCGGTGTAATAGAAGTGAAATGTTTGATCGCCGTTATTAAAGCCCGGATTTTTAAAAATATCAAATTCAAGGAAATAAGTGTCCAATTCATGTTGATTCAGCCATTCACTGCTCGGTACATCAAACTTCATCATACCGATGATTTCATTATTATTCACATAGCGCTTCGCATTGATAACCTTATAGTTTTTACCGACATATTGAGTACCGTGATCTTTTGTGATATTTTCAAAATTATAGTTTGTCGTTCCTCTGTCACTTCTCACAAAAGCGTCCTCAAGCACTGAAAATTCTGCCGTTAAGCTTGTTTTCGCAATCATCAGATTGTTATATGCCTGTGAAATTTGATTCGCATCTCCTGTAGACAAAGCGGTTTGTGCTGCTGTCAGCTGATTTTGCAGTTCCTGATAGCTTGCTGCTGTATAACCGTCAGCGCTTATCTTTTCACACGCTGTTATCAATTCCTGTAAGCGCAGACTGTTTTCATCATTATTAGATGCGATCAGCTTGGCTGTATAGGAGCCGTCACCGCTTTCCTTACTGTGAAGCATTAAGGAAGTATCTTTTTTATCATTCGCAGCTGTAAAAACGGTAATTTCGCTCACACCGTTTTGAACGAGTGCTCTTATCTTATCACTTACATCAACGCGAATTGTTTTTTCCGCATCACTTAAATGCTCATACTCCTTGTCTGCCGCAATCGTAAAATCAAAAAACAAATCAGTTCCGGCATGAGTAATCGCTGCGGGCTTATTGTTCCATGTGATTGAGGACTCACTCCAACTGACATCATTTGTATAATAGAAATGATACGTCTGCGGTCCCCTATTGAAATCCGCATTTTTAAATATATGGAATTCAAATTCAAAAGTATCATAATGATTTGCCGCAATTTCCTCCGCTGTGGGAAGCTTCAGCTTCATAACACTCATGAGTTCTCGACCATCGGGATAATATTTTGTATTTAATACCTTATATCCCTTTCCTTCATATTGTGCACCATGTGCCGCTGTAATGGATTCATTATTATAAACCGTTGTACCTCTGTCGCTGCGTACAAACGCATCCTCACTGATCGGATATTCACCTGCAGGAGCTGCGGCAAATACCGGCTCAATGTGAATCCCGCTGAATAACGTCGTCAGCGTTATCATGAGCGCCAATATTCCTTTCCCTATTCTTTTCATAATGTTCCTCCTCTCTTGCTTCATAGAAGCGAAATACTCCCTCACCTCTTGAAACCCCTTACTTTTATCCATCATCATTATATCAGACTTCTTTTTATAAAATATTAGCTTTTCTTGTAAAGAATTGACCTGCGTTTTTTATCGTAGATTCAAGCACATCACATCGCTTTCAGGCACGCTGAAAGACTCAACTTTCCCTGCTGAAAAGCAAAAAAAGACCGCCGCATTTTGACAGTCTCTGAATCCTTTTTGCCCGTTTCATTAAAACAGGTTCTTATATTCGCTCGGTGCCATACCGACAATTTTTCGAAATATCTTAGTAAAATAGCTCTGTGAAGTAAATCCGACATTATGCGCTACCTCTTTAAATGCAATCCCCTGTTTGATCTGTTTTTTCGCTTCCTTAATTCTTAACGCATTCACCATATCGGTAAAGCTGTCATTGCCGTTTTTACTGATTAAACGACTTAAGTAAGAAGGGGAAATATGCAGTGCCTCCGCTACCGTAAGTAATGTGATCGGCTTTAAATAATTCGCTTCAATAAATGAACACGCTTTTTTATAATTATATTGGTTCCTTGTATACTGTACATTCTTTAAAACCTTTTGAAGCATTACACAAAATTCCATCACTATCATTTCCAGCTGCTTTGTATCACGTATCTCACATTGCTTCAGGAAATCATGATCCGGTTCTATATCATAACGCTTTTTTACCTCCAGCAGCGTATATTCAAACATCAGCTCCAACTGTGAACCGTATTTCAATTTATCTCCTTGGCGGAGAATCGGATATAATACGGTATCGATCCCTTGTTTATCATCGATTTCAAGCATATCGAGAAAATGTACCGCTAAGCGCTTCAGCTCGTCATCATTCATCATTTTCTGTTCCTTGAATGTTTCATTTTGTGCCTGTTGACGTGCGTCCTCATAGGAATGTATCAGCTCATAAAGCTCATCTGCCCGCCTGCCGACGCTGCATTCACAGTTTACCAGCGACTCCTCAATCACGTCCTGAAGTTTTTTGATTTCCTGTTCATCCATCGTATGATTGGATAACGCAAATAAAACAATGCTTTGTTCCAACATGTGATAGATCGGATCATAGCCGCAGTCTGCTATAATTTTTGCCACCTCTTTCATCTGAAGCGAATCACAGCCAACAATATAGAAACATACACCGCACAGTGCCTTGATTCCCAATAAATTCAAATTCTCTTGGATTTGGAGTTCATCCTTATAGGTCATAATCGAGTAGAAGCAGTTCTTAACGATTTCCTCATTCAAATCATTCATTTTTGCCATCAGCTTCTTTTCCTGTTCCTTGCGATTTTCTCTCAGCTTCAGCTGCTCCAATGCTTTTATCAAGCAGTCGTTGATTGCCTTACGATCGCTCGGCTTTAATATAAAATCTATTACGCCCAAGCGCAGTGCTTTTTGTGCATAGGTAAAATAATTATAAGAGCTGAGGATAAAGCATACCGTATCGGGACTTTGCCGCTTTACAAGTTCAATCATTGTGAGTCCGTCCATGATCGGCATATTGATATCGGCAATAATGATATCCGGATGATACCGATTGAAAATCGTGATTCCTTCTTCCCCGTTTGTCGCAGTTAAAACCGCTTGAAGCGGAAGCTTTAGTGATTCTATTACTCTTACAAGATGATCGCGCTCAATTTTTTCATCCTCTACAATCATTATTTTATACATACGAACCTCCTATGCACTCACTGTTAATAAAATTTCAAACCCCTCCCCGATATCGCTTTTGATTGCGACGTCAAAATCCTGATAATACATCTGAAGACGATGTACGACATTGTATAAGCCAAGGCCTTCTCCGTCTTTTTTATGATAATCGTTTTCGATCAGCTGCTTCAGCTCCGCTTGACTCATGCCCTGTCCGTTATCGCTTACTCTGATTATCAGACGATGCCCCTGTCTTTCAATTTGAATCGTTACTGCGCCGTCCTTTACACAATTCTTTAAGCCATGCTGGATCGCATTTTCCACCAATGGCTGCAGAATCATTGCCGGAATTGATGTTTTCTTTATTTCCTTGTCATTATCGATATCGATATGAAAGGTGATTTTATCATCAAAGCGTTTTTTCTGTATCTCAATATAATACTCCAGTGCATTTAATTCTCGTTCAAAATCACTTAAGCGATTCTGCATCTCTAGACTGTAGCGCAGCAAATGACTTGTTTTCAGCAGCATATCGGAAGCATCAAAAGCACCCTCTTGTTCCGCCATACAGTAAATCGTATTCAAGGTATTAAAAAGAAAATGCGGATTGATTTGATTCTGAAGCATCTTCAGTTCACTTTTCGCCAGCTTTTTTTCAAGCTCTGCCTTTTCCTTTTGTGTTTCCATATTTAAGGCAATCTTACCGGCCATTTCCTCCAACGCAACACAGATTTCCTCCATCTCCAAGCTGCTTTGCGGTTCCATTTCAAGATTATATTCTCCCTGTTTGATCAAAGCTATACTCTCCAATACTTTTTGCAGGGGCTTTGAAATCGTATGATAGAACAGCTTTGAGATATATCGAGTCCAAAAAAGAATTGTCAATGAAGTGATAATGATCATCAAATAGGTCAATGCCTGTGCAACCGAGAGCTTAGATTTTTGTTTATCCATTGTTTCTGTTACGATATGATAATAATTCGTGGCTGTTTCTTGAATCAATCGCTCATTTTTTAAGAAGTGCTCATAATAGCTGCGATAGCTTGCGGCATCCTCGTTTTTCATGTACTGCTCCATGAGTTCCTGCACCGAGCCTTCATATTCAATCAGCATGTTTTTCAACAGATGAAAGCGCCATTTATCATTCATGATCGGATTTTCTAATAAATCCCGGATACCTGTTTTGGCACGAAGCATACTCAGCTTATATTCGTTTAAGTATTCCTCCTCACCGACCGTTAAGTATTTTTTCATATCATCTCCGCATTGTTTAACCGCCTCATAATATTGCTGCAGATCGCTGTAGCCTTCAAAGATGCGATTATAACAGGAGGAATTCCAATAAGCAACGATACAGAACAGAACGACGACGATGGATACGAAGGCAACGAGCCAATGATTTGTCTTTTCTACTCTTTCCTTAAAGCTTTTCTTATTTCCCATCGTTCAGCTCCCGATAATGATTGATATTGTTCTTATCGACAATGATCAGATTCGTGTCAATATTTTGCGGTTTTTTTCCTTCGGTAATATATTGATACAACATTTTTACGCCTTGATAGCCGTATTGATAAAATGAGGTCACAACGCTGCCGTCGATTTTTCCGTCGCGAATCAGCTGTAATGTGATCGGCATATCATCGACTCCGTAGATCAGCATATGCTCGCGGCGCTTTTGGGCATTGGCAGCTTCCCAACAGAATTCGGCCGATTCTGCCGCAAAGTTGATCGCCACATTGACATCGCTGTGTTCGCGCAGTACGAGTTCCCATTCCTTTTTGGCTCTGATTTCCTCGGATTGTGATTCACTGATACTGACAATTTCATAGCCGCCCGGATGCTTCGCAAACACAGTTTCAATCTCCTTTATCTGATCCTGTGCAATTTTAAAATCGAGATTGGCAACCTGTATCGCAGCTTTCAGCTTTTCCTTCTTTCCGCGCTTTGCCTCGATGTCCTGTAATAATAGCTCTGCTTGCTTATGAAAATCCTTACCCATGTAATATAAATGTGCGGCATCCTCCATATTACTGTCGACAAAAACGATCGGTATATTTTTCTGTTCGGCAAAATCAATTATTTCTCGGGAAATAACTCCTTGAGTAATAATGCCGTCTGCCTGCTGCAGAATCCCGGTATATACTACATCCTCCATTTCCGCCGTGTCGATTATTGTCGGACCCAGCCAATCTCCGTTTACCTTATAGTCCTTACAGGCACTGTCAAAGCCCTCCTTGGCCTGCAGCCATATATCATGCTCAGCCAAAGGGGTCGCAAATAAAAAGTAATATTCATTATCACTCGCATTACTTGATGCGCTGCAGCCGCACAGAATCCAAAGGTACAGGCAAAGAATACATACTTTTTTCATAACTTCTCACTCTTTCGCTACCATACAGTCATGTGTGAATGATTGTATTTTCCTAAGCATATTATATAACAGATACATTTGTAAAATAGTTACAAATTTTGTAATAAATTTCACATGGAACTGCAGATAAAATAAAAAGACTGTTACGAGGAAACAAAAGAAAAATCCTGTGATCACTGCACAAGATTTTTTTGATTCTGCTTTATCGCTGTGACTCGCTGAAAGCGATAAAGCGTTTCAGATTTTGATTTAAACAAACATCCATATTCGATTGACCTGTGATTGTTTCAATACAAGAGACAGTACGCTGCATAATTGACGAATACCGGTGAAGCGAAATCTGTCGTTGTTCACACCATGACAATGCCGATAATCCATCACTTTCCAATAACAGTCTTTGAAGCGGTACGTTCTTTACAACCTGTTGAACCGCTCGATCCTTGTAAACAGAGGGACCGATTGAAAAATAACAGTCTAACGCAATATATTCATCAAGATAGGAATCACAGGAATACCAATGTACGAAATAATGATTTTTATATTTTCGAAGCAACGGTAAAGCTTCCTTTTCCATGCCCTTCAGATGTAAGATCACCGGCTTATGATTTTGTGCGGCATAGGCAAGCGAGCGCTCGAACAGCTCTGTCTGTATTGAAAAATCCACATCGCACCATACATTGTCCAAGCCGATTTCGCCAATGATGCTTGCCTGTTCCATGATCGGCAGCATCTGTTCCCAACTGCTTCTTTGCGCATACCACGGATGAATTCCGGCACTGATTTTGATCGTATTATCCGTCTTCAGCCAAGCGCTTAATCGCTGAAATTCCTGCGGTGATGCCGCATTCACGATGCCTGTGATGTGATTGGCTTGCATGTATTGTAACAAAGAAGCATCCTCTGCATGAAAGTGTGCGTCATAAATCATTTTAACTCACCTTTAACAACTCATAGATTTCCTTTTTCAATGCGCCTTGTTCAAATAGCCAATCACGCGATTTGGTGATGTTGTGTAAATCAATCTGCTTGATGATGCCCGCGGGACGATCTGCGAAAATCAAAATGCGATCGGCCAAATACAAGGCTTCCTCAATATCGTGAGTAACAAGAATCATCGTTTTATCCGATTCCTTACGAAGTCGACACAGCCAATCCTGCATATCATTTCTTGTGATGACATCCAAAGCGCCGAACGGTTCATCCAGCAGCAATATCTCAGCCTCACACAAGGATGTGCGTAAAAAAGCTGCGCGCTGTCTCATTCCGCCGGATAATTCATGCGGATATGCGTGCTCATAGCCGGATAAGCCGAAGCGCTCCATTTCCTTTAAGGCTTGTTGAACGGCTGCTTTCTTGCGATGCTTTAAAGCTGCATACAGGCAGACATTATCTAAGATCGTTGCCCATGGCAGCAACAGATCATTTTGCGGCATATAGGCAAAATGCGCGGTCATTCCGGTAATTTTATTTTCATCGACGTAAATATTGCCGGCAGTCGGCTGAAGCATTCCTGCAAGAAGATTCAACAGCGTTGACTTGCCGCATCCGCTTGTTCCGATAACAGCGATGAATTCTCCCTTTTCTGCCGCAAAGGAAATATCGTTTATAATCTGTTTTTCCTCGTAGGCAAAGGACAGGCTTTCAATTCTCAGCTTCATGCCTTATTCCTCTTTGATGAATTCATTTGTATAAAGCTCATCTGCCGATATACTTCTTTCAATCAACCCTGTCTCGCTCATAAACTGCGTATATCGATCCCAGACCTCACGCTTCATCACACCCCATGAGGTTGCCTCTGCCTGATATTGTTGACTGAGATATTGTTGGCTTTTCAACAGGAAATTCTTATCACTGTCAGGAATGACTTCATAAAGAATTTCAGCTGCTTCCTTAGGATTGGCGATAGCATATTCATAGCCCTTTTTTACTGCCTGTACAAATGCCTTTACCGTTTCCGGAGCTTGCGTCAGCATGCTTTCATTAGTGATAAACAGCGGTGTGTAATAATCTAAGCGCTCATCAAGCTCCTTCAGCGGAATATAATTCAGATCATAGCCGTCAAGGCGCCCCTTAAGCACTGCCCAGCCTTCAAAATCCCATTGTAAATCAACGCCGTTGCCGAGCGCCGCAAAGCCGCTGCCGTCCGCTCCGACCATAGTCACCTTTTTAAAGTCTGCGCCTGCCTGTTTCATAAGCGATTTTATGACTGCTTCCTCGCTCGGAGCCTGCCACCCTGCGTAAACCTTGCCCTCAAAATCCTTTACCGTTTCAATTCTTTCGCTTTTCAGTGAAACAAAGCCGCTCGTATTGTGCTGCAGAATCGTCGCAATCGCACGAATCGGCAATGGCTGCGGTGCGGTTCTTGCATAAGTAACATCCTCCTGATAGCTCACTCCGAAATCTCCTCGCCCTGCCGCCACCAGCGTCGCGCTTGTCTCGTTGTCTCCGGGCTCAATAATCGTTACATCAAGCCCTGCATCGGCAAAGTAGCCGTTTTTTTCTGCGACATATATACCGGTATGATTCGTATTCGGTAAATAATCCAAAATCAAGGTCACCTCTGTCAATGACTTTTGTTCCTGCTCCTTAGTACAACCGCTGACAGAAATTAACGCAATCACCGCTGTACAAAGCATCGTTTTACTTATTATGTTTTTAATCTTCATTTTATTTTCCCCTTTCGCTTCTGATACGGAAGCATAATTCTTTCTAACCAAACAATGCAAAGATGCAATAAAAGACTCCACAAGATGATTACTGTAACACATGCGAAAACCTTGTCGAGCATATACCCGTTTTTAGCTCTTATCATATAATAACCGAGCCCCGCAGAAGCACTGAGCCATTCCCCGACGATCGCTCCGCCGATACAATAGGTTGCCGCGACCTTCAAGCCTGAGAAAAACGCGTTTGCGGCTGCGGGAATTTTCACATAGCGATAAAGCTGCCAACGCTTGGCCTGAAAACTTTTCAGCAGCATCAACTGTTGCTTATCGGCTTTTGCCAAAGCATCGTAAAAGGAAATCACGATCGGAAAGAAGCACATAAAAATTACCATGATGATTTTCGGTGTCATGCCGAAGCCGAACCATATCGCAAACAGCGGTCCCAATATCATTACAGGAACAGTCTGTGTAACGATCAGATGCGGATATAAGCTTCGTTTGCATATGCTTGACATATCCATTAAAATCGCAATCATAAATGCCGATAAAGCTGCCAGAGCTAAGCCGATGCAGGCTTCACTCAGCGTTACGATCGAATGACTCCAAAGCACTTGCCTGTTTTCAAGCATAGCCGCTATGATATCACTCGGCGCAGGAAGGATATACAGCGCAATTTGAAATCGGTGCACTATCAGCTCCCACAGCAGCATTACCGCCGAAAATGACAAGAGCGGATAAAACCAAGCCCGAGGGCTTCTCCTTCCTTCTTTGTTTGAATTTGTTTTTTTCATTGATAAAATAAAAACACCTCCAATGAGGCGTAAGTGAACCAATCTAAAAAAGGCAAATAGAATGACTCCCTACGCTAGTATTACCTAGGTCAGGTCAAAGGGTATCATCTCAGCTTTTATAAGCACCCCTGTCTTGACGTATTAATTATAATGCACAAACGATAAAAAAGCAATGATTAATCAAATCATTGCTTATAAATTGATATTGACAGGCTTTAGCCTAAAACATCCTCGATCTTTTTTGTCACAAAGATCAACAGTGCGCCCATAAACAGAATTGTTACGATACTGCCCTGCATCGGTTCCGCACCTGTATTAGCGATCGGATTACGCGTTTCTTTTTCCGTTACGATTGCATAATAGGAATTATGATCCGTTGTAAAGATAAGCTTTCCGTCCTTGATCGTCGATACGATTTCAGTTACTTCTCCTGAATCAGAAATATACAACACACGCGGATTTTTCGCCAACAACGCTTCATCGAGCTTGATGACTATCTGAAATGCACTGTCTGCATGATAAAGTGCATCATTTCTCAGCATATAAATATCATAGATTCTTTCAAAGTGATACTTATCAATGATCGAGCGATCCTTGATGCTGTCTAAGACTTCCTTGTGCTTCAGAGCTTGTAAGCTTTCCACAACTAATTGAACATCTGCAGGGAATTTACCGATTACCGTTACCGCTGATGCTTTATCATTCATTGTATAGATAAAATCATCCTTTGATCCGGGATCGTCCGGCTTGGGATCTTCAGTTCCCGGCTGATCGGGCTTATCAGGTTCCGGATTATCGGGTTCAGGGTTATCCGGTTCCGGATTGTCGGGTGTAGGATCTACCGGCTGCGGCTTCGCTCTTGCGCCTGCAGCTTCCTTGATTGCCGCAACGGCTGCCTCGTCCCACAAATCATTATTTTCAAACTGATACTGCAGGGTATCACCGATTGCCAAGGTTTCATCACGGTTCGGTTCCTGTGCCTCGGTCGCATAGTTATCATGAATTTTATTGAAATCACCCTTGTATAACCAATTACGCACACAATTTGTAAGCACGTTGTTTACAATCGTAAATCCGGTTGAGCCTTCATCTAAATAGATTCCGCCGTATTCATTATGAACACCGTCAATATAATTGTCATTCATCACAGTACCGTCCTGTCGGCCAAGTGTATAAATACCACCGCCGTCAATCAAAAACGGTTCCGTTAATACGTTCTCTACATAATTATGGGTAATTACATTCGCGCCGAGCACATAATTACGGCCTTCATCGTAATCATTGTAGCCCCAGCCCCAACCAACGCTGATTCCGGTATACGGAAGATTTTTAACAGTGTTGTATTCAATCTTTGTGCCTTTCGTATAGCCGACCAAAATTCCGGTACAGCCTCTGTAGGTATTGGCTACGTTATTTACCACATTATCCGTAACCGCATTGTTTTCGGTCAGGTTTTCAGCTGTAGGAAATTGTTCAATCTTTGCGACATCACCGATAATGATTCCGCCGGCGCCGATTTTTTCAAAGCTGCTGTAGCTTACTGATGAATTCTTTGAGCCCTTGTTCAAATGAATTCCTGCACCGCCAAGCAGCGCAAAGCTGCTTTCTGTCACATGAACATTATCAACATATTGCCCGTAAACGGCACTGCCTGTCGAAGGAATCCATTCACGATCCCATTCATCGTCAGGATTGATCAAGGCACTTGCCTGGAATGTTTCTAAGCCATTCGGATCATTGGCCTTCAGCCATGTCGTATAACGGAAGTTGATATTAGAAAATGTAATGTTTTTTACAGAATTGTCTGCCGCTCCGTCAAATACGACCAAATTTTCCAGTCTGCCTAATACCGCGTCGACCTTGTTCATATCCTCGCCTTCTTTGGGAATATAGAAGACCTGATCGGCACCCTTATCTAAATAGAACTCGCCCGGTTCATTGAGGAACTCATACGCATTCTGCAGATAACGCATGCTTTCCGCTCTTACCTCAGGCTCGTCTAATGCAGCACCGGTAAGATTCGCCGTAAATGCATCCTTAGATTCATCGGTATATTTCAAGCGGAATGCGGGTACATCGAAATCCTCGTTATCTTGTACCGAAGCTAAACGAATGATATTCCATTTCCATTTGCGTGCAAATACGATTTCTAAATCGTCAGGGCGTGCAAAGCTGTCAGGCAGATTTTCCTTACTGACATATAAATACTTTTTCGCCCATTCGAGTGCCTTACACTCCTCACGTGCCAATAATGCACGCTCGCCGTTTACGTATAAATCGCGACTGTCTACGCCGTTCGCCGGTGCAGCCCATATATTATTATCTCCCTCAACCTTTGTCCATCCGCTGATGCTTGTACCTCCGGAAACGACAACATTTTCATCCTTATAGGCAGTCCATATTACCTGATGCCCGTTTTGTCCGCTATCACTGCCGGTAAAGGTAAGCGGTGAATCCAATACATAGGTTCCTCCGCGAATGTAAATCGTTAAATCCTCACTCATTGTCGCTGCATGCTGACGAGCCAGCTCCTGTGCTTTTTTCAAGGTCTGTACCGGCTGTTCCATTGTACCTTGATGATTATCATCACCATTTTGCGCATCCACATAAAGCTCATTCACCGTCTGTGCCGCAGTCGGAGTGTGCGTCAATGACAATGATGTCGCAAGCATCATCATACATATCAGCATTTTTACTGCTTTTTTCATAATCTCTGCTCCTTTCTAAAGTTATGTCATAAGAGATTAACTTTCTGTAATAATTATAGCAGTCAATCATTAATAAAATATCATTATTTGTTGTAATATATTGTTCTTTTTTATAAACAAATGTTTATATATCACATACACTTTTATATCAATGTTCATTGAAAATTCCGACAGAGCCCTTGATTAAGGGTTATAACGAATAAATTTAAGTATATAAAAAATACACTGCCATTTTTCAGACAGTGCCATATGTTTTTGTAGAATATGATACACTTTTAATTCTTGATTTTCTAATTGCTTGATGCGGATAATCGCTTTAAGTATGCCCTGACCTCAGAAATAAAATATAAGGAACCGGTAATAATCAACGGTTCTTCAGAATCTCTCATTGCGGTTTGAATCGCTTTTTGATAATCAGGATTAATTTTTACCGGCAGTCTGCCTGCCAAATCAATTGCTTTTTTACAACGATAAAAATCAAATTCAGTTACCGTCACATCATTGCAGCAGGTACAAAGCATTTCAAGCATTGCGGTCGTTTCCTTGTCCTTTAATGCACTGAACAATATGCGTACAGAGCCCATTGTCTCAAGCGTTTTACATAATGCGCGGATTCCGTCCTCGTTATGAGCGCCGTCAATAATGATCAGCGGCTTTTCCCAAACGGCTTCAAAACGCCCTTTCCAGCTTGCTGCTTTTAAGCCCTCATGAAGCACATTTTTTGAAATCGAATAATGATACACTTCCCTTAAGATTTTAAGTGCCTCAATTGCACAGGCGCAATTTTCTCCTTGATAATAAGCAGGCTGTGTTAAGATATATCGCTCATTGGCATAGGTAAAGTGAAGCTCTCGATTGATAAGCAGCGGGTCGATGATCAACCCTGTCATAGTACAGGATGACGACTGTTTATGACAAATATCTTTCAGAACGCTTACAGCTTCAGGATGTTTCTCACCGATCACTGTCGGAATATTCGCTTTGATAATACCACCTTTTTGCCAAGCGATTTCTGAACGTGTTGCTCCGAGATATTCCATATGATCCATACCGATATTGGTGATTACACTCAACAGCGGTGTTATTACATTCGTACAGTCTAAGCGCCCTCCGATACCTGCTTCGATCAGACATATATCTGCCTTTTGTTCATAAAAGTACAGAAACGCAATCACCGTATCGATTTCGAATGCACTCAGCCCATATTCATACCACCCTTGATGATAAGTATCATAATAATTTAAAAAACTTTCCTCGCTGATACATTCATCATTGATACGAATACGATCATAATGGGTTTCTAAATACGGTGAGGTGAAGGTAGCGACGCGATAGCCGGCAAGCTGCAGCACGCTGCGAATATCATTTAACGTAGAGCCTTTGCCGTTGGTGCCTGCAATATGAATACAAGTCAGCCTTTTATGGATATCATTGATCGTATGCAGATAAGCTTCAAAATTCGCTATCCCCTTACGCTGATTTCGCCGTGCCTCAATTTCCTTTAAAACGACTTTGCTTCGCTTCATTCAGGAATGCTCCAATCAATCTGTTTGCGGTTCTGCTTTGCCAAATACTCATTCGCCTGCGAAAACGGCTTTGAACCGAAAAAGCCGCGATATGCGGATAAGGGGGACGGATGCGGTGCACATAAGATACAATGCTTGTCACTATCGATCAAAGCCTGCTTGCGTTGTGCCGGTGCTCCCCACAATAGAAATACTACCGCTTCACACTCTTTGTTGATTGTCTGTATTACATGATCTGTGAATTGTTCCCAGCCCTTATTATGATGACTCCCGGCCTTTCCCTCTTGTACACTCAGTACGGTATTCAGCATGAATACACCTTGCTTGGCCCAGCTTGTCAAGCATCCGTGCTGAGGAATCGCTGTTCCCAAATCATTATTTAATTCCTTATAGATATTTCTTAAGCTCGGCGGTATTTTAATTCCCTTGCGTACCGAAAATGCCAAGCCGTGCGCCTGATTTTTTTCATGATACGGATCCTGTCCCAATATCACGACCTTGATATCCTTCATCGCACAATATTGAAATGCAGAAAATAATTCCTCCTGCGGCGGAAAAATCGTTTTTTCCTCATATTCCTTTTCAAGAAATTTCATCAGGTCTTGATAATATGCTTGTTGACGCTCCTCTTTCAGCCATAATTCCCAATCCATAGCCACTGCCTCAGTATCATAGGATAAGACATATACCATGTCTCAGATACTTTTTCCTTTCTTTATTCACTTGATTCTTTTATTGCTTCGTGCTTTTTATTGTATCATATTTTATCGCAAAGCAGTATCCTTAAAGGCAGTTTCCATGTCTTTTGTATTTATTTTTTTGACGGGGTAATCCTATTGTTGAGAGGACGATAAAAAATTTGCTGAAAAAAGGAAAATATTCACATCTTTTTATTGACTTTTGATAGCGCTTAACGGACAATTAAGGTATACACAAGGAGGATCGCTTATGATCGACTTCACGCAGATGATTAAGGCTATTCAGTCGGCAAAGAAAAGTAACACAATGATATATAATTATACGATACCGCAGGCATGGAATACCTTTGGATTCGAACAGGGAAAACGACTGCGCAATCACGAAATGCTTGTTGATCCGCATGATTTTTACAGCTTTGCGCTGACTAAAATGATGCAGACAGAGACATGTGAACGCGCTGTGGGAAAGGAAAAGGGAAAAAACGGAAGCTGGATTGAAAAGGAAATCTTATATGCGTTGGATTTGCGCACCTTGACAAGCTGGGATCACGATCGCAGTGACGTGATCGAACAGCATAATCTTTATGCGTTGAATGACAGTGGTACCTTCTTAAAGGCTATTATTTTATTGCCGCTGTTAAAACGAAGCGGAGTTACAACGCTTGTTCTACATCAGCTGTTTGAGCTTGATGTGCCTCGTTCTCATCATGATTATGCACATCCTTATGCGATCAAGCATCCGTTGAAAATTGCGGGCGGTTTGGCGGATCCGTTATTACCAGGTATGGATGTGAATACACAGCTGCGGATGTTTATTTTGGCAGCACATCACTATGGGTTTCGGATTCTCTGTAATACGTCGTTAGCGCGCTTAGGTCGAGATAATGCACTTTTGGCCGAGCACCCTGATTGGTTTTATTGGATCAATAAAACTGATGAAAAGCAGTTTTTTGCGCCAACGGTAAAGGGCTTGCCGAAAAATTGTCTGCCGAGTAAAAACGCTTGTAAGCTGTTGTATCAACAGGAAGAGACACAAATGCATTTGAATAGGTTCAGCTATGATCCGCTCACTAAGGATGCGGCAGGATATTGCGAATGGCTGATGAAGCACAAGCATTGTTCCTTGGCTGAACTTGAGTCTGAGTTTCGAATCACGACCTCACCGATGTTTTCCGATCAACTGAACAGTGAGCTTGCGCTCCAAAAGGAAACTACGTATCTGCGGTTTTATTACGATCAGCCGCTGAAGCAAGCACCGTATATATTACAGGATACGCTGCGCCCTGATTTGTTTCCGTGCAGGCAGCCGATCATCGAGCTATGGGATTTCTTATGCGATTGTGCGGCAACGCTTGTGAGGGAGTATGATTTTGACGGCTTCTTTTTGGATGAAGCATGGCTTATGCCGCAGAAATTAGTAAAGGCTGTCATCGCGAGCTGCCGTAAACAGAAGTCTCAGTGTGCAGTAGTTGTGACCTGCAGTGATGAACAAGCCTTTGTTAAGTGGAAACGAAGCGGTGTGAATGCGATCAGCGGAAGCTGTGCCTATGATATCCATGACGGCGATATGCGCTCTTATCGTAGCTTTGCCTACAGCCGCTTAAATGCCGCTTCCTCACTTTTGGCAGCGGGTGAATTTTGTGATACGCCGCGAATTACTCAATATCAAGGGGGAGAATGCTTGGCCAAGGCTGTGATGTTTATGAATTTGTTTCTGCCGCATACGATTCCCTATTATACCTCGGGGCAGTTTTCATTAGAGAAACAGCCGCAGCATTTATCTCCGTATGCAGATGTGAAATATGAAAATGCTTTGCCGTCGACCGATGTCCGCTGTCATAAGCAAGCCTTTGTCGATCGAAGCTTTTATACATATACCCGAAGTGATTATCATATTTTGATCAATCAAATGGAGCGCTTCACAAATTTGAGAGCCAAGTATGCAGAGGCAATGGCAAAAGATGAAACGGCAATACCGGTCTGGTTTGACAAGCCGAATGATCCGGGAATCGGATTTACATATACGCTGAAGAATCGTGCCCTGCTTGCGGTTTGTAATATCGACAGTGAGCATGGCCAGACTTTGACGATTCATACGGAAAATATGTTGTGGGAGCTACCGTTTATGTGGAAGCGCATTTATCAGATTTACTCCAGTCATGATCCATATACACATGATATCGAGCTGAATTCATTTCAAAATATACCGCTTTATTTTGAGGCGGGTGAAGTGAAGGTACTGGAGATTCGTGAGGAATAGCAATCGGTTTATTTTCTGTCTATATATCTATGTTTGCGCCGTAGGGGCATATCAATCAATTTTAAGAATATGCGCCGCGGCTTTACTTTTTCTCTTATTGGATTGGACCTTGATCGGTCTGTTTCAAGCTCTATTAATCCGACATGGATCAAAAAATATTGTTGATAATTTACTGTAATTTCCTCATATGCGGTGAGCTTTGCAAACAGTAATGATACCTTTTTCTTTCTGCTTGGACAAAGCTTTAAAGCACGCAAGCGGAATATAGGCGGGGATTGGTTTACATTTGCATTTATAATTCAAAGGGCGAAGGCTCTTTAGGCTGTTGTACCTTGATTTTCTGTTGCTGCCGACCGGTTTAATTATCTTGGCTACTCTTAAAAGAGGAATATATACAATTCGGCATAAGAATGAACACCTACCGATGGTAGAGTCGGATAAACGGGGCTTTTTAACTCTTCTGACAGTATAGTTCCGGACGGAATTTGACGAGCTTAAGGAATATGTGCTTTCAGAGCATGTCATTCCCGCTTTCTCTGACTCTATCTTGTTTATGATATTCAAAAAAGATATAGGTATGAGATGAAGCCGGCGCAGTCGGCATTGTGAGAAAGCGTTTAATCGGTCAGTCATGACACCATAATCTATTATGCACATTTCCATAATGCTTGTCTTTTTGTCTTTGATTCGGAACAGTTTGGTGCCGGAGGTCTGTCTTTTGTTTCCGGTCGCTTACTTCTTTATCGTACATGAGCATTTTAAAAGCTTGTCTCATGTGCCTTTTCACATGCTGACAAGCTGTTTAATTAATATTCTTATTTGTTCTTCATGTGCGGGAACAGCAGTACCTCTCGAATCGTATCACTGTTTGTCAGCAGCATCACCAAACGATCGATGCCCATGCCGACACCGCCGGTAGGCGGCATTCCGTATTCCAGTGCTTCTACATAATCAACATCCATTTCATTCGCTTCATCATCACCGAGATCGCGCAGCTTCAGTTGATTTTCAAAGCGCTCTCTTTGATCGATCGGATCATTTAATTCAGAGAAGGCATTCGCATACTCATGACCGTTGATAAACAGTTCATAGCGATCCGTATAACGAGCATCCTTGGTGCTCTTTTTCGCAAGCGGACTGATTTCAACCGGATGTCCGTATAAATAGGTAGGCTGTATTAAGGTTTCCTCCACATATTTTTCAAAGAATAGATTCACGATATGTCCGACGCTGTTGTGCTTTTTCTCTACCTCAATACCATGTTCCTTCGCAAGCTCACATGCTTCGTCATAGCTGATATTCTGCCAGAAATCAACCCCACACGCATCCTTTACGGCGTCTACCATATGTAAGCGGCGAAACGGTGCCTTTAAGGAAATTTCCTGTCCCTGATAGCTGATTGATGTTGTGCCGCATACACTCATAGCGACATGCTCAATCAAGCCTTCGATTAAATTCATCATACCTTCCAAATCAGAATAAGCCACATAGGCCTCTACAGTTGTGAATTCCGGATTATGTGTTGCGTCCATCCCTTCATTGCGGAACAAGCGTCCGATTTCATAAACGCCCTCCAAACCGCCGACAATCAAACGCTTTAACGGAAGCTCTGTCGCTATGCGCAGATAAAACGGCATATCTAATGTATTATGGTGAGTGATGAACGGTCTTGCGGCCGCTCCGCCCAAGATTGGCTGTAATACCGGTGTTTCGACCTCTACCAAGCCCTGTCGATCCAAATATTGTTGGATTGCGCGAATAATACGTGGGCGTGTCAGTGCGATTCGTTTCGCATCATCGTTCATAATTAAGTCAACATAACGACGGCGGAAGCGCTCTTCCTTATCCTGCAGGCCATGGAATTTTTCCGGCAGTGGCCGAAGTGCCTTCGTCAAGTGCGTATATTCCTCAGCTTTTATCGAGCACTCTCCATGATTGGTTTTCATTACTGTTCCGCTGATTCCTACAATATCACCGATATCACTTTTCTTAAAGACCTCATAGGCTTCCTCACCGATAACGTCCTTTCTTACATAAATCTGAATTTGTCCGTCAATATCCTGAATGTGCATAAAGCCGGCTTTCCCTTGACGACGCTTTGTCATAATTCTTCCGGCCACTTTTACCGCAACATTTAATTCTTCCAGTTCTTCTTTGCTTTTTTCTTTGTATAAGGAAAGTATTTCACCCGATTTATGAGTCCTTTCGTATGCCGTGCCAAACGGTTCGATTCCCATTTCACGCAGTTCCTCCATCTTTTGACGACGGACTGTTTCTTGTTCAGTCAGCTTTTGTTCCATTTTACATTCTCCTTTTGTTTATGTTCCTGTTTACTTAAATAAAAAAATCTCGCCCATGAGGGGCGAGATTTACTTCGCGGTACCACCCTGCTTCACTGTACATTCACATATACAGCCTTGCTTACTTGAAATCAAGTAAACTCGTAACGTGAGTATGACGTCCTTTCGGATAGCTCCAAGTCTTTATTTTCATCAATATTTCACGAATACGACTTCCAGCCTAAGATCGTATCTCTCTATCGCTTCATGATTGATTACTTTTCTTATCAACGCTTTATTTCGGTATGATTATATCGTTTTCCGATTCGATTGTCAATCTTAAGTCAATCGCTGATATGAATATATCAGGTTTTTATCGGATACACGATTCAATCAGTTTTACGGATAAGCAGTGGAGAAAAGAAGAAGGACTTTCTAAGGGTTAAAAAACTTTATCGAATAATCAGATTTTCATTGCATAATCAAAAGGGTGGACCTACGGTGTATTTGTATCTCCCATTTCAATTAAATTCAAACTCATATTCCTTACCGTCAAGAATATAGTTTCCGTTTGTGCTTAATTCCTTGAGAATGTATTTTCCCTTATGATGAATGATTGCCTGAAGCTGTCCGTTCTCATCTGCCTTGGTGATTGCGATAAGACTTCCTGCCTGTAATACTACTTGATTTTGATGTACGATATCCTCTTTCGCATACACTCCGAATACAACGTCCTTCAATGCGTCCTTATCATGTCCCAGCTGGGATTGTTCCATCAGCTTAGTCACATTGATAATTCCTTGTTGTTTGCCGTTCCACCAATACAGCACTTCCATATCCTCTGGCACCGGTGGGGTGATCGGCGGTGTATGTGCTTCACGAATATGTACCGTGATCGTCTTGCTTCCTTTTTTGCCTAAGGAATCTGTTACCTCATATGTGATCTCATAGCTTCCTGCTTTTCCGCTTTCTACATTGCTTGATTTCACTGTGATATGTTCATTGATATCCTCATCATGATCATCACTCGCATACACATTTTTCAATAATAATGAATCCGTTATCGTATCATTCGTTGTGAAGTATTTATCATTCGCATAAATGATCGGGGCTTCGTTTGGCTCTACGGTGATTTGCGCTGTTTTCTCGGTTGATTTTCCAAAGCGATCGCTTACCCTATAAGTCACTTCATAGGTTCCTCGCTTTTGCGGATTCACGCTGTCGCTGACGATTTGGATCTGATCGGTTAAATCTCGATCCTCTCTGTCATGGGCACTGACACCTTTCATTCTTAATTGTGTTTCCCATTCGCTTTGGCTGCATTGCCCTTCAATAAAACGCTTATTTGATACAAACAGCTGTAGAATCGGCGCATGGTTTTCAAGCACTGTTACATCAATCGTTTTTGTGCCTATCGCACCTTTAGAATCAACGACCTCATAGGTA
Organism: Erysipelotrichales bacterium; assembly: GCA_910576855.1. GTDB lineage: Bacteria > Bacillota_I > Bacilli_A > Erysipelotrichales > Erysipelotrichaceae > C-19. The sequence goes on from CAJTJP010000014.1 coordinate 56,111, forward strand.
ACCTCATAATTACCCGGTACTGTAGTATCGACATTGTTTGATACGATTCTTACTTGTTCGCTTAAATCTCCGTCCTCTGCATCATGAGCGCTTACGTTTTCTTTTAGACGTTCTGTCAGCTCAGCACTTGTTAATTCATTTTCATAGATTGTGATATTGTTCGCTTCCAACTTTGGAAGCTGATTGTAACGAATCTCAACCGTGATCTGTTTTTCACATTTTTTATTGAAGCGATCCGTTATCTCATAAACCACATGATAGAAGCCCGGTACTGCAGTATCTGTTTCATCTAATGTAATCTGAAGCATGTCACTGATATCTCCATCCTCTACATCATTCGCTGCAGCGATTTCATATCGCAACTCATTTTCCCATTCGCTTTGGGTAATATCTCCGAGCGTATATAACTGATTCTCCGCTTCAATCGTCGGCGGATTGTTGTATACAATGGTAATTTCAGAGCTTTCCCTTACAGTTTGTCCGACACTGTCTGTCACCTCATAAACGACCTCATAGTTTCCTGCTTTATCAAGCTCCACGTTATCGGATACAATCTTGATTTCATCTGTTAAGCTTCCGTCCTCTTGATCTGTCGCTGTGATATTTCTCATGCGATAGCTTGAAGTCCATTCGTTCATAGAGATTTCGTTTTCATAGAATACCTTATGCGTTGTCGTAATCGACGGTGCTTGATCCCATTGGGCATATAGATTTACTGTACCGTTATTAACTGATGTTAAATTCTTTACTAACTTTTCATCCGTATATGATGTACCTGTACCGTCAGCCTTTGTATTCCAACCGATGAATTTCCAACCGCTCCGTACATAAGTATTTTTTCTCAATGTCTTTGAAGCGTCATACGTATGAGTCGTATCGGCCATCGTTCCGCCGGTTGCGCCGTTGCCGATATATTTGATCGTATACGTATTCGCATTCCACTGGGCATAGAGATTAACGGTTCCGTTATCAGTCGAAGTAAGATTCTTTACCGATTGTTGATTCGTATAAGAGGTTCCCGAATTATCCGCCTTCGTATTCCAATGATCGAATTGATAGCCTGTTTTTGTATACGCATTCGCTGTTAAAGCCTTCGCCGTATCATATACATGAGAGCTGTTAGACATACTGCCGCTTGTAGATGTATTTCCGTTATATTTTACTTGATATTTCGACTTCACAACAATATTACGCGTTCCGCACGCTTCATTGTCGGCACTGTCGGTTGTACAGCTTGTCACCACATAGGTGCCGGGCTTATCCAAGGCAGAGAAATTGACTGTTGTACCATTCTTTTTGATGCTTTTGATTGTCGCATTATTACCAAGCGTTTTCCCTGAATATTTATAAGTCGCTGTTTTCTGTTCATCTTCATCTGTATAGGAAAAGCCTGTACTTGTCTGTGTTTTATTGCCCGCAGCACTTCCGGCAGCTCCATCGGTATATAAGGATTCATTGGTGCGCTTGCCGCTTGATACCTCACCGCTGATCCAAGTACCGTTTTTACCGTGTACAACCGGTTCATGTCCAAACTTCTCAATTTTTACGGTGAAATCTGCATCGCCGCTGTCATTACCTTCATATTCACCTCGAATCTTAATTTTATTCGTACCTTCTACAAGATTCAGTGTAAACTTTTCGCTGCGATAATAAGTGCCGGGACCTTTAGAAGCCGCATTACCGCTTTTAAATTCACCGATATATTTATTCGTAACCTTTTTATTTGTCAGATGGACAATATCAGATACAACCGGAATACTGCCGCCGCTGATTGTATAATATTCAGATAGTTCGTAAACCGCAGTACCCTTAATCGGATCATAGCTTTTACGGCGCAATTCATAACAAAAGCGATAACGTGCACCGGTGGATGAAACACCTCCTCCGTCATTACCTGTAAACAGCTCCGGCGGTGCCGCTGCTTTTGTGAATTGTACGCCTGATGACAAGCACGCAGTCAGCACGCACAACACAGTTAAAGTCATTTTTATAGCTTTCGCATGTTTTTTAATAAATTGCTTCATCTCCATCATCTCCTTTCCATAAAGCAATTATCTTTTACCCTATGGCGGCGCTCTGTTTAACGACATATGATCATCTCCTTTTCTGTTGAAGGCTGATGCTTTGCATCCGCCTAATTTACCTATACACGCTGAATTTCAAAAATACAAAAAATTTCTTAACTTTTTTCATCTTTCCTGATTCAAACGATTTTCGCCAATAATTAAATAGACATTGAAGCTGAATCAATTATATTTCCAATTTCAAGCTCATCTACAGCTTCTTGAATTGCTTTAGGCAACAGATAACACCGAATAACCACATCACAATATTCGGGACCACTTTCTAATGCTTTTTCATAGTCAACACCGTATTCCCTCAAAGCTTCATGGAGTAAATCCAGATTATGCGACAAGTTTTCTTCTGCTTCGTAAGTATTAAAAGTATAAGAACCGCTTGCATTTCCGGTTACGCTATCCTCTATCCATAAAGCATCATTCAAGTAATTGACTAATTGGTTTTCAGATGCATAATCTTGTATATTGGTTTCAGTTTTAATGTATTCTATTACATCGTTTTTTACTGCTTCTTCATAATTGTATTTTCCCATATAGTTTTTCTCCTTTTTCATCATTAAACGAGACAAGTCGATTATTTTTATATCAACTTGTTCTGTAATCGTTGTGTCATAATTTATATTGTTTTTTCATCAACAATAAAACAGCTCCTAAGCTTATTCCCAATAATCCTAAATACATGAAAATATTGGTATTATCACCTGTATTCACGGTTTCGCTCGGAAGCGGGCGATCAGGATAAACAATGATTCTTGTTTCTTTCTCACCGTTGATCCAAGCGTCATTAATTGTGACTTTGACAACCTCATCGGAGAGCTCATAGCCTGCCGGTGCGCTTGTTTCTTTAATATAAACGGTAGTACCGAATTTGATATTATCAAAGTGCGCGATTCCGTCTTTACCGGTTTTTATCGTTTGAAGCACCTTTGTACATGCTTCATCCGCATACATTGTGAAGCCTGCATATGGTAATACTTTACTATGATCATAGTAATCTACTTTCTTTACATCAACATAAGAGGTCATCAAATCATTATCTGCCTCAATCGTTTCCACCTGTCCGTGCTTGGTAAGCTCTACCTTGAACACCTCATCAGTTAAAACATAATGCTGCAGCGTAGATTTTTCTTTGATGTAGTAGGTACCGAGCTCAAGCTCATCGAATACAATACGACCAGTACCGTCCGTTTTCTTTGTATCAATGATATTAGTGAAGTCCTTATCGGTAGCTATTTCAAAGGTTACTCCTGCCAGATAATTTGTATTATCCTTCGTTAATGAATTATGGTAGATTTTGGTATATCCTTCCATATTATGGAATGAGTCTACGTATTCTTGTTCTGCCTTTGTATAATGCAGGGCATCCTTTGTTGTTTTGATAATTTCAATGCTGCCTCGTTTTAGATCATTGTTGATCGGTTCTCCTTCATTGATTTCGATCGTATATTCCTTGACTTCCTCTCCCGGATAGCCTACCTCAAAGTCATATTCCGTCGTATCTAATTGATATTGATCATTTGTCTGCAGCTCCTTGAAGTAATATACACCGTTAGGTAAATCAAAGGTGTTTATTAAATGTCCGTTTTCATCAATGCCTGAGATTCCGATCAATGAGCCGTTTTTGATCACTACCTTCCCCATATAGTTATAGATATCCTCTCTCGCATATAAGCCAAAGATAACATCCTTATAGGCATCAGGGTTGATAAAGGTTTCTTGTTTCTCTAATGCCTTTGTAAAGTCAAGATTGGCTTTCGCTCTTTTGTTATTGATAGAGATGCCGTTCAGCTGAAGCTCTGCTTTGCCGTTTGGTTTGATTTCAAAGGTATAGATCGTTTCATCTTTGATATAACCATGCGGTGTTTTTGATTCATAGGCTTCATACTTTCCTACAGGCAGTAATAAGCTGTCGGTTGTCTGCCAATCAGATTCCAGCACAGCTACGACATCGCCTTTCTTGTAGTGCTCTGTTTGATCCCATGTGGTGATGTCCTCTGCCGCTTGTATTGTCAGCTCAGCTCCTAACAAATTGCCTTGCGACCAAATTGGATGATGTTCCTTACCGAAGGCTCCTTCTATGATTTCAACATCATGGAAGCTTTCTCCTGTCTTAGTGAATTGTACCTTGCCTTTGACTTGGGTATTGGTTAAATTCACTTTGACTATTTCTACATCGTTCAAGGTTATTTCATGAATACTTGGATCATATACGTATCCCTTATCTACCATATCATGATTACCGTCATATTTTTCTCTGATGTAATATGTATGATTGGCTTCCAATTCATCAAAAATCGCTTTTCCGTTTTCATCTGTCCATGTGGTTTTGATGATATGAGTAAAGTCTTTGTCTGTCGCAAGCTCAAAACATACATTCATCAACGGCAGCTTACTGTCTGCATCCTGTTTATAGACTTCAATCGTTCCTCTTTTTAAATAGTTATAGATAGGTTTGCCGTTATTCACTTGGATTACCTGTTGTTTATCACCGTTATAGGAATAAGTGAAAGGGTACTTTTCATTGGATAGTATGTAATCACCATCTGTTTGAATTTCTTTCAAATAGTACGTGCCTTCTTGTGTCAAGGTGCCTTCCGCTTTTCCATTCTCATCTACATCAAGTATAGCGACTAAGGAATCCTTTTCTAACTGTTCCACCTGTTCACTAAAGATTCCGAATACTACCTGTTTGTATGCTTCTGTTTTGTCCTTATTATCAGATATTTCCATATGCTTCATGATTGGAGTAATGCTTGTTTGATGTTGGTTATCTAATGTTAAGATTTCATCTGCTTCTATTTCATTTCCGTTTTCATCCAACCATGTCGGATCAACGATCGCAGTATTCTCATCTACATAATCAAAGCGGAAATAACGAATCGTATCATCCAGTACATAGCCTTCCGCTGTTTCTATTTCCTGAATACTGTAGATATTATGTCCTTCAGTTCCGATTGGTAATTGACTTGATGTCGTAATCGTTTCTCCGTCTGTTGTGAGAACCTCGACTCTTTGTCCGGCACGATACCACAGCTTACCGTCAGCTCCGATAATATCCGTTTTCGCTTTGATTTCAAACTTCACATTCGCAAGCAATCCTCTTTCATAAACAGGTGTAAACAATTCCCCATACTTTGTATTCGTTGAAGTATAACCCTGAAACAACATCGCTTCCTTTTGGAGCTTCACTTGTCCTTTTACCGGTGTATCATCAAATGTGATCGTAGTTACGATGGTAGTATCATCAGGTCCTAACTGTTGGTGAATGCCGTTACCGCTGATTCTGAACGGTTTAGCGCTTTTCGCTAACAGATAACCGTTCGGTGCTTTGATTTCCTCGAGCTGATATAAACCGATCGGTAACTCCTCCGGCAACATTACCGTTCCGTTTTCTGTTGTCGTAAAGGTATCTACTGTATGAGGAATCGGATTCCATTGCCACCAGTTTACATACTCTCCTGCTTGAAACATACTGTTTTTCTCAAGACATTTGATTTTAAAGGTTGCGCCTTCTAACTCAATGATATTATGAGTTTCTGCATCCTTTTTCACGATTGCGATGATCGTTGTAAACTCAGGATCATTGATATACAGATAATTCATAGGAATCTCACTGTCCTTTTCAATGTTTACATAGAAATCGGGAGCTGTTTCATAATCACCGGGATTACCGGGTGTCTTGGTTTCCTTCACCAAATAATTACCGAAAGGTAAAGGCTTACTTGTCGCAGTACCTTCATCACTTGTGATCAACACATCCCATTCACTGTCAAGGATACGATCATCATCAGGGTCTTGTGCAATTTGTAAAGCCATATCCCAGCCGTATTGTTCTACATAGCGATTCAAGATAGCCGTAAACTCTGCGCCTTTTAATGCCGGCTTGATACCGCCTGAGCCATCGGGATCACTAAACTTCGCAATCTTAAACGCTTGTTTCATTACAGAATCACAGCTAGTAACAGTTTTCACATAAGCATCAGAAGTAAGATTCACCTCATATTCTCTTTCATCAATAAGATAACCCTTTGGCGCTTTCTTTTCCTTTATCTTGTATTTTCCTAAATACAGATTATCGAAGGTTGCCTTATAATTCTCACCGATAGAAGCAGTGGCAATTTCAGTACCGGCAGTATAAATAACCGAATCATCGGCAGGATCTAAGATATCCTCTTTTGCGTATAAGGTATATTCTGCATGAAAGAGCTTTGCGTCACCTTGAGGTCTTTTACCAACCTCACAATCCTCTTTGGAAAGCTCAATTCTGCCTCTGATTTGATCGTTCGCTAAAGACTTTTGAACCGTAACATCACTCTCTTTGATTTCAAAATTGATTCTTTCATTACTGATGAAATATTTATCAGGTTCTGTTTTTTCAAGTGCATAATACTTACCGAACAACAGATTCTTTAATGAAGCGATACCGTTATTATTAGTCGCAATGGTAGCTACCTTAGTGCCGTTTTCCTTAAAGATATCAAATTCAACACCGGCTTTCTTTACCACCTTACCGCTTTGTTTATCAAGTTTCTTTAATTCAAAGTTACCGTATTTCTGAACCTTGATATTGATAACAGTCTCATAAGGATCGGGTACTTTAAAAACGACTGTATTCTGTGATGTATCAGAAGCATATAGTATAGATGTTCCCCTGCAGTCTTTTTTCACTAATTGATACTTCACTTGAGCATTTTCAGGGGCATTAGCACTCGCAGTAATTGTCAAGCTATTCCCATTTTTTTCTACTGTTAAGCCATCACTATGTGAAGTATGATAATAATATTGAAATACTTCTTTTTGATCAGTGATTGTTTTTGATTCTCCGGCTTTTAAGGTTAATGAAGTGTTATCGAATGAAGGTAGTTTTTCAAATTGCAGTAATCTTTTATTAATTTCAGCCTTCTTTGCTTCATAACCTTCAAATGAATTATAAGAAAAGCGCATTCCCATAGCTTCCCAAATCATGAACTGAGTAGCCACATAATCATCATCTGTTTTCTTAGACATATGCCAACCGGCATAGGCGATATGTTCCATTTGTCTTTGTTGCGGATAAGAATAATCACTCTGTGTATAATAACTATCTTTATCATCCAACACCACATTGGGCTCTACACAGAAAGCTATCTCACCGTTTGCGTAAACCTTCGCTATATAATCACCATGATAGGTATAGGAAGGATTATCTACTGCATATCCTCGATATGAATATAGAATTTGTTTTCCTGTAGTAATATTGTTACTTGCATACACGGGCAATGACATATTAGTTATCGTCATAAACACTGTACACACCAGAATCGATATTCGTTTTATTGTGTTTTTAATTTTAAGCATAATATCACCTTTCCTTTCTACCGAGAGCTCTGTTACTTTCGGATTTATGCTTATAAAAAATTATTAGGACTTAAATGTGAGCACACATTGCCTTTCTCTTACAGGGGCAAAAGCCCCTTATGTGCTTCTCACCTTGTAGTAATTCAAGGTTATCACTCCTTTCCGCATACAGAAAAAGTAAGGTGCATAAACCTGTTTAAGGCGCCCTTACTTCTTACATACAATCGAAATTTAAGAAATACAAAAAATTTTTAAACTTTTTTCAATTTATTTTGAAGGATATCAATGGGTATAAAAAAAGCCGATATCACTATATCAGCTTAAGATAATTGAAGTTTAATTTAAATAAAAATTACTTAACTTGTGAACTTTCTCCCTCATACATGAAATGAACGGTCCACTTATTCAACAATGTGCCACAATCATCATATACCTGTGGATAAATAAAGTTTAGAATTGATGAATCATTAGTAGCCATTTTATTTCCATAATCTAATGCTTCTCGTTCGCTGTTAAACAATTTCCCTGAATTTCCGATGCGATTCGGATTAATCTTGCCCGCCTTACAAGTCTGCTGCGGCTTTGATTGGGTTGGCTTTTTATTTGAACCTATGTTCCCAGCACTAGGCTTGTTATAGCTTCCTTGATTACTCGTGTAGCCGTTTCCGCTTGTTTGATTGTTATTCTGTGTCGGAGCTTGCTCCTGCGGCTTTTTCTTTACCGTTACCTTATAGCTGCTTTCCGCTTTATTGCCGTTCACATCATACGCAGTTACTTTTACTGTATAGCTGCCTGCCTTCTTGGCATTCACATCACTTGTGATGATATAGCCGTTCTTTATCAGCTTCTTATCCTCACTTTTTTTAATATCACCGTCTACCGGATCCTTCACCGACTCAATGTTAGAAGCTGCATTAAACTTATCCCCTGCAGTAATTTCCACCTTTTCCTTTTTCAGCTTAATAACAGGTTTCTTAGTATCCTTTACAGTTACTTTCAATGTTTCCTCTTTTGTTTTCTCATCAGCGTTTGTAAAGATCACTGTGATTTCCTGTTCTCCTGTTTTCTTTGCATCGAAGTTTTTCACTTCTTTTACTGCGATTCCTTCATCAGATTTCTCTTTATCATACAATAAGGCATTATCTAATTTATCTCCGTATTCTACCTCAAGGTTATCCTTGACAGTAACCTTTAAATCCTTTGAACAACCTACAACTAAAAACATCATAGCACTTACTACTAAAATACTCATCTTTTTCATAATTCTTCCTCCAGTATTTATTCTATTTTATCATTCTTATCGTATTCACGCAATTTGTTTCTGTAATTTTTATATACTATTAAGTTGGGTACTTTTTATCTGCATCTGTGGTGCATACAAGTTTTAAGTAAACATTTCTTTTACATTCAACATACCCCGCATGATTTAATATCGAAGCAGATTGTATAACAATATAGCCATGGTTCATACAATAATCAAAATCCACACATAATAAACTGTCAATGGCAGCTTCATATATAATACACATATTTAGAAACGTACTAAATGATTCATATTTCGGTGTACTTTGAATCCATTTTAAACCTTTTTCGTTACACAATCTAATAAAGGTATGATATCTGTTTTTATCTTTAATCGCTACTGCATACTTACCTTTAGCAAACCCTTTCCAAAATCTTTTTGATGTCATTGTTTTTTTCCTTTCTTTAAAAATTTTAGTTCATATCACTTTTCTAACCTTTTTTTAACAAGAATAACGCAAGGTAATAATGTAACTATATAGATCATAACCAATACACAATAAAAGTACCATGACTCCGAATCAAACTTCCATGCACTAAAGATACTATATAAGCCTGCGTATATGAAAAGCCAGACCCCTATATAAAGACATGGCACTATAAGAAAGCAAAACATCCGTTTACAATGCTTTTTTAATTCTGCCTTCATGTTACTTCTTAATTGCTCAAACATAGCTCATTTTCCTTCTGCAGATATTCTTCATGCTGTCTTTTCACAATATCCTCGCACGTTTCATCTACTAATGCGCATGGTATTATAAGCCTCTCATCATAAGTCCCTCTCTGCAGATAAGGCTTCAGATAATTCGCTGAAGTATACAGCGCATTATCCCAGTTGAACCATTCATCATTGGTAATATTGTGCCGATCTACATACTCATTATATACATCGTCCAAATGACGGCGCAAATCAATCATCAGCTCTTGCTTATTCGCATACACGAGCTGCTCATCCTCTTTCTTTTTTAATTTCACCTCATTACGTGCTTCAATCATATTATCATCCTGTACTTCTTTTGGTGATGAATTTATGATCGCACTATGAACAGATGGAATGTCCTCAAACTTTATACCTTGATAAAAAGAAGCATTCAACAATATATTCATTCGGTGACGATCACATGAAACAATATCAGATACATCATTTAATTCCTTTAATAATGTCCCTGCATTCTCAATAGAATAGATACCCGCATCTATTCCATCTATCTGATATACAATTTGTGCAGAATGCTTATCAGACAAAAGAACTTTTTTATTTCTGTTTTCCATGTATCCAAGAAATATAATCATAATTGACCTCCTTCATTTTCTTGTCGTGCATAAATATTCGTAATTGTCAAATCAGTCTTTTTAAGACTGTGCATTTTAATTTGACAATTCGATAATTTATGCGATTCCATATTGCTTTTTTAGGTGGCAATTTGCCACCTAACCTAACTACTGTTGTTCCATAGCCCCCACGATATCAGAGTGGGGGCAGTCGTTTTTAAACCTTTGATACAGGCGCAGCCATTTTTCATCATTTTCACAGTTCTTATTTGACAAAACACTTCGGAATTTATGCTCGATCTGCGTTGGCTCCAAAAAAAAAGCATCTGCCTTCGCATATGCCTCTATGAATTGTTCATCAGTTATTTCATGATAAGCAATATATGTTTTTGTGTAATGTTTGTAATCCAAATAACTGATCAATCCATATAAATAGGCATTGATAATCGCTGAGAAACATAACATTTCATCTTCCGGATAGAATGATTGACTCATAAATCGCTTGTCTTTCTAATATTTTTCGTTTTAAAACTGCCACTTCCTCTGCGCAGCGCCAATTTGGATTTTTTTCCAGCTGACGCATGCGATGCTTCATCATCTGCAGCTCGATCAGATCATTATCATATCCAAAGCACCGACACATATCGTCCTTTTGGATAACATGATATATTCGATCCTTCTCGAGTACTAAATCATCACAATAGAAATACTTATTGTCTTCTTTGTGTACAGGGTGTTTCGTGATTTTCGCATAATCTTTAAAGTTATCTTTTACATAATATAAATGCTTCATCTCATTCCTCCTTTTCATTCATATTACATTTCATTAGGTTATATTATCGCCGCCTTTCCGAAAAAAAAGACAACTATTTCAGCTGCCTTTATCTTTTCCTTGTTATCGCATCCTAGCATATTATACCACATTTCTCTCCCCCTGAATTACCCCTTTTTTTGTGAAATACGGCCTCGATTATGTGTTTATGATGTGAAATTATGTGATTTGCGAATTCTTGTCAAGTTTTTTATATAAATTTGATTAAATCGTTAAACTTTATCACACTGTACTTCCATCTCATGCAATCCTTTCTTGATCCTTGGCATAATTTTTTGCTTTGAATCATCAAGCACATATCAGGCTCTCTTTTGCTCCAGATATCGCAGCTCTCTAGCGGTTGGCCATTTATCCATACCAAGCCGTACCGGTCACATTTTTCGATGAAAGCTGTATATTGCTCATATGTTTCAATCTGTACAGCTAATTTCCCCTTAATGAATTCCTTCCAAGTCTTATTTGTTTTCATTTAATACTCCTCTTCTTTCATAAAAACGAACCAGTATGTTTTATTACCTCGACCTCTGTCGCCGAATATCGGCTTTGCTCCTAATGCTGCGAATAATTCAGCTCGTTTTATATCTGTTTCATTCCACTTGAAAATCAATGTACCGTATGGTTTTAAAACTCTCATACACTCATCAAACCCCTGCTTTAAATATAAATTCCAATCTTTCGGAAGCTTTCCGTATTTCTTGGCCAACCATGATGATTCACCAACTTTTAATAGATGTGGAGGATCAAAGACAACCATGTGATATGAATTATCATTAATCGGAAGGTGTCTGAAATCCCAACATGTATCAGGATGTATTTCCAGCCTTCTTCCGTCACACAAGGTATCGCTTATATATCTTATGTCGTTGAAATGGACGAGAGGATTATCCTTGTCAAAATAAAACATTTTACTGCCACAGCATACATCTAAAATCGGTTTCATTGTTATTCTCCCTTCATAATTTCTCCTTTGCCGTTTTTATTCAGACTTTCCACCTCATTCTCTTCCAACTCAAACAAGATCTTCACTTTTAACCTCTCTCAAATACTGGATCTTATATTCTTCGTCGTTTGCGTGCGTTTTTATGTTTCGTCTTGTTTCCTCTTTTCTTTTAATCTTTGTAATAATAAATAATAAATGTAGTCATACTTAAGTATCATTGCATTACCTATTCTTGACCAATCCCTGTTGCGAATTTCTAACAGCATAAGCTCTAATTGACGTTTATTCATAGTTTTCAGTGTTGGAAACAGTTGTTCTGCCCTTGTTAGTTGTAATTTTTTCATTTTATTTTTCCTCTTTTCTTTTGATTTCATCAGCAGCCCATGAAGTCACAACATTCTCAACCTCTCTTAGTTGATCCTCATAATCTGCTTTATCCTTATACTGCAATGATACGCATAAATCGCAGCCAAACACTTCATCTAATGAAGTCATTTCACAATCACCTATCCAGTGGTCATCTAACCCGAATTCGTCTGTAACCTTTTGAATAATGAGGTTTAAATCACTTTCTACTTCATAGCTGCTTCTCATTAATTTCATAATGTTCTCCTTTAAGGGGGTTACCCTATTCACCTTACACTTCCTAAAGTGTGCATATAGCCCTGCATTGTCAAATCGGCGAAGCCGTGCCATTTAATTTGACAATGTAAGGGTTATATGCGATTCCATATAATTTGTAGTTTTCCATAGCCTCCCTGACAAAGGAAGGGAGGCAGGCCTCATTTATTTCTTCTTTGATATGACCATGTATGATTTTCAGCAACAAACTCTAATCGTCTTTGTTTATTTTCTCTTTGCCTTATCAGTTTATCTTTTTGATATTTACTGCATGTTTGGTGGCATCCGATCTTCCTTGTCTTGCAATTTTTGCATTGATATTTCATTTACATGACCTTCCTTTCTCTATTATTAAAGCAGCTCTCACATATATTCAATGATGACTAATTTTTTGCAACTCCTATTTCTCTGACTAAATATTCTAAGGCTGTATAGCCTGATTTCAGCCATTTTAGGAGCTGCTTTTGTCTTTCATATAGTGTTTTGCGTCTAAATAAATCACTGTTTTTATGCTTCTCTAATGCGTTTATATAGTCTGTCAATTTTCTGATAAACTGATGTGGATGTGTTTTTATGTATTGTAGATCCCTTGTGATCGTTGATTTATCAATTCCCAATCGATCTGCTATTTCACTGTTTTTTAGATGCTTTACATTTTTTAATTCGCACACCTTGGCTCTGCGCTCCATCAGCGCCTGTTGCTTGTCTGTGAGATTTAATAACGGATGCTTCCTTTTATGCTTAGCATACAATGATTTTTTAATATAACGCCTCTTCAATACCTTCAGCTGAAGCTGCTCATCAAAGGAAATGCCGAGCTTTTCAATTATCGTATCGATAGAACACGCCAAACGATTATCAGAGGGCTTGCAATTTTGCTCAACCTCTCTTTCTGTCAGCGGTAAATTAAACATTTCATTCAACTGATGTGCCAGCTTTACTGATTCATCGATCGTGAACCCCATCCAGCATGCTCGCTCCCTGCATATGTATAATAACTGTTCTCGATATCCTTCATTTTTATTGTTTTTGTTTCTTATCCTAATCAACTTTTTTAAGTCTTCATAATACTGCTTGAAATATATTTTTCGTTTAGAATAATCTTTGTGTGTTTTATTTTTAGGGAGCTTTAATTTTAGAAGTTTATCCTTACGATGTTCTTTTACTTGTTCTTGAGACCATGGCAGCTGCATCGCGAAGTCTTGAATTTCATAATCGGTATCATTGAATTCAAGTACATTTACTATCTTATTTGTTTTAGAATTGATGGTACCGGGGATGCGTATCACCTGTGTGGTAAGCATTGCTGCAGGATCCATTCCGTATTTTTCAAATTCATTATAAAAATGCTTCCAAACAGCATGATATAATCGATCCATGTGATAAGAACAGTGTTTGAAAGCATAAACAATATATAGTCCCTTTCCTGAATCAATAACACCGGTTGGTTGATAACATAGTTTCTTTTTAAGCACCTGATGATAAAAGGCTTTGGCATCCATTGATTCATATTTAGATATTTTATAAAAATCAAAATCCAAAACAAAAGCATTAATGTGCCGCACATTTTCGTTTTTCCTCTTTGTATTATAAAAGCTGTTGATAGAGAAATAAGCATCCGGCTGCTTGGTAGTAATCAACTCCGTAACCTGTTGATAAAACTTTGCCGGATTAAATAATCGGTCATAAAAAGTTTTTTCATAATTGTTGCAATATCTTGCTTTATACTCATGAATCAAGCTGTGTGCCTTTTCTTGATCCAAATCTAAAGAAGCACCAGCAGCTTCTGCAGATAAGCCGCTGCACATTAGATCAAACAGATCCTGTGCAGCGTTTTCCTCTGTCAGTTTGCTCTGCTTCCAATCCGTCAGTATCGAAGTAAAGCAGCTATCGTCCATTCCCTCATGGATTTTTTTCAGCAATTTGATGCTATTAACATATGCTGCCATTATAATTCTTCCTCAAGAAGCCCGATGATCTCAAGTATGCGATTCAAATCATCGACCCCCATATAATTGACCTTGATGTATTTGTCTGTGACGATAGCTTTGGTACCCAGCTTATGTGTTATATGATTCTCCAGAGCCTTCAGGTGAATATTCTCTTTCGCTTCCTTTTCGATGTTTCTTGCGTCAGACATTTCTATTTTATTAAGATATGATTGGACAGAGCGCTCACTGTACCCTGTAACTGCGGAGATCCATTCTCTCTTTTTAGTTCCTACAGGGATTTCATTTGCTTCCTTGGCTGCATAATAGTGTCTCAATACAGTATTGGTGATATCTATCTTTTGTTCTACAGGAATAGACTCTCTATGGCCGTTCGCAGCAATCAACATTAATTCATTCTTATCATATTCTCGAATGATACATGAAATTTCTTCCCACTCTGTAAAGCCTTGTGAAACATTCAATTTAGCTGCTCTCCATCTGCGTTCACCTGAAATCAACGTATAGCCCTCATTGGATGGAATTACTACGCAAGGATCTATTTGACCGCAAACACGCAGCGATAATGCCATTGCTTCAATATCACACATTGGAAAATCCTTATTGTCTTGGTTCGGCCGTATGTCATCTATATGTATCATTTTTATTCGATCACGCTTCTGACTTGCAGTATTCAGCATCTCATTAACTGTATCTCTCATAAGAATGCCTCCATTTCACTAATCAGACAGCGATAATCGCTTGCGATGCCGGATTCTTTCATATTAAGTACCGTCTTGCGCTTTAGTGCTGCGAGAGTAATCGGATTGCTTTGGTATCGCAAAACAGTATTTAACAATTTTTCATTAAATATAGCTCTGAGATAACGGACTGTTTCATCCTGTATCCGAGTGCGCTGCTTCATATTAATAACAATTCGAAAGTCTATGTCCAGCTCATACAATTCTTCTAAAGCCTTCACTTCACGTAATGTCATTGCCAACCCTTGTTTAGAATCATCATCGATCGTAATCGGTATCAGAATTATGTCACTTGCATAAATTGCATTTACAGTAAGTAATGACTTTACCGGAGAACAATCAATAATACAAACATCATACTGAGATTTTACTAATCGCAATGCCTTGGCAATATAGTTTTCCTGACGACCGTCACTCAATCTGATTTTTGTATCGATTAATGAAAGTCTTAAATTAGATGGGATGATATCTAACCTTTCAATATCGGTACTCCTGATGATTTCTTTGATACTATTCGGATCATGAAAGATATCACAGATCGTTTTGTCATTCTTCTGAGACAAATAATTGGTTATAAAGCATTCTGTTTTCTCCTGTTGCGGTTTATTTTCATATACTGATAAATCCATCGGATCCGGTTGAAAAATGAATGATTTTCCGGTATTACCCTGTGGATCCAAATCAATTAGCAGCACTCTTTTTCCACCCATTGCCATACCGGTTGCGACAGTTTTGGCTGTAGTTGTTTTACCCGTTCCGCCTTTGATATTGTAAATTGTTATTGTTTTCATGTTTATTTTCCTTCCAGTATTTTTTTGTTTTTTTTGACTACAAAGTTCATAGCCCCGACTTTGTATCTAATCTTTATATCATTCATATTGATTTCGCCCGTATATGCCACTAAGCATTCATCCAGCAAAACCATTATTTTTAATAAGGCTTGCTCATTTCGCTCGTAAGGTTTTTGCACCTTTATTTCTTGTCCGTTTTCATTGATGCCGTTTTTTAGTGATGCTAAACTATATCCTTGTAAATAGTGATAAATAATGATTTCTCTATAAATTTCGGGTAATTTATCTATTGCTTGAAGGATATGATTTAACCAGACAGTTTGTTCCTCTTGAGCAAGCAACATTCGCATATTTTTATCAGAGCATTGCTTCTCTGCCCCGATACTCAAAAAAGCTCCTGATGATGATAAGCGATTTTCAAAATGCGCTATTATTTCAATATGAGATGTATGAATTATGGTAAAATATCCTTTTAGGATATAATCACGACATGTATAGAGATCATTTACAACCGTCTTTTTCGACTTTTCATAATCTATCCACATATCATTACCTTGATTTACTATCTGATTTAGATATAAATAATGTCCCTATTTCAACATCCAGTGCTTCTGCGATATATAATAGAGTTAAAACCGAGATACCGTTCATTCGATTGCATTTTTCTGCATTCATAATTGTCTGACGGGCGCAGCGACAACGATCGGCGAGTTCTTCTTGTGTCAACTTCTTAATATTTCTGTAATAACGTATATTTTTCCCCAGCACTTCTATCCGTTCATCAACGCTCTGCACTCAATCCCCTCCCCTGCATTTCTTTGGTTTCTTATAATTCATGTTATACCCACTCCTTTCATATATGGCTTACTTTTTCTAAGCTGCATATCGCTTCCCCTTTCTTGTGACCACAAAAAAATGGCCATCTTATTTGTGATAAGATGGCCATATACATACAGAATATATAATTATGAACAAACAAAAAGTTCAGTAATTATTACTGAACCATATCTGTATCGAAAGCATATTACCTAAATACGCTTTTATCGTCAATTGGTGACGCGTACAGTACGACGAAAAGGTTTGGCTTAACAACATACATTTTACCAAACATGTTACATTGATTTTCGCACTTTATGTAGATATTTAAAAAGTGCCTTCTGACTTCGTATTCATTATACCAGTCTCAGACACCAAATGCAACATATTTTTTCAGTTAGCCATAGCTAAATTTCGGAGATACATTTCTTTATTCTTACGATACCTTAATCTTGCCAGTGTTCCCTTACATTTCAACACCTGTTCTCGATCAAACGTCAGTGTTTCTAACGGAGTATCAAAGCTGCCGTTGAAAAAGGAATCCATGCTGATTTTTAAAACGATTTTTTCATTGTCAATGACGATTTCTTTATAGAACAGCTTCAACAGTGTTTTTACATCTTTGCTTGTAGATAGTTTTAATACGTTCAGTGATTCATCAAACAAGCTTTTTACCTGCTTCACGGTTACTGGCTTAACTGCTTCCTTATTCTTTTTGGCAGTTTCCACCTTGGCAAATAATTCGGTCTTTTCCTTTTCCAATTCATTCAATCTTTGCACGATCACTTCGCTTGTATTTCCTTTTTCCATCACTGAAACAAGGTTCTTTATACTTTCCTCGCATTCATTCAGCTTTTTACTTAATCGTTCAAGGTTCTTGTTGTTACCCGCTATTTGTTCGATACTTTTGTTCACTGCTTCAACAATGCGTTGAATGTTCTCTTTACTGTCAAGGTAATGACACAGGCATTGTGTTGCCAATTTCTCAATATATCCTGCATTAAACTCTCTGCACCTGCATTTTGATTTGGACAAAGAATCTGCATTATTACAGCGATAGGTACGATAAGGTTCTTTGCCGATTACTTTGACACCGTGATTACATCCTCCGAAATTACTTCCGCAATATCCGCATTTCAATATTCCCGATAGCTTATACATTTGCTTCGCATTATGACCGCCGCTTCTTGTGCGACTTGACATGACGTCATTACATGTTTGCCAAATTTCCTCACTGACAATGGCTTCTACTCCGCCCTTGATTTCAATGATTTCATCTTTCGGTTTATGTTTACGATGATTTTTCTTATTATTACGTCTTGACTCTGTTCGATTGTAAACGTAGTATCCGCAATACTTTTTATTTCTGATGATTGAATTAAAATCAGATCTTGAACTCCATGGTTTATGATTGGCATTGTACATGTGATGTACGTTTAGATGTTCGGCGATTTCTTTGTATGTCGCACCTTCGTAAAACATTCTGAAGATGGTTTCAATCGTTTTGTAATTGTCAGGGTCTTTTATCAGTTTTTTATCTTCCGACAGAATGAAGCCAAACGGTGGTTTACCACCCAAATACTTGCCTGTCTTAGCTTGATTGATACATGCTGTTTTGGTGTAGACTTTCAATTGATTGATATAGCGCTCAGCCAAAGCTAATTGAAGCTGAAGCAGGAAGCGACCGTCAGCTGAATCATCGTCGAAATTTTCACAGGTACTTTCGATGTGGCAACCCCATGAATCCAATTCCTCAATCACACTGAGTCCGCCCTTTACATCACGGAAAATACGTTCCAGTTTAAACACGACAACGATTTTCACATTTCCTCGTTTGACGTCGTTTATCATGTTTTGTAGATCCTCACGATTGACGGTTGTAGCACTCACGGCACTGTCTTTGTAGTGATGGACTATTTTGTAGCCATGCTGTTCACAATACCTTTGGCATTGCTCAAGCTGATATTCATGGGATGTATCTTGTTGCATTACCGAACTGAATCGAGTGTACACGTAAACAGGTATCATGCTGCTTCACCCCCTTTCTCCAAGTAATCAAGCACTATCTTGCTTAGGATTTTAATTATCTTATCCTTTAAAGCATTTGACGATTCAGCATTTACATTATTATCTTTCATTATGTTTACCTCCAAATTTATAATATATGAACATGCAATTTCTTTAAAACGTATCATTCACTTAGTTTTTCATATCACATTATGTCAAAGTGAATGTTTAAACAATGAACGTAAATGAATAGTTACGTGGAGTAGGGAACAAGGCAGTTTGGAAAGCGATTTTATCATCATTTAAACACCTTAATGATGATGATGAAATCAGTTTACACAACTGACGTTCCCGCATTTACGGTATTTTTTGCAACTAGTCTGCACAATTATCTTTGTCATCAGGTGTATCATCGAATGAAACATTCTTTTTTAAAACAATGACGGGGATTTTAACGCTGTTAGTTACGGTTCTTCGGTTAAAATAGTTATTCCGATTACCGTCATTTTCAGCTATCAGCGCACCGCTTTCTTTAAGCTTCATATACACCAACTTAGGATTTTTAAAGCCATTAGACAGCAGTATTTGTTCAACCTTAGTTCTTGTGATTGTAACATCATTATCATTCTGCTTTCCCCAGATGGTTGCAGAACAGGTTTGAACAATACGATTTTTTATATTGTACGATGACCCTGAAAAAGTATAGAAATGACTCGCATTCTCAGCCACAAATGTCATTATAATATCGTAGGCTTTCTTAGCTAGGTTAATCTCATCGACTTTATCCTTAGCGCTATCTACCAAAATTTCATTTATCTTTTCTTCATCCCAACTAACATCAAGCATTGTTATTAAGAACCGAAATGTCGTTACGAACAAGGCAAATTTACTGGCAATCCTATCTGCGAAATGCTTTACGTATGGCTTTATCCTCGGTTTTAAATCATTTGTACATTCTTCCCAAACTTCATAAAACTCATCGTAATCATATTGACAAAGAAAAGTCACAAATGTTTTACCGAACGTACCGTAATTACGAGATACGAATTGTTTAATTCGATCTGATTGTTCCGCATTCTTAGTCCAAGGGAAGTTATTAAATTCTGTCAATCGTATGACATTACTGCCCAAGGTATGCTCTTTCATCAAATCTTGTATCCTTACTTCACCACTGGAAATCATTACGGTTTTGAACGATTGATTTTCCTGAAGTAAGCAATCACTGTTCAATCTGCTTTTATCAGATCCGCTGCAAAAGCGATATACAAAGTTATTGAAATGCTTTATATTATTTGCTCCGCATTCATCACGACAGACAGGGAAACCATGCAAGCCTTGTGATGAGATACTTTTAAACAGAGCATTTTCAGTGGCGCTCCAGCTTTTGATTAGACTTCCTTTACTATCAGAAACTGATGCTTTACCCCAGCAGGACATCGCCAATGCAAGTGCTGTACTTTTACCTGTACTGCTGTTGCCCGATAGATTTACAAATAGATTTTCTAAATCTTTTTCATCTGCCAAGATAGCTAATATCGGAGCAGTTAATCCCAGCGTAAGTGCCAGTTGCAGGTAAGGAGAATCAGCCAATTCTTTCTTTATGAAGTTTTCATAGTCTTCGTATTTACCTTTCGCTTTAATGTTTACGTTACCGATGTATTTACTTTCAATATCACCGCCGATGGCTTTATCAAGCAGATATGTATTAGTACGTTCACCGTCATTGTACAACCACCCAAGCGTTTTATGAACATTACGAACGGGTATCTTATCCGTCCTCAAGGAATAGTTCAAATAGCTTCGGACATCTGTAACATTGCCTTCCGTTATATCTATTCCGCTGTTCATCAAAGCAAGTAAATCCGTTCGCTTCAACTGATCCTGGGATATCGTTTTTTCTTTCACTTGTCCCGATGGATCTTTAAACTTCAGCGTTAGATACCAAGTGTTATCGTCGATGGATTTCAAACGCTCTTTGATAGCGATGGAATTTGCGACAAAACCGTACACATTGTCTTTTTCTTTCCATTTGTAGATGACATCATCCTCGACCTTAAAGGGAGAGATACATTCATCATTTTCATTCTTTGGTGCTTCATCCTTTTCATCAATCATAGTTAATCACTTTCCTTTCTATATATGTTGATGAAATGCGGGATTCACGGGATTATCGGAAAGCTAATAACCTTAAAGATAATCCCGTTCCGCATTATCTACCGCTTTATGAAGTAGCCTTTAGGACTCAATTCATACTCAAATTCATCCTCCTCTCCTACTTTCATGACATCCTGTACATTCTCGTATCGGATGTTATCTGAGCGCTCGTTGATTACGACGCTCACCCAGACTTGGCAGCCTATGAAATCTTTTAGTTTCTTAGATTCACAGGCTTCAGCCAATCGGTTTATCATATCCCAACGATGTCGGGGCACCAGATTGGTTCTGAGGGTGAGAGGGTAAATACTCCCATCTTCCATTTCTAAATCAAATTTTATTTTGATCCTTTCGGTAGAGAGAGGCTCTACATTAGTGATTTTCGCAAAGTAGACACCCTCCTCTATTTTATGACCTTCATAGGTCGGAACTGTTTGTTCCAAAAATTCGTTTAATTCCATTTTCATCATCACCTTTCTTGTGGAATTAGTTACGGAAAACTTTAAGGGGAGTC
Organism: Erysipelotrichales bacterium; assembly: GCA_910576855.1. Classification (GTDB taxonomy): domain Bacteria; phylum Bacillota_I; class Bacilli_A; order Erysipelotrichales; family Erysipelotrichaceae; genus C-19. Next base: position 77,464 of record CAJTJP010000014.1, read on the forward strand.
ATCCGAATGTGTCGGTATTCTAGCAGTAAAATTACGTTCTTTCAATGCAAAATTGAAAAAACAGCTTTTAAACCACTTGAAATCCCCCTCTTTTTTGCCCTGTCAAGCGAAAATGAAAATGTCCCAAAAAAAGTTAAACATTAGCACCAAGATTACGGTGCTTTTGTTTCGCAATATAAGCTTGAAAAGAAGCGTGTTTCCAAGGATGAGACATTGGAGGGATATAGACCTTATTAGGCTTATCATCTTTGGTGATAGGATCAAATGTTTTAGACTTAGCTTCACGAAGGGGG
>CAJTJP010000015.1 GCA_910576855.1 Erysipelotrichales bacterium
TATCCTTTTCATATACTTCCTCATAGGCTTTATATTTATCCGTTTGTTTCGGAAGCTCATTTCCTGCATTATCTGTATAAATGAAGTTTTGTGAACCTGCCGTTACCGTGAAGGTCAGCTCAGCTACTGCCTTTGCCTGCCCTATTCCACCCTGCTTCTCAGCGACGATTGTTACCGTTCCTACTCCATGAATTGTGATAGCTCCGCTATCTTCATTTATCTCTATGACATTTGTTGAGCCATCTTTGATTTTATACTTCACAGGATTACTGTTACTGCTTCCTTTGACTGTCGCATATGCTGTGACATTCGTATCTGTTGCCTTAGCACTCTTTGTGGATATCACTACATTGGAGCTGCTGTTCTCATAGAACTTCAAATTCTCTGCCGCTGCCATTCCCACATTAATCGTTACAGGTATTTCTTTCGTACTCCATTTATCACTCACTGTTACAGTAATCGTATAGCTTCCTACTGCTAAATTCGCTTTTGTAGTAATTACACCTGTACTTGCATTTACCGCAAAGAAGCTTCCGTCTCCATCAGTCTTTAATCCATACGTATAGGTGAATTTACTTCCCGTTACATCATCCGGTGTTCCCGGTGATCCTTTGATCGTTCCTATCGTTCCGTTGATTTTGATATTAGGATCATTCGCACTAAAGGTCGGTGTACTGATATCACTTGAATTGGCATGAGGAGTTACACTTCCGTTTACCTCTGCATAAACTACAATTTCTTTTTCTGCATAAGCTGAATTATAGTTATCGTTCCCGCTACTTGAATCGTCATCTGCGGTTGCCCTTATTTTCACTTTTCCGTAAGCACCGTTTCCTTTATAAGTTATCGCTCCTGTATTTGAATCAATATCAATCAGACCGATATCACCGCCCACCTTTGAATAAGTAATCTTTACATCACTGTAATTTGGTGTGGCTGTTGTGGTTTCATTCCAAACTGTAGCTGCATCTGTGATTGATTTCTTCGTTTGATTGGAATCATCAAATGCCACTGTTAAGTTTGTCTTTTCTACCGTAAATGAAGTACAGACCTTTTCAGTTGGATTTCCGTTCGTATCCACAGAATCACCGTTCGCATCCTTAGCATTTACACAGAATTTATAAGCACCTGCCTTTAATCCACCGTTCACTAAATCAGGTGCATTACTTTTGATTTTCACATTCAGTGAGGTACTGCTTGAAGCACCACTGCTGTTCAAACCGTCTATTTCAAAGTTTTGATACGTATTATCGCCGTTTGTTTCAATCGTATAAGTAAGCGGCATCACCCCTTGCGGATTCACCGTTATCTTACCGACTGTTTGACTCGCATTCACATTCTTACTGAATTCATAATCGTTACCGGCACTCGCACCACTCTGCGGTGTTTTTGTATAAGTAATCTTATGCGGTTCTACGATTTCTAAAGGTAATAAGTCAGAAATTGCTGAACTTTCAACCGGTAAATTAGAGGAAGCATCATACTCCTCATTAATAACAGCTACTTGATATTTACCTACAGGAATACCTGTTAAGTCTAACGTATAATCATTTGTTCCGCTTCTTGTAGACTCCATCATTTTATAATATTGAATATCTGTACCTGCCTCATCATACAGAAGTACAGACATTTTTGTATCAGTACCTGTATTTGCATTTACAGACAAATTGACATTATTGTTTTTAATGACCTTTGATGTACTTTGGTTATTTCTTTTGATATCCATTAAAGAAGCAGTTAATGATGATTGAATTCTTAATTTATTCGGATTCAATTCATTGTTTTCATTGAAATTACTTGTATCAATCGAATAACTATGCCAAGCTCCGTCCGTATAAGCAGTATCTGCCGCAAACATGAGCTTTGAACGGCTAACAGTTGTGTAAGGACGTATGTTCAGCTGATGATAAGTAACATAATTACGCCAAGGTGTTACATCATAAGTTGTGATATGTTCATCGGGACCGGGATTGTGAATAATATTTAAATCTAATAATAGAATCGGCAAACTAAACGGTACAGCGTCTAATGGATCCTGAACAGGATGGAAATAGAAGCCTATATACATCGAATCGGGATAATTTTTTATTTCTGCAGCGCCCTTCAGAATATACCAAGTACTTCGTTTGAATGCACGATCCTCTGCAGATAACCCAAGGCTTCCACCTGCATATGTCTCTGTAACAGAAGGCAAAAAGGGCTGTCGAGTTAATATATTCGTTTCCTGTGGACTAAAAGATATTGTTTGAATTTCCTGCTCTACAAAGGTTACCGGACAATAAGTCAATGAGCTGTACCCCGGTGATCTACTATCAAGATATTTTAAACAATACTTTTCCCTATCTGCTCCGGTTTGTGGTGTAGTCGTTATAGGGAAACTGGAGTCATAGGTTGACATTTTTAACAACAGCTTACTACTCATCAGTACATAATTACCATTATTATTGTTATTTCCGATATCCCATATAACCTCCTTATTATTGTATTTACCTAATACAACTTTTGCACCTTTCGGTAATTGAAATGTAGGGGGAGATTGCGCGTTTAAAGTAGCAGACATATTACTGCTGACATATATAAAAGACACAGCGAAAACTCCTAAAATCATTATTAATGCTATTATAAATTTCTTTAACATATCCTCTTTCCTCCCTTTTGTCTCTAAAGGTAGACTTTAAGAAATAGGGTGAAAAAAGGCAAATCTGTATGCTTCAGAAAGAAAAAACATATATTTCTGTGTTAGAAATATATGTCTATAATTGTCTGCTTTAAGAAATACAAACATCATAATTTGTATGTTTCTTATATTTTTAATCAAAAAAAACCGTAAAACTCATATTATAGAGTGTACTTGATCCCCTTTTGTTCGCACCCCTGCATAAAAATTCCTCACAAATTATTAAAGCTTCGCTTTTAATTATCAATGAATATCCGCAGCTGCGCAGACAGTAAAAAAGACAGATAATGAATACATATTACATCAACACTATCGATTCACTAAGCTGTCCGTTATTAAAGTACATCGCTTTTAATTCAAATACTAAAACCCGCATTGACTTACCGGCTCTAATTCCTCCAGTAAATCCATATGCTTGCCCAACTCCTCGATCAGATCGACATAGCGCATAAAACAGATTTCATCATTCTCTGTATAAGCCGCAAAATAAATATCACGTGAATCATAAACAATATCATGCGGATGCTTCTTTACTAATACACAAGGAACCGATACCTTATATCTTGTTTTATTTCCGTTGATACTGCGATCCTCATACGCATATTCCGTACTGATATAAACATCATGATCCAACCAATCCACGCGGTATCGTCCTGTCTTTTTCCCCTTCAAATAAATATCGGACGGCTCTGATAAAATTGCTTTGTCGGGAAACTGCTTCTGTGCTGCCGCTAAAACCTGTTCATCGCTTAACGCTGTTATTCGCATACTATCACTCCTGTTATAATTATAGCACATTTCATATCCGATACTGCGCCTACTTTACTACAATCACATAATTATCCATATTAAATTGAAATTTTTTCCATAAGTAAGAGTTATACTATTCATAGGTAAGGAAAAACCTTACCACCTTTCTCCCTCTAAGTTTTCAAACTTTCTATCCTTTTCTCATTTTAGGCACGACCTAATAATGAAAAAAAGAGCTCACCGTAAAAGGTGAGTTCTTTTTTATCCTCTTTATCCTTACAAAAACATTAGTTAATGCCCTTATATACGAAAACCGATAAAGCAATTAAAATAAAAACAACCGCAATGATTTACGATTGTTTCCTATAAGTATTATTCCGCCTTAGGCAAAAAGCCGTATTTATCGATTTTATCCTTGAATGTATCATAAGAAACGGCACCGGTGAACATTCCCTTAATCACGCCTTCCTTGATGAAATACACTGTCGGAGTACCGGCAACGACACCGATATACTGTTCCAGCTTTTCATACTCAGGATAAGTTTTTCGCTTTGTGCTGTCATCGATTACCGGATCCTCATCATCCATATATACCTCGGTAATACGAATATCATAATTCTTTACAATTTCCTCCATGACGCCGTTAAATTCCTCACAGGCACTGCAGTCACCCTTGCCTACGACCAATATGATATCATCCTTGCTTTCCAATGCCGAAATCGCATCCTCGGCAGAGGAATGTACAACACCGGTTTTTGACGGAAAGCATCCGGCTAATACACTCATACATAATAGTATCGCTAAGATTTTTTTCATCACTGAATTCACTCCTATCTGAAACTCTTTATTTATAATACAACATTTTTCATAAGATTTCAAAGGTTACAGGTAATAAATTCAAAAAAAGCTTTTAGCACAAGGCAAAATGTTGCGCTGAGTCGTGAAAAATTATTCTTTACTGCTCTTTTTTATTATCAGACAGATAAGGTGTAAGCTGCGGTACCTTACCGTTTACTATCTGTACAACGACCGGAATCTCGGTACTTGTCTCCATTTCCGAGGTAGAGAGAATCGTGATGATCTGTGTTTTGACACTGATTTTGATATAGACCTTCACCAATGTGTTATTGATGCCGTAGGGTGCGGAATCCACCTTGATTTCCCCTGTGACATCATTCAAAAGCTTTAAGCGAATCGGAATACGCGGACCTGAATTCGCAAGAAACGGAATTTTAGTCAACAGGCCGATCGGGCATTCATAAACGACGCCGTTTTTGAAATAGATTTCCTCTCCCTCTTGACGGCCTTCTCCTGTTTCCTCTTGTTCTAAGCTTTCATCGATCGTATTCAATGCCATATAAAGTATCTGATTCAAGCGATAGGAATCATATGCAATCGATGCGATTGAGCCATCGGGTAAGGTGGTCGTTTGAATGAGAGTATCGGGATCATATTCCAAATCTGCCAAAACAGATTGTGTGATATTATTGATCGCAAAGATGACATTCTGTTTTGCGATTGCCTGCAGTCTCGGCTCTACGTATTCATTTAAAGAACGAATCCACATGATAAAAAGAACGCTGAAGCAGCCAAGTGCTAAAATTATGCGATTGCGAAGCCAATGTCTGCCCTTACCTTTCACTTTCACAAAGCAGCAGCGCCTCTTTTCCGTTCATCATCAATGTTACTCCATGTGCCTTGGCGGCCTCATTCATGGCAATAACCCGTGCATTCAGCAGCGCATCAAAGCCATAGTGATATTCTGTGATTATGACCGCAATATCGGCATCCTTTTCAAAATACTGAATCTGAAACATATTCTGTGCCAATATCGTTTTTGCAGTCACAATCATATAAGACGGATAACCGGGTAAATGCAGATGAATACCGATAAATGATTTTTCAGCTGCACAAATACGCTTTACTTCAACCATACGACAAACTCCTCCATACTACAGTGTATTAAGAAGGCGCATATTTGTGACAAAAAACTGTGCATTCACACAGCTTTTATATCTTATTCAATTCATCTAAGCCGGCAAAAGTATTACCGTCAGCAATAATCACAAGATGATCGCAGGCATCAATGATATAATCCGCATCGGGAGCGAGCGAAAGCTTTTGATCCTGAGGACGGCGTATTCCGAGCACGTTGATACCGAAGCGACGACGTGCATCCAGCTCACGAAGGCTTTTGCCGACCCATGAGAACGGCGCTTCAATTTCCACCATGCTGTACTCACTGTCAATATCGATCATTTCAACGATATTATTGCTTAACAAGCTTTTCGCAACCTGCTTGCCCATTTCCTTTTCGGGACGAACGATGCGATCTGCACCTACGGTCGTAAATATCTGCATATAACGCTTATTCTTTGCCTTAGCTACGATATAAGGCACACCTAGCTCCTTTAAATTGATAATAGCCAAAACGGTTTCCTCTAGATGATTTCCCATTCCGACGATCGCTACATCGCAATCACCGACGCCTGAGGAGCGAAGCTGATCTAAATCAGTGATATCACACTGCATTGCTTGTGTCACTATATCCGCGATGCGATTTACACACTTGATATCTACATCAAGTGCCAATACCTCACAATCATACAAGCTTAAGGTCTTAGCGACAGAGGAGCCGAACACACCTAAGCCTAATACCGCATATTGTTTTCTTGTCGTTTTTGAAATTTTCATAATGATTCCTCTCTATCAGGCTGTCAGCCAACGATGATGCTGCCATTCGGATATACCACACTGTTGCTTGAAGACTTGCCGTGATGCGAAACAAGCGAAAGCACCAGTGTCATAATTCCGATTCGGCCGATGAACATCAACAGAATAATGATAATCTTGCCACCGAGCGTCAAAGACCCGGTAATACCTAAGGTCAAGCCTACCGTCGCCATTGCGCTTACGGCTTCAAATGCCAATTCGATAAAATCATGACGCTCTATGATACACAACAGAAAGATTCCTATAATCAGTGTGATTAGATTGATAAAGAATATTCCCATCGCACGAATAATAATATCCTTGGAAATCGTACGCTTGAATATGACCGTATGTACTCTGCCGCGCAGATTGGATATGATATAGATAAACAATACCGCAAGTGTTGTCGTTTTAATACCGCCTGCCGTTCCTCCCGGACTGCCGCCGATAAACATGATGATAATCATCAGAAATTTGCTGGCTAACGTCAAGGATCCGTAATCAACACTCGCAAAGCCTGCGGTTCTCAACGTAACTGATTCAAACAGTGAGCTCATGCCCTTTTCCCACCACGCAAACGGGCCCAACGTACCGGGATTGTCCCATTCAAGAAAGAAGATGATACCGGCGGTCATAAAAATCAGAAGCAGTGTCATCGCCAATACGATGCGCGTATGAATGCTTAACGATTTACGAAAGCGATCAAGCTTCAACTCCTTTTTCAGCAACAGTTTCAGTTTATCACGTAAATCAAACCAAACCGCAAAGCCCAAGCCGCCTAGTACAATCAGCGCCATAATCGTAAATATCACCAACGGATCATGCGCATAGTCCATAAGACTTACACTTCCCAAAATATCAAATCCTGCATTACAGAATGCCGAAACGGCGATAAACATTGCCTTGAAGCCACCTGATAAAAACCCGTATTCAGGCACAAAGCGAAGCGCCAGAAGCAGCATCCCGCTTCCTTCAAACAACAGCGTATATTTCAATATATCCATTAAAAAGCGATGCATATTAAATACCTGTTCCTGATTCAGCATTTCCTTCATAGCGATTTTTTCATGCATCGATAAGCGGCTTTTCAACAACAGAATAAACACTGCCATCAATGTCATCAATCCAAGACCGCCGATCTGAATCAGCAGCATGATTACCGCTTGTCCGAAAATCGAGAATTCATTTGCCGTAACGTCGACCACAAGCCCTGTCACACAGGTTGCACTCGTTGCGGTAAATAAGGAATCAATAAACGGATAGAATTGATGATCCTGATGTGATATCGGCAACATCAATAAGACAGTGCCCATTAATATTACCAATAAAAAGCTGACAGCTATTTTCTGTGCTGTTGAAAATCGCTTAAAATTCAACATAGAATGGATATAATTAACCATCTTTTACCTTCTTTTCTGTTTCTGATTAAGCTTCTCTCTCATCAAGCTTAAGATACCTCTATTTTACACGTTTTATATAATTAATCAATGCCAAATCAATAAAAAATAATAAAAATGCCTTAAGCAATAAAAAACATCCGATTCTTATCAAATCAGATGTCATTTATAAATGGTGGTTCCTCCCGGAATTGAACCGGGGACACAAGGATTTTCAGTCCTTTGCTCTACCGACTGAGCTAAGGAACCATTTGGTTGCGGGGGAAGGATTTGAACCAACGGCCTCCGGGTTATGAGCCCGACGAGCTACCAGACTGCTCTACCCCGCGATGTATAAAATAAAACATAGTTCTTGAAAATGGCGGAGGAACTGGGATTCGAACCCAGGCGCCGGTTTCCCGACCTACCGGTTTTCAAGACCGGACCCTTCAACCACTTGGGTATTCCTCCATGTATTGGAAGTTAATAATGGTGGACCCTGTAGGACTCGAACCTACGACCCACCGGTTATGAGCCGGATGCTCTGACCAACTGAGCTAAGGGTCCTCATTAGCAAAGATGGTGGCTGGGGTGGGACTCGAACCCACGACCTTCCGGGTATGAACCGGATGCTCTAGCCAGCTAAGCTACCCAGCCATTTTTCTCAATGGTCGGGATGACAGGATTTGAACCTGCGACCCCTTGATCCCAAATCAAGTGCACTACCAAGCTGTGCTACATCCCGATAGAATGGCGCGCCCAGTAGGAATCGAACCCGCAACCTTTTGATCCGTAGTCAAACGCTCTATCCAGTTGAGCTATGGGCGCACATCATCACGCTTTATCAGCGCCTATTAATAATAACAAATACTCCTCAATTATGCAAGCCCTTTTTCATATTTTTATGAATTTTTAAATCCTCTTTCTTTAGAAAAGTGCTCACCCGCTCATAAAACAGTAAGAACCAGCTGTTTTTTCAAGCACAAAGGTCTTATTCTGTTGTGATAAAAGAAAAAAGCGCTAATCAGATAAGCGCTCTTTATCCTTTTTCAGCTTAATTACCTTTTGTCTTGAGAATTCCTCACGTTCCTTTTCCTCAAGTGCATCGGCAATAAATTTAATATTATACTCAAAATCAGGTATTACGATATTCTTTAACGCATTTGCGCGCTTTTGTGCCTTACGAATCGCATTTGCCAAGCGATAAACCGCATTATCGATTTCCGCAAGCGTTACGGTCAAAAGCTTTACCTCATGAAAACAGCGATACGCATAATCAAGCTTTGAATTACCTCTTGCCAAGCCGTAGGTCAATTCCAGTGAACCCTGCTCATATTTCAGTTTCGGGATTTCAACGCCCATAACACTGCGATATGTCACAAAAAGATTACTGTCTACAGGAACCGCCTCAACGATATCATTGATTACACCGAGGCTCATATTGGCTTGTTGGAGCGCAAAATAAGCGCGTTGATAAGCTGATGTGATTTCATCACGCAAAAGGCGTACATCATCTAACAGACTCATCATTTCTCTTGTCAGGATATTGCGCTTTCGATCCATCAGCTCATAGCCTGTTTTAGCTAAATTATGCGATTTTTTCATCGCAATCAGATTGCCCTTTGTCGGAAAGACCTGTTTAGCCATGATTATGCCTCATTTCCGGCAAGCTCTTTGATAATGACAGCCTGTTTGATATGAAAACGCTTGACTGCTTGTTCATGATGATAAAATTCATCCAACACCTCATCATCAACACGATCCAATTCCTCACGCGGCAGTACCGATAATAAGTCCCAGCCTAAGTCTAAGGTTTCCTCGATACTGCGGTTTTCCTGAAAGCCTTGATTTAAGAAATGCTCCTCAAATAGAGAACCGAATTCCATATAGCGCTTGTCCGTATCACTGAGCTCGTCCTCACCGATAACCGAGGCAAGAGAGCGAGCGTCTTGAACCTTCGCATATGCCGCAAACAGCTGATTGCTGAGCGCTGAATGATCCTTACGTGTATAGCCCTCACCGATACCATCCTTCATCAAACGAGACAGCGACGGTAATACACCGACCGGCGGATAAACACCGGTTTGGTTCAGATTGCGATCAAGAACGATTTGTCCTTCTGTAATATAACCGGTCAAATCGGGAATCGGATGTGTGATATCATCGTTGGGCATCGTTAAGATCGGTATCTGCGTTACACTTCCCTTTGCGCCCTGAATAATCCCGGCACGCTCATAAAGTGAAGCCAAATCCGAGTATAAGTAGCCCGGATACCCTTTACGTCCGGGAATTTCCCCCTTACTGCTGGAGAATTCACGCAGAGCCTCACAATAAGAGGTAATATCGGTTAAAATAACTAAGATGTGCATGTCATGTTCATACGCCAAATACTCAGCGGCCGTCAATGCACAGCGCGGCGTTAAAGTACGCTCAATGATCGGATCGTTGCTTAAATTGATAAACATCACGACTTTATCCATAACACCCGCTTCTTCAAAGCTGCGGCGGAAATAATCGGCAACATCGTTTTTTACACCCATTGCGGCAAATACGATACCGAAGTTTTTACCGTCCCCCTCTGAAATTCTTGCCTGCTTGACAAGCTGTACCGCAAGCTCGTTGTGCGGCATACCGGACCCTGAAAAAATCGGCAGTTTCTGCCCGCGAATCAAGGTCGTCAAGGCGTCGATGCTTGAAATTCCGGTATTGATATAGTTTCGCGGATATACACGTGCGACAGGATTCAACGGACTGCCGTTGATATCCATACTTTTTTCCGCATAAATATCGCCTAAGCCGTCAATCGGACGTCCCGAGCCGTTAAACACACGACCTAAAAGCTCTTTAGATAAAGGAAGCTCCATTGCCTTGCCTGTAAACAACGTCTTTGTATTTGTTAAGGAAATGCCGTTGGTTCCTTCAAATACCTGAATGACAGCACGCTTTCCTTCCAGCTGTACGACGCGGCCTAAGCGCTTTTCGCCGTTATCTAAATGAAGTTCGACCATTTCCTCATAATGTACATCATCGACATCATCTAAGAAAATAAGCGGGCCGCTGATTTCACTTAAGCCTAAATACTGTATCCCCATTCAATTCCCTCCTTTCTATTCAATCTGTGATAATGCCTCATCAATCATCGGCATATACGTATCTAATAATTCGATATTGTTGTTTGGTACATCGTATTTCATTTTGATTACCTTATCAAACACACCGGTTTGTAAAATTAAGCTCATCGGCTTACCTTGTGCCAACACCTGTTTACTTTGTTTATATAAATATAAGATGACATCCATCATTTTCATCTGCTTCGCCAAAGGAACATACGTATCCTCCGCATGGAACGCATTTTGCTGGAGATAGCCGACGCGAATCACCTTGCTGATTTCAATGACCAGCTTTTGATCGTCAGGCAATACATCGCTTCCGATCAGCTTTACGATTTCCATCAGCTTTGTTTCCTCAGCCAAAAGTGCCGTAAGCTGCTGACGATTGCTCATAAAGCGGGAATCGACATTGCGCATATACCAACGACTTAAATCATTCACATATTCTGAATAGGATTCATTCCAGTTGATCGCAAAATAATGACGGGCATAGGCAAGCTGCTTATCAAGTGCCCAGAAGCAACGCACAAAGCGCTTTGTGTTTTGGGTAACGGGTTCACTGAAGTCTGCCCCCTGCGGTGATACTGCACCGATAATAGATACCGAGCCCTCTGCACCGTTTAACGTTTTCATATAGCCGGCCCGCTCATAAAACTGCGAGATACGAGACGGCAGATAGGCAGGGAAACCCTCCTCTGCCGGCATTTCCTCCAAACGACCGCTGATTTCACGCAGTGCCTCCGCCCAACGTGAGGTAGAATCAGCCATAATTGCGACATGATAGCCCATATCGCGATAATACTCCGCTAAGGTCAAGCCGGTATAAATACTCGCTTCACGCGCCGCAACCGGCATATTAGAGGTATTCGCAATCAATACCGTTCGATCGGTCAACGGCTTTTGTGATTTCGGATCCACAAGCTCTGAGAATTCCTCTAATACCTGAGTCATCTCATTACCGCGCTCACCGCAGCCGACATAAACGATAATATCGGCATCGCACCATTTCGCAAGCTGATGCTGAGTCATCGTCTTACCGGTTCCGAATCCGCCCGGGATTGCTGCAGTACCGCCCTTAGCGATCGGAAACAACGTATCGAAAATACGCTGACCTGTCACAAGCGGAATTGAGATCGGCAAACGCTCTTTGACCGGACGTGCTGTTTTGATCGGCCACTTTTGACATAGGCTCAAACCGACGATTTCACCGTTATCCAAGCGAAGCTTTACGATTTCGTCATGGATGCGATAAGCACCGTCCTCACGCACCCAAACGACTTCACCGCTCATATGCGGCGGCACCATTAAACGATGCTCAATCAAATCCGTTTCGGGAACGGTCGCATAAATCTGTCCGCCCGTTAAGCGATCATTGATCTTTACCTGAACACTGACGTGCCAAAGCGCCTCCTCATCTAACGGCGCTACGGCACTGCCGATTTCAATAAAAGCTCCGCTTTCCTTTGAAATTGCACGCAGCGGGCGTTCGATTCCATCGAAGATATTACGCAGTATTCCGGGTCCCAATGTAACCTGAATCGGCTGATGACTGGCATAGACAGGCTCACCGGGCATCAGACCCGTTGTTGACTCATAAACCTGAATCGTCGTCAGCTCCTTACTGATTGAGATAACCTCACCCATCAGTCTTTTATGTCCGACATAAACCATTTCCAGCATTGAAAATTCAACTGCGTTTTTTACTGTTACTACCGGTCCGTTTATTGAATAAATAACATTTTCATTCACATTATCACCTCACAAGCTTCGTTTGCACAAGCGTGTGCTCACTGTCAGCTTATCCTTTGTATTCAATCCTTAAGCATATAATCGATACATCGATATATTATTATGCAATCGTTAAAGCAGAGGTCTGTAAAAAGTCCTTACGTGCTTCAATTAAAGCACTGTCTAAGGTTTCATCGATTGCTCTTTCCTTATCCTTCAGCACAAGGCGAAAGCCGCCTAAAACTATATCGTCAACGATTTCACCTGTCGCACGATTTCCAAGTATGCTCAAAAGCTGTTTCATCAGTGCTTCATCATCATGCCCGAGCTGTAAAACAAGTGTCTCGTCCCTATTCGCATAAGCGCTGATTTTTTTGGTAATCAGCTCTTGATACTGCTTATCCTTATGAAACTGCATCAGCTGCTGCTTCACCGCTTCAAACAGCTCCTCAACCATTAAGGAGCGCTCCGTCATTAAACGGCGATGATTCTCATCGTTGATATGACTCATGGCAACCGCATGGCGGGCACTTAGATCTTGTGCCTCTTGTTCAAACCAAAGCCTTGCCGCCTCTTGTGCACCTTCATTGATTTCCTGTTCCGTGCGCAAGCGAATTTCCTTCATCTCACGCTGTGCTTCGGCAATTTCCGCCTCTGAGATTGCCGTTATTTCCGATTGAAAACATTTTAAAAGCTCTTCCTTCGTAATCATGCCTTCACTCCTTACAATTTCACACCGATTGCTTCGCTCACATAGCGATCAATCGTTTCGCCTACCTTCGCCGAGCCGTGACGATCGGGAATTTCTACAATCAACGGCTTCAGCTGCTTTAATTTCAGCTCTGATATAATTTCGGGACAGGTCTGAATCAGCTTCGTTGTCATTAAGATAACAGCGATATCGGAACGCTTCATCGCCTGATTCAGCTCCCTTAATACCTCGTCTCGCTCATGAATCACAATGCCCTCGATACCCGCAAGACGCATTCCCATCTGCGTATCGATATTATCGCTGAGCAGAAAAAATTTCATAACACTCCTATAGCTTGATCATAATGATCAAAATTGAGATAATCAAACCGTAAATCGCAACACCCTCACCGAGCGCCACGAAAATCAAAGACTTACCGAAGTTCTTATCATTTTCTGAGAAGGCACCGATCGCTGCCGGAGCCGCAGCCGCAACCGCGATGCCGGCACCTAAAGCTGACATACCTGTCGCCAGCGCAGCAGCGATAAAGCCAAGACCCTGTGCGATGGAGCCGTTCATCTGATTCACAGCCTCTCCTTCGCCGCCGGCCGCCAATGCCGTAGCACCGTTGATGTTAAAAATCAAAGCACCGGCCAAAATCACAAAGAACAGTGCGATATGGGTAATCACACGCAGCTTTGCGCTTTTTGCGCTTGTTTTACCGCGAAACACATTCACAAGCGGTAAGCTGATTAAAACGATCAATACTAACGGTAATAATAATTCAAATGTATTCAACATGATTCTTTCCTCCTACTCCATGTTTTTTAACGATTGAAACGCAATGCCGTCACCGCTGAAGTAACGGGAGAACATTTCATAAAATTCTAAACGCAATACTTGAATCCCTACGATCATGCCCTCTAAGCACATAACGAACAGATTTCCGAAAATCGCCACTGCGATACTTCCGGCACCGCTTACCATTTCCATCAAAAGCGTAACGACAAGCATCATACCGGCATGTGACAGTACGAAGCCGCCGACACGCAAATAAGAAATCGTATTTGTGATAAAGGACAGACAAACCTCAAACAGCTCAAAGAAGCTTTGGGTAAAGAAGCCGCCGAAGCCGTCCGGGAACATCGGTTTGCCCTTGACCTTATGCTCAATCGGCTCCTTCAGGAAAATCAGCAGCAGCGGTAAGACGATCAGCGCCAGTATATAAAGTTTAGAGAATACCGCAATGCCGAAGCCGAATTGTGCCGCAGCACCGCCTAAAAAGGCAATATAGAACACAATACCGGCAATGCCGTTTTGTGAGAGAAGCAGCTCGCACCAATTCTTATGCTTGATTTGAATATACATATTGATCGACATGCTTAATACGATCAATACTGCACCGATCGCTATGGCACAGATCAACAGCGGCATAATGAAGTCGCTTCCCATTACCTCAATCGGTTTTTCCTCTAAATGAAACAGGGATTGATACAGCGGATCAAGCAGATGCTCATCGCCGAATACCGAGCCGTATACAAAACCGAACAGAGTCGATGAGATACCGATTCTGATGCCGATTTCACCCAGCTTCATATGCTTTAGTTTCGCCGCCAGCCAACCGACTAAGATCAATACTAAGCCCTGACCGACATCACCGAACATGATACCGAACAGCAGTGTATAGGTAAGTGCCACAAACGGTGTCGGATCAATATCCTCATAATTGGGCAGACCGTACATTTCCACAAACATTGAAAACGGACGGGTAAACCAACTGTTTTTCAGCTTTGTCGGCGGTGTAAAGCGACGATCGCTGTATGCAGGTCTTGCCGCAATTTCAACATCCTTGATATCCGCAAAGACTGCTTCGATTTTTTTTACATCATCACTGGCCGCAAAGCCGGTAATTGTGAAACGCTCACCGAGTCCGACTACATATTTACGCGCTTCAAATGTATTTTCCAAAAACAACAGCCTTCCCTTGATTACCTGTAATCGCTGTTGACATGCTTGAATCATATCATCTCGCTCTTTTTCTATCGAAGCCAACTGCTGATAGTCGCTTTCGATTTCTGCCTTTAGGTTTTCCTCTGCCTTTTCCGGTGTATCATGAACAAAATCCGGAATACGAATTCGTTCAAAATACAGCGATGACAGAATATTATCAACATCACGCTCATATTTCGGCGTGGACAGTACCATACACCAGCTGTAGGAGCTATCCTCTTTAAACGAACGAAATACAAACGGCCGATTTCCGTAATACTGCAGCTTATCCACACTGTCAAGCGGCAAACGTCCGAAGCGCACATTGACATATTTACAGGAGAAGATATCATCTAAAGAAACATCCATGCCTTCTATATTTTCCACCTGTGTCAACGCATCCTTATTCGCCTGTATCACACCTTCAAGCTCTCTTTTTACTTCCTCTATTTCCTCACGCTTGCGCTCTAATTGTTCCATATAAGTGCTCATTTCATTTAAATCACACTTCCAGTCCTTGATGAATTCATTATTGAGCGAAAGCCCTAAATTCACTTCAAGGTCCTTTAAGCGTGACAGAAGCTCACAATACGGATCCTCCTCCTGCAGCGTGGTAACACCATGCACACTTTCCGCAATCTTTGTCGCCGGCTCAGGATGAAAGCAGTCCAGCTCTACAAAGCGTAACAGCACTTCATCCAGCTTGGCTCGGTCGGAAGTGATATTTACTAATTTCATTTTTGCGATTGCCACTTATGCCCCTCCTTTACTCTCGATCATATATCAGCATCGTCATTATTTCCTCAGGCGCAACCTGATAACGAACACCCTCGATAATATTTATCAAATTCTCGATTTCCCGCTCAGCCGTAAGCTGATATGCGGTATATACGATTGCCGGTGAACTGTCATAATGAAGATGGCGCTTTGCCAAATGATACTTGATTTGATCGGCATAATATTCAATATACACGTATTCCTTATCATCGGTGTGCAGATGATAAGGACTGTGCGCCAACAGCTTTAAAAATGCTTCCGCATCACTGCAGCTCAGCATTTCATTCAGCTTGGCCTTCGGTATAGAGCCTTCACATTCCGTGAGTGATGCCCGTATTTCCTTTTCGCTTGCATGAAAGAATTTCTTAAAGCGATAAATTTTAGTGATATTATCAAGCTCTGTTCTTGTAGACCACATTTGCTTCAGCGTTTTTTTACATTTCCCGCGAAACACCTGTTCAATCGTTTCCGCAACATAGCTCATATAATATGCTTGTAATGCAGCTTCACAGCCCGTATAGTCAAAATCATCTTTTGCATTTATATAAGGCCCCAGTAATTCTGCATACGGACTGTTGCTTAAGCCTTGAATCAATTCCTCTAAGCTTTGGACTGCAGCCAGCTTTTTCGTATCAAGCTTGGTATATCTTTTTAAAACAGTAGGAAAATCACTTAATTTATGGGTGAAATCCTTGGACAGAATCATGCGTATTCTTGCCAAAATCTGTTCGATTTCAAACTCCTTCAGTGCCGCAAGATAATATTGCCGCTGCTTACCGTCGACATAGCGGACAAGCTTATCTAAGCGCCGATATAAATCCATGCGCAGTAAATGCTCCAGCTGACCGCGATGAATCGTTGCCTCATGAACATCCTTCAGCATTTCGGCAAAGCCTGTTTCATTTTTTAATACCTGCGTAAGCTCCGCAACACTTCGTTTACGAATCAATTCCTCATATTGACCAGGCTTGATTCTTCTTCCGTACATCGCCTTTGCCTTCGCACTGATCGCTCCTGACGAGGATAGCATCTCATCCTCCTCCCTTCTGACGATAAAAAACGCTATTCATGAATACAGCGTTCTACGATATCCTTCAGCCAAGCTTCCTTAGAAGCGTTGTATTTATCCTGCAGCTTTTTGAATGACTCTGCATATTCCGCTTCACTTTTAGCCTTGGCGCTCGCAAGCTCAGCCTCATATTGTTCAGACAATGCGGCAAGGCGCTGCTTGGCCTCCTCCATCGCATTTGCCTCGATTTGTTTTTTGGACAGCTCGGCTTGTTTTTTCACATCGCTGCGTGCCTGCTTCGCCTGTTCTACCTTTTTGCGGGCAGCCATATCCATAGCGATGATTTCCTTTACCAACGGTTCCATCCTATCGCTCCTTTGTATCAATTTATCACTCGGTTAGTATAAACCTTTTTACAGTCGTTTTCAATGCTCATTTTAAGAATATTTCTTCGTGATTTTCATGATTTTCATGAATTCGTCAAGATCAACACTATCAAGCTTGCTTTCCTATATATTATAGGTTTCTGAAGCTTTTGACCTCAACCATTATACACCTTTCCTGTATTTACGCAATCTTTTTTATCATTTTCAAGAAATTTCTCACAATAATTTTTACTTCTGATTCTCACCGTACTTTTGGATATATTCTATCAGCTCACCGCTTTTCAGGACGATTTCTCGATCCTTCAAGTAAGATAAGCAGCAATCATCCTTAAACGCAAAACGAAGCTTATAGGCGCAAAGTGCTTGATTTCCAAAACCGTCGGCCTGCTTCACACCGTATTTTTTATCGCCGATTAAGGGATGGTGAATCATCGCAAAGGATGCGCGTATCTGATGACTCTTACCGGTAAATAATTGAACCTCTGCCAAAGAATTCTTACCGATTGTTTGAATCAAACGATAATGCGTATGAATCTGCTTGGTATTCTCGCTTGGTTCTCGATACAAGACTGCTTTATTATTTCGTATATCTTTATTATAATAAAAAATCAAATCTGCTTCCTTAGGCTTCAGTTCTCCTTCCGCAAGTGCCAAATAATACTTTTCGATTTCATGCGTTTTGATTTTTTCATTCAAACAACGCAGTGCCGCAGCTGTTTTTCCCGCAATCAATATTCCCTCGGTATTGCGATCCAAACGATGCGCAAACGCAGGAGTAAAGCTTTGTTCATGCATCGGATCATAGGCATGACGCACATATAAGTAATGGCGCAGACGATCATTCATATTGTCCTGAATACCGCTTTGATCCTTTTGAACAAGCATGTTCTTCGGCTTATAGGCTACTAAAATATGTTCATCCTCATATATGACAGTAAGCTTATCGCTTACATTTGTAAAATCATACCCCCCCTCTTTGGATTGAAAGAATTCTTCCTTGATATAACACTGAACACTGTCTTTTACCGCAAGCCGTTGTGATATCGTACAGCGTTTCTTATTTACCTTTATCTTTTTGTTTCTGATGTATTTATACATTAAAGAGCTCGGTAATAACGGACATGCCTTATTTAAAAAGCGATCAACGCGCTGATTCGCATCATTTTCACTGATAAGAAACTCCCTCATAATCATCCCTCCTCTATGATATGTGAAAGCGTACATTGATTTATACATTATATCATAATATAAGCGAGAAGTAGTTTCAAGTTGATACAGAATTCCGAGAGGCACATCATTTAAAGCGGCATATAAAACAGCGTTTATCGCTTATACTCCTAAAAATCCACTGCTTTCCTGCTAAATAAAACTGAAGCAGCACAATGATTTTATCGTTATTTCTTGATAAAGGCTGTTGTAACACAAACGCTTATGTTAAACTATAGATGAATTGAGGTGAAGTCGTGTATCAGATTAAAATGTCGGTAAAGACCTTAGCGGAATTCGTATATCAACAGGGTGATTTGACATCTGTTTATATGAGTGCGGAAAGAGCGAATATCGGATCACGAATTCATCGTATGCTGCAGAAAAAGGGCGGAGCTGATTATCAAAGCGAAGTTTTCTTAAAGGAGGAAACGATCGTTGACGATATTCAATTTATTATTGACGGTCGAGCCGACGGTATTATTGAAAATGATAAGGGAGTAATCGTCGATGAAATCAAAAGTGTAACCTGTGACTATGAAGATATACAGGCTGATCGAAATCCGGCACATTGGGCACAGGCATACGGCTACGCATACATTTACGCAAAACAAAATTCTTTAAGCGCTGTTACGGTACAGTTGACCTATTATCAAATCGATATTGAACAGATCAAGCAGTTTCACGAACTGAAAACCTTTGAACAGCTTGAGGAATTCTATTTTAATATGCTGAAATCCTATGTGGTTTGGGCAAAGCGTACCGGTGATTTTCATAAGCTTCGTGATGAAAGCATTCGTAAGCTTTCTTTTCCGTATCAGGAATATCGAAACGGACAGCGTGAGCTTGCGGTTGCGGTATATAAGACAATTTTAGACGAGGATGTCTTATTTGTGCAGGCACCGACAGGCATCGGTAAAACTGTATCTACACTGTTTCCTGCGATAAAGGCCATCGGTGAGCAGAAAACAGAGCGCATCTTTTATCTCTGCGCTAAAAATATAACCGCCTCGGTGGCACGTGACTGCATCTCTCATATGCTGAAGCAAGGACTGCATATTAAAAGCTGTTCTATCATTGCCAAGGATAAAATGTGCTTATTAAAGGAGCGAAACTGCGACCCTAAGGTGTGTCCCTATGCAAAGGGCTATTATAATAAGATCAAGGACGCATTGGCTGAGTTGTTAGATCATCATGAGGAAATGGATAAAGAGCTGTTTCAGCGCTACGGCGAAAAACATGAGGTTTGTCCCTTTGAGCTGTCCTTAGACGCATCTTTATATTGTGATATTATTATATGTGACTATAATTATGTATTTGATCCGCGTGTGTATTTAAAGCGCTTTTTTACCGAAAAGAATAACTGTGTCTTTTTAATTGATGAAGCACACAATATGGTAGAGCGCGCTCGCTCCATGTATTCCGCTCAATTAACAAAATCATTATTTAAAGATATGCTGAATTTGATAGATAAGGACGCAAAAAAGCTGAGGAAAACAGTGCGCAGCATTATTAAGTATTTGAAAGAAAAAGAGCAGCTTTGTGAAGCTCATCCGTTTTATGCCTCAAAGGAAGCATTTGATGATTTCTTAAGCTTACTACTGCGATATCAAAAGGAAGCCGATCGTTATCTGCAGCAGGAGCATGAAAAGAATGAAGAATTAAAACCGATGTATTTTGAGGTTCTGGCTTATTTGCGGATTGCTGAATTATATGATGATCACTATATTACTTGGTTCAGAAAAGAAAACCATGACATGACGATCAAGCAGTTTTGTATGAATCCGAATCGCGTGATTACGCAAATGCTTCATTTCGGTAAGGCAGCCGTATTCTTTTCCGCAACACTGACACCGATTCGCTATTATACCGATTTGTTGCTTGATCAAGAGTGCCGAAAAAAGCTGGCACTGCCCTCACCGTTTGATTCACGGAAGGCAAAGCTGATCATTCATCAAGGCATCAATACGCGTTATCATGTGCGAAATGCCAATATTTTACCGATATGCCATGCAATCCATGTGACAGCTATTTCCAAGCAGGGAAATTATTTAGTCTATTTTCCAAGCTATGCGTATTTAAAACTGGTAGCACAGCGCTTTCAAGAATTGTATCCGAGCATTCATACGATCGTACAGGAAAGTGATATGGATCAAGCGGCACATCAAGAGTTTTTAAATCGCTTCAAACAACAGAGTGACACACTTGTCGGCTTTTGTGTATTGGGCGGTATGTTTGCGGAGGGGATTGATTTTAAGGGGGAACAGTTAATCGGAGTCATTGTCGTATCTGTCGGTCTGCCGCAAATCAATGAGGAAAGTGATCAGTTACGTGAATATTTCGATTCTGTCTATGATAAGGGTTTTGCCTATGCCTATCAATATCCGGGAATGAACAAGGTCCTGCAGGCAACCGGCCGCTTGATTCGTGATTTTGAGGACAGCGGTGTCATATTGCTTTTAGATGAGCGCTACGCAAGCCAATCGTATCGCCCGTTATTCCCCGCTCATATGCGACATTACGACATTATAAACAATGAACAGCAGCTTTCAAAGCAGCTCGAGGATTTTTGGAAGGAGCAGTCATCATGAAAAAATGGAAAACAAGTCATATTATATTACTTCTGATTTCAATAACGGCAATCCTGTATTATCAGTTTTTAACGATGCGCTACGGAAGCTTGACCTTTATTAATCTGTTTCTGTACGGCGGCTGTTTATTATTGTTAGTGATCTGCCTTCTGCATTATTTTCAAATTACGATAACAGAGGTGATCGGCAAGCGATGGATGCGTATTTGTCAAAGTATCCTGCTTGTATCGGCAATTCTGTTTACTGCAGTTGAGGGCAGTATTATCTACAACGGTTATCATGAAACAGATAGTAAGGGTGACACGATTCTTGTGCTCGGCGCAGGCTTGATCGGCGGTGATCGCCTCTCTCTATGCTTATTATATCGCTTACAGCGCGCATATGAAGAATATATACAAAATCCTGATACGATGATCGTTGTATCGGGAGGACGGGGTGTGGATGAAACGATATCCGAAGCAACCGCTATGAAGCAATGGCTGATCAAACAGGGAGTAGATGAAGCACACATTTTAGTCGAGAATCAATCTCGCAATACCTCGGAAAACTTTCGCTTTTCAAAGAAAGTCATGAAAGAACACGGAATTGATTCCGATGAAATTTCCTTGATTACCAATCGCTTTCATATGAAAAGAGCCGCTTATCTCGCAGAACGAAACGGCTTTTATGTGCATCCCAAACCGGCTGAAGATTTAGAATATGCACAGCCTTGTTACTACACAAGAGAATTTTTCGGTTTAATGAGAGCCTATTTACTTCATTATTAATCAATCAACCGAAAAATATCCTTCATGCGATCGATAACGGTCGCATTTGTTTTTTTCAATCGCTCCTCATGCTCATGACCATCGGCAATCAATATACATTCTGCCCCTACCGCTTGTGCCACTTCATAATCGTGCACACTGTCACCGATAAATACAACTTGTTTCGGTAAGATAGATTTATGCTTCAAATACACACAGGCCAATTCCTTTTTAGAATGAGCATGAATATTGTCTAATGATAAAATATCATAAAAAATATCCTCAATGTTAAACTGCTTCAGCTGTCTCATTAAATATTCCGTTTTAGATGCCGACAACAGAATTTGCCGATATCCTTTTTTATGATAATATTCCAAAGCCTTTTGCGCATTTTCATAAAGCTGACAGGATAAGCTTCGCTCTTGATAATAGTCCATATAAATAATCGCAAGCTTTTCAAAGGAGCAGCGATTAAAATCAAAGCCTACTGCTTGATAATATTCAATAATCGGAAAGCGAAATACCCTTTGATAAGCCTCTTTATCCGCTAACAGCGGTAAGTTTTGTGTACTCAATAAATAGTTAATACTTTCCACACAAAGGTCCACATCATTAAACAGCGTACCGTTCCAATCCCATATAATATATTTTTGCATGTTATCATCTCGCTTGGTTTTGATTATAGCATATTTTCAGTTAACATGAAACGATTCACTGCAAAAAAGAGGCTGAACCTAAGTTCAGTCTCTTGTGTTTATAGGTGTTTGCTTATTTCCCGTTTTGCTGACGCTTTTTATAAGTAAATAATACTGCTGCGCCTGCACATAAGCAAATCCAAGCATAGCTTGAAAGCATTGTGCTGTCACCGGTATTCGGTGTACCTACTGTACCCGGCTTAAGTGTCTCATTGTTATCCGGATTTAACGGTTCATTTGGTTTAATTGGATTAACTACTCCGTTTTCAAATTGAACCAAAGCATAAACACTTAAGTGATTCGTTTTGAATACGATTTTATTTCCCTTCACCGTAAACTTCACCGCAGTCATCTTACCGTTATCACTGATGTGATATAAGCCAAGCTTCTTCACATCATAGCCCTTAGGCACAGTCATGGAAATCGTGATAGTTCCCTTTGGCTGCACTTCCTTGCCGTTCAGAAGCAAGGTCACATCAAATGCGGTATATTTACCCTTAATAGCCGCTAAAGTCTTTTTGACAGCCGCAGTGATGTTTTTAGCATCCTCTACCTTTAATACCTGTAATACGGTATTAGGGTCAAGTACACCGGCAGGAGCACTTATACTCACACCATGCTTAGGTGCTTCCAACACAATATTATCAGTACTTGCTTCCTCAAGATTCTCGATTGCATTCTTAAGGTTATCAAATGCTTCTTTGATTAAGTCATGAGTCGCATTCGGATTATTCAAGACAGATTCTGCATAGGCAATATTAGTGTGTAAAATACTTACGCTTAAATCTGTATATTTGCTTGTATCGATTGCTTTGGCCGTATTTACCAGTGTAGTTAATTCACTCTTATCTACAGTTTCTTTTACAAGCTCATCGATCGCAAGCTGCAGCTTTTCAACAATGATATCTACTGTCTCTTGAATTGCACTTTCATCTCCGTTGATTGCTTTTGCTTCAGCTAACATATCACGCAGCTTAGCCCAAGTTTCTGCAGTAAAGTCCTTTTCATTTAATTTCTCTGCTTTCGCAATTAAATCCTTCAAAATAGACTTTTCAGCAGGGTATTCAAGCGCTGTCATCATTTTAGAAAGCTCGCGCTTCATAATCTCAACATCATTTGCCGCAGGCTTTGTCTGTCCCGCTAAAGCTTTTGCTTCAGCAATTTTTGATTGAAGTGCCTGCCATGAGGAAGCTGTAAAGCCATCATTCTTGATTGCTTCTGCCTTTTGAATCAGTGCATTCAGTCCGTTTACATCAGCCTCTGCATCTGCATTATATAACATAATTTCAGCCGCAGAACCATTACCATTTACACCTCTTTTAATTACAAAGCGTACATGCTTCGTATTCACCTTTTCAAATTCGATTTCTTTCTGTTCACTGCTTTGAGATAATGTTCCGGTTTTTACGGTACGATAAGTTTGACCGTCATCACTAACTTGAACCTCATATTGTAACGGCATACCGTTAACACCGACAGAGCGTGGAACATAGCTTAAACCATCTACATTCGCTTTTGTCGCTAATTCAAAATTAATCCAGTGATCTCCAGTTGTAATACTCCAATCGGTATGCCACATTGTATTTGGATCACCGTCAATCGCTTTTTCAGGTGCTGAACTGCCATCCTGATAAGAAGAAGCGGTTGCTCTCAATGTAGAGGAATCGATATAGTCAACATTTTTTTCTACCTTTGTTTCCAATGCCTGTAATGCTGCCGCCAATGTTTTTGCATAGCCGTCTACCGTAGACTGCATGGAAGCAGGTAAATCCTGACGAATGGAATTGATCACTGTTTCCAAACGAGCAACAGACTCATCGCTAAATACTGATTTATCTTGTGGAACCAATGCAAGGTATTTATCAACCGCACTGTAATCAGCCTTTTCAAATTCCATACCGTTCAATTTATTGTTGATTGCATTCGTCATATCTTCAATATCTTTTGCAGCAGGAGCATATTCCTTCAACAAGTCTTTCGCCCGCTCAACAAGTGCCGACAATTCACTGTCTGCGTTGTTGATTGCATTCGCATTGATCAGTGCATAATCAAGAGTCATAGTTGAGTTGAAGGTATCGTTAGCTCCGATTCTTACATCATCGACATAACCGATAAATGAATTTGTCTTACTTCCGATTCGTGCAACCGGGAACATCGCCGTCGCTAACAACGGTCTGCCCTCTGTTTTTTCTCCGTCGCCGATAGTATCAATCTTAGTACCGTTTACATAAAGTTCAATTACATTATGCTGATTCTTGAATTCCAACTCAACCCATTCATTAACAGGCAATTTATAATCGAAGGAATAGTCTCTGTTTTCTCTTGTGAAGCCAACCTTACCGGTGCCCTTCTGAACAGCCTTGAATGTACCGTAATCACTCTCAAATAAAATTTGCTCATCATTACGGGCAGCAGTACGCTTTACTTTAACACGTAAATCATTGTTCAATCCAACTGTAGTAAGCGGTGTATTTATATAGCTTTCATTACCGTTCAGCTTTAACGCGTTCTTTCCGTCAACCTGACTGATTGAAGCATTGACACCTTTTGTCAAATCATAGCCGTTGCCGGAAACATCACTCATATCATCCATCGGGTAGTTCACGATTGCGTCCTGCTTGCTGTCAACCTCATAACCGAAGTTTGTATCAGGACCATCTCCGAGCTGTACTGCCGTTGATTTTGCCTCGGATAATGTTTTATCACCCTTGCCCCAAAGCTTAGCACCGAACAATGCAGTTGCAGTCTTGATACGATCATAAACATCATATTCAGAAATACCGTTTTCTAAGTAATCTGTCATATCATTCCATACCGCAAATGCTCCGCCGATCATCTTTTCATCACCGGCAGGAATATAATTACCGCCGATTTGATTGATTTTTTTGTCATAAAGAACACTTTCATTCAAGTAATCATAGTAATAACCGGCATTTGGAACAATATAGTAATCACCGTCATTACAGTTAATCAAATCAAAGCCAAGGTCATACATTTCTCTCATATCGGCCCAACCGCCGTTCCACAGGTTCATTTCTATGCCTTCACCGCGAACCTCAACATCACCTTTAATTGATGTCAAGCTTCCCCAAATACGTGCCTGACGACCGGTGTCCGAGACAAATTTCAGCATGTCATTCGCAAAGCGACGATATGCGTTACTGTTTGCCGTATATTCATCAGCACCGACCTGAATTATCGTTTCACTGTCAAATACAGGATTGCTTCCGCTCATATACTCATTAAAAATACTTTGTACAAACTCTAAGCTCTCCGCATATTTTGTTGTTAAATTCAAATGGTCGTTTTCTCTGCCGTTTAACCCGTGACGTAAATCAGGTCTTACCTTAGTTAATGCCAAGGAATGTGCCGGTGTATCAATTTCAGGAACGATATTTACACCGTAAATACGTGATTCCTTGATTAAATTACGGAATTCATCCTTTGTATAGAATACATCGGTGCTTGTTAAATCAGCTTTATTCAAGCCGTTGTTTCCGCCTGCCTTAATATCAGATTCCAAACGGAAAGCAGAATAGGCTTTCATGATTTTATCCTCTGTTCCTAAATTCTCCAAAGGAATCAGATTATCGTTCAAATGGATTTGGAAGTCATTCATCTTATACCAAGACATCATTTTTACGACTTGTTCTAAGTAATCCATTGTGAATGTCTTTCTTCCGACATCAAGAATAAAGCCACGCACTTTATATAGCGGATAATCTCTTGTAATACCGCAAGGAATATTGCCTGTCTGCTTAATACTCTGCAGAATCGTTCTTGTTGCCCAGAATGCACCGGTTGCTGTTTCAGCTTCAACCGTTACCTTATCACTGATATCCATCAGGTATCCTTCATCTTGTAAGCCCTTAGTTTTATCTGTAGTCAAGGAAAGCAGAATTTCACCGGCATTAGCTGTGCTGCCTTTCGCAACACTCATCGTTTTTCCGGTTATTTCCTTATAATCAGCTGCTAAAGCTTCCGCTGTTTCCTTTAACGCATCGTTCGCATAAACGACCTTTGCATTTGCTGCAACGCTGAAAGTACCGCTCTTTCCTTTCCACTCCTGAAGCTCAGGAAGGATGTTCGGAGCTGCATTATCAGAAGCATTGACTGTATTGGTACCCGGAATTGTTACCGAAATTTCTTTAAAGATATATTCGCCGGTCTCATCATTCGTTACTTTAAATGATGCTGTAACTTCCTTATCAACAATCGGCTTATAAATATTCAGTTCGCTGTCTACGATCTGCTCTAAATCAGTACCGTTGTAGGTAACGGTAAAGCCGTTTTCATTCGGCAAATTAACCGATAGCTTTGTATCGCCCGCTGTCGGTGTATCGATTGTAATCGCATTAGCAACATCATCGATACCTGCTTTGATCTCTCCGCCGTAGATTTCAATTTCATATAAAGAAATTGTATACCAACTAATTGTACCATCAGGATCCTGTGGATCAAAAGAATCAATTTTCAAACGAACATAGCGTGCTTGTTGTACCTCATCCAAAACAATTTTTTCATTTTTTGATTTTGGCTGCTGATTAAAGGACTTGACAGTTGTCCAATCCGTTTCTGCCATCGGTGAACTTAACGTATCAGCTATTTGAATTTTATATGATGTAGCCTTACGTGCTTCCCAAAACAATCTTATTGTTTTGACATTCATCGTTGAACCTAAATCAACATAAATCCACGGAGCTGGATCAGAGGTAGATGCACCTCCTCCATTGCTTGCCCAACGTGATTCTCGTGCTTCGGTATTACCATCTAATACTTTATTGGCTGTAAATGAGGTTCCGGCTTCTACACTGCTTGCGGCAGCCGATTTATTTAATGCGACATTATCAGTTGGATCCTGTTCTACATCTACTTCATTAAATATCTTAAACTCTCTACAGGAAACATAATCGTAAGAACCATTTATTTTAACTCCTGTAACCTCTAATTTTACATAACGACCACTAATATCGCTATCTAATTTTATTTTAGATTCAGTTGCTGTATTATCTGTAACGGCTACAACCGGAGTTCCCCAATTTTCCGTACTGTTAGAAACATAAATATTGAAGTCAGTCGCATAATGAGTTTCACTTTCCCAATAAGCCTCAAATTTATTCATTGTCATGGTTTCACCAAGATCAACATATGCCCATTGAGTCGGTTCTTCTTCGGTTCTCCATCTTGAATTATTATCTAAGCTTCCATCTGTTAATTTTGCACGCTCTGCATCTTTTTGTGCATCTGTGTTGCCATATGCAGCACTAGCTGTAACCGATTTATTGAGTGCCAGATTGGTATTAGAGGATACAACTGGATCATTGAAAATCTTGAATTCATAACAAGAAACACTGTTATAGCCGAACATCTGAGTAACTTCTAATTTTACATATCGTCCGCTGACGCTTGTCTGTGTTGTTGCCGTTGCATTTTGGCCGCTGCCGTCTGTAACCGCAACAACCGGTGTCCCCCAGTTATCTGTGTCATCACTGACATAAATATTGTATGAGGAAGCATAAACCGAACTGCTCTCCCATTTCATCTCAAACTTATTCATCGTCTTGCTTTCGCCGAGATCAACGTAAGCCCATTGAGTAACTCCGGATTCCGAAGACCAACGAGTTTCATCATTGCCATCCGTTAAATTGGATGCCGGCATCGTTGAATGCTCGTTACTTGCGGTAACGGCTTTACCCTGTGCAAGATTGTCTGTTGCTGCTTTTACATTTGCTTTAAATCCGCTGAATACACCGGTAAAGCATAATGCAAAGGCCAACAGACCCTTACTCAATCTTTGCCAACCTTTCATAAATACATTTTCCTCCTTATGTACACAGTAATTATAAAACAAATAAGTTATAATAATTTTGTACAGTTTGTAAAAATCTTGCAATATTCGTTGCGTTACAGCCATCAAAAAAAAAGCATTCAACAAATTAAAAAAACCGGCAAATTATACCGGTTTCTGTTATGCTGATTGAACTCTAGTAATTTTCTTCCTGAATTGCGAAATAAGCCTGCGCATGATCGCATACCGGGCAAACCTCAGGTGCTTCCTTACCGACATGCAAATGTCCGCAATTTAAGCATTCCCAAACAGTTTCCTCAGCCTTTTCAAACACTGAGCCGTCCTCGATATTAGCTAATAATGCCGCATAGCGTTTTTCATGAGCTGCCTCGATTTTTGCAACACCTTCCATGGTTTCCGCAATATCATCGAAGCCTTCCTCTCTTGCTTCCTTTGCCATACGTGCATACATATCGGTCCACTCGAAGTTTTCACCTGCTGCCGCATCCTTTAAATTTTCTACGGTTGTAGGCACACCGTCATGAAGCAGCTTGAACCACAGCTTCGCATGTTCCTTTTCATTGTCTGCAGTCTTTTGGAAAATATCCGCAATCTGCACATAGCCTTCTTTTTTCGCTTTAGAAGCATAGAAGGTATACTTATTTCTTGCCTGAGATTCTCCGGCAAATGCCTCCATCAAATTCTTTTCTGTCTTTGTTCCTTTTAAATTCATGTTTGTCTCCTCCTAGTATTTTCCTTTTGCGATATGTCCCGCCAATTCAGCCTTAGCCATCTGTTTGATTTCCCACGCATATTTTTTCGCTAATTCAAACACATGGACACAGCCGGGATCCAAATTATCTTCGATTCCCGCGCAAGCAGCCTTATCCAGCTTCATCGCCAAATGAATCAGCTGCATATGCAAATCATTGGTTTTATCGCTGCGATAAATCTTTTCAGCCTCAGCTTCATCAACTAAACTGAAACGCTCGGCAGAAACACCGCATTTCGGACATTTGCTCGGTGCCTGTGCACCCTCTGCGACATAGCCGCACACTTCACATTTCCATAAACTCATGGTTGATTACCTCACTTTCGTTTACTGGTTATATTGTATAACACAACCGTTTAAATTGCACGTCTTTTTATCAGGAATTTTATAATGCTCTTTTTCTTCCTTTTCTATTATATTGGTTTCAATTCAAAAAAATATACTATAATTCACAATTTAAAATCATTTTTATCGATGTAAATTCATTTTAAACAAGGAATCTATGTACTTTTTTTAAAGAATGAAGTAAAATATTAATCATCGGAGGTAACTATATGAATACAAAACACCCGTTTGATGATTTCGGTATCAATTTATTTGATGAGCATGTGATGAAGGAAAGACTTCCTCATCCGGTTTATACAAAATGGGAAACCGCTACAAGAAAAGAGGACGCGTTGGATCGGCCAACGGCAGATGCGATAGCGCACGCAATGAAAACATGGGCGATGGAAAAAGGCGCTACGCATTTTACGCATTGGTTTCAACCGATGACCGGCTCTACTGCCGAAAAGCACGACAGCTTTGTGGAACCGGGAGAATACGGTCAGCCGATATCGCGCTTCAGCGGCAAAAGCTTGATCAAGGGAGAAGGAGATGCTTCGAGCTTTCCCAGCGGCGGACTTCGCGCTACCTTTGAGGCAAGAGGCTATACCTACTGGGATTGTACCTCACCGGCATTCATCAGAGACAATGTATTATGCATTCCGACGATTTTCGTATCGTATAACGGTGAAACATTAGATAAGAAAGCACCGCTGTTGAAATCTATTGAAGCGGTATCCAAACAGGCAACGCGCATTGTGAATTCCTTTAAGGATAAGGATGTAAAGCGAGTAATGCCGATGGTCGGCTTAGAGCAGGAATATTTCCTGATCGATAAAGAATTATATCGCAATCGTATGGATCTGCTTCATGCGGGCAGAACATTGTTCGGGGCAATGTCACCGAAAGGAAACGGAATTTCTAAGCATTATTTCGGTTCTATACCGACAAGAGTCGATGCCTTTATGCAGGAGGTCGACAAGGAGCTTTGGAAGCTCGGGATCTATGCGAAGACTGAGCACAATGAGGCTGCCCCCTGTCAGTTTGAAATCGCGCCTCTGTATGCCGATGCGAATATCGCCGTGGATCAAAATCAGATCATTATGGATATGCTGAAAAAAACAGCCGATAAGCATGGCTTTGCCTGCCTGTTGAATGAAAAACCGTTTGAGCATGTGAACGGCAGTGGCAAGCATAATAACTGGTCGCTGGTATGCGATGACGGACAGAATCTATTAGAGCCGGGTGATCGTCCACACGAAAACATTCGCTTCCTGTTATTTGTTTGTGCCGTTATTGAGGCTGTTGATACATATCCCGAGCTGCTTCGAATGGCAAGCTCATGTTACGGAAATGATTATCGCTTAGGAGCCAATGAAGCTCCTCCGGCCATTATCAGTATCTGTATGGGAAGCTATTTAGAGGAAATTTTGACCCGCTTGGAAAAGGGTGATGATGAACTGGAAATCGAGGTCAACACGACTCCGTTTGAAATCGGCAATCTTGCCTATATACCGAAGGATACAAGCGATCGCAATCGTACCTCTCCGTTTGCCTTTACCGGCAACAAGTTTGAATTCCGCATGGTTGGTTCCTCACGCTCCGCCGCCACCACAAATATCGTATTAAATACGATCGTAGCCGATGTCTTATGCAGAATCGCCGACGAGCTTGCGCCGTTAAAATATATCGAGGATATTCGTAATCATTCCTTAGCTATTTGTAAGCGTATTTTGCGTAAGCATAATCGGATTCTGTTTTCTAAGGACGGCTACAGTGAGGATTGGATCAAGGAAGCAGAAAAGCGCGGCTTAGCTAATATTAACAGCTATGTACATTCCATCGATTCTCTGATTGATGATAAAGCAGTCGCTATGTTTGAGCGCAACAATGTTTATAATTATAATGAATTGGCAGCCCGTACAAATATTTTATATGATGAAGTCATCAAGGATATTAAAATTGAAGCAATGGTATTATTAGACATCTCAAAAAAGGTGTTGTTACCGGCTTTGGTAAAGGAAATCAAGTTTTACAGTGATGCATTGAATTCCTTAGACAGAAGAAATGCGTTCTTTGAGCGTAAAATTGATCGCTTAACCACGCTTTTAGATCAGTTTGATATCCGTTATCATGAGTTTAAAGAAGCCTTTATGAAGCGTAAGAATTATACTGATATCAAAGAAAAAGCATTTTATATGAATGATCGCTTGGTGAAGCAAATGCAGGAATTAAGAAATGTGATTGATGCGATTGAAGAAAGCATCAGTGCCGATAATTATCCTGTTCCTACATATGAACAGCTATTTACATCTGTAAATTAAGCATATGATTATATTATAAAAAAGCAGGAAGTGCTTTTGTGATTCAGGACACAAAACACCTCCTGTTTTTCTTTATATCTATGCCTGCTGTTTGCGTTTTCGATAATACAATATACTTAATATTGCCATACTGCCTAAGCAGCTTAACATGAATTCAAAAGCCATTGTAGTATCACCGGTATTTGGTGCACCACCTTGTAGCTTATCATTCACAAAGGGTCGATTAGATGAAATCAGCGTATCATCAGGCTTAGTAGGATTATTTGGCTTAATGATTGGATGATTGGGCAGATTCGGATTCTGAGTGATGTCCTGATCTCGATAAACAAGCATAAAAATGGAGAAACGATCACTTTCAAAGCTCAACGAATTACCCTTAACGGTTGCCTTTAGATAATTTACCTTTCCCTCATGATATCGCAAAACCGCAAATTCACGATCTGCCTGCAATAGTTCATCGGGAATTGTTAAAGATATTGTGATCGGCTGCTTTAACTCATGGATTTCTCCAATAACCGTATTCTGTGAGCGAATCAATAGGCTGAGATCATAAATAGTTCCGCACTTTAAATTCTGATGAATCGCAAATAGCTTCATTTGATTTAGTTGAGCTTTTTCATCTTCATCCATATTCTCCGGCTTTTGTTGATTCTTCTTCATCGCCACTATTACATCGTTACCACTGCTTAATATCTGATCTACTTTTTCCTTCAGCTCCTTTGAAAGACTGCTTAAAATCATCTCCTTGTCTTCCTCATTCACATCTTCGACGATAACATCACCGCTTTCACCTTCTTGTTTTTTAAGCTCCTGTTTTGCTTTCAACAGATTCTCATATGCTTTTGTAATAATGTTTTGATCATTTTGCTTTAAAGCAGCTTCAGCCTGTACTAATGCTTCCTGTAAGGCATTCCAGCTGTCCTCAGTGTAATGATTATTCTTGATAGCAATACACTCATCATATAAAGTCTGCAAAGCATCCGTATTTACGTTAATTATATATTGGAAGGTATAAATATTTTCACTTCCTGATTCACTGCGTATCAATACCTTGATAGAATGCTCGATTGGATCCTTGATAATCAGCGATGTTGCCGTATCTGCAATTCCCTGCACAGCGATTTGTAACGTATCAAAGCTTGGATAATCACTAACAATCAATTCATAGCCGTTTATTTCAGGATCAAATTCTTTAATTGCTTCATTATTTATCGTAATTCCTGTCATTTTATTATTTGTATCGGCAGGCTCCTTTGCGACATATTCAAATACCTCAAGCTCGGTCAAGCCTGTATAAAGATTTACACCCTTTTTATCCATAATAAAGCGTACTTTACTTGTTGTAACCGGCTGTTTCAAATTTACTGTTGTTTTGCCATCTCCATCTTTATAGGAAATCGCCGTAATATAAGAAACCTCTTGCTCTATCCATGACTGTGTTTTATTGTCCCATGTCTGTACACGAAGCTCCAGTGTCTTTGGATCACTGTTATCGCTGTCAGTTTCCTTCGTGAAGATATAAGCAACAATATCAGAGATTGTATACTCATTTTGCCATTCATAGCCAACCCAAGAAACTGCGTCTGTATCTCTTACGTTCCAATCGGTCCATCTTTCATTTTCACTATCACTAACA
Source organism: Erysipelotrichales bacterium (assembly GCA_910576855.1). Taxonomy (GTDB): domain Bacteria; phylum Bacillota_I; class Bacilli_A; order Erysipelotrichales; family Erysipelotrichaceae; genus C-19. The sequence goes on from CAJTJP010000015.1 coordinate 33,288, forward strand.
ATTACTCCGTTATTAATCGCTGCCAAACGATCAGCTGGCTTTGTACAGCTTTCACTTAATATCGGCATATCATTTTCTAATCGTGCGATATTGCGTGACTGCGGCAATGGTGCGACTACTCGTATTTTGGCGGTTACGGGAATCCTTTGCTGAGCAATTAGGATCGTGCCATTTACTGTATATGTGTTTCCTTGTGTAAATGTAGCGGCATCATAATAATCCCAAACTACCGCAAATTCTCCCGCACTTTCTCCGTTGGTATAATATACATTGCGACTGCTTGGCAAGGAAAGGGCACTTCCCTCATGAATTACCGTAGAATAATCCTCAGCTGCCGCAAAGCTATTATAGACGTTTACCGTTACCATCGCTGTAGCAGTACTCTCTAAGACACTTCCCTTAACGCTGTATATACCGGCAGTATCTGCCTTAAAGGACGATAAATCCCAAGTAACTTTTAATTCCTTGCTGCTTCCGTCACTGTAAATACCGGTGATTGTTTTCGGTAGCTGTAAGGTTTCATTGACATTCATTGTATACTTAGATACAAGCTCAAAGGCAGTCAATGTTGGTGCTGCTTCACTTTGCTTAGGAACGCTGTTCAGCGTAATGGTATTTGTTTCTAATCCTGCACCCTTCACATGCAGCTTGATTGTACCAGCACGCTTGGTTGACTGTAAAATGACAAGCGCTTTTCCGTTAAAGCTCTTTCTTGTTACATGCGTCGGTTCATCAATGCGGAAAGACTGTGTATCTGCTTGATTACCGTTGTCAACACCGACGATTCGTCCCTCACCCTCTAAGCTAAACGTAAGCTTTTGATTCGCATCTGGGACAAAATTACCGTCTTTATCTAATAGATCAACGGTGATATAAGATAAATCATAGCCATCACAAATCAATTCATTCTTATCAGCGGTTAGCTTTGTTTTTACTGCCTCTGTCGATGTTGTTACTCGATTGGTGCCAACTGTATTTGTCACTTCCGTAAAAGTGCCGTCACTGTTTTTATCATAAGCCTTAACCGATATTGTTCCAGGTTCATATTCCAATGTAAATTGTGCAAAATACTGTCCGTCAAATTCATTTCTTCCTACGCTGTTTTGCACTGCGAGCTTAGTGCCGATTTCCTTGCCATTACATTCCAATACCACCTTGTCCGCATCCGTGAATACCTGAACCTTAACCTGATTACCGTTTTTCAGCAGCTTACTATTCCAGCTGTCGCTAATATGAAGTGTACGCACATTATCATTCCATAGGCTATGATATAAATAATAAATATCCTTAGGGAAGCCTGTTGTATCTACGATACCGAAGTAGCTTGATCGTGGTGCCGGACCCTGCTGACTGACACTGCCGGTACCGATGCCGTTCCAAGGTGTCGGTTCTCCCAGATAATCAAAGCCGGTCCAAACAAATTCGCCTAAATTCCATTCATCTGCTTCAGCGATGCGCCATGCAGTCGATGCCGAATGTCCCCATCCAGCTCGTGATTCTTCATTCTCATAATCGGTACATAATAAATTATCGTTATCCCGTCCATCGGTCCAATAAACATCACGTGAATGAAAGGCACTTGAGGTCTCAGAGCCGTATAATATCCAATCCGGATGTGCATTGCGCAAATTGATATATTGATCTCGATTGGCATAATTGAAACCGACAACCCCGCCTGCCTTCGCTACCTCATCACACATCGCAACCGCCAATGTATCGTTGCCCTTTGCCTTATTATCACCAATCGTCGGTAAATGATATGGGTCCTCTTCATGGAACCAATTACAAATTTCCGCAATCTTGGCTGGATAGTTTTGATCACTGCCACCGCCCTCTAATAATTCATTGCCGACGGAGTACATGAGGATTGAGGCATGATTACGACTGGATTTCACCATCTGACGGGCTACATACTCTGCCCAAGTATCACAGCTTTCACTGCCAAGCGGTCCGTTTACAATTGGCTGATTAAACCAGCGGGCAAAATCATTGTGATTTCCGTTCTTATAATAATATAAATGGTCAAAGGCTTCATTGATAACTAACAGCCCTAATTCATCACAAGCCTTTAGTAAAGCCTCCGGCGCAGGATTATGCGTAACACGAATCGCATTGACACCCATTTCCTTCATTATTTTCATCTGACGATAAACGGCATGATAATTAACCGCACCACCCAAAGCGCCCTGATCCATATGCATACACACACCCTTTAGCTTCATACTTTCACCATTTAGCTTAAAGCCGTTATCACGGTCAAACTCTAATGTCTTGAAGCCGATTGTTTCACTGATTCGATCTACCTCTATATCATTTTCATATACAACGCATTCTACGGTATATAAAGCAGGATGGTTACTCTTTACTGTCCAAAGCGTCGGATGATTTACTGTGATATCCTGTTTGGCAATATTTCCGGTTATCGTATCTTTAGCACTTTGCGCAATCTGATTGCCTTCCGCATCAAAAATACTTGTTTGTATTTTTGTATTCTCGTTCGCATTGATTATTGTATTTTCTACATGAACCTGTGCTGATGGGGAGGAAACGCTGGGAGTTGAGATAAAAGTACCGAGATCATCAATATGTGTTTCATTCATGACTACGAGTGTAACATCACGCTCAATTCCTGATCCTGAATACCAGCGAGAGCTTGGTACATTATTTACGGTTTTTACCGCTATTACATTATCAGTGACACCATCACATATTAAATAATCACTGATATCAAAGGTAAAACGATTGTAGCCATAGTGATTTTCTCCCACACTGTTACCATTTACATACAAAGTTGTATCCATATAGGCACCGTCAAAGACAAGCTGAATGGTCTTTTCCTTTAATGCTTCAGGTACGATCATATGCTTACGATACCAGCCAGTGCCTCCTAAAAGGAACGCTGATTCTGCTTCACCCTGTTCACTGAAATCATGGGAAATACTGAAATCATGCGGCAGATTGATCGTGGTAAATTGAGATTCATCTAACTGTACCGCTTCATTTGCGGCTGTAGATTCTCTAAATAGCCATCCTTCATTAAAATTATTGATGCGTGCATATTCATCATCAGATATATTTTGAATATCCTTTAGTGGTGTATCACTTAATGCAAGAATCGCTTCATTAAGCTCAGTGACCTCAAACGCTACCTCACTTGGCAGTTTCACAATCTCTAAAGCTTCCTTCGCATTTTCGATCGCCTTTTTTAAATTCGCAATAGAGCTTGCATTCTTGCCGACAAGATCAGCCTGTTGTGCCTCTTGAATCTTATCAATCAAAGGCTTTTTATCAACAACCAGTGCTTCATATTTTTGTGAAAGCACATGAAACGCTTCAAATATTGCCGCTAAATCATCACCGTTATATGCAGTCTGTGCAGTGGTGTATGCCTGTATTAATTCTTGTGCACTGCTTGATTCCCAACCCTGATAATGATTCAAAGATAGCTTCAGCGACGCAACCTCATCAAGCAAAGACGTATCAATATCATCCTTGCTTTGAATCGTTGAAATCGCAAATTCTGCTGCGGAAGCATAAGTACTTCCGTTATCACCATAACCGTCTATAATTTCCAATTTCACATATTGATCAGTATTATAGCCAAGTGACGCACGCTTCGTTCCGTTTCCATTGTTCCATTCCACCTGATTTAACAGCTTCCAGCTGTTATCATCCTTATTGTTTGAAGTATAAATATTCATTTTCAAGATATTACCATTGCTTCCAGAAGATGCAGGTCTTGTCGTATATAATAGCTCATTCATCGGATGATGGTTATCACGTGAAATAATTACGTTTACGGGAGTAGTTTCACTTGGATGAATAACAGTTCCACCCTCACCGCTTCCCCATGCCGAATGCCAATAAGTATTCGCATTGCCGTCAAAAGCCTTTTCAATGGCAGAATCGGTAGCGTTCTGTTGTGAATTTGTCGTTACCTCCGTTATACCACTTTCCTGTGGTGCATAAAGATTCAGCTCTGCCATTGTTGCAGTACCTGCATAGGATTGCTTCACTGTGATTGTGATTTTTTTCACTTCATCATTCACTGCCACATAAAACGGTTCATCACTTGGCACCAGTGAAGCTCCATAGGAAACGCTGCCGGGATAGGTTTCTTCAATTGGCTCACCGATTTGATTGCCCAGCTCATCGTATTTTGTATAAACTGCCTTATACCAGCGTCCATTTCCATCACCATTAGCGATATCACTTCCCTGTCTTGGAGTGATCTTCATATAACCGACGCTTGTCTTTTCATTCAGAATAACATCAATCGCAATCATTTCATTTTCCGGATTTCCGCCTCCACCACTCCAATTGCTTTCCCAAATTGTGTTGACATTTTGATCCTTAGCATTCGTAATCGGCGTTGAGCTATATTCGCTTGTAGCACTTAAGGTGAAATCGGTAATTTCTGCACCTGTCATCATCGCCGCCTGCGCTTCGATCTGTATTGACATAACCGATAAGCTGAATGCCAATACGCCCAAAAGAATTCTTTTTCCAATTCGCAGCATAAATTTCTCCTCTCTTTTTATTAAAAACAGAGAAATACCAAGTTTGATATTTCTCTGTTAAATTCATCTAAGCTTGATTACTTCTTTTTTTACTGATTATCATTATTGCAGAACCGCAAACACACAGCATCAGCCATGCTAAAGCATTGGTGTTATCACCGGTATTTGGTGTGTTGCCGCTGTCAGTACCGGGCTTCAAGGTTTGATTTGAATCTGACGATCCCGAAGGCTTATCATTTGGTTTCACCGGCTTTGTCGGTAAATCAATCGTTTTTTCCTCAAGTCCTTCGATGGCGCTTTCCAAAGCTGCCAATGCGAAATTGATTTCGCCTAAGGTCGCATGATCATCTGCCAATAATCTTTTTACCTCTTTGATTGCCTTTTCCAGCTCAGCTACACTTTCCTCTGTATACTTGCTTGTATCAATCGCTTCCGCCTCTTTTAATGCTTCCGCAAGAGTATTCTTATGATCTGCATTAGGCACCAAATTATCGATAGCTTTGTTGATCTCAACAAGCATCGCTGCAATTTCTTCTGCAGTTCCGTTTGTTTTCAACGCTTTCGCCTGTTCTAACAGTTCAGACAGTACCAGATAAGATTCCTCAGTATACTCAGAGGCATCGATATCCATATTCAATTTCTTATTCAATTCAGAAATATCAACCAATCCCAAGATTGCATCATCCGCTGCCTCGCTTAGTTCAATAAATTCGTCCTTTAGCCAAGTGTCCTTGGAATTCGCTTGTGTCAATACTTCGGTTACCTTCTGATAGCTTTCTGTAGTATAATCATCAGCATTTACGTCCTCTAACTGCTTGATCAAGGCCGCGAGTTCTTTCTTGGAAGCAACTTCCACAAGAGCCGATCTTGCCGCCGCTAAATCGGAGGCAGCTTGATTCACCTCATCCTGCGTACCGCTTGCTTTCAATTTATCAATATCTAAGCCTTTATATACTGCTTCATAAGCCGCATAGCTATCTGCTGAATAATGCTCAGGATCAATTTTATCAAATGCTTTTAATTCAGCATTCAGCACCTTAACACTTACTAAACCGGTATAGCGATTCATCATTTCCTTCAGCTTCGCTTGCAGTTCAGTCTTATCGGTGCTTTCATCTGCTAAAGCCTCTTTCACTACATTAACGATTGCTTCGAACGGAGTGATGGAATCTGTTGTATAATCTGTTTTCTCACCCAGCACCTCAGTTTCAAACTTATTCAACTGTGCTGCTATGGAATTCATATCAAATGCTAAATTCTCATAAGCTTCCTCTAATGCTTCTAATGCTTCCTGTACAGCTTCACTGTCTGTAGGTGTCTTTAACAATTCCTTCGCAGCCGCTAATTTTTCTGCGAATGCCGCATAGGTTGACTCTGTAAAAGAATCTGCCGTAATCACATCATACTTATCAATGCTTGCCTTTAAATCTTTTGCATAATCGGCTAATTGATAAGCCTCTGTTAACACTTTATTTTGTTGAGCATATTCTAACGGAGTTGCAGTTGAAGCATTGACCATATCTTGCGCATTTTTCAGCTCATCCTTCAGCTGCTGCAAGATTTCAGCAGGGTAAAGTGTTTCGTCAAACAAACTCAATTCATAGCTTATTTCTTCAATCGCAGAAATAAGGTTTTCCTTAGGAATTGCGCTGAATACTAATTGTGTACGCGCATTTTCCAAGGATTCAACAAGCATATCAGCATCAGCTTCACTGATATTATCAGCTTCCTTGATTTCATTCTCTGCATATTGAATTGCATTCTGCAGCTTAGTGAAGGTTGATTTTACATATATGCTGTCATCATTTTTAATTGCCTTTAATTCGTTCAATAATGTACGAACAGCACTTAAATCCCCCTTTAGTTCCGGCTGATTCAAAGCCTTATCAAGCTTGCTTATCGCTGAATTTACAACTGATTCGGAAACAAAGTCGTTTGCGTAGGTTGCTTCTGCATATTCTAATACAGTCCTTAAATTTTCTTTACTGTCAGTTGTCCATGTATCGGTATTTACCGCCTTGGCAGAACGAATCAGATCATTCAGGCGTGTTTTATCCACATTCGCATAAGCAACTTTATTGATTAAGATTTCTTGGATCGCAACCTCTTGATCTGCAGTCCATTCAATTTTTACTGCTAATAAATGCTTCACTGATTCAGGTAAAGTATATTCACACAAGGCTGTATTTAAGTTTCCAAGCTCGATCCAGCGAGCGGTTGCTCTTGTGCTGTCTACCACTTCCGCATATATTTTTGCCTCAGAAATAGCGGTTGGAGATTGTAAAACAGTGATTTTATTTCTGTTTGTAGTGTCAGTTACTTTATATAACAATGAACCGGCTTTATTTGCAATCGGCTTAAACGCGGTTGCCGTATTACCGTCTGCTACGTTTAAAGCATTGTATCCATCCTGAGCAGTCACTGTAGCCGTCACTGTCGGATCGGTCGTAGTAGCCAATGTTTGATTATTATTCAACTCAAATTCGGTGAATCTTACCCATTTATCGGCTCCGACCTTCGTCTTTGTAATTTCAAACTTGATATAACGAGCTTTCACATTCAAGTTGGCTGCTTCCTTCGCATTATATGAGATTTCATGCAGCGGCAATACATCTTGAATCGTATCGGTGTTTTCTGCTTCACCCGGATTCGCTGTTCCGTCCTGATTACCGATGGTCATAATTTGTTCCCATGCGGTGCCGTCTTCTGATACAGAAATTTTCGCATGACGAGGGAAATCTGTATTACTGTCTCTGGAAACTACTTTAAAGGTATTTAAATCAATTACTTGACCGAGATCATACGTTACAAATCTTCCTGCAGTTTGACTGCCTTGGAATACCGTTTCGGATGTGCGATTCTTGTCAAACAGATTTTTATCACCTGACACAGTAAAGCCGCTTGCTTCACTTAGCTTTAATTCATAAATTTCATTTGAATTCACGATAAATTTTGTTAAATTAAATGTAACATCACTTGAACCGTTATTGATTAAACGAATATAGCGGGCATCATCCACATGATTTTGATCTGTCACTGCTGTCCATATAACGCCGTTCTCGGAAATCTGTAAGGTTAACCCTGATGCAACATCGACATCGAGTGTGGTTAAATCCTTTAAGCGCTCCAGCTTCACACCGATGTATTCACCGTTTGCCAAAGTAATATCGGAATGCGGTAACAGTGTCATCTGTTCCAAGGAATGAGTACCCTGTAATGAATTTAAAGCAGTTACATTTGTATATGTGTATTTATTGGTAGGAACACTTGTATTTTCCTCTACGTTAATTTCACCGAATTTCACCCAACTGCTTTTTTCTTGTTTATTTACCAAGCGTACATAACGAGCACGTATTCCCGTTAAATCTTCATCAATGATATCCTGTCCGCTTGATACGCCGTTATAAGATTTAAAGGTTGTCCAATTGACATTATCCTCAGAATATTCCAAGTCATATTTTACCCATTTATCGCCGCTGTCAATACCGACTGCCGCGTGAAATGATTTTAAATGTGCAACTCTGCCTAAATCCAAACCGATAAAGTCACCGACCAGCGCCTTATTACCGCTTAACTGATACCAAACACCGGTCGAATCATTACCGTCCAACAATTCAGTTTCATTACCGCTCCAAATACCGAATGTTGATGTTTTAATAATTGTTTTTGAAATCGGTACGGAATCATCAATTTCACCGTCAAATCTGTCAACAGAGATTTCATTAAACTGCCACCATACGTTTACCTTCTCGCTATTTCGTATACGAACCGCATCAGCTCTCGTTCCGTTTAAATTCACATCCAATTCAAAAGGAATACTATCCAATGTTTGGAATGTTTTCCATTCTCCATTAATTCGATACTCAATTACACCTTTGTTAATCTTATCATTGCTTCCATTACCGTGAGAAATATGGACATTGCCGACCTCAATCGTATCATCGAATTCAACTCCGACCCAAGTATCCGCTAATGTGCTATCCTTATCCGTATCTGTGCTGTCGTTAGAATGTGAAAAGCTGGCATTCGTAGATGTACTGCCGTCAATAATCTTATCAAGAGAACCGCTTCTGATTAGCATTTTATCGGTACTGTACATAGGTGTCATACTAAATGCGCCGACATATTCCTCTACTTTGATTTCATTGATATGCCACCATTTATTTGTATTTTCATCAAGATTTCTGATGCGAACAGCATCTGCCTGAGTGCCTTTAAGATTTACAACCACTTCTGCACCCATGTTTGACATCTCTTTAAATGTTTTCCATGTCCCGTCAACACGATATTCAATCGCTGCGTTAGTCACCTTATCGCCGCTTGCCTGATACAGTCTCAATAACCCCAACGGCTGTGCAGAATCAAATTCTAAGCCGACCGCGGCGTCTTTATGAATTTCATCAACATTGCTCGGAGTCTTTGAATCAAGAAAATCTAAACCGGTCGTAGTATTACCGTCCACCAGTGCATCTAAATTATCACCGGAATACAAAACCATGTTTTCAATGAACGGTGTACCCTTGATAATCGGGGTTCCTTCATCTAATCCGTTGACCACGATATCCCTGCATCCGAGCCACATATTAGTCTTATCGGCTGTAGCGATAATCCTCACACCTTTTGCCTTTAAGTTCAAGCCTTCTACTTGTACCAAAGCTCTTGTATCCGAATATTCACTGCCGGCAATATCTGTCCATGTCTTGCCATCCGCAGTGTACTGCAGCTTTGCCGAATCAAACGTATCACGAAGATTGCCTGCGTGTGCCATCTTAAAGACAATATCATGGATATCGATGACTTGATTATACATTACACCGATATAAGTCCCCGTTTCAGCACTGTTTGGATTTTTCCAAACCACCTCGGTACCCTCATTATTATCTAAGAGATTATCTAAGCTGCCCGAAGGTGTATCAGTACGATTTGTAATTACCTTAGCACTTACCTTACTCGGATCAAGGATGCTTCCGACGGAAAGAGACAGCTCACCATTTAAATATTCCGTGAACGGAATGATGCGTTTCGCACCTGCTTCCGCAACATCGATCTCATCATGTATTTTATAACGAATATGATTTTTAGACGCCTCAAATTTCGCTACGCCTGATGTATAGTGGCTGACCGCTTCATCATTTTGATTATTTTCCAAAGCAATTGCACTTTGTATAAATTCAATATTTGCTTCACTGATTTCCTTCAGTGATAAACGCCATGAATTGATTTCTTCCTTAAATGCTTCATTTTTAGAAAGCTTATCAAAGTCATCACATGCTTTAATAATCTTTTCAAACTCATCGATTAAAACATTGCCCTTTTCAATAATTGAATCACCGTTATCAAATGCGGCTCTGAAATCATCTAAGAATGGCTTTAATTCCTCAGATTCAGCTAAGTTTAAACCATGTCCGTTAGGAGCAGGATCACTGAGATGCTTAGCCATTTCATATAATGCTTCGCTTGCGTCGCTGTCAACATATTTAAAGGAATCCTTCCAGCTTTTATCATCATTAAATGCTTTTACATTCCATGCATAGTCAGCGATCGCAAATATCGCTACTTTGCTTGCTTCCGCTTCCTGCATCGGATTTGTAACAACACCCTCTAGATCTTCAACATTTACATCAGTATGAAGCAACGAGCCTTTTCCCATCATCAAGCGCTTCATATTAATATCATTTACCGGCCAATTCATCCAAAACAGCGGGCTTCTGCGCGGACTTGCACCGGCAGGCAAATCTCTTGTTTTAAAATTATCCAAAGTTCTTTGCTCGATCGGTTGACAAACAGCTTCACCGGTCCAGAAAATCTGAATATCCTCATGGAAGCCTTGGTCATAATCGTCTAATTCGCCCTCTTTCCACCAAGCGTTGTTATAACCGGCAGGACAGAACACTAAATTATGCACATCGCCTTTTGAATCTACCCATTCTTGTAAACGTTCCATTACACGGATTACGACTGAACGAGGCAAATCTCCGGAATCATCTCCTAATACACCGAACTGGCGCACACCGATTCCATAAAGCTGTTCAAACTTTGTAATAATCTTTGCAATATCAGCTTCAAAGGTACTTTCCGTGATACCGTTGCTCATAAACGGATGAATCGTCCATACAAAACGGCATTTGCTGTCAATACCGGCATCGACCATTCTCTTCATTTCCGCAAGTCGCTCTGCCGGATACGGATCACGCCATCTGCCGCTGTGATAAGCATCGTCCTTCGGCGCAAAGATATAAGCATTCATCTTAAATTCACCACCGAATTGCATCAAGGAAATACGATCATCATCACTCCAAGGAATACCATAGTATCCTTCGATAAAGCCCCTTGTTTTCGTAGAGGCAAAATCATCAATTCTTAAATTGCGAATGGTTCTGCCCTCTATCTGATTTAAAATATGCTTTAATGAAGTCAAACCGTAAAATGATGCATCGGTATCTTTACCGAGAATCGCAATCGTCTTATCCTCTATTGAAACTATATGAGAATCCATTTTATCAAAAAATGCTTCATCGTGTGTAATGTTTTCATCGAAATAATGATCTACATAACCGTTAGAACCATTCGTTCCCACTAAAATATTGGTTACATTTGCCTTTACCTCATCTGAAACACTCATTGTGATGCCTTTTGCATCCACAATCTCCGTTAATCGATTTTTGGTAACATCATCGATTGTATCATCATATACCACATTGATCTCTTTGGAAATCACGAAATCGCCGCCGGAATACGTAATGGCCTGCGGAAGCGGATAGATTTCATACTCAGCTTCACTTGCCAAAGCATTCAACGCGCTCAATTCCCATGTCGTAATAAACATGGATAACGATAACACTGATAATAATACCTTTTTTAGTTTTTCGCCCATCTGCTTTCTCCTTTTCTTTATTCATATAATATTATAATAAGAAAATGATATAAAATTATTGGCAATTATAACAGAATCTTGTACTTTGTTACTTTGACAAACAAAAAATCGTTTTAACATCATAAGACATTAAAACGACTTTAAATTTAAAACAAATCACCGAATAAGCTCATTTGATTTTCATCCTGCATTCCCTTCAAAACATTCATAGAATCCAGCTTTTTCACAAGCGTTTGACTGAGTGCCGTGCGCATTTGTAAATCCTCCTTGGATAAAAATGCTCCCTTTTTACGTGCTTCACTGACTGTAACCGCAACCGATTCACCCAAACCGTCAATACTGGTAAAGGGCGGAATCAACACATTTTTATCATTTTCATCAGGAATGAAATCTGTCGCATGAGAGCGCATAATATCAATATTCGCAAAGCGATAACCGCGCAGCACCATCTCTAAAGCAAGCTCTAAAGTATTGTAAATATCTCGATCTTTCTTGGTCACATCATTTTTTAACTGCGGATCATTAATACGATGATTGATGTCGTTCATCTTTTCTCTGATTGCCGCCTCTCCTTTAATCATTGTTTCAATATCATACGCATCACAGCGAATCGAGAAAAACATCGCATAATAATAAATCGGATGATGTACCTTAAACCATGCGATACGAATTGCCATCATCACATAGGCAACCGCATGTGCTTTCGGGAACATATATTTGATTTTCTTACAGGATTCGATATACCAATCCTCAACACCGTTTTCCTTCATTTCGGGGATCCATTCATCCTTTAAGCCTTTTCCTTTACGCACAGACTCCATAATCGTAAAGGCAAGCTTCGGCTTTAATCCCTTATGAAGCAGATAGACCATAATATCATCACGACATCCGATCACACTTTTCAAGGTACAAATGCCCTCGTCAATTAAATCTTTCGCATTGCCGAGCCATACATCGGTACCGTGACTCAATCCGGAAATTTTCAGTAATTCATCAAAGGTAGTCGGATGTGTCAGCTTCAAAATTCCGCGCACAAACGGTGTGCCGAATTCCGGTAAGCCGGCCGCCCCGGTTTCCTCGGTATTTTTCGTAGTATCGATCATCAATGCGTCAACACCGGAGAAGATACTCATCGTAGCCGGATCGTTCATCGGAATTGTTGTCACATCAATACCGCTTAAATGTTCCAGCATTTTCATTGCGGTCGGATCGACATGACCCAAAATATCAAACTTAAGTACATTATCATGAATCTGATGGAAATCAAAGTGTGTAGTTTTCCATTCCGCAAAAGGATTGTTGGCAGGATATTGGACCGGCGTAAAATCATGCACATCCAAATCCAGCGGAACAACGATAATGCCGCCCGGATGCTGACCGGTCGTGCGTTTAACACCCTCGCAGCCCTTCGCCAAACGCAGCTCCTGCGCTCTTCTTACCGTACCTTCTAAGCCCATTTCTTCTTCAAAGCCTTTAACATATCCGAAGGCGGTTTCCTTCGCTACGGTACCGATCGTACCGGCACGAAACACATGATCCTCACCGAATACCTCTTTGGTATAGGCATGCGCATTCGGCTGATAATCACCGGAGAAGTTTAAGTCGATATCGGGAACCTTGTCGCCCTCAAATCCGAGAAAGGTTTCAAACGGAATATCATGTCCGTCACCGCGGATGATCTCCCCACAGTTCGGGCATTTTTTATCCGGTAAATCAAAGCCGTTGGGGACACTGCCGTCCGTAAAAAATTCCACATAATGACATTTCGGACAGACGTAATGCGGTGCCAACGGATTTACCTCGGTAATTCCTGACATCGTTGCGACAAAGGAAGAACCTACCGATCCTCGCGAACCGACCAAATAGCCATCATCATTACTTTTCTTTACCAACAGATGCGAAATATAATAAACGACATAAAAGCCGTGACCGATAATGGAAGCCAATTCCTTTTCCAATCGCTGTTCAACGATTTCCGGAAGCTTTTCACCGTATTTCTCATGTGCCGTTTCATAACAAATATCACGCAGCTTTTGATCGGAGCCTTCCATATCCGGCGGATATAAGCGATCCTTCACCGGTAATACCAAGCCGATCTGATCCTTGATTTTATTTGTATTTTCAATAACGAATTCATGCGCACGATTCGTCCATTCAAATGCGTCAAGCATTTCTTTTGTCGTATAAAAATGCTGATCGGGTGCCTGAAAACGACGTCGCTTTTCACTGTTATAAATATACAGCGGATGACGGACACCGCCGATTGCCTGTGAATTAATATAAATATCACGAATCTGTTTCTGCTTCGGATGTACATAATGACAATCACCGGTTGCGACAATTACTTTACCCAAACGATCGGCTGCCGCAATGATTGCCGATAGGATTTCCTTTAAGCGCTCTTGACTGCCGATAGAATCACGCTCGACCAAATGACGATAATTCTCCAACGGCTGAATCTCAATATAATCATAGAAGCGCATCACCTCAAGCAACTGTTCCTCACCGCGTGTATGAGCCATATCAAAAACTTCACCGTTAAGGCTTCCCGAACCGATCAATAAATTGCCGTTCAAGCGGCGCTTTTCAATTTCCTGACGCAAAATACGTGGTTCCGCAACGACATTATTCGTATTCTTCGCATTATAGGACAAATATTTCGTATGCGACAACGTCACAAGCTCAAACAGCTCCTTTAAACCTGCCATGTTCTTTGCCATAACCACAACGCTTTTTTTACGCACCTTTTTGAAACAGGAAGAATCCTGCATATTCTGCAAATCATACAATGTTTCAATATGCGTCAGATCGTTCATCATATTTAGAAAGGTAAGCGCCAAAACCTCCGCATCGTAGTCGGCACGATGGGCAACCTCTTCATCATAGCGGATACCGTAGCTTCGGGCAATTTGACCGAGACGATACCCCTTGCGATCACTTTGAAGTGAGCGTGCCAAATCCAGCGTATCGATCACCGGATTCATTAACGGCTTTCGACCGGCACGAATCAAGCTGTCATTTAGGAAATTGTAGTCAAAATCAGCGTTATGTGCAACTAAGACGCTGTCACCGATAAAATCAAGCAGCTCGTCCACACATTCCTCGAAAGGACGTGCTTCCTTTACATGCTCATTGGTAATTCCGGTCAACTCCGTTGTAAACGCACTTAATTCGACCGGCGGCTTGATAAACATCTGCATTGATTTGATACAGGAGCGATCCTTTACGATCTGCGCACCGAACTCAATGATATGATCGAAGCGTGATGATAAACCGGTCGTTTCCAAGTCAAATACACAATAGGTTCCCTTTTCTAAAATCGTATCATTCGCATTACGAACGATATGTAAATACGGATCCACCATATTAAACTCAACACCGTATATCATTTTAAACGGATTGTTCGGATCTCGTTTTTTATTAATCGCAGAAACTGCCGCCTGTGCCTTCGGAAAGGCTTGTGCTACCATATGATCGCTGATCGCAATCGCATCCATTCCCCAACGATCCGCTGTTTCGATAAATTCCTCAATATCACAAACACCGTCCATCTCCGACAGCTTTGTATGGACATGCAGCTCAACGCGCTTTTCTTTTTCCTCATCATAGCGCTGTACTGCTTCGATTTCCTCAGTCATATGCGGTTCAAACACATATTCACCCGCATAGGTATCATAAACGACATCACCGTACGCAATAATCGTCGATCCCTTACGAATGGGAGCCTGCTCCTCAGCCTGCTTCTTGCTTAAAAAGCGCTTCATGATCATTGCGTCATCATCATCGCAAATCCAATAATTCTGAATCACATACAGCTTATCGGGATTTTTCTTAGAGCGTACCTCACGCTCCTCCGCATCGAATATTTTACCGCTGATGCTGACCTGCGGCATTTCCTGATTGATTTGATTGATCGCAACGCGCCGATATTGATCTAACGGCTTCAGCTTTTTATTGCCGTTGCCGCGCCGCTTTGATTTGCTTTCAAACGCAGAAGTGCTCGGCTCTGAAGCGACTTTTTTCGCCGCAACCGCCTTTACGGCAGGGACACTTTCTGCTTCCGCGGTCTTTTTATTTTCCTTGATCAAAATATTCAGCTGAAAGCCGCAGTCACGTAAAAACTGCACTAACAGATGCTTATTTTGAACAGCGATATCACGCTGCGCTTCCTCATTGATTCGATATACGATATATGTATCCTCTAAGGCCGGCATTGCGCTGATAAATACTTCGCCCTCTCGATGCAGCGACACATAATGCTTGATATAGTCAAATACCTCAAATATATTCGTATCTGTATGCTCACAAATGATATGACATTCTACCTCACAGCGAACAAGCTTTTTAAAGCGCATAATAAATCGATCCCATATTTGATACGGCAAAACACGCTTTAAACGCAGAGACAGCTCTAATCGATTACCGGCCTTATGATAGTGCGGCATCATTGTAAAGCTTGCACCCTCAAAATAGCTTAATGCTGTTTCCTCAAGTCCCAATTTTATGATTATATCTGTCAGCTTACATTCCATAGCGCATCCTCGTTTCCCTTTTTCACTAAGCATCATTTTACCATAAATCAGTATTTAAAAAAAGAAAGAAGCTTGATTTTTACCAAGTTCTTTCCGTGTGCTTCTTTTGATTATTTCAGCTATTTCCAATAGCCGTAGTATTTGTCATATAAGGCTTCATTGTATTCATCGGCACCGTCGACATTGGAGCTTTTAAAAATCGGCGGATTGGTGCCTGATTCCACAAGCAGCTGAATCACCTGTGTAATCAAGGCCTGCGCAAGCGCGATTCCGATACAGTCGCTGGTTGCGCCGATCGGTGTATCTAAGCCCTTGATCATATATCCGGCATCGCCCTTCGGGGAACCGTTGTCCAATACGACGTCCGCAAGCTCAAATAAGCGCTTACCGCAAGAATGACGCGAGCTTGTGGCGCTTGAATGTGCCATTGAAGTCATTGCGATCACATGACAGCCGACCTTTTTGGCTTCCAAAGCCATTTCCACCGGTACCGGATTGCGGCCGGAGTTGCTGATGATTAAAATCGTATCTTTTGCCTCTACCTTATACAGCTTGATCATCGCTGCCGCATAGCCTTCCAATCGCTCCAGCAGCGTACTTTTGTTTGTCATTTCATGAAGCATCAGCTCCGGCGGTAAAATTGCCTTTACATAGGCTAATCCCCCGGCCCGAACATACAGCTCCTCTGCGATCATATGGGAATGGCCCGAACCGAAAACATAAAAACGTCCGCCTGCCTTACAGCTATCACTCACAAGCTTTGCCGCTTGAAGTAATGCCTCCTCTTGTGTCTCACTGACCTCCTTCAGTTTGTTTTGAACATAGCTTAAATAGTCCTTTACAACATGATTCATTTCTGATTCCTCCATTTCTTGATTTGTTCAACGATTTCCTTCATCAGCCTTTCACCCTCACCCTTCGCAAACGGACTGCTTGCGGCTTCATAATAGTGTTTATCATAAGCATCTGCATCGGCAATATACATTTGATAGCCGTTCGTATAGCTGATAAAATGGGTATGCGCATCCGCATAAGGATTACTGAGCTGAGAAAACAGCTCACCGGGAAAGCCGATAAAAATTTCATCGTTCAGCTTCAACATTTCTACATTCAGCGGATATTCTCGAATGCCTTCATCATGCAGCGCAAACAAATAATCTGCCGCTGCGCCTTCCACAGCATTTTCCAATAAACGGATTTCTTGCGTGCTGAGTCCTCGTGCTTTTCCCTGTTCCAGCTCAGCCTTGCGCTTTTCTACCATCGTCTTTGCCGAATCAATCGATTGTGGTACTCTACCCTTTAGTGTAAGTGAAAGCGTTGTATGTACAAGCGTATGCAGTTCAAACGGCGCAACACTTGAGCGCAGCTGCTTGACTGCCTGCGCAAGCTTATCGCCCATTCGCTTTACCTCTTGAAAATTACTGCCGCATCTTGTGAAACGTGAGGAAATATCACCGCAGCTTCCGTTAAGATACATGCACATCGCATAGCCTTCCGTTTCCATTGCGTCCGCAAACGCTCCGCAGAAATCGCTGCTGATATAACAATTGTCAGCCTTCAATATCGTCGGATGACAAGCAAAATTGACGATTAGTGCTTTTTTATCCTCATGCCTTGCTTCCATGATCCAAAGCGAAGGATCGCCCGCTAACTCAGCATCATTGCGATTGGATCCGATACCCTCACATGCACCAAAGGCAATCTTTACACTTCCCTCACTCAGCTCACTCACTGCCTCACCGAGAGCACAAAGCGTCTGTTCACAGAGATATTCAATATAAGCTTGATTCACCTCACCAAGCAGACTTTTAGCTGCCTTTAAAAAGCCGTGATTACTGTCAATGATTCCGCTCGGTCCCGAATGTGTATGAATTGCAGAGAAGGTAAGCTGTGAAAAATGCAGTCCACTTTGTTTACAGCGTTCCTTTACCCGATTCATCAGTAAATGATCGACAGCCAATAAATCATATGCCGCTATCGCATATCGCTTTTGATCATGCTGAAACACAAATACCTTTACATACAAATCATCATGAACCGCTTCGGCATTTCGTGTCACTGCATAGCCTGCCAGCTTACACGGAATACTCGGTGTAATCACCTTTTGCGCAAAGCCAAAGCTCATAGTATCACCTCACCTGTTGATTAATTAAAGTATATCACATGTATATACATGTTGTAAATACAAAATTACTGTCTTAGTGCTATACACAAGCAATAAAAATTGCTATAATAGCACCGGAGGAAACACTATGACAAATAAAAAAGACGCTATTACAGCGTATATTGAAAATCATATCCAAAATAAGCTCTATTCCCCCGGACAAATCATTCCGTCTGAATCTGAATTCTGTCGAATGTTTCATGTTTCACGAATGACGGTAAGAAAAGCACTGGATGAGCTTGTTGCACAAGGCGTGCTGTATAAAGAAAAGGGCAGAGGTACCTTTGTATCACAAAAGCCTCGTTATGCTTCCTTTCAATGCGGCTACGGCTTTAAGCAGGAAGCATTGCGCAGAGGATTTGTGCCCTCGACAAAAGCTGTCACAATCAATTTAATCAAGGCAGATCATGAGTTGGCCGATAAGCTCAAGGTTGAAATCAATGCAGCACTGTGGGAGGTAAAGCGAATTCGCTGTATCAATGATATTCCGGTAGTTTATGTACATGAATATTATATCTATCATCAATGTGAGGATTTAACGATAACGATTGCCGCAGAATCAATTTACGACCATTTGGCAAAAAAGAACATCAGCTTTGCGTTTGCCGATCAGCGATTAGAGGCAATTTTATGTCCTGAGGAGATTGCGAATGACCTGCATATTTCAGATAAGCATCCGGTGCTGTTGATGTCGGTGCTGGCCTATATGAAAAACGGCGTGCCGTTTAACTATGGTTTGGAATACTATGTAAGCGATCAGCTGCCGCTGATTCAATCGATCTATAATAAAAATAATCACTCTTTGAGCGAATAGCCAAGGAGTGATTTTTATGTATTATACGGAAAGCACGATGCTTAGCACATAGGAAGCCAATATCAGAATGCAACTAAGTATTACCAGCCATTTGCTTTTCTTAAAGCGAATAAGCAGATAAGCAAGCAGCGAGGACAATGCACCGAAGCCTAATAAGTTGAGTGCCTGCGGCTCTGAAATAAAGATGCTGCCTTTGCTGTAAACCAAATCGGCGAAGCATAAGATCGTGAAGTTAAACAGATTGCTTCCGACAATATTGCCGAAGGACGCATTGTAGTTTTTCATACGAACCAAATTGATCGATGCGCTCAATTCCGGCAATGAGGTAGCGATACCGAGGAAAATGGCTCCTGCTGCCGTTGCGCCGAGATTCAATTCCTCTGCGACTTGATCTGTCACATGGGTCAATAAAATACTTACACAGACCAAGGAAACACTGTAGAGAATAAATCGTATTACGACCTGTATCACACTGAGATGACAGTTGTCCTCATTTTCATTTTCTGCGCTTTCATCATTTTTCATAAACAATACATTGATTCCGTAAACAACAAGAATCAAAATACTCATTAGATTTACATTGAGCACTCCCAAGGAAATTTCCATCGGCTTCAGCATGCCGATAAATGCCAATGCATACATGATCAAGCTGTAAATGATTGTTGATTTATGCGTTTTACTTAAGCTTGAACGACGATAATTTTGATAGGTAAACAGAATCAATACGCCGATCACACAAAGGTTGAATACATTGCTGCCGAAAATATCACCCTGAACAAGCTGCGGGCGATCTATCGCAATCACTGCCGTCAATGCGGTAAACAGCTCAGGCAATGAAGTAACGGCCGCAAGCATAACTCCGCCGATAAACGCTCCTGATAAATTGGTTTTGCGATCGAGCACATCGACATAGTAAGATAAGCGCACGGCTAATAAAACAACGGCGATTGCTAACGCAAGGTAAACAAGATAGATCATATTCTCACTCCTTCAAAAAAAACAGACCTATGCCTAGTATGGCATAAGTCTTGTTTATTAAGGCTAAAACCAGAAATTTTTTCGGTTGTTGGCTTAACCACGCAATGAACTTGCGCAAACTACTCCCTTAGCTTCTATATAATAACATGGATTATTTCTGTGTCAAGCTTTTTTTACTTGCCGCTGCTGCCTAATTTACCTTCCATACGCTCTGAGCGCATTTCTAACAGCTCATCATAGCTGATTTCTTTATTTTCAAGCTTAGGAAGCTCTAAAATCAATGCCTGACAGATTGCTTTTTCATAGGGTATCATGCAATACGCAAGCTCGCTTTTCGGAAGTTGTGCCTCATTCACATGTGCTTTGGCAAGCACAAGGATATGATCGTCATTTAAATTAGACACCGGACACATATATTCTCCGCGATAGCCGCTGTCGATGACACCGCTTCGCTGTGCGATGTTTTTGGTACCTGTGCTGCCGCGCTCCTTCAACAGCACGACATAGCGATCGGAAAACGCCGATGCAATTCCGAGCGGTATCATTTTTACCTGATGCGGTGCAATCATGATATAGTCCTCATCGAAGCACGGATATAAATCATACCCTGCATCCTCATCACGCTTGCTTGGAATTACTGCCTGCGGCTTCACTTTAGCCCAATAGATTTGATTGTCGTTCATCTTCTCACCCTTCTTTGTTTGCTTCTTAATCGTCTTCTCTTTATTCTGCGGCAGGTGCGCACAATACGCGGCTTACCGATAAAAAAGATCAATGTTAATATCGAAAACAGAATCACAAATATGTAAAACCACCTGGAGTTAAATAAATATTCGATCCAATTTCGTGATACTGTTTCTGCGGCATACAGCGGATACATTCTCTTTTCCGCAACATTTTTCGAACCGATCTGCAGTTGCGCAATCGGCTCCCTTGTATTTACGGGCGCAATAATCGTATTCTGCAGAATACTCTCTTCTAATTTTTCGTCCTTTCGCACAAGCATCGTTATATCCTCATGCAGAACCACTTCTACCTCATCGGAATTTCCATAGGTAATCGGCACGGCATGTATCGCCTCATTCGCATGATACACTGTTTTTCTTTCATATTGTGTTTGAATAAACTCACCGATCGCAACAGCATCTTTATAATGCTGCATCGTTGAAAAATCATTTCCGGCATAACCGCTGATAGATATATAATCCTCACCATCGATTTTCAACAACGATGCCAAGCACAAACCGCCTTCCAAGGTAAAGCCGGTCTTAGAGCCCATAATCGTTTTTTTATCCCCGTGTATGATATCTAAAATACTGTTCTTCGTATTCACAAAGTGCATTTTACCGTCAGCACTTGTAAAATCATCAGCGGTAAAAATTTCATAAAAGGTCTTGTTTTCCAAAGCAATTTCTAAAATCTTTGCCATATCCGCTGTCGTAGAATAATGATCATCATGATGCAGACCGGTCGTATTCATAAAATGCGTATGCTCAAGCTTCATTTGCTCAGCTCTGTCATTCATCAGCTTCACAAAGGCTTCCTCACTGCCTGCCACATGCTTCGCAATCGCTCTTGCAGCATCGGCTCCGCTCGGCAGCATCGTACCGTACAACAAATCAAGCAACTCTGCCTTATCGTCAATATCATATCCGGCAACGCTGGCTCCCTCCTCAGCCAAGCCCTCAAAGATATCCTTTCCAAGTACGATTTCCTTATGTAAATCATCAATATGCTCAATCGCAACCAATGTCGTCATGATCTTTGTCAAGGAAGCAGGATACATTTGTTCATGTGCCTTCAGCTCATAGATCGCACTTTTATCCTTTAAGCTGTAGATCGTCACATATCTGCTTTCTACCTGTAAATCCTGTACCTTTGCCATAGTTGTCTGCGGTTTACTCATTAATGTAATTGAGAATATTAGGAATATACAAAACAGTACGTTAATTTTTTTCATTCCATCACTCCATATCTATTATTATAACATAGGTTAGCCTTTTCTGATTCATTTTTTGAAATTTACCATATTTTCACATTGTAGACTTTTCCCGTTTAAAGCCTTTCAATAATCAGAAGCAATAATAGAATATTAAAAAAGCTGTCTGCTTCATCATGAAACAAACAGCACTGTTATTTCACCATTTTCTCAAATGCAGCCTTTGCCGCAGCTTGTTCGGCCCGTTTTTTGCTTGTACCGATACCTGTACCCAATACGATATCCTCTAATAAGACATTCATCTCAAATTCGGGGCAGTTGCTTGGACCATCCATCCGTACAAGCTCATAATGCACGGTTTGTCTTGTATCTGCCTGTACATATTCCTGCAGCTTTGTTTTATAATCTGTCAAGGCCTCGCTTTTCGGAGAGCTGATGGCGGGTGTCAAAACCTGTTCTAAAATGATATCGATCGCATACATCCCTTGATCGAGAAATAATGCGCCCAATAACGCTTCAAACATATCCGCTAATAAGGAATCACGATTTCTGCCGCCGTTTCGCTCCTCACCCGCCCCAAGCAATAAATATTGCCCTAAGCCAAGCTTGCGGTTGTAACCTGCCAAAGCCTCCTCACAGACAAGCTGAGAGCGCAGCGTAGTCATGCGTCCCTCATTTAAAAGCGGACGTATCGAAAACAGCTTTTTCGATGACCAAAGCTGTAAAACCGCATCCCCCATAAATTCCAAGCGTTCATTATCGCGCTTCACACGACGATGCTCATTCGCATAAGAGGAATGCGTCAACGCCTCTAAAATCATTTGTTTATTGTTATAGCGGATATTCTGTGAATCCAACCATTCAAAGATCGTACTCATTGTATTCCTTCTTTCTAAATTAATCCAAGTAAGCACCCTTGGCAAGCTGCTCCTTGACATAGGAGCGTATGTGCGCATAGCGCTCGGCGCGCTTCCATATAGCGGCGGCATCATCACGTGCGACCTCAAGAATTTTCGCATCCTGTATCACATCGCCTAAGATAAAGCCCGGCACACCGCTTTGTCTTGTGCCTAATATATCACCGGGACCGCGCAGTGCCAAATCATATCGGGCGATCTCAAAGCCATCGCTTGTTTGTTCAAGCACCCGCAGACGGCGCAGACTGTCTGCTTCCTTTGTTGCGCTCAACAGAAAGCACCAGCCCTTTTGATTGCCGCGCCCGACTCGCCCGCGCAGCTGATGAATTTGCGATAAGCCGAAGCGATGCGCATCATAGATTACCATGATATTGGCACTCGCTACATCGACCCCGACCTCAATGACCGTTGTTGAAACTAAAATCTGTGTGTTCTGCGCTTTAAAGTCACGCATCACCTCGTCCTTTTCCTGTGCATTCATTTTCCCGTGAAGCAATGCAATCGTATATTTTTTACCGAGCGACGATTTCATTCCCTCATAGATTTCCGTTACATTTTTAATATTCGTATCCTCATTTTTTTCGATCGCGGGACATACGACATAGCACTGATTCCCTTCATCGATCAAACGCAGGATATCGGGAAGCACCGGTCCCATCGATGAGGATGAGACAAGCTTAGTCGTAATCGGCATTCTGCCCGAGGGAAGCTCCTGTATCGTTGAGACATCCATATCACCGTATAAGGATAATGCCAATGTTCTTGGAATCGGGGTCGCGCTCATCAACAGAAAATCGACCTTGTCGCCCTTTTCAATCAATCGTCGCCGCTGACCGACACCGAAGCGATGCTGTTCATCTGCCACGACCATCCCTAAATCATAGAATTTGACATCCTCTTGAAACAGCGCATGCGTACCCACCAAAATATCGATTTCATTCTCTGCCAATCGCTTTAACAGTGCATTCTTTTCTGCTGTTTTTAATGAGGAATACAGCACCTCGACCTCAACATCAAAATCCGCAAACAGCTTACGCAGACTGTTCGCATGCTGCTTTGCCAAAATCTCGGTCGGTGCCATCAAGGCTGCCTGCTTATGGGCTAGTATACAAGCATACATCCCGAATGCCGCAACCAATGTTTTCCCGCAGCCGACATCTCCCTGAAGCATTCGATACATTACCTTTTCACTCATCAAATCCGTTAAAATATCCTCAATTGCCTGCTGCTGATCACGTGTCAATTCAAACGCAAGACTGTGCTTTAATTCCCATACGTCATCATTTTGAAACTGCTTCGCATGTCCCTTTACTACAAGCTTTTCCTGTTCCTTCATCGCATGCATGATCAACTGAAAGCGTAAGAATTCCTCATATTTCAAATGGCGCAGTGCCTGCTTCACACTTTCATGATTTTCCGGATGATGAATAAAATAGATTGCTTCTTTTCTTGATATCAAGCGATATTTTTGAATATAAGCATCCGGTATAAAATCAGTAATCGAATTTCCTAAAACCTGCCAAGCTTTATCGATATATGACTTGATATCACGCTGTGTAATTCCATCCTTTAGATTATATACAGGTGTCATACCGACCTGTTCCTTTAACGGCTTAAAGTTGTATTGATTGGCAGTAATACGATTTTTACCTTCATATTTACCGATAATCGTAATCGTTTCATTCAGCTTGAATTGTGATACCCAAGGTCGATTGAATAAGGAAATATCGAATTCTCCGTCTTTATTCAGAATTTTAAACTTTGTCATTGAGCGCTTACCGCCGAAGCGGATCACTCGTGCTCTTGTGATTATGATTCCCGATAAAGCTATCTTATCCTCTTTCTGCCATCGTTCATACGGTAAGGCTTCTATTGTTTCATAACGAAACGGATAGTACGTTAAAAGATCTTGGACAGAATGAATATTCATCGTCGCTAAGATCGCTTGTTTTTTTTCTGATATTCGCAGTGCTGAAAGTTCCATGTATGCCCGTCCTTTGATCCGTTAAGTCTGTATTTACGGCTTTATTTTAACACAGCTTGAAAAGTTTCTCAATGATTCCTACAGAATCTGTGAACAGAAAAGACGGTATATCTTCTAATCGCAGAAAAATGCACCGTTTGTCATTTCAAAGGGTGCATTTTATGGATTATTTATTGTTTATCGGTGGGTTATTAGGTTTTTCATCAGCTAATTTTTATTTATATCCGTTTTAAACAGGATAAACAGCATCGCTGCCAATGTGATAAAGCAAGTACCCATAAATAACAACAAATTAGTAGTGTCGCCTGTGTTCGCTCCGCCCATGCTTGTGGCAGGATTGTATTGACCCTTTACCGAAGTATCGGGTTTAACATGATTTGGTTCATCTGTTTCTGTGAGATCCATTGTATCGTATGGGAAATCACCATCTATGTTTTTCTCAGGTTTCCACTCGGTGATCTCTTTTAAATTAGCATCCGGTTTACCGTCTCCGTCTGTATCAACATTGATATCCGGTTCACCGTCTCCTGTGCTGTCTATATTCATATCGGGAATGTAATCTCCGTCAATGTCAACATTCAAATCAGGAACACCGTCATTGTCTATATCAAGATTGATATCCGGATAACCATCTCCATCTGTATCAATATTTATTTCAGGCTTTATATCATCTTTACCGATACTGTCATAAGAATACGTGCCTTTGTTGTAATTCTTACTCGGCTTCCAATCATGGATTTTCGCAATATTGATAACAGGTGATTTCCCATCCTTTGAGATATTGATATGAGGCTTGAAATCTCCCTTATTATCAACGTTGATATTCGGTATGCCATCACCATCGGTATCGACATTGATTACTGCTTTAACACTTGTTCCTGTACAGTATTCCTCAAGGATACCGTTATCAATATCTTGTTTGACACACTTTGTCGGCTTCCAATCGGCTTTCTTTAGAATAACAAGGTTAAGATCCGGTTTGCCATCATTGTCTGTGTCGATGTTCAAATCTGGCTTACCATCACCGTCACTATCAATGTTTAAATCAGGAAGTCCGTCATAATTTCGATCTCCGTTGATGACGATCCATTTGGTTTCATCATCTGGATCCTTCCATTTAATGTTTAAATCAGGACAACCGTCACCATCAGGATCATTGAAATCAGGCTTACCATCACCGTCTACATCAACATCGATTTTCTTTAGCTCTACCTCATGACAGCTTTCCGTATTTGTATTTCCTGCATTGTCTGTAGGGATTACGCATACCTTGTATTTGCCTATCGTTTCACTTATTGTGATTTTGGCTTTCTCGTTTGTAACAGTCAGTGTTCCGTTCTTTATTTCCTGTTCACTTCCGTTGATTAATTCATATACCTTATAACTAATTTCCTTTGTCCCGCTTACCTTAAGGTCGTCTTTGGAATCATCCGTTATGATTTCAAATGCAGTCCCCGGTTTGAAGAAGATTCCGCCGCTTAGCTTATTGATGATATCCTGCAGCTTGTTGTTTGAATCTTTGGCTTTAATGCTCTTTACCTTTGGAGCTGTCTTGTCTATCTTGATAATTTCTTGTTTTTCTTTTGTGATTGCTCCACTGTCCTTTTTCATCCAAAAGCTTTGGTTTGTTTCGCCTTCTCTTGTCACTGTGACTTGATTCGCCTTCCATGTGCTTTGGTCTAAGGACATGTTGATATACTCATTATGATCGCTGATGATGTTCACATCCTTGTTTGTCCATGCACCTGTATAGGCGGTGTTGTTTCCGTCGTCTAACTCCAAGTGATACCAATCATCCTCGATAGTTTCCTCAATGATTGTGAGGGTTCCTTCCTTAAAGATAAAGCTGTAATTTGGATAAGTCTTGTTTAATGTATTACTATCTCCCTTGATTGGATATGCTCCTGCGTTACTATCTGTTTTTGCGGTTGTGCTTAGCTTTATATCATTTTCCTGTATTACATCCTGCACGCTGTTCCATGATACTAACTCACTTCTGAAATCCTGATACGTCAAGGTTGGATTTTGTTCTCCCTTTAGCTTTTCTTTATCATCAATGATGATTTCAACCGGCTTCGGTAGTACAGTTACCTGTACCTGTTTACTTAACGGTGCTTCTCCGTCCGCTGTTCTTATCACTGTGATTGTTGTCTTATTGCTTCCGCTGAATTGTTTCGCATCAAACTCGGCACTGTTGCCGTTTACTGTTGGACTAGAGATATAGGTTGTCTTATCAACCTCGAAGGTATACTGTACATTCGTGCTGTCTGCATCATATTGACTGCTTCTTATCGTAAAGTGATCACCGTAGATGATCTGTCCCGGACTTGTGATCGCTAAGATGTTTTCATCAGGTCCCATAATATGAATCGTTCCATCCGCTTCCGCAGCTTTATAATTTCGATTCATCGGCTTTGTCGCATGAATCTTGATATCTTTTCCTGTTTCTCCGCTGTAGTTATAATCGACTGTTTTATTATCATTTGTCCATGCGATGGTGTGATCCTCGTTAGTATCTACTTCTATCAGTACATCGCCATCGGTATCTACGACTCCATCGACCTCTGTGACAGGTGTTACCTTGCCTTTTCCGTTCGTCACATAGATTGGTTTTTCTTTAAAGCTGATGACTCTTGTACCCTTTTCTATATTGATTGGTAATTCAATTGTTTTATCGCTGTAGTTTCCTGTAGGATCATGACTGGTTGCCTGTACAATCACCCTGCCCATTTGATTATTCAATGAAGCATTCAATATCGTTACCAATCCATTCGCATCTACTGATATCACATCGCTAGGACTTCCCGCTTTTAATTGATACGTTACACTACTTCCTGTAGGATTTCCTGCCGTATAGAGCTGAAAGGTTTTGTTTGGCGCATATACCTCACTGTATGCCTTATAGCTGCTTCCATCCTTCGGAAGCTCATTTCCTGCGCTGTCGGTATAGATGAAATTCTGTGCCCCTGCCGTTACCGTGAAGGTCAATTCAGCACTTGCGTTTGCCTGTCCTGCAGCTCCGTTTTTCTCTGCGACAATGATGACCGTTCCTACCCCGTTGATCGTTATCGCTCCGCTGCTTGAATTCACTGTGATTACATTTGTTGAGCCATCCTTGATTCGATAAGTGACAGGATTATTATTGGTGCTTCCTTTGACTGTCGCGTAGACCGTCACTCCTGTATCTGTCAAACACGCACTCTTTGAGGTTATCACTGTATTTGATGTACTGTTCTCATAAAACTTCAGATTCTCTGCCGCTGCCATTCCGACATTGATTGTCACCGGTATTTCCTTTGTGCTCCAGTTATCACTTACTGTTACTGTGATATGATAGCTGTTTACTCCTAAATTCGCTGTTGTCTTGATGACACCTGTATTTGGATCGACACTAAAGAAGCTCGCATTGCCTACTCCCGGCTTTAAGCCATAATGATATGTCGTTGTGCTTCCGCCTATCGTATCGGGTGTACCGAGTGTTCCGTGAATCGTACCGATGATACCCCCTGTTCTGACATTGGAATCAGAAGCAGTAAAGGTAGGTATCGTTGTATCTGATGAATTGGCATGCGGTCTCACACTTCCGTCTACCTCTCGATAGATCACGATTTCTTTTTCAACAAAGGCAGAATTATAATTATCATTTCCCGTTGTCGGATCATCATCAACCGTTGCCCTTATCTTTACCTTACCGAACGCATTGCTTCCTGTATAAGTAATCGCTCCTGTATCAGGATTAATTGTAATCAGTGATACATCACCACCCGTAATACTATAGGTTATCTTAGTCCCTGTACTTGGAGTCGCAGTCGCTGTTTCATTCCAAGCTGTAGCAGCATCTGCGATTGATTTTTTCGTTGTACCTGAATCATTAAAAGATATCGTCGGCGTTACTTTCTTTACTGAAACATGAATAACGCCTGTTTCCTTAGTTCGATATGGATCTTTCGTAAAGTCATCAGCATCATAATACAACTTATTATTTACACTCTCATCAACCACTCTTACCTTAAAGTAATAGTCCCCTTCAGGCAATTTATTTATTATATTAACCTTCGCTGTTCCGTCCGCTTCGTTAGCATTAAGTGTAAAATAACTCGAAGCATTTGTATACGTACCGCTTCCGCGTGCATCTGTATCATAGATATAGAAGTGATACGGACCATCCCCCTCAGTCGTACTGATATTCGCAATGGTTTGGTTTGCGCCATTCTTTGAATCTGTTGTTTGTAAAGTAATACTCATATTATCTGATGAAATTGTTTTAATAATTCCTTTTTGCGGAAGATCAATTTCCTGTCCTGCCATAATACCGCAGGAAGGATCCGTAAATACAAACAGCCTATTATAAGTAATACCGTCTTTTGAAAAAGGACTTCCGGAATAACTATAACTACTGTAAGCAATTCTTCTCGATCCTGAAAACTCATCAACCCAAAAATGATAAAACTCGGAAACTCGATCCAAACCGGCAAAATAAGTTTCATTTACAGTCATTTTATTATAAAATTCAGCATCTGGAACAACTAATGTGCCTTTACCGTTTATTCTCTCCACGTATTCTCCCATATCATCATTCGTAGTATCGGCAGCATACAATGAGTTTGCCGTCGCAGTACATGAATCAACACCTGACGGATAAACATCTCTCCCTCCACAGCCTGCATAATAAGACAAGTTTTTAGATAATATATATGCTTTTTGGTTTATGGGATCGGTGTTAACAATGGTCCATTCTAATCCTCCCATGATAAAAGATGAGGAGCTTGTTCTTTCAAAAGCATCGCCTACATTATAATAAGGATGGGAAACAGGAGCAGCATTTAATTGTGATTTATGGTATGCAAACACAAAAAGACTACTCAATACGCAAAATGCAGTTATTAATATTTTTTTCATATCCCATCACCTTTCTAATAATCGTTATCGGTTTCTGAAATCCACGGTTTAACACCTTTGGATTTTGCAGTTACCTTGCCTATCATTGCTGAAATTACTTGCTTTAACATAGGGATTCTTCCTTTCTCTTTTGTCTACAAATGTAGAATTAAAGAGAGATAGGAAAATGTTATTGAAATATATGTTTCTGAATAAAAAAACAGGCATTTTTAACTTAAAAACACCTGTTCAGAATCGTCTACCTAATTAGACTTTTATTTATTAAAATGTATCTTTCTGTTTTTTGTATATAAGACCTGCGATAACACTTGTGATTAGTATTACTCCTATATACAATGATAGATTTGTTTCATCTCCTGTTAATGCTCCGCCCATACTGGCAGCCGGATTATACTGTCCTTTTACCGAAGTGTTTGGTTTACTAGGTTCAATCGGTTCCTCTGTAATACTGAAATCCATTGTATCGTATGGGAAATCACCATCTATGTTTTTCTCAGGTTTCCACTCGGTGATCTCTTTTAAATTAGTATCCGGTTTACCGTCATTATCCGTATCTACGTTGATATCAGGCTTACCGTCACCAGTGCTGTCTATATTCATATCGGGGATATAATCGCCGTCAATGTCAACATTTAAATCAGGGACACCATCGTTATTTATATCAAGATTGATATCCGGATAACCATCTTCATCTGTATCAATATTCAACTCAGACTTTACATCATCTTTACCGATACTGTCATAAGTATAAGTACTCTTATTGTAATTCTTATTTGGTTTCCAGTCGTGGATTTTCGCAATATTGATAATAGGTGATTTTCCATCCTTTGAGATATTGATATGAGGCTTGAAATCTCCCTTATTATCAACGTTGATATTCGGTATGCCATCACCATCGGTATCGACATTGATTACTGCTTTAACACTTGTACCTGTACAATACTCCTCAAGAATTCCGTTGTCTGGGTCTGCCTTGACGCACTTGGTTGGCTTCCATTCACCTTTTTTTAGAATCACAAGGTTAAGGTCGGGCTTACCGTCATTATCGGTATCGATATTCAAGTCAGGTTTACCGTCTCCGTCACTGTCAATGTTTAAATCAGGAAGTCCGTCATAATTTCGATCTCCGTTTACCACAATCCATTTATCAGGATTTTCAGGATCTTTCCATTTAATGTTTAGATCAGGACAGCC
This sequence comes from Erysipelotrichales bacterium, assembly GCA_910576855.1. GTDB lineage: Bacteria > Bacillota_I > Bacilli_A > Erysipelotrichales > Erysipelotrichaceae > C-19. The sequence continues at coordinate 64,103 of CAJTJP010000015.1, forward strand.
ATCTCCATCCGGATCATTGAAGTCAGGCTTACCATCATCGTCTACGTCAACATCGATTTTCTTTAGCTCTACCTCATGACAGCTTTCGGTATTCGTGTTACCTGCATTGTCAGTCGCTATTACGCATACCTTGTAGCTTCCGGTCAGCTCGCTGATTGTGATGCTTGCCTTTTCATTGGTTACTGTCAAGGTTCCATCCTTGATCAGCTCATCTCCGGCTCTTGATTGTTTCTCTGTTTTGTATACCTTATAAGCGATTTCCTTTGTGCCGCTGACCTTCAAATCATCCTTCGCATCAGTTGTCGTTACCTCAAATGACGTTCCCGGTTTAAAGAAGATTCCGCCACTGATTTTATTGATAATATCCTGTAGCTTGTTGTTGGTATCTTTCGCTTTGATGTTTTTTACGCTCGGTGCTGTTTTGTCTATCTTGATGATTTCTTGTTTTTCTTTTGTGATAGCTCCACTATCCTTTTTCATCCAAAAGCTTTGATTAATCTCACCTTCGCTTATGATTGTGACTTGACTTGGATTCCATGTGCTTTGATCTAAGGATAGGTTAATGTACTCATTATGATCGCTGATAATATTGACGTTTTGATTTGTCCAATCACCTGTATAGGCAGTGTTGTTTCCGTCATCTAATTCTAAGTGATACCAATCATCCGCAATGGCTTCCTCTTTGATAGTTAAAGTGCCTTCTTTAAAGCTAAAGCTATAGTTTGGATAGGTCTTATTTAATGTGTTCGCATCTCCCTTGATCGGATAGCTTCCTGCATTACTGTCTGTTTTTGCGGTTGTGCTCAGCTTGATATCATTTGCCTGTATTACATCCTGTACACCGTTCCATGAAACTAACTTGTTTTTGAAATCTTGATAGGTCAAGCTTGGATTTTGTTCTCCCTTTAGCTTTTCTTTATCATCAATGACGATTTCAATCGGCTTCGGTAGTACCGATACTTGCACCTGTTTACTTAACGGTGTTTCTCCGTCTGCCGTTCTTGTCACCATGATCGTTGTTTTATTGCTTCCGCTGAATTGTTTCGCATCAAACGCGGCACTGTTTCCGTTTACGGTGGGGCTTGAGATATACGTGGTATCATCTATCTCAAATTTATACTGTACGTTTGTACTGTCCGCGTCATATTGACTGCTTCGAATTGTGAAGTGATCGCCGTAAGTGATCTTTCCCGGACTTGTGATTGCCAGTACATTCTCATCAGGCCCCATGATATGAAGGACACCGTCTGCCTCTGCCGCTTTATAGTTTCGATCCATCGGCTTTGTCGCATGTATCTTGATATCCTTTGGATTTGGTTCACTGTAGTCATATTCGATCGTCTTATTATCATTGGTCCATGCGATAGAGCTATCCTCGTTGTGATCTACCTCGATCAATACATCACCATCGGTATCAATGACACCGTCTACCTCTATGACAGGAGTAACACTGCCGTTTCCGCTTACTGCGTAAATCGGATTCTCTTTGAAGCTGATTGTTCTTGTACCTTTTTCTATATTGATCGGCAGTTCAATCGTTTTATCTGCATAGTTTCCGCTTGGATCACGACTGGTTGCCTGAACAATGACCCTGCCCATTTGATTATTCAAGGAAGCATTTAATATCGTTACTAATCCACTCGAATCTACCGATATCACATCGCTAGGACTTCCTGCCTTTAGCTGATACGAGACTGTACTACCCGTTGGATTTCCTGCGGTATATAATTGGAATGATTTATTCGGTTCATACGTTTCCGTTTTCGCCGAATAATTACTGCCGCTTTTCGGAAGCTCATTTCCTGCGCTGTCGGTATAGATGAAATTCTGTGCCCCTGCCGTTACCGTGAAGGTCAGCTCAGTACGCGCATCTGCCTGCCCGCTTGCCCCTTGTTTCTCCGCGACAATCGTTACCGTTCCGACTCCGTGAATCGTAACCGCTCCGCTGTTTGGATTGACCTCGATGATATTGGTTGAACCATCCTTGATTTTATATGTGACAGGATTCATATTCGTGCTTCCCTTAACCGTCGCAAACACTGTTACATTCGTATCCGTCACCTTTGCGCTTTTCGAATTGATAATTGTACTTGAGGTACTGTTTTCATAAAACCTCAAATTTTCTGCCGCTGACATCCCGACATTGATAGTTACAGGGATTTCTTTTGTACTCCACTTATCCGATACCGTTACCGTTATAGAATAGGTTTTTACTCCCAGATTCGCTGTTGTCTTAATAACCCCCGTATTCGCATCTACGCTGAAGAAGCCTGCATCCCCCACTCCTGTCTTTAGACCGTACATATACGTCGTTGTATTACCGCCGATCGTATCCGGTGTTCCTGCACTTCCTCTGATTGTACCGATGATTCCGTTTACTTTAATATTAGAATCAGCAGTCGTAAAGGTCGGTGTTTGGGTACTTGATGAATTACTGTCCGGTGTCACACTTCCGTCTACTCCTCGATAGATAATGATTTCCTTTTCGCTGAAGGCAGGATTGTAGTTGTCCTTACCACTGCTTGGATCATCATCTGCCGTTGCCTTTATTTTCACTTTACCGTACGCATTATTCCCTGCATAGGTTATCGCTCCTGTATTTGGATTGATCGTTATCAAGGAAATATCTCCGCCGCTCACACTGTACGTCACCTCAGTACCCGCACTTGGATTCGCTGTCGCAGTTTCATTCCATGATGTTTTTGCTTCATCAATTGACTTTTTCGTTATATTCGCATCATCGAAGGCAACCGTTAAATTCGTCTTCCCTACTACGACATGGACGGTGGCTGAATTTACTCCGTTTACGGGATCTCCGTTACTGTCCTTCGCATTAATTTTGAAATAATAATCTCCGGCATTTAATCCATTCGGTCCCTTCACTATCACATTTCCGTTAGAGATTGAAAATAACTGATAATCATTTTCATGTCCGCTAACACTTATATCACTGACTAATGTTGTCGTAATCGGTGCTACACCGTTGCTTGTCGTATAGGTTGCCACTACATCATTTTGATTTACATTCTTACCGACCTCTAAGCCTGTCTTAGGAGTAACATTTACTGTTACCTCTTTGGTAATTAACAGATTATAGGCTTGGGAAAATGCCGATGATTTACTTGGTTCACGATTAGTCGGCAAAACCTCATTTACTACTGCGATTTGATATTGTCCCTCTGCCAAACTGCTTGTATCAACCTCATATAACGCTTCACCGCCTGAAGCCGCTCCTAGTGGTGCATAATACAACGGCTTTCCTTGATTATCGAATATCACCGCTGAAATTGTTCCGCCGTTTGAGCCTGAGGCCTTCAATCTTATTTTTGTTCCTTTTGCAGTCGCAAATAGATTATTTTGCTTATTCAACGGTTGACTCTCACTTACATGATAGAAAGGCGCTGTTGAATTCAAGCTCGCTGTCATTGATGTGTCTAACAAGCGAACAATCATATCACCATAAGCAGCCGTATCATTTACTACATGGCTCGAAGTAGATAATAAATTTGCCGGTGTTGCTTTAATGGCACTGATTGAACTTGTCCCTGTAGAAGCTGAAGCCGCAAACACTGCGTTATTCAAATCAATGTATGCCGCCGGGCGAACACTCCCATAAAGTGCAAAGATATTATCTACCTTAACATTTCCTGCCGCTGTACGATTTTGTGAGAAACGTGTGGAAACACCTGTTGCACCCACTACCTTATCATTTGAATCACCGGCTTCATGTCCTGTAGGATTTGAAAAAGCATGAGCTAGCCAGTAATCTGAAGTATATTTGCGCTGAGAATCATTCAAGTCATCCAACGTGTATTTATTAGGCAAAAAGCTCTTTTTACCGAAGCTGTCAGGTCCCATTCCACTGATTATCATCGCCAGAATATTGTTTTGATGAAGTCCTCTTACATTATAAACTTCATCAAAGAAATCCCCTTCATCATTATATGTTATTAGGCTTTTATCATTTGTGAGATCTAATTGTGTATTAAATGTTTCAATATAACTGACAGACATTTGATTGCGGTAAGGCAATGTTGAAAATCTGTATGTAGCTTCATTTATACTCCATCCATAGTATTTTGTTTGATCGGTAAATACAAGCCAGGGGAATGTCTTCATATTAGTATAATTCGTAAATATTATATTAGAAACCAAAGCTTTTGTAGAAAGAGATAACCACGCGTTGATTGCCGTTCTTGAACAGCGCGATGGTTTTGCAGCTTGATGAAGTGTAACCGAACAATTATAAGTCGTATAATTTTTAAGCTTTTGAAGTTGCCAAGCATTATTTCCGCCTCCTGCTTCAATCGCTATTTTATCACCTATTTTAAAACCAATATCTGTTTTGGGACCACTTAAATTAGTCGGAGCGCGATTGATTCGATAAGTAATATTCGCTCCTGTTGTATTTGAATTCACAGCGGCATTTAAGCTATAGCTGTAATAAGAATATGCCATAGAAAAAGCCATACCGAAAGTGAGTAATCCAAGTAAAAGCCTTTTCCGCATAATCATTCTCCTTTCTTCAACTTTAACCAACGAAAACAATAAACATTGTTTACTATATTTAAATGATACTAAAAGCCTACTTCATAAATACAACAAGGCTTTGCCCGGCATATTACGGATAATGAGCCCATAGACTTCACCGTTTATCAGAATCCTTTTGTATGCTATTCTTTCGCAAATACAGTATTCTATCAGCTAGAGATTCATCAATGAGATACACTACATCGAAAAAAGGGTCAAAATTTCTTTAAATTTTTTAAAATATTAAAAAGAATAGTTCCAATAACGCTCTAAAAGAATGTAATATAAATTTCCGTGCTGCTTCATTTGTTCATATAAAGGACGCATTTCATCCTTTTCCGCTTGTGTTTTTTCACTCAGCTCACGCTCACAATGCGCCCACTGTTTTAATATGCGATAGCTTTCCTTTGCATCAAAAGCCGCATCCTTTTCATAGGTTTGATATTCCGAATCAAAAAAGTGATCCTTAACGATAATCGATCCGAATAATGTACATGCAACCATACTGATTACAATGCCTGTCTTTAAAATAAAGGTCGTATGAAAGAAACTGCCGAAGTGCTCTTTGGTAAAGAACGGTAGCATGAAAAGGGACTTATGACTATCGTTCAACAGCCATACGGAGCATAGCGCAAGAAGCTGTTCCCCGCGAAAAGTCAGTTTAATATCATTACGACGACAATATTCCTCAACATCAGCCTTTAACAGCTTTTTGGCATTAGCCATACGACTCTTTACCGTTCCGTTCGGGATATTCAGCATTTCGGCAATTTCATCGATGGAAAGCTGTCCGAAATACTTCAAGGTAATAACCTCACGCTGTTCATCACTCAGCTTCAGCATACATGACATTAAAACATCCATATCCTGTTGATAACGTAAATTTTCCTCAGGCAGAAATTCACGGCGCTCCTCTGTTTGTATATACAGCTGATCCAAACCTGCTTCATCCATTCCCTTATCTCTGTTTGAACGAAACAAGCGTTTGCATTCATTATGTGTGATCGTGACGAGCCAATATTTAAAACGACTGTAATCCTTGATATCCCCCGCATAGCGAAGCACCTTTAAAAACACCTCTTGTTTGATTTCCTCGGCATCTGCCTCACATCTTGTATTTTGATATGCGATATAATATACAAGCTTATGATAACGCGCATACAGCTCATTAAAAGCTGCTTCATCCTGTAAGTTCAGCTTTTGAATCAATTCGGAATCTTTTAGTTTTTTCATATTCACAGCTTCACCTTCTTTTTTTAATATTATTCAATATTTTTACATATGTCAATATCTTATCGTAAAATAAAATAAATTTTTATCAATTTAAGGATCCAACGCATTTTGTTTTAACCATTGAAAAAGTGCTTAAATACCGCATGAACAAACGATATTTAAGCATTTTATCACCTAAAGATAACACAAAAAGAATTTTATATTTAAAGTGCTTCAATTTGAAATTTTTCATTATTTTAACATTTATTCATTCACTGAAAAAGAATGATCCTTAAGAACCATTCTTTTCGAATACTTAAATAACCTCAAAGCCATGCTCTGAAATCATCTGCTTCGCTTTTCTGATCACATCATTATCACCGTCTACAAGCACAACGCTCTGTGACAAGTGAATTTCATGCTGAATACCGGCATTATCCAGTACATATGCCAAAGTCTTTACTCTTTCTTCATTCAACAAATCCTTTACCATGATTATACTAGTCATTATGATTCCTCTCATTTCCATCTTTATTATAGTCAAAAAGCATGCAATTTACAATGGTAAATGTTGGTTTATACACAAAAAGATATGGGTAAAAGTTTATTTTAGTAAGCAGATTATTGTAACAGATCTTTTCCGTACTTTTTGAAGTAAGCTGCTTGGCATTGGTAAAATGTTATTTGATAAATTATCTATTGAAATAGGTATTGCACACAAGTTCACTTCTTTTTCTCACGACTTACTCACGACATAATAATATTAATGTAATGCCCATTATGCAATACAAACAAAGCTGTTCGGCAATTACCCTGATATCTTCATTAATCCCTTAAGCAGCCTACGGGGACGACAAATACACCGTCTTTTCGCTGATAGGCAAACGGAGCCACACCGCACAACACCATTAAAAAGGAAGGCTTTTTCATTCTGTCGGTATCTATTTTATCAGATAGCTTTATTAAAGCTTCAGCCCCCTCTTGTATCAGCTTATCTCCGCCAAGCTTGATTTCCACCAAGCCATATTCTCCGTTTCTTAAGTGGATAACTGCATCACACTCCAAGCCGCTTTTATCCCTGTAATGGTAAACCTGTCCGTCCAAGCTGTCCGCATATACGCGCAAATCACGTATACAAAGATTTTCAAACATAAAACCCATAGTATGCAGATCATTGATTAAATCGTTCGGTCCGAGTCCTAACGCCGCCGTAGCAATCGATGAATCCGTAAAATATCTGGTTTCAGTAGTTCTTATCGCAGTTTTTGAGCGTAGATTAGGATTCCATGCCGGGGAATCCTCAATCACAAATATTTTTTTCAAAGAATCTATATAAGAATATAGTGTAGATTTACTGAAGGATTCAATGTCATTAGCGATGATATCCTCTCGCACGGCATCCAAACTGGCCTGAGAAGATACATTTCTTGCATATGACTTTAACAGTCTTTTTGTTCTTTCGCTGTCTTTTTTCACTTCATCAACCCTGTTAATATCGTCATTAACAATCGCATCAAAATAATCAAAAGCTTGACGTAACGCAGGCTTATGCGGAACCGTAATTGACCTTGGCCAGCCGCCCCGGCAAATCAAAAACGCGATAGAATCCAAATCGTGTGTATCTGTTCCGTTGATATTTTCTCCTTGAAACAAATTGAATAAAGATACTTCTCCTGAGGAATCACCTGATTCAAATAAGCTCATTGTTCTCATTCTTATTCTTCCGATTCTCCCGGTTCCCGTATGTGTGGAAGCATCAAGCTTGCGCGGTACAATTGATCCTGTTAAAATAAACTGTCCAAACGCCTCTCTTTGATCCACCTCATAGCGAACCGCATTCCATATATTGGGTGCAATCTGCCATTCATCTATCATATGAGGAGTTTCACCCTTTAATAGATTGGAAGGATTTATTTCCGCCATTTCACAGTACTGCTTCGTCAGATCGGGCTTATCCATTTCAATCACACTTTTTGACATATGCTTTCCTGTTGTCGTCTTACCGCACCATTTAGGTCCCTCAATCAATATTGCCCCGATGGATTCTAAGCGTTCTGCGATTATTTTATCCGCTGTTCTTGCCATATATTTATTCATTATCATCACCTTCTCACTGTTAGTTTACCAGTTTTTTTTAGTTTATTCAACATAAATCAGACTATTTGGCTTATTTTTATTAGACTATTTGGCATAGTTTTATTAGACCGTTTGGCGATTTTTCATTGGACTGTTTGGCATTTCACTTCCGATACCTCAATACATCGCTTTCGCTGATACAAAAAAAGCCCGCATTCGGGCACCTTATACGCTATCCTCAATCCTTTTCAATGAAATTATGAATCACATAAAACGCTGTTTTCACCGCAATTCCGCAGCGCAAGGCAAGATCGTCACAAACAGCCCACATCGCAAGCACATGCGGATCACTGCGGCGCATTCTGCCGATATATACGCGATAATCATGAATGACATCTGCACAGATCGGATACATATTATGCGTGATATCATCAAAACAAATCATATTAGGGTCCTGAGCGAATAAATCCGTGATTGCCTCAGGGTCTACCTCCTCCTCACATAAAAAGGCAAGACTCATCGACAATCCCCTTAATCCGGCAACACGAACACACGTTGCACAAATATCAAGTTTTGTATCAAGCACCTGTTCGAGATTGCTTTGAAAGCGCAGTTCCTCCTCACTGCTTCCGCCGTCACAGAAATCAGAGGTCTGCGGAATCGTTTGAAACAACAGCGGTAAATGCTGATAGGCATTCTTTAACGGGAAAATATCGGATTCCGGTTCCTGACCCGAAGCATAGGCACGAAGCTGCTCCAACAAGTCCTTACACCCCTCATCACCGACCTCCGCAACACTGTGCAGCGAGGTAAGCACACTGCGCTGTAATGTATGCTTTGTTTTCAATACGGAAAGAATCATCGCAAACATCGCAAAGGCAGCGGTAGGTATTCGAAGATTATGATCCGAATTGCTTATCGTCTCTAAATTGAGTGAGGGAAGCACTAATTTTCCCACCTTATCACAGCCGCATAAGCGCAAAACCCACATATGCTCCTGTGTCTTTGAATCCAACAGCTCATCTGCCTTGCCAACGCAGTCAAAAACGATCGTACAAGCGAAAAGCGCTTCATCATCATAGCGATGAATCGGATAATACTGATCCTGATATTCCAATGTTTTACCGCATTCCTCAGCTTCATCAAATAAAACGATATCATACGGAAAACGCCATTTTTTAAGCCATTGAGCCAATTCTCTGGCAAGCCATGCAGATGCCCCTAAAATCCCGGCTTGTTTCTTATCCATATTTTCACCCTTCTATCACCGTACCTGAATGATTGGAAAATGTTCCCTTTAAATAAATTTTAATATTGTGCTTTTTGGCGAAAATCACACTGCGATCATGCAGCACACGACTTTTCATATTCAGCATTTCATCATATGTCAATCGGTCATAGCGCACCGCATATTCATTCAGCTTCGGATCGCGGTCATATACACCGTCAACATCGGTATAAATGTCGACCTCCTTCAGCTGCAGCATATGCGCAAATAAAACAGCACTGTAATCACTACCGCCGCGTCCCAATGTCGTCACCCGATTTTCATAAGAGGTGCCGATAAATCCGCCTACCACAATAACATCATATTCATTTAATTTCATTTTTATTTCTTTATTATCAAGTTTTATCACCTTGGCATATTCATAATTATTATCGGTACGGATTCCGCTTTCAATAAAATTCAAGGAAAAAGCACGCACTCCCTGTTCCAACAGCTCACTGCATATTTTGATTGCCGAAAGCTGTTCGCCGATGGAAACAAGCTTGGCACGCTCCTCTTTACTTAACAGCTCACTGCCCATTGATAACAGCGTATCAGTCGCATAAGCATCCGGATATCGTCCCATAGCCGAAACAACGACAACGACCTTGGAATTCTCGGTAGCCTCTATGATATGACGATACGCATATTTTCTTGTTGCCTCGCTGCGAAGGGAAGTTCCGCCGAATTTCATGACCTTGATATCCATTGTCATACCTCCACATTCTCCATAGCGTATGCTGAAAGAGGGAAAATGTGTAGGCTCAATTTTCTTTTAACCGCAATCGAGTAGGGTAAATTTAATTACCCTCTCACACCACCATGCATGCCGTTCGGCACATGGCGGTTCGTTTCAAATTCAAAGTATGTTGCTTCGTATAGTAATCTAGGCAACTGACTAATCCTTTTTGGGTTAGTTTTCTTTTACTGATTGCTCTCACTACACATGTTTTCGTTACGACCCATTGATAGTGGTTTCCCATATAAGATGTCTGTCTTGCTAAATCTTTTCCGATTCCAAGTTTCTGTAAGCCCCACTGCCTTTTGCTTGGCACTTTCCACTGCTTCCAGATTATCACTCGCAATCTTGTTCTCAAATGGGCATCTATCTTTTTCATATATGTTTTCATATTGCATATCGAAAAATAGTTTATCCATCCTCTGATTACTTGATTCAGCTTTCTGATTCTCTCTTCCATTTTCATGGGATTTTTCCTTATCGTAAGTCTTTTCAGTGCTTGTTTGAATTTCTTTATACTGCTTTCATGTGCTCGCAGTTTCCATGTTCCTATGGTTTTATCGTGGTAGAATCCAAAACCTAAATACTTCAAATCATTAGGCTTTGTGATTTTCGTCTTTGTCATATTG